>LUJS01000023.1 GCA_001689495.1 Bacteroidales bacterium M8 | reverse complement strand
AACACAGGTTTATTACCATGCGCCGCAATACCAGAGCCTCTAATTGTGGGACGAGTACGTACAGACTCTTCACGCTATTTTTTTATCTACCCGTTTGTAGAGTCTTCGGGTATGTCAGTCTCCATCTATGGCAAAAAAACTTTTCGCCATCATACTTTCCTTACTAATCGTAGCGCCAATCAAAGCGCAACGGACCAAAAATGTAAAGATCGAATACACATACGTCGGTGCAGACAACATCTCTATTGATGAAGCTAAACGAATTGCTCTCGACCGCGCTAAGGCACAAGCGATCGCTGATGAGTTCGGCACGGTGGTAAGCCAAAGCAACTATACTTCCGTAACCAATAGCAATGGCGATTCATCTGTCGATTTTCAATCAATAGGCAGAAGCGATCTGAGAGGTGAATGGATCGAAACCACCAAAGAGCCCGTCTATGAAATCGGTTATAGCGATGGCCTGTTATGTGTTTCAGTTAAAGCCCGTGGCGTAATACGTGAACAGCAATCAAGCCGGGCATCTCTTAACGTCAAGATACTGCGCAATATACCCGACCCCAGAAACGAGAGTAAAGATTTTAAGAACAGTGATGACCTTTATCTCTACTTTTCCTCACCGGTCAATGGCTATCTATCCGTTTATCTTACCGATAAGGACAATGCCTATTGTCTGTTGCCATACGCCCGCCAGAAAAATGGCATATTCGACATTGTGGCAAATCGAGAATATATCCTTTTCGACCGAAAGTCTGCGGAATTGGAAAACCGACATCTTGTGGATGAATATACTATGACATGCGGAAAAACCGAAGAACAGAACATATTGATTGTATTGTTTTCTGAAAACAGATTCGTCAAGTCAAGCGACACGGGAATATCCGATAAATTACCAAGACAGCTCACACTCAAGGAATTCAACAAATGGGTTTCCGAGAACCGCAACAAGGATACCTCCATGCAATTGATCGAAAAACCATTTGTCATTCATCCTTGAAAAAAATACTAATCAAAAACCAATCCATAAAAGCAATGAAACGATTCATCTCATTCATTTTCATTGTCTCTCAGATATTCATTAATGCCTATGCAGACTGGGACGAGACATATGAAGAAACCATCAACTTGTTCGATCAAGGTGAAATCAACAAGGCCATCAACACCATGATGCCCTATGCAAACAGCGGAAATGACGTGGCCCAGAATATTGTCGGGTATTTTTTCCTTGAACAAGGCGAGATAGCCAAAGCAAGACTTTGGTTTGACAAAGCCGTCATTCAAGGAAATGTTGAAGCGATGTTCAACGCAGGCCTGACATACGATGGCATCAACAATACCGGTCTTGGGTCTCAGTTTGTCAACCTCTCAAAAGCGAAGGATTATTATCTCAAGGCTGCATCAGCCCCGGGAGATTCTGAATGTAAATACAAATCTCTTGTCAACTGCTGTATCATAATGCACAAAAACGACAAACAGACAGAAGAAGCCATAACGCTGCTACAGGCCAAATTGAGGGAAACAGAACACGCCGGACTAAGACGTATTTTAGCCGACTTTTATACGATAACAGGAAAACCATGGCAGGCGGTTAAAATGTATCGCGCTGCTGCCGAATATGGAGATATGGATGCCATGTATGAAATGGGAATGATCAATATGAATCCCGATCACCTCAAAGGCGCCAATGTATCAAGAGACACTAAAGAGGCGTTACGATGGTTCACTAAAATTGCTGAAATCAATAATCCGGATTATAAAGATTTCTGGGGCTCACGAACAGGACGTGCCATGCGTTATCTAACAACGCTTCATGCAGAATTATATTACGAGACATTTGACAAAAAACATCTTGAGGCATGCTTGAAATGGGGATGCAGATCAAACCACGACATGTTCGCCGAGGAAATAATGTTTCAATTATATCAAGAAGGATTATCCGATTCAAAAAACTTCTCTACATATGAGGAATGGACCGATCATCTTGAGGCCAAATATTCCTTGGATTCTGATGTCGACGGTGATTTTAAAAACACAGGCATGTCGAGGCCCAACACATTCGCCCTCATCATTGCCAACGAACAATATGAGTATGAGCCGGAAGTTCCCTTTGCATCCAGAGATGGAAACATTGTCTTCAAATATCTTAATCAACTTTTAGGCATACCCAAGGAAAACATCAGATTGATTTCGGATGCATCCCTAAACAAGATGAAATACGAGCTTGAATGGCTCAAGGATATATCCTTGGCACATGATGGAGCACAGAATATTGTCTATTATGCCGGCCACGGAATGCCTGCAGAGGATATGTCGACATCATATCTTCTACCCAAAGACGGTTTTTCCCGAAACGTAAGTACAGGTCTTGACCTGAACGAGATGCTTGCTGAAATATCGGCCACGGGTACTAAAACGACAGTAATACTGGATGCTTGTTTTTCCGGCGCCAAAAGAGAAGGCGACATGCTCGTTTCTGCCAGAGGCGTGGCAATCAAACAGCCAAAGCCGCAAGTAACAGGTAATACAATAGTCATTTCGGCTTGCAGTGACAAAGAGACTGCATATTCGATAGACTCGCAACAGCATGGGCTTTTCACATACTATTTTCTGAAAAAACTCAAAGAATGCGAAGGCCGGGTAACTCTTGGTGAACTGAACGACTACCTGTACCGCAATATTCAACAGCAATCAATATCTCTAAATGGCAAACTACAGACACCGTGTATTTCTGTCAGCCCGGATCTCGCTGATGATTGGAGAACAATAATTTTCTAATTATTTATGAAATCACGCCAATCAATCATCGCTCTTCTATTAATGTCCGTGGCGATCTTTGCACAGAATATTTTCGCACGCAAGGAAATATTCATCGACAAAACCGCCCTTAGGCTTTATGTCATTGACGACAACGATACAATTTGTTCCTACCCAATATCAGCAGGCATGAATTACGGTCAGAAAAAAAGAGCCGGAGACCACAAGACACCCGAAGGCTCCTTTTCTATCTCAATGATACAGCCATCTGACTCGTGGACACACAATTTTCACGATGGAAATGGACCTGTGCGCGGAGCCTACGGTCCATGGTTTTTTCGTCTAAAAACACCCATGAGCACACATATCGGCATACATGGGACATGCTTTCCATCTAGCATAGGCACTCGCAGCAGCGAGGGATGCATACGTCTAACAAACAGGGATATAAAAGATTTACATAAATATGTCTACGTGGGCATGAAAGTATACATTTCAGAAGATCCCGTTAGATAATGTACGTCCATACCGTGTTGACGCTCAAAAAAGCCTCTATGGTTATCTAAATCATAAATGCAAGTAGGTGCGCTTGTTTGGGGTAAAGACAAGCGCACATACTTGCAGATTAGACTTGCGTGGTAGTCTTATGGTCAGTGATTATCCGTCACTTGCAGTGGGCTTTGATCCAGTCGTAATGGCCGCGCTCGGTGTTGACTGAGGTCCAGTGTTCGTTGATGGGGGTCAGGCTTTTCGACTATTAAATTTGATTTTTACCGTCATATTGGTTATTATTGCACCGGACACTTTGCCACACACTATTATGGACTCCAAAACCCTTGAATTTGTGACATATTGCATCTGTAAGCTCGCGTCCGTGCTGAAGATTAGCCAGCGTGAGGTTTACAGACGACTGAAGCAGTCGGGCATACTATATGAATATATCGTGCCCTCGTATGACGTGCTCCACACTTTCAGCTCACGCTATCTCGTGGAAGACCTCACCGACTACATGAGGGAGAAAGGAGTGTTGCCGGAAGAGCATCAGGAGTCAAGATAGTATTATACATATTCCTGAAGTCCCATCAGACAAATCCGTTCTGAAAACACCAAGTGCATGGTCCCTCTTTGGCGAGGCCATGCACTTGGTGTTTTGGATATTTATTCGGGATATTACTTGCAGTGGGCTTTGATCCAGTCGTAATGGCCGCGCTCGGTGTTGACCGAGGTCCAGTGTTCGTTAATGGGGGTCAGGAGGGCCTCTTTGGGCGAGGTGATGAGGTTGTAGACCTCATAGCTGGTGGTGGGTGGACAGGTGTTGTCGTTGAATCCCCATGTCATGCGCACGGGACAGTGCAGGCGGCGGGCAAAGTTGAGCACGTCGTAGTATTCGAGGGTCTTGACCTTGGCGGGCGTGGCCTCGGAGGGGTCCTTGCGGAAGTGGTGGGGATAGCCGCCGGTCTTGTCGCCGAGATAGCCGTTCATGTCGCTGAGCGCGGGGTGGTTGGCCACGCATCCCTTGACGCGGGGGTCGAGGGTCGTGGTGACGATGGCAAGCGCGCCGCCCTGACTGCCGCCCTGAACGAAGAGGTTCTCGCCGTCAAACTCGGGGAGCTGCGAGAGCAGGTCAAGCCAGCGGCGCGTGCCCAGATAGACGTCGCGCAGATAGTAGTCGTCGGGCGAGTCAAGGCCGATCTTGAAGTAGTCGCCCTTCTGCTTGCGCAGGTCGGCAAACTGCTTCTCGGTCATGCGGGGGTCGGCTCCGTGTATCTCGGTCTCGAGGCGAATCATGCCGCCCTCGCCGTAATAGCGGTGGGCCAGAGGGTCCTTGATGGTCTTGACGCCGGCACCGGGAGGGCAGAGCACGGCGGGATATTTGCCGCCGCCCTTGGGGATGAACAGATAGCCGTACATGGCCTTGACGTGCGGGCCGGGGAGCTCCATGCGCACGAGCTGACAGGTCATCTTGTCGGTCGAGTATTCGGGCGCGGGCTCGACCGTATATTTCAGGGGTGTCTTGGCGTCTTCGGCGAGGGCCTTTGACCAGAATGCGTCGAAATCCTCGGGATTCTTGGTATAGGGCTCGAGTTTTTCGGGCGAGAAACCGACCTTGACGTGATGCTCGGTGCGGTTTTTGCCGAACGTGGTCTCGAGGCGTAGGTCGCGGAATCCGGGCTTGGTCATGGTGCCCATGTCGATGGTGGCCTTGCCGCGGTTGTCGAGGGTTATGGTGGCGGTGGTGTCGGCGGCCAGCATGTCGGGGCCGATGCTGTATGTCACGGTCTGTCCGGCGGCGGGCACTCCATAGTGATAGAGCATCACGTCGACCTTGGCGTTCTCGCCGGTCTCATAGAGCCAGTCGGCGTGGTCGGGCTCGGTGACCCACAGAAAGTCAGAGCGGTCGGGATAGTTGCCGGCCCGGAGGGAAAAGACTGCTAATAGTGCAAAAAACAATGCTGTGATATGTTTCATGAGACTGTTTTTAAGGTTTTCGCTACAAAGTTAGCTATTTAATCGGAATATTCCTACCTTTGCACAACACTATTTTAACCGTCACATGCCATGGACAATGGGGGCCGCGACCGGCCCGGCCATGCCGCAATATATTTGAATCAGACATGAAACTACGCTCACTTCTCACCATCCTTTTCGCTTCGGCGGTCTCCCTGTCGGCACTTGCCGGCGGCGGGGTCAAGTTCTCGTATTTCAGCTATGAGGGCGACGACGAGTATTATCGCAACAATCCGCTGACAGCTCCCGGCGACTATTTCAACCCCGTGATAGGCGGCTGGGCGTCAGATCCGAGCATCTGCCGCACGGGCGACGACTACTGGCTGGTGACATCGACGTTCGGATATTTTCCCGGCGTGCCCCTCTATCACTCGCGCGACCTCGTGTCGTGGCAGCACGTGGGCAACGTGCTCGACCGCCCGTCGCAGCTCCCCGACCTGCCGGGGCTGTCGATAGACAAGGGGGGCGTGTATGCCCCGGCCCTGAGCCATAACCCCGCCGACGGGAAATATTACATGATAACGACCTGCGTCATGCACGGCAAGAGCGACGAGACGGTCAACTTCTATGTCACCGCCAAGGACCCGCGCGGGGCGTGGAGCGAACCCGTGGTGCTCGACAGCGTGACCGGCATTGATCCGTCGTTCTTCTTCGACGACAACGGCAAGGCATACATCGTCTATAAGAGCGACGAGAAAAGCCCCGTCAAGTGGAGCAACCACCGCGCACTCTCCATCATAGAATTCGACCCCGCCACGGGCCGCACCGTCGGGGCTCCGGTCAAGTTCAAGGAAGAGGGCGTGGGCCCCGAAGAGAAGCTCGAGCGCAACGAGGGCCCGCACATCTACAAGATTGACGGCAAATATTATCTCATCGCCGCCGAGGGTGGTACCGGCTGGTCGCACTCAGAGGTGTGCTACAAGGCCGACTCGGTCTTCGGCCCCTACAGGCGCTGGAGCCGCAACCCCATGCTGACGCAGCGCCTGCTCAAGCCCCACCGCAAGCTGCCCGTGACGTGCGCGGGCCACGCCGATCTGGTGCAGACGCCGGCGGGCGACTGGTATGCAGTGTTTCTCGGCTGCCGCCCGTGGAACGACGGCGAGGACCATCTGGGACGCGAGACATACCTGATGCCCGTCAGGTGGAGCGCCGACGGATTCCCCTACATAACACAGAATCTCGACACCGTGCCCCTGCGCGCCAACATACCCTCGCTCGCAGCACCCCAACAGTCGCAGCAGGCGGGCAACTTCGCGTGGCGCGACGACTTCACCACCACCTCGATGCGCCCCGAATGGCTCTCGCTGTGGGGCGACCCCAAGCCCTATTACACCACCGGCAAGGGGCTCGAGCTGCAATACGCGCCCATGGACTCGCGGTCGGGCTCGGTTCCCGCCTATCTGGGACGCCGAATGCAACACCACCGCTTCACCGCCGAGACCGAAGTGACCCTCGCTCCCCGCGCCGACGAATCGGCCGGCATGTTGATGGTCAAGAACGAGCAGCGCCAAATATATCTTGCCGTTTCCGAGGGCAAGGTCAGCCTGCTCCTGTTAGGCAAGAAAGGCCGCTCCGAGACACTCGCCGAGGCCGACATCGACACCCGCGGCAAGACCATCGGACTGAGGGTCGTGTCCGAGGGAGATAGATACAGATTCTATTACAGACCCTCGGGCGGCACGTGGACACAGCTCGGCGAGGGCACCCCCGCCGAATACATCGCCAGCCAGCGCGGCGGATTCACCGGCTCGACCATCGGCCTCTTCGCCACCTCCCTCAAACAGTAGCCCGATTGTCCTGAAAATCACCTATTCATCCACAATTCCGCAAACTCATCGGCTTCCCGCTCTTTTTCGGGATCCTTGTCACCGTAATTGACATTTTCCATGAAAATGTCTTTCTTGCCATGAAGAATGATGTGGCCGGCCTCGTGGAACAATGTCTTCCAGAAATCCGATTCATCCTCAAAATGCAAGGCAAGCTGTATGCACGGCGTGCCTGATATATAGCGCGTGCAGCCCTTGACGGGAGCCGACGAAAGCGTTTCGGTGAATATGAGCTTCACCCCGGCACTGCCGAATAGCGTGCGGAGCGTGCCGTAATCGGGCATCGTTCCGGACTTGCGGAGATCAGAGACGTCATTGAGGACATTGCGGAGTGCCCTTGCAGAATATTTGGCCTCCGTGACTGTCTCGCCCGCCTGAATCTCGCCTTGTCGCAGCCAAGCCGAAAGCGCATACGGGTCGCACGAGTCTGCAAGGGTGATGCGGAATGCCACACGCAGTTTCTGATTGAGATAGAAATCTTCCCAGCCCTTGGGCGAACTTACGGCAAAGAACAGGCACAGCGTATCGACGATGTTTTTCTCGCGGCCATCGGCACCGATTATGCCCGAAAACCACCCGAGCCTCGAGATCTCCTCGACCGGAAATTTTTCAGCCCATGCCAAGCCCTCTTCCAGAGTCTTCTCACGACGTTTCCGGGCCACGAACTCATCATAGCTCTTCTGCTGCCTTAGCCACATGTGGGCGGGTATCTTGGTTATCATCTCGAAAGCTATGGCCATGTCGGGGGTTATGGAACTCTTGCCCTTGAGGACGGCTATGACCGTCTTTTCAGGCTTCGACACCCTTGTGGCAAATTCCTTCACGCCCATGCCCATCTCCTGAAGCTTTTCGTCAAGCATCTCGCCGGGATGGTAAACGACCGGCAGCTTGGCCGGATCGAAAAATTCTCTTGTCTGTGCCATGTCTTTATTTGCCATGATAGTTTGTAATTTCAATGACTTCCACTCCCTTGATTTCAAGCCACACATATCTTCCCGAGTCATCGGTCGGTATGGGGTCTTCGTGGGGCTCGAATATCAGCCGGTATGGTTGATCGAGATCGCAGGCCCACTGCCCTTTTCGGTCCGCAACCAGCTCATGGAAATTGCCCGGTGCATATCGCACGTCCTCAAGCGTGATGGCGTTGACCAGTGTCCCCAGCCTTTTCAGGAACAGCTTGGCCCTCAGCGGGCCCAGCTCCTTTGACAGCTTGGATTGGTTGGCCAGCAACCTCTCGAGTTTCTTGTTTTGGAACGAAATATTCACGTCTTCACCAAATTGGCTTACACCTGCTGTAAACGATTTTCAACGCACAAATATACATCATTTTTTTCATTACACCAACTGTAAACCAAATTTTAACTGAAATATGTTTTTATTTCAGTCAATCAGCCCGAAGGGATGATTTTTCAATCAAAGGGATAACCGCCGGTACCGAAAATGATTGCGCCCGTGGGGCTCTGCCGGGCGAGATATAAAATTTAGGGGCGGCGAGAGTGGTTATTTAGCGGATATTTCGTAAATTTGCGGGTCAATTCTCAAGAAAATCCCAATCTTTCACATGAATATATCATATAATTGGCTTAAACAATATCTCGATTTCGCCCTCACGCCCGACGAGGTGGCCGCAGCGCTCACCTCGACAGGCCTCGAGACGGGCGGCGTCGAAGAGGTGGAGTCGATACGCGGAGGCCTCCGCGGCATCGTGATCGGCAAGGTGCTCACCTGCATCGATCACCCCGACAGCGACCACCTGCACATCACCACCGTAGATCTGGGCGACGGCAAGGAGACCCAGATCGTATGCGGTGCCCCCAACGTGGCCGCCGGACAGACCGTAGTGGTGGCCACCGTGGGCACGACGCTCTATGACGGCGACAAGGAATTTGCCATCAAGAAATCAAAGATACGCGGCGTCGAGTCGTTCGGCATGATATGCGCCGAGGACGAGATAGGCATCGGCGCCTCGCACGACGGCATCATCGTGCTGCCCGAGGGGGCTGCCGCTCCCGGCACGCCTGCCGCCGAGTATTATGGCCTGACCTCTGACTATGTGCTCGAGGTAGACCTGACCCCCAACCGCATCGACGCCGCCTCGCACTATGGCGTGGCGCGCGACCTGTCGGCATGGCTGGCCACGCACGCCACCCCCGCCGCACTGACCCGCCCCTCGGTCGAGGCCTATGCCGTCGAGAAGCCCGAGGGGGGCGTCGCCGTCGAGGTCGAGAACACCGAGGCTTGTCCCCGCTATTGCGGCGTGACCATCGAGGGCGTCAAGGTGGCCGAGTCGCCCAAGTGGCTCAAGGACCGCCTCAACGCCATCGGAATCCGCCCCATCAACAACATCGTCGACATCACCAACTATCTGCTCCACGCCATGGGCCAGCCCCTGCACTGCTTTGACGCAGACAGGATCGCCGGACACAAGGTGGTGGTGAAGAATGCCCGCGAGGGCGAGAAGTTCGTCACCCTCGACGGTGTCGAGCGCACCCTCGATGCCCGCGACCTGATGATATGCAACACCGAGGCCCCGATGTGCATCGCCGGCGTCTTCGGCGGACTCGACTCGGGCGTCACCGAGCAGACCGTCAACGTGTTCCTCGAGAGCGCATACTTCAACCCCACCTCGGTGCGCAAGACAGCGCGCCGTCAGGGCCTCAACACCGACTCGTCGTTCCGTTTCGAGCGCGGCGTCGACCCCAACAACTGCCTCTACGTGCTGCGTCTGGCCGCGCTGATGGTCAAGGAGCTGGCCGGAGGCACCATAACCGGCCCCGAGGCAGACGTCTATCCCACCGAGATACGTCCCGCCGAGGTGACGTTCGGGTTCGACTATTGCGACAGCCTCGTCGGCAAGCACATACCCGCCGACACCGTCACCTCGATACTCCGCTCGCTCGAGATGGAGATAACCGATGTCGACGACGAGAAAGTCACCCTCAAGGTGCCCACATACCGTGTCGACGTGACCCGTCCCTGCGACGTGGTCGAGGACCTGCTGCGCATCTACGGATACAACAACGTCGAGATCTCGACCACGCTCCACTCGTCGCTGTCGTTCAAGAGCCGCGACGATCAGGACCAGCACCTGCGCACACTGCTCAGCGAGCAGCTGTGCGGCGAGGGCTTCAACGAGATCCTCAACAACTCGCTCACCGCCGAGGCCCTCTACGAAGGCCTCGAGCAGATGCCCGCATCGCACTGCGTCAAGCTGCTCAACCCCCTCAGCGCCGACCTCAACGTGATGCGCCAGACACTGCTGTTCGGCGGTCTCGAGGTGCTGGGCCACAACATCAACCGCAAGGAGCCCGATCTGGCCGTCTTCGAGTTCGGCAACGTATATACATACAATCCCGAGGCAGCCGCCAAGGCCGGCGAGGCCGCAGACTCGCGCGCCATACTGGCCCCCTACGGTCAGGGACAGCGTCTGGGCATCTGGATGACAGGCCAGCTGCGCCCCGCGTCGTGGGCACGTCCGGCGGCCGCCGCCACCGTCTACGACCTCAAGACCGTCGTGGCCAACATACTGGCCCGCCTCGGCATCAGCCCCGCCGAGCTCAAGCAGACCAAGTCTGACAGCGAGCTGCTCGCCGCCGGCATCGACATCGCCACCCGCTCGGGCAAGAAGCTCGGCTCGTTCGGCATCGTGGCCAAGCGCCTCGCCAACCGCGCCGACATCAAGCAGGAGGTCTACTTTGCCGAGCTCGACTGGGACGCACTCGTGGGTCTGGCCATCAAGAAGAAGGTCACAAACTCGCCGCTGCCCAAGACACTCCCCGTCAAGCGCGACCTTGCACTGCTTATAGACAAGTCGGTGACCATGGAGGCCGTCGAGAACGCCGTGCGCGAGGCCGAGCGCAAGCTGCTCCGCTCGGTGAGCCTCTTCGACGTCTACGAGGGCAACAACCTGCCCGAAGGCAAGAAGTCATACGCCATCGCCATCACCCTTCAGGACGACGAGAAGACCCTTCAGGACAAGCAGATCGAGGCCGTGATGACAAAGGTCATCAACAACCTCACCAAAAAGCTCGGTGCCGAGCTGAGATAAAACCAAAATCAGGAATATACCAACCAAAACAACAATATGGGAAGAGCATTTGAATACCGCAAAGCACGCAAGCTCAAACGCTGGGGCAACATGTCCCGTACATTCACACGCATAGGCAAGGAAATCACCATCGCCGCCAAGGCCGGCGGTCCCGATCCCTCGACCAACCCCCGCCTGCGCGCGCTGATGCAGAACGCCAAGGCAGCAAACATGCCCAAGGACACTGTGGAGCGCGCCATCAAGAAAGCCACCGACAAGGACGCCGGCGACTACAAGGAAATCACCTACGAGGGATACGGCCCCCACGGCATCGCCATCTTCGTCGAGGCCGCTACCGACAACAACACCCGCACCGTGGCCAACGTACGCTCATACTTCACCAAGCACGGCGGCTCGCTGGGCACGCAGGGCTCGCTCACGTTCCTCTTCGACCACAAGTCAGTATTCAAGATCAAGCCCAAGGACGGCGTGGGCCTCGAGGACCTCGAGCTCGAGCTGATCGACTTTGGCGTTGACGAACTCATGGAGGACGAGGACGAGGAGGGCAACGCACTCATCGCTCTCTACGGTGGCTTCGAGGACTATCCCGCCATCCAGAAATATCTCGAGGAGAACGGATTCGAGATCGTATCGTCCGAGTTCGAGCGCATCCCCCACGAGCTCAAGGAGGTTACCCCCGAGCAGCGCGAGTCCATCACCAAGCTCCTCGACAAGCTCGAGGACGACGAGGACGTGCAGAACGTATTCCACAACATGAAGGAAGAGGACGCCGAATAATCGCCCCCTCCCATCCCCCCAAAAACAGCGCCGCCCCCACACAGGGAGCGGCGCTGTCCGTATCTGTCCGTGAGGTCAGTGCATCGAGAGATAGAACGCATAGTTATAGGATATGCACCCCTTTCCGTTAACATTCTCAATCCATCCGACCTCGTCGTGGCTGGCATCTGAAATCTCCTTGACATTGGCGTCGCCGAAACGCGCGCAGACATCCTCGAGTATCTCACGCTCGTCGTCAGACAACGCCATGTCGGCCTCAGTGTCGCCGACAGCCTCGAGCCTGATGCCGCCCGAACGGTCATTTATCACATACTCGTTCATGGCCACGCCGTCGAGCGCATCATAGACCGCGCCCCAGTTCTTGGGCACAGGGCCATATTGCATGGCCTGATACTCGAGTCCGGTGAGACCGAAACCGGTGCGTCGATAGGCAAGAAAATCGGCATAAAAGAGCAGTTTGTTCATTTTGGTGACAAACACGCCACCGAGACGTCTGACAAAATAAAGCACAAGCGCCCTGACCCTCTCGGCCGAAAACACCGAGAAGCCCGACATCTCGGAGGGCTCGCCTCGGTTTGCGACATAAGGCCCCAGCGAGGACAAATGCCTCATTATCCGTTCGTATTCCTTCGTGCCAAGCTGCTCGCGGCTCGCCTCGACAAAGGTCTTGAAGACACTTTGGTCCCTTATGGCCACAAGCATGCGGCCATTGGAGATGCTTGGCATCTCGCCCGCCTCATACTGCCGATACTGGTTTATGCCGAATCCGAGTATCTCTGACATCTTCGAGGCCGAGAGCCCGTAATGATTCCTCAGGGCGGCAATCTCAGGCGGGAACGGTATGCCGTGGCGTACCCTATACTGATTATAGACCTGATTCAGATTGGCCTCGTCAAGTTGGGTCGTGGTCCAGACGTCGCCATGAGCGTCGGCAATGCCGGTGAACACATAGCGGTATTCCTCTTTTCTGAATGTGGCGCTGCGGAGCTCCGTGACCAGACGCTCTCCTTCGGCCAGTTTTGTCGCTGCCATGTCATTTATCTTTTAGAGGGTAAGACATCGGATATTCGGCCTTGTGGAACGAAATGCAGATCGTATGCGAGTCAGGTCTGCCCATCGTGATCTTTATGTAGATCTCGGATCCCTTGACATCCTTTCCGAACACCCACATCTCGCCGTGATGGTTCAGCTCGTCCGTGATGGGGCCTTCGGAATAGTCATTCCATTTCAGAGACATCACCACGGTCTCCCTGAGTCTCGGACTTATCTCGAGTTCGAGGAGCGTATTGCGGTTCTTGTCCCTGTCATCCCTGAATCGGATGCCAAAGACCTTGACCTTGACATAAAAATTTTCGAGAAACCTCTCGACATCTTCTTTCGTAACCATATTGCAAATATACAATAAAACAACGGATAATGCAACTTTAAAGTTGCATTATCCGTTGTTTTTATTTTTCTAACGCAATTATTTATGCATCACGCGGGCGAGGTCGCGCTTGCTCTCGCGGTCCTTGATGGACTGGCGCTTGTCGAACTCCTTCTTGCCTCGGGCCACGCCTATGACCAGCTTGGCCAGTCCGCGGTCGTTGATGAAGAGCCTCAGGGGCACAATGGTGAATCCTGCCTCCTTGCCGTTCTTCTGCAGCTTGGCTATCTCCTTGCGGTTGAGCAGCAGCTTGCGGTCGCGGCGCGCCGAGTGGTTGTTGTACGAGCCGTAGAAGTATTCGGCCACATACATGTTCTTGACCCACACCTCGCCGTTGTCTACATAGCAGAACGTGTCGGCCAGCGACGCCTTGCCGTCGCGTATCGACTTGATCTCGGTGCCGGTCAGCACGAGGCCCGCGGTATACGTGTCGCCGATGGCAAAGTCGAACGTGGCGCGTTTGTTCTTGATGTTGACTTCCTTGTGTTTTGTATTGTTGCGTGCCATTGGGTGTGTCAGAGGATTAAAGTGAAAAGATAGTAGAACACATAGGGGGGCAGCAGTATGCCGAATATGGCGAGGATCATGAAGAGGCCCACCTTTTCGGGCAGCACCTTCATGTAGGCGGTGCCTTTCCACTCGACCAGCGCCACATAGCACGGCAGGAAGAAGAGCACCAGCGACGTCACCGGCAGGCACTGGAACAGTATGGTGATCAGTGCCGAGAGCCCCAAAGTGTAAACAACAAACGTGCGGCAACGGTTGTCGTCATAGCGTCCCTCGATCATGGGCTCGAGAAACACCGAGAGCATGAAAACCCCGAAGAAGTAGCCCGTGAAATAGACCACGAACAGCACCACCATCTCGACGAAGAGCTTGATGAACTCGGCGTTACGGTGAAACAACATACCCGCATAGACACTGAGCGCCATCACCGCTATGAGAGGATAATAGCCCGACGACAGCAGGCTGTTGGCATCCTCGTCGCCCTTCTCTATGTCTTCCCATCCGTGGCGTGGCGAGAGTATGAGCTGGAACAGATATTTCAGGTAGGTTTTCATAAGTTTGCAAAATTAGTCAGTTTTTCTCACCTATATAGTATGTTTGTCGGAATATTTAGTTAAAATTTGTAAATGCTATTCATCGTAAACAATTTTATACATATCTTTGCAGAGGTACAATCTATTATATATCAGGAGTAAGAGGCTCGCGGTTTTCACGAAGTCAGCCGCGGCCCATGACACAGTCACCTCACCAATAATAACGAGAAAACAAACCTATACACAAATTACCACTTATCATCCTTCATCATGGACACATCGCTGCACGGACGTCTGCTCGTGCCTGCTCTCTACACGGCTGCAATGCTGTTGCTTGCCGCCTGTCAGGCAGACAAGATCCAGACTCCGGTAAAAGAGGAGTACAACCGCGAATTCGTCAAGCAATTCGGGGCATTTGACCCGTCGCAGAGCTGGAACACAGCCAAGCGGGCCAACGCGCGCATTGACGCCGCGACTCTCGAGGGGGTAGACCGCGTCGAGGTCTACACCGCATGGCCGGGAGCCAAGAACTCATTCCTGCTCGCCTCATACCCGGCATCAGAGGCTGCTGATTTCAATCTCGACATCCCGCAGGGCACCGAGCGGGTCTTCGTGCGCATGCTCGGTCACGAAGGTCGCGTCCTCTCGGCCCGCTACGTGGCCCTGAGCGACGGCATCGTCGACCTGACAGCCCAGACCAAAGGCGTCAAGACCGACCTGAACTCGCTCCATCTCTTCGACCTGACCGAGTCGCCCGCCATCGGCGGCATCCGCCTCACCGACGAGAACCGCACGTTCTGGGACGGTTTCGTCAAGAACGACGGCACAAAGGTAGAATTCTCAGACCCCACAAAAGAGCCGGATTACAAATATCTCGACACCTTTACCTCCCTGCATGTCCAGGTTGGAATCAACGACCTTGGCACACTGGATGAGTTAGACGAGGAATGGTTTGACCTTGGCTATACAGAGAACCAAGGAGATGAATACAAGATATGGGGAAGAAACATGAAATCCGACCCACTCCCTACCGACATCGTGAGCAACCGAATTGAAGTACGGGTGACATACAGGAAGAACCCCGCTTATCAATATAATCAGCTCAAAATTATGGACGGCGACTGGCATGACCTGCACAGCGACGTATTTAAGCTTCAGGAAGAAGAGGGAACGGTGACACTTGAGCTAAAAGGCGGGGCTGTCAATCAGGCAAAGAGCTGCGGCCTACGTGTCACAGGACAATACGCATATATCAGCAAGATAGAGTTGTGAGCGCCGCGCCGACGAAGTCGAGGAGACCGTCCTGTATCGCGACATCTTCAACATCTACGGCATCGCCACCACGCCCGTCACCGACCTCGACGGATTCAAGGAGAACTATCTCGGCCCCAACAACACATACGACACCGAGGGCTATCACGCATCAGACCTCGTGACGCTTGTGGGCGCCAAGACAGGCCGTTTCCACGAGGAGGTCAACGAGAACTATGAGTGCAACCTCGAGCGATTCAGAAACGAGCTCAACCCCGAGAACGGTGTCGAGTACATCCTCCAAGAAGAGGGCGAGGTGTCGGTAGACTACTTCTTCGGCGCGGCCAGCTACTTCAACTCGTTCGGCTATTTCTACTTCGACGAGAGCGAGCGAAACGACATCGCAGCCCTGCTCAAGAAGCCCAAATTCATACTGATATACAATGCCTTCCCCGGCAACAACATCATGTTCGAGCATGTCTACAACGGCTGGATGCACGATCTTGGCCTCAAAGAGCTCGACGGCGGCAGCTATCAGACCAACGGAGACAAAGGCGAAATATACACCCAGAGCAACATTGCAGGCTATGACCCCAAGAATCCCAACAACGAGGGCAAGGACGCCACGGGCGACTGGCAGCACGCCATGCGTCCGAAACGATTCGTAGACGATGCCGAGAACGCCGGCGTAGAGGGCTATCAGAAACTCGAGCCCGAGTTTACGGGCAGAATGCGCTCGGCCAACTACCGTCTGGTACACTATGACATAGACAACAACGGCAAGCCCATCGAGAGCACGGCCACGTACACCTTCCCCAAGGGCACCCACATCGGCTTCTTCATCATACAGGGCGGCCAGTACTGGATACGCAAGGGCAAGGACGCAGGCCAGCTCGTCAACCACCGCCGCCTCGCATTCTCGCGCCCGTGGATGAACTATTACATCGGCAACACCATCTACGGAGGCCACAGCCACGAGGCAGGACAATACACCTCGGCAGTGGTAAACGGCAACGGCGCACCCGAACCGTGGACCGCGTTCGTGTCATATCTCTGGAACGGCACGCACACCCTCGGCGTCGAGGACTATAACGCCGAGGTAGACGGCAATCGCGACGGTGGCGACCACGACATGAACGACATGCTGTTCCGCATCAACGGCCCCGTGACCAGTAACGAGGGCGACAAGGAGATGAACGAGGAGAAGTCGAAGGCCATGTCTTGGATCGTGGCGTGCGAGGACCTCGGCGGCACGTTCGACTATGACTTCAACGACGTCGTGTTCGGCGTTAGCCACGTGGCCGGCGAAAAGCGCGCCACCGTGACCGCACTCGCATCGGGCGGCACGCTCCCCGTATATCTCGAGTATGACGGCCAGCGCATCGTGCCCGAGGGCACCAACGACGGCGAGTTCCACTCGTGGTGGGGTCAGGACTGCCCCTCGCACTCGGTCATCAACGTGCACGACTTCAGCAAGGGCGCGGGCAAGAGCGTCAGGATAACCGTTCCGGCCGACTTCTCGCTCTCGACCTCGGGCGATGCCGAGAGCCTCGCCCCGACCCACGGCAAGCCCGGCGAGGGCGAGACAAGCATGGGCGGATTCAAGGTCATCGTCAAGAAGGGCGACAACACATCCAACATCATCACCGCCCCCACGCCCGACACGGAGTACGAGGCCCCGCAGATGTTCCTGACTCCCGTAGACTGGCACTGGCCCCGCGAGATGCAGCCCATCCACGGCGTCTATGACGGCTTCCTCGACTGGAAGGCCGACTGGTGGAGGACCAAGGACGGCGTCAACCCCGACAACCACATCAAGCACAACTGGCAGGGCGTAACCGCCACTCCGACCAAGTGATCCTTGAGGTAAACCAAGATACCGACTGTTAAAAAAAGGCTTCCGCACGCGGCGGAAGCCTTTTTTTATTTGTCATATTGCCAACAAAACACTATCTTTGTGGGCAAAACACCAACAACGATGACCGAATACCCATCCTCACTGTCGGCACGCCTGCGCCACATCATGGAGACCCGCAGGCTGTCTCAGCGCCGTCTGGCCGCGCTGCTGCGCATTGACCCCTCCAACCTGTCCAAAGTCCTGTCGGGCAAGCTGCCGTTTACCGAGGGGCTCGTCAACCGCATCGTGGTCGATCTGGGCATATCCAAGACATGGCTCACCACGGGCGAGGGCCTGCCGTTCGAGAAGCCGCGGATGGCCGGCGAGATCGACCTGAGCCAACCCCTCGAGCCCGACGCGCGCCCCGAGGGGACACCCGTCTACGACCTCGACGTCACCGCCGGATGCCGCAGCCTCGAGGCCCTGTTCGGCGAGATACGGCCCGTGGGGCGCGTCATCATACCCGGCGTACCCCCGGACACAAGCCTCATCAAGGTGAGCGGCGACTCGATGTCGCCGCGCATCGTCAACGGCGGATACGTGGCCATACGCCCCGTCAGCGACACCCGCAACATATTCTGGGGACAGATATACGTGGTCGAGCTCGACGACTATCGCATGGTCAAGTATGTGCGCCGCCACGCCGACCCGGGGCTGGTGATACTGCACTCGGACAACCCCGAATATGACGACATGGACGTGCCCCGCGCCGACATCCGCTCGCTCTACATAGTCGAGTCCATCCTCAACTACGAGCCTCGGCTTTAGCCCCCCGGCCAATGATGGGACGATACAGGACAGGCGGTGCCGGACGCGGCACCGCCTGTGTCTGTGTTCAGGGGGATTCCCGAGGGGTTATCTGTAATATTTCTTGACGGTCCTGACGCTGCCGTCCGAGTATGTATTGACCTCTATGACAAAGCCTCGGGCCTCGGCGGGTCTGCCCATGAGGTCGGTGCGCACGGTCGAGACGACATGTGCCCCCGACGGAGCCGCGAGGGTCTCGCCGATGCCGCTCTCGGCCCTCTCGGCGGCAAGCCTCATCTGTGCATGCACGTTGTAATACGCGGGCTTGGGCGCAAGCGAGCCGTCGAAGAGCAGCGGATTGTTGTGGCGCCACGAATGGTTGTCGGAGATGCCCCAGACAAGCATCGAGGTGCAGTTGTCGTTGCGCAGGAACACGCGGGTCACGGCGCCATACTCCTTGGCCTGAACGTCGAGCGCGTCTGCCGCATAGGGGTTGGCCAGCGCTATGTCCAGCTCGGTGATGATGCACTCCATGCCCATCTCGGCATAGCGGCGTATGTTCTTCTCGAGCTTCAGTGTGTCGAGCCGGCCTGTGGTGAGGTGGCACTGCAGGCCGCAGCCGTCTATGGGGCGGCCCGAATCCCTGAGCCTCGTTATCAGGTTGTGATATGCCTCGGTCTTGGTGTCGCCGGCAAACTCGACGCCATAGTCGTTGATGAACAGGCGAGCGTCGGGGTCGGCCTGACGGGCCCACACGAAGGCCGAGTCAATGAACTCCTCGCCGATATATGTCGACCATATCGAGGGCCTCAGCCTGTATGCCTTGGGGTCGGTGCGCACTATGCTCTGGTCGTCGTCGAGCACCTCGTTGCACACGTCCCACTCGACGATGCGCCCCTTGTATCGGCCCACGACATTGAAGATGTGATTCTTGAGTATGTCCAGAAGCTCGCGCTTGGAGTAGTTGTGGTTGTTCTTCTTGCCGTCCTTGCTCACCCACTCGGGCACCTGCGAGTGCCATGCCAGCGTGTGTCCGCGCACGGACTGCGAGTATCTGTCGGCCGCGGCCATCACGGCATCCGCCCCGCCATAGCTGAATCCGTTGCGCGAGGGCTCGGTGGCGTCAAACTTCATCTCGTTCTCGCCCACGAGCATGTTGAACTCGCGTCCGGCGATGCCGGCCTCGCCGTCCTCGCGGCTGGTGTCATACCTGTATGTGGCCAAAGCCATGCCGATGTTCTTGCCCAGCTTCTCGGCATAGACGCGCAGCGGGGTGTCGTCGTTGATGTCGGCGCTCCAGTCGTCGTCGGGCCAGTCGCCCTCGGCGCCGTTGTCGTCGTCATCCTCGATGTCGCCCTGACCGCTATAGTCGAGCGAGGTGACGCGGGCTATGACGCTGAACCGACCGTCGCCGTCGCGGCGCTGCTCCACGCTCCACGTGCACGACTTGGGATAGCGTATGCGCAGGCTCCACTCCTCGCCCTCGCGGGCCGAGGCGGTGAGCAGCGTCAGCTCCTCGTTGACGGCGGGCACGGCGCCGTCGGCAAGGGCGATGGTGAGCCTCGGGGTCTTGTCAGAGGTCTCGAAGTCTTGAGTCTGAGGGTTGTACGAGAGCGTGCCGCGGATGTCGACGAGGCCGTGGTCGGTCCCGTTGCCCACGGGGCACACAATGTTGGCCTCGGGGTGCAGCACCACCTTGACGTCTGATGTCTCCGACTCATAGTCGGCAAAGGTCAGCGTCTCGCCGCACAGGGGGCTGATGTCGCCGTATGCCTCGGTGCGGGCGGCCACGCTGCCCGAGCCCGACAGCGTCGCGCCCTTGAATACGAAGATGGTGCCCGTGCGGCCCGTGGCGCCGCCGGTCCTGCCCGCAGCGGTAGCCGCGGCATCGTTGGCTATGACCACGGTGCCGTCGAGCAGCCTGAGACCGCCGCTGATGTCGTTGTCGTTGCCCGATATGACGCATGACCCTGCGCCCTCCTTGATGATGCCGATCTTGTTGCCCTCGTTGGATGCCTTGATGCGTCCGGCCAGCACGGCGTCGGTGCCCTTGCCGCCGATGACATAATACGAGTTGGCCGAGCTCTTGCGATAATATCCGTCAAGCACGCTGCCCTGCTCGGTGTTGAGCTCGCCGAAACGCAGGGCACGGGTGCCCGACTCGACGGCGATGGTGGCGCCCGCATGGAGCGTCACGGCCATCCCGGCAAACAGCTCGTTGCAGCGCGAGGCGTCGAGGTTGTCGGGCTGGAAGGTGCCGCTGCTCATCAGCAAGCCATAGAAACCGCAGTTGGGCGCCACATCCTTGTAGGGATAGACGTGTACCGAGCCCTTCATGCCGCTCCAGTCGGGATAGGTGGCACCCTTGCTCGACTGCGTGCCGAGATAAGAGCGCTCGCCACCGGCGTGGATGTTGAGGGTGCCCTCGCCGGCCACCTTGCCGGTCCACTCGGAATAGCGCGAGGTGCGGACGTTGGTGGTCACACCGGCCGGAACGAGTATGTTGTCCGAGATGGTCCTGTATGACGCCGACGTGTTGTCGACGCAATAGTCCAGCACGCCGCCGTCTTCGGTCGAGATGAAGTCGTCGAGCGGGCCGACAAGCTGTATGTTGTCGATATAGAACTCAGAGTTGTTGTGGTGTATGCCCAGACGCATCAGGTCCGAGGCATTGTCCTCGGCGGCGGGACGCATGGTGTATGTCTTGGTGATCCACTCGGTGCGGTTGCCCTGATTGGGATAGCCCTCGTCGCGATACAGCTCCTGAGAGCCGAGATATGCCGCAAACTGTTTCCAGTCGTCGTTGTCGCCGGCGACGCGATAGAGATCGTATCTCACCATCGGATAGCGGTCTGTCAGGGCCTTGCCCCTGAGTCCGGCGGGCAACTCGAACTCGGGATGGCAGCCCCAATCCCTGAGAACGACGTGCAATACTTTGTTTGACGGATCGACCGGATCCGCCTCTACGGTGGCCGTCGAGGTTATCCCTCCGCCATCCGACTGCCACATGGTCCATTGCGTGCCGACAGGATGATTCTCGAAATCGCAGATGGTCAGCGGCGCCGCCGACACCCCTGAAACAATCAGTGATGCAGCGATCAAGCTGTGAATTTTTGTCATGGTTATTGGTTAATTGTTGATTATAATTACTCTGCGCTGCAAATATAGCCAAAATAGGCATCCGAATGTGTAGCTTGTACAATTTATGGTGAAACGGGACAATATTTCAGACATACGGAACAATAGACGAAAAATCAATGACACTTTTTAACTAAAGCTCTTGCCTTGTTTTGGAGGTTTTGACTTAAATTTGCAGACATATACGCAATCCTTAAACCACATTCAGACCAATAATACCAACCAACCATTTACACCAACCATGAGAAAAATGTTTTTGCTGCTGTCACTGCTGCTCGCGGCCACCGTGTCGGGTGCAGTCAAGGACTATTCAGGTTACTACACCGGCCTCCCCGTCGGGGTGGCTCAGGTGAGCCCCGTCACCTTCCCTGACCGCCACGTGGCGCTGACCGACTTCGGCGCCAAGGGCGACGGCGTCACGCTGTGCACCGAGGCGTTTGCCCGCGGCATCGAGAGCCTTTCGGCTCAGGGGGGCGGCGTGCTCGAGATTCCCGCCGGCGTCTGGCTCACCGGCCCCATCGAGCTCAAGAGCAACATCTGCCTCAACCTCGACAAGAATGCCATCATCCTCTTCTCGCCCGACAAGAGCCTCTATGTCGACCCCGACCCCAAGGCCAAGCGCGTGCTGCCCGGCATCACCGCCACCCGCTGCAAGAACATCGGCATCACCGGCGAGGGCATCATCGACGGCCGCGGCCACGAGTGGCGCCCCGTCAAGCGCGGCAAGGTGAGCGATGTCGAGTGGAAGGCATACAAGGCCCAAGGGGGCGTCGAGAACAAGAAAGGCGACCTCTATTATCCGTGGGACTCGCGCTATGGCTATGCCAACGTGGCCGCCACGCCCGAGAAGCAGGAGAAGATGCGCAACGACCTGTTTCGCGTCTATCACTGCGAGGGGATACTGCTCGAGGGGGTCACTTTCCAGAACGCGCCCAAGTTTCACGTCCACCCCTTCAACTCGCTCAACGTCATAATCGACGGCATCACCGTGCGCGCTCCGTGGAACGCCCAGAACGCCGACGCCATCGACCTGAGCGACTGCCACAAGGTGCTGGTGGTCAACTCGACCATCGACGCGGGCGATGACGGATTCTGCCTCAAGAGCGGCGAGTATAAGGAGAAGGCCCTCGTCAACGGCTGCGCCGACATCCTGATACGCCACTGCACCGCGTTTCACGGTCACGGCGGATTCGTGATAGGCAGCGAGGACATCTGCGGCATGGAGCGCATAGTGTGCATGGACACCCGCATGTCGGGCACTGACATAGGCCTGCGATTCAAGAGCGGCATTGGCCGCGGCGGCAAGACCAAGGACATATACATCAAGGACATAGTGATGAACGACATTGCCGGCGACGCCATCGTGTTTGAGTGTACCTATGCCGACCGCCCCGCCGGAGCCGCCGACAAGGCCGCCGAACAGCCCAAGGAGCTGGTCAACGTGCCCGAGTTCACCGACATACACATCTCGGAGGTGACCTGCAACGGCTGCCGCAAGGCCATCGCCGCATCGGGCATCGAGGGCCTGAAGTGCGTCTATGACATCGACATCACCAACTCGACGTTCGTCTATCGCGACGCCCCCACGGCCATCGACGACAAGACCGCCACGCTCAACCTCAAGGATGTCCGCCTCATCCCCGAAGGAAAACAACAATAATAATTCATAATGCTGGTAAAGACTCACGGCGCTGCCGTACAGGGCATCGACGCCATCATCGTCACCATCGAGGTGGCCGCCCGTCAGGGTGTCTCGTTCTCGCTCGTAGGCATGGCCGACACGGCAGTCCGCGAGAGCCATCAGCGCGTCCTCTCGGCCATCACCCAGACCGGATTCACGTGGCCCAGACGCAACATGGTGGTCAACCTCTCGCCCGCCGACGTGCGCAAGGAGGGGGCCGCCTATGACCTGCCCATCGCCGTGAGCATACTGTCGGCCTGCGAACAGATCAACTGCGTCAGGCCCCTCGAGCAGTTCATGATCATGGGCGAGCTGTCGCTCGACGGCTCCGTGCTGCCCATACGCGGCGTGCTGCCCATGGCCATCAAGGCCCGCCAGATGGGATTCAAAGGCATGATAGTCCCTCAGGCCAACGTGGCCGAGGCCGCCGTGGTCAACAACATCGAGGTCTATGGCGTCAGCACGCTGCGTCAGGTCACCGACTTCCTCACCGGCACCATCGACCTCGCCCCCGAGGTCGTCGACACCCGCGCCGAGTTTGCCAAGGCCGCCGACGTCTTCGACTTCGACTTCTCTGAGGTCAAGGGTCAGGAAGCCGTCAAGCGCGCCCTCGAGGTGGCATGCGCCGGTGGTCACAACATACTGCTGGTAGGCCCTCCCGGGTCGGGCAAGTCAATGATGGCCAAGCGCATACCCACCATCCTGCCCCCGCTCACGCTGCACGAGGCTCTCGAGACCACCAAGATACACTCGGTGGCGGGCAAGCTCAAGGGCGGCTCGCACCTCATGACCTCGCGCCCCTATCGCTCGCCGCACCACACCATATCGCCCGTGGCTCTGGTGGGCGGAGGGTCGAACCCCCACCCCGGCGAGATCTCGCTGGCCCACAACGGCGTGCTGTTCCTCGACGAGTTTCCCGAGTTCACCCGTCAGGTGCTCGAGGTGATGCGCCAGCCCCTCGAAGACCGTCACATCTCCATCTCGCGCGCCAAATACTCGATAGACTATCCGGCGGGATTCATGCTCGTGGCCAGCATGAACCCCTGTCCGTGCGGATATTACAACCACCCCACCAAAGAGTGCCAGTGTCCGCCCGGAGCCGTGCGCAAATACCTCAACCGCATCTCGGGCCCGCTGCTCGACCGCATAGACCTGCAGTGCGAGATACTGCCCGTGCCGTTCGAGGCCCTCGCCTCGTCGGCCCCCGCCGAGAGGAGCGAGGATATACGCGCCCGCGTCATCAGGGCCCGTCAGGTGCAGGCCACGCGCTTTGCCGACGAGCCGGGCATACACTGCAACGCCCAGATGAACAGCCGCCTGCTGGGACGTCACGCCAAGCTCGACGACAAGGGCATGCGCCTGCTGCAAGACACGATGACGCGGCTCGACATGAGCGCCCGCGCCTACGACCGCATACTCAAGGTGGCCCGCACCATCGCCGACCTCGACTACTCCCTCTCGGCCGGCATGACCCTGCGCGAGGCCGCCGACGCCCCCGTCCTCACCCACCACCTACAGGAAGCCCTCGCCTACCGCAACCTCGACCGCGCCTCGTGGGGGAGCACCAACTCCACCCAAGTGCCTTTCTGAGGAACTGAAGTTCCGGGCAGAAAAACGAAACAGCCAATCAGAATTCGTAAAAGCAGAGAACTTCAGTTCTCCCGACCATAGACGAGATGAGAAGCCAGCAGATATACCGCGCACCGTGGCACGACTATCGTTGCAGATGCATCTATATGATAACCGTCAACAAGAGGGACGCCACTCCGCCATTTGCATTTGTCGACGGGTCCGAGCTCAAAATCACGGCCATCGGCAGGGAGATCCGGAAGCAGATAATCAGATTTCCCGAACTCGAGGAGCGCATCAGGATTCTGCAATATATCGTTATGCCGGATCATGTACACATCCTTCTGTTTGCCACCGCACCGCTGCCCGAGAAGCTCGGATATTATATTGCCCGATGGAAAATCCGTGTCAATGAGGCCTGTGGAATCCCCTCGGTCTTCGAGAACGGCTTCAACGACCAGATTCTACGCCGCAGCCGCTCGCTCAAGGTCCTTGTAGACTATATCCGTGACAATCCGCGCAGGCTGATTGTCCGCAAACAGCACCCCGACTTTTTTCGGAGGGTGAATGATGTCGTTGTCGGGGGGGGAGGGTGTGGCATGCCTATGGCAACGTGCAGTTGCTGGACAATCCGTTCAGGGAGCAGGTGGTGGTGCACAGGGCCGACGGCGAGGCCGAGCGTGCCGCCTGCCGCGAGCGCTGGCTCTATTGCGCGGCCAACGGCGGGGTGCTGGTGTCGCCCTTCATCAGCAGGGACGAGAAGGAGATACGCGCCCTCGCCGAGGAATGGGGCGGCAAGACAATCCTGATACGCAACGAGCCGCTGGGCGAACGCTTCAAGCCCGCCGCCACAGACTTTGACCGGTGCCTCGAGGGCAGGCTCCTAATCTTGGCTCCGCCCGACGACTCGATGCGGCAACTGACCCGCCCGGTGTGCATGCAACTCAATTCAACCGCAGCCTCGATAGCTGCCGACTGACCGAAAAAACCGATTCAAGATATGTCACGAAACCTGCTGGGCCGATATGTATGGCTCATTGATACCATCAGACGCCATGGTGCCATAACGCGCGAGAAACTGAGCGAGCTGTGGCTGCGGTCACCCGTCTCGGAGGGGTCGCCGCTGCCCCGCCGCACGTTCTACAACTATCGCAACGCCATCGAGGAGCTGTTCAACATCAACATCGAGTGCAACCCCGCGACATACGAGTATTCGATCGCCGCGGGCGACCAGCACCGCGAGGGGATGACCGACTGGCTGCTCAACTCGGCGGCGATGAGCAATGTCCTTGCCAGCGTGTCAGACGCCTCGGACAGGATTTTTCTCGAGGACGTGCCCTCGGCGCGCCTATATCTGTCGCAGGTGGTGACGGCCCTGCGCGAGAACCGCCCGCTCAGATTCACCTACCGGCCATATACACGATCGACACCCACCAAGGGGGTGAGTGTCGAGCCGTATTTCCTTAAGATTTTCCGCCAGCGCTGGTATGTGACCGGGCGCAACACCGCCGACGGCCGCATCAAGACCTATGCCCTCGACCGCATGGAGGACGTGACGGTGGGCGACGAGACCTTCGTGCCCGACCCGCTGTTCGACCCCGAGGAGTATGTGCGCGACGCATTCGGCATCATCTTCTCGCAGGGCGAGGCCAAGGACATAGTGCTGCGCACCGATCCGCGTCAGGCCAAGTATCTCAGGGCCCTGCCCCTGCACCACTCGCAGAGCGAGAGCATACACGACGACTATTCGCTGTTTCACTACAGGCTGCGCCTGACCGACGACTTCGTGCAGGAGATACTCTCGCTGGGGCCGCGCGTCACGGTGGTGTCGCCACCCGAGCTCAAGGCCATGGTGACGACATCACTGCGCGAGACGCTCAGGCTGTACGGCCAGTGACCCCTCAGGCCACGGGCAGGGCCGAGACTGCCGCCGGCAGGGTGACGAAGGCAAACTCGGCAGCCTCGACGCCCTTGCCGAGATTCATCAGCACGGCGGCGGCGACGATGAAGAGCACCTCGAAGACGATGCCGGTGACTATCAGGTTCTTCGGGATGGCCGGAGCCTTGAACACGACCGTGCATCCGGCCCAAGTCAGCGCAAGCATGGGCAGCGCCACGGCCAGCATGACCAGCGTCATGCCCCAGCCCTCGAGATAGGGTGCCGCCGACGATATGTCGAATGCGTCGAGCAGGCTGAAACCGGCGCCGATGCTCAGGCAGACCATGCCGGCAATGATGCAGAGAGCGATGATGATGGTCGTTGCGGCGGCCATGGCGCCGATGAATCCGAGGAAGCCCATCAGGAACACGCCCACTATCTGAAAGAAGCTGTTGATGAAGTCGCCGACGCCTCGCGAGGCCTCGGACACCACGCCCGAGGTCGCGTCGACCACCGTCTGGCCCACGCTCTTGATGTTGACCGGGCGCCCCTGCATCTCGAGTATCTGGCGCGGGGTGCGGGCGGGCGGAATCACCATCCAAGCCACGACATATATCAGCACGAGGGGCCAGAAATACGAGCAGACGGCCAGTATCACCGTCAGCACGCGCATCACCGTGATGTCCCAGCCCAGATAGTGTCCGAGGCCCGAGAGCACGCCGCCGAACACCTTGTTGCGCTCGTCGCGATAGAGATGCTTGGACACCTCGCCCTCGTAGGGCGGAGGCACCGAGGGGCCGCCGACATTGTATGCGGCACCGTTGTCGCCCTCGCCCGAAATCTCCTCGGGGCGCCCCATGATGTCGATGACGCGGTTGACGTCGTCTATCACTATCACCGCCTGACCGGCAGATGTACGCTCGTCGAACAGCTCGCGGATGCGGCTCTCGATGTCGGTCACGATCTCCTCGCCCTCGGGGCCGGGAAAGGCCGACCGGAGCTGGGTCAGATAATTGTTGAGCAGGGTATAGGCGTCCTCGTCTATATAAAATATTTTGCCGTCTATGTTGGCAGGAAATGCTTTTTTCATTTTGTTTCTTTTGACTGATTCTGAAGGATGTTGACTGAGCGGGCTATCTCGTCCCACGACAACGTGAGCTGCTGCAGGAACGTGTGGCCCAGAGGAGTGATTGAATAATATTTGCGCGGCGGGCCCTGCGTGGACTCCTCCCAGCGATAGGACAGCAGACCGTCGTTCTTGAGACGTGTCAGCAGCGGATAGAGCGTGCCCTCCATCACTATGAGGTGTGCGTCCTTGAGACGGCTTATCATCTCTGAGGCGTATGCATCGCCCTGTCTGAGCAGAAGCAGCACGCAGAACTCCAGCATACCCTTGCGCATCTGCGATTTGAGATTGTCGATACTTGTTGGCATATTTGGAATCGAGGTTTTGGTTTTGGAATTAATTCACGTTGCAAATGTAGATAGTTTTATAGTACTATGCAATACATAGTACTCATATTTAACAATAAATTACCTTTTATGCAAATTTATGTTAATAAGACTCTCCTGATTTGCATATCCCTCCCCTCGGAGCTAACTTTACATCGACTCTTAATTTTATTGAACGATGCACGCATACGAATATCTAAAGAAGTTTTTTGACCGCAATAATTTCAGATACGAGGAGCACGACAACCTCTTCGCGTTCATGGTCAACAACGTCAACTATCTCGCCTTCAAGAACGAAGGCCCCTTCCTGCAGGTCGTGATACTCTGCGACACTGCCGGCGTGCCGCGCGAGAAGCTGCTCGAGGCGTCCAACCGTGTCAACATGTCCAAGTTCGTGGTCAAGATAACCATCAACGACGACTCGCAGGGTGCGTGGTGTTCATACGAGTTCTGCCCCGACGCCAACACCCCCGACGACCTGTTCATGTCGATATTCACCGTGCTCGACGATGCGTCCGAGGAGTTCTTCCGTCACCTCAGGTCCTGACGCCAAGCATCCGGACACAACAAAAGCCTGCCGTCGGCGACCGACGGCAGGCTTTGTCATTTTATGTCAGTGCGATGCGGTGTCTCAGACCAGACAGCTCTCGAGCACGGCGGCGTCGAGCACGGCGACAGCGATCAGGTTGATGATGTCGCGCACCTCGGCATCCACGTTGATGAAGTGGATGGGCTTCTTCAGACCCATCTGGATCGGGCCGATGCTCTCGCCCACGCCCATCTCGAGCATGATGCGGTATGCGGCGTTGGCGGCAGACAGGTTGGGGAATACCAGCGTGTTGACATCCTTGCCCTTGAGGCGGTTGAAGGGGAATACCTTGTCGCGCACAGGGGTGTTGAACGCATAGTTGATCTGCATCTCACCGTCGATGGCGAGGTCGGGGTTGAGCTCGTGCATGCGGTCTACGACATTGTGCACCTTGGCGCACTCGGCCTCGTTGTTCGAGCCGAAGTTCGAGTATGACACGAGGGCCATGACGGGGTCGTGTGCAAAGAACTTGACGGCGTCGGCCGTGAGGCGGGTGATGTCAAAGAGGGTCTCCTCGTCGGTGGTGCCGTTGATCATGGTGTCGGCGAGGAAGTACGTGCCCTTCGAGGTCTCGAGCACGTGCAGCGATGCAAAGTGCTTGTAACCGTCCTTGAGGCCCACGACCTCCTGAGCTATGGCTGCGGTCTCGTTGTTGGCCGAGCGGATGCCGGCGATGAATGCGTCGGCATCGCCGTTCTCGACCATCATCATGCCGAAATAGCTGCGCTCGAACATCTTCTCGAGACAGTTCTCGTAGTTGCCGCCCTGACGCTGACGTTTCTCGGCCAGCATGCGGGCATATTTCTCGCGGCGGGGAGCCTCGCGGTCGTGACGCAGGTTGACGATCTCGATGCCCGAGATGTCGAGGCCCAGACGCTCGGCGCGCTTGCCGATCATCTCCTCGTTGCCCAGCAGCAGGGGTATGCACAGGCCGTCGGCGGCGGCGATGGCGGCGGCACGGAGCATGTTGTCCGTGTTGGCGTCGGCAAACACCACGCGCTTGGGGTTGCAGCGTGCGGCCTCGTTGATGCGGCGGGTGAACTTGCGGTCGTTGCCCTTGAGGCGGAGCAGCTTCTCGTCATAGGCGGCCCAGTCCTCGATGGGACGGCGTGCCACGCCGCTGTCCATGGCGCCGCGTGCCACTGCGGGCGACACGGCGGTGAGAAGACGCGGGTCGAAGGGGGTGGGCACGATGTACTCGCGGCCAAACTTGAGGTTAGAGCGGCCGTAGGCGGCGTTGACCACGGGGGGCACCGGCATGCGGGCAATCTCGGCGATGGCCTTGACGGCATAGATCTTCATGGTCTCGTTGATCTCGGTGGCACCGCAGTCGAGGGCGCCACGGAAGATGTAGGGGAATCCGAGCACGTTGTTGATCTGGTTGGGATAGTCCGAGCGGCCGGTGGCCATGATGATGTCGGGACGTGCCGAGATGGCTGTCTCGTATGCTATTTCGGGGTCGGGGTTTGCGAGGGCGAACACGATGGGACGCGGAGCCATCGACTTGACCATCTCGGCGGTCACGACGTCCTTGACCGACAGGCCGAGGAAGACGTCGGCGTCGACCATGGCCTCGGCCAGCGTGTTGATCTCGCGCGAGGTGGCAAAGAATGCCTTCTGTGCGTTGAGGTCGGTGCGGCGGTCTGAGATGACGCCCTTCGAGTCGACCATGACGACATTCTCCTTGCGCACGCCGAGGGCCATGTAGAGCTTGGTACAGCTCACGGCGGCAGCGCCGGCGCCGTTGACCACGAGACGAATGTCCTCGATCTTCTTGCCCTGAATCTCGAGGGCGTTGAGCAGGCCGGCAGCCGATATGATGGCGGTGCCGTGCTGGTCGTCGTGCATCACGGGAATGGAGAGCTCCTTCTTCAGGCGGGTCTCGATCTCAAAGCACTCGGGGGCCTTGATGTCCTCGAGGTTGATGCCGCCGAACGTGGGAGCGAGGGCCTTGACGATGGATATGAACTTCTCGGGGTCCTTCTCGTCGACCTCGATGTCATAGCAGTCAAGACCGGCAAAAATCTTGAACAGAAGAGCCTTGCCCTCCATAACGGGCTTGCCTGCCAGAGCGCCGATGTTGCCCAGACCGAGCACAGCGGTACCGTTCGAAATCACGGCCACGAGATTGCCGCGGTCGGTATAATCATAAGCCTTGTCCGGATCGTCCTTGATCTCGAGACAGGGATAGGCCACACCGGGTGAGTATGCCAGACCCAGATCGGCCTGCGTGGCATAGGGTTTGGTCGGTATGACCTCGATTTTTCCGGGGCGTGGATATTTGTGATAATCCAGCGCTTCCTGTTTGCTTACTTTTGCCATTTATATTTCAGTATTAGTTCGGTTCTATTTCAGACGATATGCAAAGTTACGCAATATTCACGAAAAAAACATAAATCAAGGGCGAGATTAGAGAGGAATGACGAAAGATTGGAGATTGAAGGCCGCAAGATTGGAGATTATGTAACCGGCACATAACCCCATAACCTTATAACCTCATAACCCCATAACCTCATTTCACCCTGTCGGCGCGGCGCACGCCCTTTATCTTGAGCACGGCGCGGCAGAGGGCCTCGACATCCTGCGTGTCGGACACGTTGACGCCGAGGTCGCAGGTAAAGACCTCGCCCCTCGCCTCGATGTTGAGGCGGCGTATGTCGATGTTCATCGCCGTCGAGATCTCGCGGGTCAGCTCGGAGAGTATGCCGTGGCGGTCTATGCCCTCGATGCGGACGCTGGCGAGGAACTTCTCGTTGACCTTGTCCCACTTGACGGCCAGAATCCTCGGGCCATAGCTGGCCTTGAGCACTTGGGCGCGCGGGCAGGTCAGCGAGTGTATCTCGACCTGCCCCGAGTCGGTGATGAATCCCATCACGTCGTCGCCCGGTATGGGGCGGCAGCAGTCCGACAGGCAGAAGTTGCGTCCCGTATCGTCGTAGCGCAATATGTATGTCTCCTTGCGGTTTATGTTGTCCGGAGTGGTGACGGGCACGAGGGCCTTGGTCTTGGACCTTGAGCCGCGGGTCGACTTGCCGCTGCCGAATCCCAGCTTGAACAGGCGCGAGATGAGCGACTTGGCCGAGCTCGACGTGTTGACGTTGAGATAGTCGTCGATCGAAGCCTCGCCCGACCCCAGACGCAGGAATAGCTCCTCGCGCGACTGGACGTGATATGTGCCCAGAATCTTGGTCATCACGTCGTTATTGAGGGTTATCGAGTTGTCGGCCAGAAACTTGTCGAATATCTTGCGTCCCTCCTCTATCATCGGCTGCTGCTCGCGGCGCAGCTCCTTGCGCAGGCGGGTCTTGGCCTTGGCGGTCGAGAGGAAGTCAAGCCACTCGGGCTTGGGCGACTGCGACTGCGAGGTCAGCACCTCGACCTGATCGCCCGAGTTGAGCTTCTGCGACAGGGGCACCAGCTTGTGGTTGACCTTGCCGGCTATGCAGTGGTTGCCTATCTCGGAGTGCAGCGTGTATGCCACGTCGAGCACCGTCGCCCCGGCGGGGAGGGTCAGCAGGTCGCCCGTGGGGGTGAACACCACGATCTCGCTCGAGAACAGGTTGAGCTTGAGGGTGTCCAGAAAGTCTATGGCGTTGGGGTTGGGGTCGTCGAGAATATCCTTGATGGTGCGCAGCCACACGGTGAGCTCGCTCTCCTCCTCGGCCTCGCCCCCGATCTTGTATTTCCAGTGGGCGGCAAATCCCTTCTCGGCAATCTCGTCCATGCGGCGCGAGCGTATCTGCACCTCGATCCAGTTGCCGTCAGGCCCCATCAGCGTCACGTGCAGCGCCTGATAGCCGTTGGCCTTGGGCACGGCTATCCAGTCGCGTATGCGCTCGGGGTGCGGGCGATAGAGGTCGGTCAGGGCCGAGTAGATGCGATAGCACATCTCCTTCTCGCCGTCGTCCTCGCCCTCGGGCATGTCGAATATGATGCGCATGGCATAGAGGTCATAGACCTCCTCGAAGGGTATCTGCTTGGTCTGCATCTTGCGCCATATCGAATAGACGCTCTTGACACGCGCCTTTGCCTCGTACTTGAGCCCCATGGCGTCGAGGCGCTGCAATATGGGGGCGGCAAAGTTGCTGTAGACCTTCTCGCGGCCCGCCTCGCTCTTCTTGAGCAGGGCCGAGATGCGCTCGTATTCGGCCGGGTGCTCATACTTGAAAGCCAGATCCTCGAGCTCGGTCTTGATGGCGAACAGGCCCAGACGGTGGGCCAGCGGCGCATATATATATAGTGTCTCGCCCGCAATCTTGTATTGCTTGGCCGGAGCCATCGACCCCAGCGTGCGCATGTTGTGCAGGCGGTCGGCCATCTTGATCAGCACCACGCGGATGTCCTGACTCATGGTGAGCAGGAGCTTGCGGAAGTTCTCGGCCTGTGCCGAGGCGCGGTCGCCGAAGATGCCGCCCGAGATTTTGGTGAGTCCGGCCACGAGCTCGGCTATCTTCTTGCCGAAATGCTGTTCTATGTCCTCGACCGTATATTCCGTGTCCTCCACGACATCGTGCAGCAGGGCCGCGCATATAGATGTCGAGCCGAGCCCCATCTCGGCCGACGCGATGCGCGCCACGGCAATCGGGTGGAGTATGTACGGCTCGCCCGAACGGCGGCGCACGCCCTGATGCGCATCCTTTGCAAAACGATAGGCACGCTCGATGATGTCCGTCTTCTTGCGGTGGTTGCTTGATGTATATCCGTCTATCAGCTCGCGATAGCGGGCCTCGACGAGCTCTTCCTCCTGAGCCGGGGTGAGATTATATTGCTGTGAATCCATGCGTTGCTGTGTGCGAGGTGTGGGGGGGGATAAGGTTATGGGGTTACGGGGTTATAGGGTTATGAGGTTATAGGGTTATGAGGTCATAGGGTTATATTTCAGGTTACGGTCCTGTCATCTCAAAGATATTCCTCCCCATAAGAGATCCTGACGTCGTTTACCATTTGCCTGATGCGCTGTTCGTCGCTGATGGGACATATCAGCAGCACGTCGCCCGAGTCTGCCACGATATAGTCCTTCAGGCCGTGGGCCACCACGAGCTTGCCCGACGGGACGGCAATCATGTTGCCGGCGGCTTCGTATGTTATGACGCGCGCGTCGCGCGTGGCGTTGGAGTGTTCGTCCTTGACCGAGTTGTCGTAGAGCGCGCTCCATGTGCCGAGGTCGCTCCACGCAAAGCTGACGCACTCGACATACACGTTGTCGGCCTTCTCCATCACGGCATAGTCTATCGAGTTGGCCGGACAGGCGGCAAAGTTGTGTACGATGAACTCTTTTTCGGCCGGGGTGCCGAACGCCTCGACACCCTTGTCGAACAGCGCCGTGAGGTCTGAGTCGTATCTGTGGAGCGCCTCGATGATCGACGACGCGCGCCACAGAAAGATGCCCGCGTTCCAGAAGAACTCGCCCGTCTGCAGGAAGACCTTGGCCAGCTCCAAGTCGGGCTTCTCGGTGAAGGTCTTGACCTTGAGTATCCCCGGCTGCTCCTCGCGCCCTATCTGTATGTAGCCGTATCCGGTGTCGGGGCGCGTGGGGGTGATGCCCAGCGTGAGCAGGGCGTCATGCGACTCGACAAAGTCGAATCCGCGGAGCACGCAGTCGGTGAACACGGCCTCGCCCGTAATCAGATGGTCGCTCGGGGTCACTATCATCGACGCCTCGGGGTCGAGGGCGTGGATGTGATATGCCGCCCACGCTATGCAGGGCGCCGTGTTGCGCCGGGCGGGCTCGAGCAGGATGTTGGCCGGATCGACGTCGGGCAGCTGCTCGCGTATCAGGGCCTCGTAGCGGGCATTGGTCACGACCACGATGTTCTCCTTGGGCACGACGGGGAGTATGCGGTCGTATGACATCTGCAGCAGCGAACGTCCGGTGCCGAGGAAGTCTATGAACTGTTTGGGGCAATTTTCGCGGGAGTAGGGCCAGAAACGGCTGCCGACTCCTCCGCACATGATGACACAGTAGCGGTGTGAGGCCATAGTGAGACAGGGGGGATGCAGTCAGGTGGGTTAATAATATCGGAAATCGCGCAGGGCGCCGGAGACTCCGTGCCGGTGCGGGTCTTTCGAACCGCTAAGATACGAAAAAATACATTAACCCCAAACGCCGCCACGGGTATTTTTGCAGTTTTCGCGTCATCCGTCGCGGGGGGCGCACCATTTTCGGGTTGATTGAGGTATTTTCCTACGCTTTTTTTAACGTCTTGTGGAAATTTTTTGTAATTTTGCACCCAAATCTATACCATCTATTCATCACGGTTCATCCTTTTCAACGTAAATGAATAATCTAATAACCATTTCACCGTCGCCACACGCGCAGACTTCCACAACGGTGACGCGACTGATGATGCACGTCATCATCGCACTGATCCCGGCAGTTCTGGTGGCCCTCTACTACTTCGGCCTCGGCGCCGCCATTGTCATCGCCACCTCCATCATCGGATGTGTGGCCGTCGAGTATCTCATCTCCCGTTACATGCTGGGACAGCAGCCCTCGATAGGCAATCTCTCGGCAGTACTCACCGGACTTCTTCTGGCCCTCAACCTGCCGTCCAACCTCCCCGTCTGGACGGTGCTCATAGGCTGCGTCGTCGCCATCGGCATCGGCAAGATGGCCTTCGGCGGTCTGGGCTGCAACATCTTCAACCCCGCGCTCGTCGGCCGCGTGTTCCTGCTGCTCTCGTTCCCGGTTGCCATGACCACATGGCCCGTGCCCGGCGAGAATCTCATGGCCTATACCGACGCCACCACCGGCGCCACCGTGCTGGGCCTGCTCAAGCAGAATCTCATCACCCCCGCCGACGTCTGTCTGGCAGACACCGCCATCGGCCACATGGGCGGCTCGCTCGGTGAGGTCAGCGCCATCGCCCTCGTCATCGGCTTCATCTACCTGCTGTGCATGAAGGTCATCACATGGCACATCCCCGTCAGCATCATCGGCACCGTGGCCATCTTCTCGCTCTGCGTAGGCGCACCCGTGGGTGTCGAGCTCCTCTCGGGCGGCCTCATGCTCGGCGCCATCTTCATGGCCACCGACTATGTCACCTCGCCCATGAGCCACAAGGGCCAGATACTCTATGGCGTGATGATAGGCATCATCACCCTCGTCATCCGCCTCTGGGGCGCGTATCCCGAAGGCATGTCGTTCGCCATACTCATCATGAACGGCGTCACACCCCTCATCAACCGCTATATGAAACCCCGTAAGTTTGGAGAAAGGAGGGCTGCAGCATGAAGTCGTCACTTCTCAACATGGTGCTCTCGCTGGGCATCATCACCATAATCGCAGCCGGCCTGCTCTCGTGGGTCTTCACCATCACCGAGCAGCCCATCGCCAAGGCCAACCTCGACAAACAGATCGAGGCCGTCAAGGCCGTGACACCCGAGTTTGACAACGATCCCGTGGCCGAGGCCGTCGAGATCACTCCCGCCGGCGAGGAGCGCGCCCTCATGGTGTTCCCCGCACGCAAGGGCGGCGAGCTTGTCGGCGCTGCCGTCGAGAGCTACTCGTCAAAGGGCTTCTCGGGCGACATCAAGCTGATATACGGTTTTGACAACGCAGGCAACATCACCGGCTATGCCGTGATGGAGCACGCCGAGACCCCGGGTCTTGGCGCCAAGATGGACACATGGTTCGCACCCGAGGGCAAGGGCAACGTAATCGGCCTCAACCCCACCGAGGGCGCGCTCACCGTCAGCAAGGACGGCGGCCAAGTCGACGCCATCACCGCAGCGACCATCACGTCGCGCGCGTTTCTCGACGCCCTCAACCGCGCGTCGGTGGCTTTCGCCCAACTCAAATCCGAGGAGAAATAATCACGTGTAACCCGACATCTCCACACAGCCATGAACTCAAAACTCAGAATCCTGTATAACGGCATCATAGCCGAAAACCCCACCTTCGTGCTGATGCTGGGCATGTGTCCCACCCTCGGCACCACGAGCAGCGCCGTCAACGGCATGTCGATGGGCCTCGCCACGATGGGCGTGCTCATCTGCTCGAACGTCGTGATCTCGATGATCAAGAAACTCGTGCCCGCCAAGGTGCGCATCCCCGCATACATCGTGGTCATCGCCACCTTCGTGTCGATACTCCAGCTGGTCATGCAGGCATACCTGCCCGCGCTCTATGCCACGCTGGGCCTGTTCATCCCCCTCATCGTGGTGAACTGCATCCTGCTCGGCCGCGCCGAGTCTTTTGCCTCGCGCAACGGCGTGTTTGACTCGCTGCTCGACGGTATCGGCATCGGTCTGGGCTTCACGCTGGCGCTCACCATCCTCGGCGCATGCCGCGAGCTGCTCGGCACGGGCGCCATCTTCGGTGCCACGATCTATCCCGAGTCTTACGGCTCGCTGGTGTTCGTGCTCGCCCCCGGCGCATTCATCACCCTCGGCCTCCTCATCGCCCTCTTCACCAAACTCAGAACAAAATAAGCCATGCTCGAATATATCTCCATCATCATCACGGCGATCTTTGTCAACAACATCGTCTTCGCCCAGTTTCTCGGCATCTGCCCCTTCATCGGAGTATCGCGCAAGCTCTCCTCGGCAGTCGGCATGGGTGCCGCCGTCACCTTCGTGATGGCTCTGGCCACGACAGTGGCATGGCTGCTTCAGGAACTCGTGCTCGTGCCCTTCGGCCTCGGGTTCATGCAGACCATCGTCTTCATCCTCGTCATCGCCGCCCTCGTGCAGATGCTCGAGATCATACTCAAGAAGATAGCCCCCTCGCTCTATAGCGCTCTGGGCGTGTTCCTGCCCCTCATCACCACCAACTGTGCCGTGCTCGGCGTGGCCATCGAGGTGACCCGCAAGGGCTTCAACCTCGGCGAGTCAGTGGTATATGCCGTGGCCATCGCCGTCGGCTTCACCATGGCCATCAGCATCTTTGCCGGCATCCGCGAGCAGCTGCAGCTGGCATCGGTGCCCAAGGCAATGCGCGGAGTGCCCATCGCCCTGATCTGCGCCGGCCTTCTGGCCATGGCCTTCATGGGCTTCTCGGGCATCAAGATCGGCTGATCTCTCGCCAAGAGACACACCATACAGACGCTTCCGGCACCTCAGGGTGTGTCCGGAAGCGTTTTTTTATGCCACCCCGGGGTGAACCATCTACCCCCTCGGGGGGTTATATCTGTACACGTCGAACTATTGTTATATGAAAGGGAAACTTAGATTGTTAATGGTGTTAACAGCGTCTATCCCTCTGGGCCTCGCGGCTCAGGGGATAGCTGATATAGCCCGGTCGCTGAGGAACCTGCCGTGCTATGAGGCCGAGGCCACGTTCAGCGTCACGCTCCCGCAGACAGACACCGATGTGGCATACACGCTGCGCCTCAGCTCGATGGCCGTGCCGGCCGACACGCTGGCCCCCGCGGCCTATCTGATAGACTGGAGCCTGCCAACCCCGACGGGGGTATCGGAGGGCTTTACGGCCTATTTTGACGGCAACCTGTACCGATACCGCGACTCGCGCCTGCAGGAGTATCACACCGAGTGGGACTCGATCCCCTTCCGCCTCACAGCACCCGGCGGCGGCGTACAGCGGTCGGCCCAGTTCACGGCCCTGCTGCCGCAGTTCATAGGCGCGGAGATCGAGGCCATGTCGGCCGATCCGCGATATACCCTCACGCTCGACCCGGCCAAGAGGTTTGACGGTCGCGAGGTCATCGAGCTATCGGCCATAATGACCGTCGGCGGCGAGACCGTGCAGGAGCGCCGCTATCTGTTCGACCCCGACACCAAGCTGCCGCTGAGATCTGAGACCGAGAGCAACCCGTCGTCAATATCCGAGCAGACCATCATCGTGAGCTATGCCGACTCAAAGACGCCCGAGCGGTGCGACCGCATGACCGAGGAGCAGCTCGTGGCACGCTATCCCGAGATATTCGAGAAGTTTCGCGAGAACAACTTCCGCATCGAGAACCTGCGCGAGTCTCCCCTGCCCACCTTTGCCCTGCCCACCCTGACGGGCGAGCGCCACGTGCACCACCGCGGCGAGGCATTCCGCCAGCCCACCGTCATAGCCATCATAGACCCCGCCACGGGCTCGTTCAACGACCGGCTGATAGCTGACATACGCAATGCCGTAGACAACGCCTCGGCCCCCGCAGACGCCATTTTTGCGTTTGCCACGACCAACGCCGATCTGGCCGAGGAGACGGGCGGTCAGCCTCGCCCGGGCGAGACGATGCTGCTCAACGCCCGCTCGCTGGCCCGCGACTGTGGCGCCACGGCACTCCCGGTGGTCATAGTCGCCTCGACCGACGGAATTGTCAGAAATGTGGTGCTGGGCTACAACAAAGACCTGTCTGAAATTGTTTTACAATCGCTTGAGCTTCTATAAACAACACAAACAACCGTTTACTATATGGAAACCGTATTCTTCAAAGGCACACCCTGCCATACCGGCGGCACCCTGCCCGGCGTGGGCGAGACCGCACCCTGCTTCCACCTCGCAGGCCCCGACCTGTCACAGATCATCTGCTCTGACTTTGCCGGCAAGCGAGTCGTGCTCAACGTCTTCCCCAGCCTCGACACCGAGGTATGCGCCCGTTCGGTGCGCCGATTCAACGAGGAGGCCGCCAAACTCGACAACGTCAACGTGATTTGCGTTTCGATGGACCTCCCCTTTGCCATGGGCCGATTCTGCACCATCGAGGGCATCAAGAACGTCCTGTTCGGCTCGGCATTCCGCTCGCCGCTGTTCGGCCAGAAATACGGCCTTCAGCTTGTCGACGGACCGCTGGCAGGCCTGCTGACGCGCGCGGTCATCATCATGGACGAAAACCGCCGCATCATCTATCGCGAGCTCGTCAACGAGATAACCAACGAGCCCGACTATGAGGCCGCCCTCAAGGCCCTCGGGAAATAGCATATCCCCCCAACAACACAGCTCCCCACACCCGATCGGGTGTGGGGAGCTGTGTTGTTGTCATAGTTGAACTAGTTTTTCTAGTTATTCTAGTTCAACTAGTTCAACTAGAAAAACTAGTTCAACTACACCCTCACGCCCAGTCTCCTGAGTATGTTCATCGCGTGCACGTATATCGGCGAGGGGGGTGCGGCGAGGTCGGTGGCCATGACCTCGGCCATCGTCATCGGGGGCTCGGTGCCGAACTGGCCGGGATAGAGTACTATCAGGTTGGCCGACGGGAAATAGCGCTGCAGAAAGTTGGGCACCTCGTCCATGTCAGAGTCAAACGACACCGAGGCGCGGCGCGCGCTCACCACTATCAGCAGGTCGTCGGCATCGACGGCGCTCTGCCGCAGCACGAAGTCGTCGAAACTCTCGACCTTGTTCCACAGGGTCTTTATGTCTATCTTGCTGTGACGCAATATGGTGGTTATCATCAGCATGGTCTGCTCCTCGCACCAGAACTCGACGGGACACCCTATGTGCCTCACCAGATTGCCCACGGCCTGTACCCAGCGGCGGAAACCGGTCTCGAACTGCGCCTTCTTGGGCACGGCGACATAGACCTTGGATATGGTTGAGAGCGGATTGAAGCAGCGCGTGATGCACACCATCCTGTTGGTGCTCTGCAGCAGATGCTCTATCTTGCTGCCGAGAAACGAGTCTATCAGGGCCGTGCGGCGGTGCAGGCCTATTATCACCTCAGTGATGTCGCGCTCCTGCATGGTATTGAGCACGCCGGTGATGAAGTTGAGGTCGTATCTCTCTATGGGTGTCAGCTCCACCTCGACGGCGGCGGCGGCGCGCTCGGCCACGTCAAGCGAGTTACGCGATATTGAGCGCGACGGCGCGGAGTTGTCATTGCGCACGTGCAGCGCGTAGAAGTCGCCCGGGACCGACGAGTCGGGGAAACGCATGGCCAGAGCCAGATCGACGATTCCCGGGGCCGTGAGGGGATTGGAGATGGCTATCAGCGAGCGCGGATGTGTGGTCGAGTCATCCTTGTCGGCCTCCTCCTGCGCCTGCTCGAGCAGCTGCACCTTCAGCTTGGCCGCGGCACGCGCCGTGCCCAGCGACGAGACGGTGCAGGTGACGAGTATCATGAGGATGGTGCCGTTGAGTATCTCGACCCCGAACAGCCCCATCGAATAGCCGATGGTGACCACGGCGAGGGCCACGGCGGTGTGGGCGTTAGAGAGCTGATACATCATCGAGCGGTCGGTGCCGGTGAGGCGGAACACCTTCTGGGTCACCAGCGCTGCCAGCCACTTGGTGGTCATGGCCACGCCACACATCACTCCGGCGATATAGAGGGTCTGCCATCCGCGCGCCAGCACCTTGAGGTCTATGAGCATCCCGACGCCGATGAGGAAGTAGGGGATGAACAGCGCGTTGCCCACAAACTCGAGGCGTCCCATCAGCGTGGAGCGGCCCGGGATGAACTTGTTGAGCACCAGACCGGCATAGAACGCGCCGAACACGCTCTCTATGCCTATCCACGAGGCCACGGCGGCGGCCAGAAAGACCATCACCATGATGTAGACGAACTGGGCTATGCCGTCGTGATATTTCTTGAAGAAGTAGCGCGTCAGGCGCGGGTAGACATAGAATATCGCCGCACAATAGAGCGCCAGATAGCCCACCACGGGGAGCAGCGAGCGCACCGAGCCCTCGCGCACCACCCCGAGCACGCCCGCCAGCACGACCAGTGAGCCGAGCACGGTGACGATAGTTCCGGCGATGGCTATGATGACCGCGGGCGACTTGGTGACGCCGAAACGGGCCACGATGGGATATGCAAGCAGCGTGTGGGCCGCAAACATCGACGCCAGCAACGTGGCCTCTGGGAGCCGCATGGACAGGAAGCCGATGGCTGCGGCGGCGCCGAGCAACAGCGGGATGAAGAACGTGAAGGCTCCGAACACCAGTCCGCGCCCCAGATTCTTCTTGAGGTGATACATGTCAATCTCTATGCCCGCCAGAAACATCAGGTAGAGTATACCCACCTGACCGAACACCTCGAAGCTCATGTCCCTGTCCAGCAGCCCGAAACCGTGAGGCCCCACGGCGACGCCGGCCATGATGAGGCCGATGACGTGGGGTATCTTCAGGCGGTTGAGCAGCAGCGGCGTGACCAGCAGAATGGCCATCACCGTCAGGAAGATGGGCACCGGCTCGCTGATGAGCGGCGCCACCGAGAGACGTATCAGACAGGGGAGCGGCATGACACTGCAAAATTACGAAAAATCCCGCATTTCCGAGTCCGACACAGACATAAAAAATCTCCGGAACTCTCATTCCGGAGACCATGCCTATGGCCGCACGGGCCGTGTCATCTGATTATCACCTTGAGGGCACCTATCACATAGATTCCCTTGGGCAGGGCGAGTATCTCGTCGTGCGTGGCGGCAAGGGTGACGAGGCGTCCGTCAATGGTGTAGACATCCCTGCCGGCCATGTCGGCGGTGACCTCCGAGATGGCCGACTCGTCCTTGAGTCCGGTGACGGTGCAGAGGCCGGTCACGCCGCTACCGTCGGCGGCAGTGGCCCTGACGGTGGCCTTGCCCTCGGCGCGCACCGACAGGAGGCCGGCGTGGTCGACAGTCGCCACGGCCTCGTTGTCGCTGGTCCATACGACCGACTTGTCAGTTGCGTCGTCGGGGGTCACGTTGGCCGTGAGCTGCACCGTGGTGCCCTCCTTGGCGCTCACCACGTCGGGCGTGACGTTGACCGTCTCGACGAGTATCACGCCGGGAGCCGTCGCGGGAATCACCTTGATGCGCAGCACCGAGCACAGGTCGTTGACGGTCATGGCCATCAGCGTGGCCTCGCCCTCGGCAACGGCCGTCACGGCCCCCTTGTCGTCCACCTTGAGCACTGACTCGTCGGTGCTCTTCCAGATCACCTCGGCGGTCTCGGGATTGACCGTGGCGCCGAAGTTCAGTGTCGTGCCCTGCTGCATCGACAGCATCAGCTCTATCGACACCGGAGCGTCGGGAGTGGGCTCCTCGGGCAGCACCAGCCCCTCGTCGGGGGTGAATATGAAGCCGCACAGACGCAGCTTGCTCGAGCGGGCATAGACATAATAGTCCTTGCCCGCCGACACGGCAAAGCGGATTATGTCGGGATTCATGTGATTCTCGTAAGACACCGACCATCCCTCGACCAGCTCGCCCGTATCGGCGTCGGTCTGGCTGTAGGGGAGCCATGTGCGGGGATAGTTGTCGACATCTGTCACATAGACCCTGTCGGGCACGAGATTGTCGTTGTCGCCGGTGATGATGAACAGCGGCTTGCCCTCCCACAGCACCGCGGGCAGGTAGATAGCGCCGTCGCGGGCGGGGGTGAACTTATAGTACGTTCCCTCGACGGGTATCATCGAGCCGTTGTCGCCGAGCTTGGGGTTGACCGTTCCGGCGGCATACTGGTCCCAGTATTGTCCGGCATACTCGAAGGGTTGGTTGTCGCGATAATAGTGCCAGCCGGCGGTGGCGCTGTATGTCAGGGTTATGTCCTTGGCCTTGACCTGCATCCCCTCGTCGGGCACGTACGAGATGACGTGGGTGTTTGTCGGCTCGGTTATCGACGGGGGTGTGGGGGGCACGGGAGGCGTGGGGTCTGACGGCTCGTTGCTCTCGAATCCGCTGCCAATGACGCGGACATAGAATGCGGGCTGCGAGCCGCCGTTCTTGAACCACAGCTTGCCGGTGACAGGGGTCTCGAATGTGATTCTGGTCTTGGGCATCTCGCCGGGCATGAGCTCGGCCCACGACTCGCGGTCGTAATAGGGGAAGGTGTTGGTGCCCTCGACGTCGGTATAGACCTCGGTGAACGTGCCGTTGACCTCGGTGGCCACCGACGAGATCCACGACGTGGACTCGACCACGTTGCAATAGCCGACGAACTCGATGGCCTCGACCTCGCATCCGTCGGGCAGGGTGATGAGGTTGGGCGCGCCGTTAGAGAGCTTGACGGGCGAGCCGTAGCCCTGAGTGGTGATGCCGGGCGAATAGGTCTTTCCTGATTTCAGGAGATACATGCCGAATCCCTGAGGCCACACGAGGGCGTCGGGAGCGTCGATGACTGTACCTGAATAGGGGTCGGTGAGCATTGTGCCTGTGCTCTTCTCGGCATCCTGATAGATGAGCAGGGCCGAATTCGGGGCCGCGATGGCCGAGAGCGACATGGCACAGACCGAAAGCGATAAGAACAGCTTTTTCATGTGCGTTTTTTGGGTTAAGAAATTGTGTGTGTTATTAATGTGAAGAGTGTGTTGTCGTGTGTGTGTCTTGGCGTGTGCGGTACGAAGGTCAAAAAAAATGCCGGCGGCAACGGGCCATATTCCTTATGGACGTTGCCACCGGCAAAGTTATGGGGTTGCTTGTTTTGAGGGTTTATGCCTTGGCCTTGTTCTTGGCACCGCGGCGGGCGTCTGTGATGTAGGCAACGGGAGCGGCCACGAACATGGTGGCGAGGGTACCGATGATTACACCCCAGATCATGGCGAACACGAACGAGCGGATAGCGTCGCCGCCGAGGATGAAGATGCAGAGCAGCACGAGCAGGGTCGAGCCCGAGGTCATGATGGTACGGCCGAGGGTCGAGTTGATCGACGAGTTGATGGTGTCGAAGAAGTTCTGCTTGGGATAGAGGCCCACGTTCTCGCGCACGCGGTCGAATACCACCACGGTGTCGTTGATCTGATAGCCGATCACGGTGAGGATGGCGGCAATGAACGACTGGTCAACCTCCATGGCGAAGGGGAAGAGGCCTTGGAAGAGCGAGTAGAAGCCGATGATGGTGAACGCGGTGAAGGCCACGGCGGCGAGGGCGCCGACCGAGAAAGCCACGTTGCGGAAGCGGATGAGGATGTAGAAGAACATGGCGAGGAGGGCCAGTATCACGGCGATATAGGCGTCGGTGCGCATGTCGTTGGCCACGGTGGGACCTACCTTCTGCGACGACATGATGCCGATGTTCTCGTTGGTGGTCGAGAAGTCTTCCATGCTCATGCCGTTGAGCTCTGAGTTGAGGCCGTCATAGAGAATCTTGGTGATCTCGTTGTCAACGCCTTCCTCGTCAGAGTCGATCTTGTAGTTGGTCGAGATACGCACCTTGGTGTCGTCGTCGATGGTGATGACGCTGAGCTGTGCGCCGCCGAACAGGGGCTCCAGCTTGGCCTTGAGCTCGTGGGTCTTGACGGGATGATCGAACTGTACAACATAGTTGCGGCCGCCCGAGAAGTCGATGCCCTGATTGAGACCGCGGGCAAAGAGGCTGATGACAACGACGGCCACCATGATGCCCACGATGGTGAAGCTGACCTTGCGTCCGCCGAGGAAGTTGAAATTCGAGCCGGTGAACATCTTGGCCGAGAGGGGCGTGGTGAAGGTGAGGTTCTGGAAGGCCTTGGTCTTGGCGAACATCAGATAGATGAGACGGGTCAGATATACGGCCGTGAAGAACGAGCAGATGATGCCGATGATGAGCGTGGTGGCAAAGCCCTTGATGGGACCTGTACCGAACAGCAGCAGGATGACACCGGTGATGATCGAGGTGAGGTTAGAGTCGAAGATGGCCGAGAAGGCGTTCGAGTAACCGTCGGCGATTGCGCTGCGCACGCCCTTGCCGGCGCGGAGCTCCTCTTTGGCGCGCTCATAGATAAGCACGTTGGCGTCGACCGCCATACCAAGAGCCAGCACGATACCGGCGATGCCCGACAGGGTCAGCACGGCTTGGAACGAGGCGAGGATGCCGAAGGTGAAGAAGATGTTGAAGATCAGGGCCACGTTGGCGATGATGCCGGGGATGAATCCGTAGACGAGGCACATGAAGATCATCAGCAGTATCAGGGCTATCACGAACGACCACATGCCGTCGTGGATTGCCTGCTCGCCCAGCGACGGGCCGATGACGGTGTCCGAGATGATGTCAACCTTGGCGGCCATCTTACCGGACTTGAGCACGTTGGCAAGGTCCTTTGCCTCCTCGGTGGTGAAGTCGCCGGTTATCTGCGAGCGTCCGCCCTCAATGACCGAGTTGACGCGGGGAGCCGAATATACGTGGTCGTCGAGCACGATTGCCACCTGCTTCTCGATGTTGGCGGCGGTGATGCGGGCCCACTGGCGTGCGGCCTCGGGCTTCATGTTCATGCTCACGTAGTTGCCGCCCTGCATGGCGTCATAGTCCGAGGTGGCGGTGGTGATGACGTCGCCGCTCAGGGCTGCCTTGCCGTTGGTTGTCTTGAGGGCCACCATCTGATAGATGGCGAGGTTGCGCTTGCCGCGTACCGAATCGTCGATCTGTACTACCTCGGGCTTGAACTCCCAAGCCAGCTTGACGTTCGAGGGGAGGATGCGCTTGGCGGCGGGCGATGCCAGAAGGGCGTCGATGGTGTCGCGGGCAGTCTCCGATGCGGCGCCCACGCCGATCATGTTGCGGGGGTTGCCCACCTGCAGGAAGTAGTCGAAGAGGCCCTTGCCGTTGCCGGTGGTGTCGTTGCGCAGCGCGTTGTCGAGCTGCTGAAGGGCACCCGAGATCTCGTTGAAGGGGGTTGTCTCATAGAACTCGAGGTTGGCGCTCGACTTGAGCAGCTCGCGCACGCGCTCGTGTTCCTTTACACCGGGCAGCTCCAGCAGGATCTGACCGTCCTTCTCGAGCTCCTGAATGTTGGGAGCCACGACACCGAACTGGTCGATACGGGTGCGGAGCACGTTGGTCGACGAGCTCACGCGGTCCTTGACCTCCTGCTTGAGGGCGGTCTTGACGGCGTCGAAGCTCTCGCCGCGCTTCACCTGATCCTTGAAGACCACCGAGAGGTCGCCCTGAGGATCGAGCTTGCGGTATTCGTTGCAGAATATGTCGATATAGTCGGCCGACTTGTTGACACGGGCCACCGAGTCAGCGTTGGCCACCGCCTGATTGAAGTAGGGGTTGCCATCGGCGTTGGCCATTGAGCGAAGGATGTCGGGAACCGAAACCTGAAGGGTCACGTTCATACCTCCCTTGAGGTCGAGGCCAAGTCCGACGGCCAGTTTCTGAACTTCATTGAATGTGTAACCGAGATAGACCTTCTCGTTGGCGATGTTCTTGATGTAGTCGCTGTAGGCCTTACGTTTGGTGTCCGGTGAGTTGTTGTCCTTGGCGGCCTCGGCTGCTGCATACTCCTCGGCCTTCTTCTCGTGATGGTTGGTCACATAGGTGAAGGAGAGATAGAATGCGCAGATGAGCACCATGAATACGGCGATCACGCCTGCGACAACGCTACCCAAAGATCCTTTGCTTTGCATTGTGTTGATTAACTGAAAGGGTATTAATGAATTAAGTATTTGATTTACAATCACATCACGGCCGAGCGCAATGCACCCTGCCGTTTCGGTGGGCAAATATACGAATTTTATTTGAAATTCCCCCTAATTTTCAGACGAATTAACAGAAAAACCACCACGCCACCCGACATCGCCACCCGACATCGGGCGAGGCCAAATTTGTCTGTTCCATTCCAGCCGCGAGGCGGCGATGCAATCAAAGCCCCACATCGAGCGAGGAACGAGCGATGGTGTGGGATGGATAATACAGGGCCTCGGAGAGGTCCGAACCACGTGGCATGTCTCGCGCGGGGCTCGGACACCCTGCGGGAGCCCGAACAATCGTCGGGCGCTCCAACCTCGGGGCAAGCCCCGAGGCTATTAAAGCGGTGCCCCGCATCCGCGGGGCGCATGGGCCGGTGGTGGGACTCATTATTATATATGACAAAAGCCGCCGGGTCGGTTGGACTCGGGCGGCTTTTAGTTGTTCTCTGCGGTCAGAGGGAAGGGGGGCTGCGATCAGGCCTTCTTGGCTACGCGACGCTCCTTGATGCGGGCCTTCTTGCCGGTGAGGGCGCGGAGATAGTAGAGCTTGGCGCGACGCACCTTGCCGTACTTGTTGATGGTGATCGAGTCGATGAACGGAGACTCGAGGGGGAAGATACGCTCTACGCCGATGTTGTCAGACATCTTGCGTACGGTGAAGCGCTTCTTGGTGCCCTCGCCCGAGATGCGGATGACTACGCCGCGATACTGCTGGATACGCTCCTTGTTGCCTTCCTTGATGCGGTAAGCCACGGTGATGGTGTCGCCGGGCTGAAAGTCGGGGTGCTGCTTGCCGGTGGCAAATGCCTCTTCGACTACTTTGATTAAATCCATTTTTCCTTTGTAAGTTTAAAATGTGAACATTATCCGCAATGTAGCGGGCTGCATGTCCCGTCCAGAGATTGCGGAATCGGGCGCAAAGTTACGAATTATTGCCCGATATACCAAAGATTATGAGTGTTTTTGCAGATTTTTTCTTAACTTTGCACCTTGAAATCAGTTGAGAATGGGACGACTTCTTGCCATAGACTACGGTCGCAAGCGCTGCGGCGTGGCCGTGACCGACCCGGCGCGCATCGTGGCGACGGCTCTGGCCACCGTGCCGTCGGCCGAGATCGTGACCTTTGTCCGTGACTATGTGGCCGCCAATCCCGTAGACCGTATCATCGTCGGCCTCCCCACCACCATGAGCGGCGAGCCCAGCGAGTCGATGCGCTATATCACGCCCGCGCTGGGACGCCTGCGCAAGGCGCTGCCGGGCATGGAGATAGTGATGTGGGACGAGCGATTCACCTCGACGCTGGCTCACCGCGCCATGATCGAGGGTGGTTTCCGCCGCTCGACACGTCAGGACAAGGGGGCCATAGACCGCATGGCGGCCGTCATCATACTCAACTCCTATCTCGATACAAATCCGCTATGAAACTGCCTGTATATCTCTACGGACACCCTGTGCTGCGCAAGGAGTGTACCGACATCACCTCAGACCATGAGGGTCTCAAAGATCTTATCGCCAACATGTTCGAGACAATGTATGCCAGCGAGGGGGTCGGCCTGGCCGCGCCCCAGATTGGCCGTGCCGAGCGCATCGTGGTCATCGACGCCGACGTGCTCAAGGACACTTTCGCCGAATGCGAGGGCGAGAAGCTAACGCTGATCAATCCCCGCGTAACCGTGCTCGACGGCGAGAAGGTGACCCGCGAGGAGGGGTGCCTCAGCCTGCCCGGACTGAGCGAGAAGGTGACCCGCACCGAGCACATACTGCTCGAGTGGGTCGACGAGAACTTCGAGCCCCAAAAGCGCGAGATCTCGGGCTTTCTGGCCCGCATAGTGCAGCACGAGTGCGACCATCTGGAGGGCACGCTCTACATTGACCACGTGTCGATGATACGCAAGCAGCTCATCAAGAGCAAGCTGAACAACATCGTGACCGGACGCACGCGCTGCGACTATCCCGTCAAGTACGCTCCCCGCAAGAAGTAACACAACAACGACACACATCACCATCTCCCCCCGAATAAATCAAATGAAGAATCTTCTCATCTCGGTGCTGCTCTTCATCCTGACCGCCCTGCTGTTCGTGGCCTGTGGCGGGAAGGCCGAAACCGAGCACCCCGCGCCCGAAGCCGCCGACCTCGAGGCTGCCGAGCAGCAGAACACACGTCTGGCCCGCGCTCTGACCGAGGGCCGGCTCGAGACGGCCTCGGCCATGGCCGACAGCATGTCGCTGTTTGTCGACGACCTGACACCCGACCAGACCGTGCAGGTGCTGATGGCATTCCTCACGGTGCACAACGAGGCCGTGGCCAAGAAGGACTCGCGCCGCGACCTCGAGACCCTGCGCAAGTATGTCGATGTCTATGACATCGCGCTGAGCGTCAACCCGTCAGACACCCGCGCGGCCTTCGCAAAGGCGCGCAAGGTCAACCCGTCGGTCGACTTCGACTCGCTGGCCACCTCGTTTCGCGAGCGCCTGACGCAGTATGACGCAATACACGACGGCTCGCTCACGGCCGCCGAACCTCAGGAGACCGACTCGGTGTCGACAGACTCGGCCGCCGTGGTCGAGGAGATTCCTCTCGAACTTCGTCCCGCCGAATGATGACACTCTCAGACTACAGACTGCGCGGCCCGCTCACGTTCGTGATCGGGCTTGCCGTGATAGCCTTGGTGGCTTTCGCGTTCTTCTATCCCGATGCCTCGCAGGGCAATACCCTGCGCCAGCACGACATGCAGCAGGGCATCGCCATAGGTCAGGAGGCCAAGGCCTATGCCGAGGCCACGGGCGAGACCTCGCGGTGGACCAACTCGCTCTTCTCGGGCATGCCCACGTTCCAGATCTCTCCCTCCTATCCCTCGACCCGCCTCTATGGCTGGATCAACACCGCCATGGGGCTGGGACTCCCCTCGCCCTCGTCGCTGCTGGCCATGATGATGACCGGATTCTTCATCATGGCCATCGCCATGCGCATGCGGTGGTACGTGGCGCTGATCGGCGCCATAGCCTACGGATTCTCGACCTATTTCATCATCATAATAGGCGCGGGCCATATCTGGAAGTTCATCACCCTTGCCTACATCCCGCCCACCATCGCGGGCGTTATGCTCTGCTACAGAGGGTGCTATCTGGCCGGAGCCGCGCTGGCTGCCCTGTTTGCCATGATGCAGATAGCGGGCAACCACGTGCAGATGACATACTATTTCCTCTTCGTCATACTCGGACTGGTCATAGCCTATCTGGTCATCGACATGCGCCGCAAGCGGATGCGGTCGTGGCTCAAGGCCACCGGCGCGCTTGCCGGTGCCGCCATACTGGCCGTGTGCGCCAACCTGCCCGGCCTGTACAATACATACGAATACTCCAAGGAGACCATCCGTGGCCGCCACTCCGAGCTCACCGCCGCCGTGCAGGACGCCACGCAGGCCACCGGAGGCCTCGACAAGGACTACATAACGCAATACAGCTATCAGCCCTCCGAGACATTCTCGCTGCTGATACCAAACATCAAGGGTGGCTCGTCGGCACGTCCGACAGGCGGGCAGATGACGGCCATGAATCTGGCCGAGACCGACGCCGCCAAGGAGGCCATGCAGTCGGGCGAGCTCGACGCCATGCAGGGCCAGTATCTCGGCTTCCTGAGCCAGTATTTCGGCGACCCCGAGGGCACCAACGGCCCCGTCTACGTGGGGGCGCTGATATTCGCGCTGTTCATATTGGGGTGCGTCATCGTGCGCGGCCCGGTCAAGTGGGCGCTGGTGGTGCTCACGGTCTTCTCGATAGTGCTGGCATGGGGACGCCACGCCATGACGTTCACCGACATCATGCTCTCCATAGCCCCGATGTACTCCAAGTTCCGCACGGTCGAGAGCATCCTCGTCATAGCCGAGTTCACCATGCCGCTGCTCGGTGTCATGGCCCTGCAGAGACTCGTCACCACCACCGACGACGAGCGCAAGGGCTGGATCAAGCCCCTGTGCTGGTGCTTTGGCGTCACGGCGGTCTTCTGCCTGCTGGCATGGGTGGTGCCCGGCATGTTCGGCAGCGCCATTTCGGAGAATGACCGCATGATAGACCAGTATCTCACCTCGTCGCTGATGCAGCAGGGCTATGACCGCCAGACCGCCTCGCAGTTCTCGCTGTCGAATCCGGCCATCTATAACGCCGTCGAGAGCCTGCGACTCGGCATGGTCAAGGCCGACGCCCTGCGCTCGCTGCTGGTGGTGGCCGCCGGATTCGTACTGCTGTTCTTCTATCTCAAGGGCAAGATGAACGCCTTCGTCACCGCCGCGCTCGTCGGCGCCGTGGTGCTCGTAGACCTCTATACCGTCAACAAGCGCTATCTGAGCCACGACAGCTTTGCCCCGCAGCAGGTCAGCGTCGGTCCCCTCATCGCCAAGACCGCGGCCGACGACGTGATATTGCGCGACACGGTGATGAACTTCAGGGTCATGGACATACCCCGCTTCTATAGCGCCGACCCGTCATACTATCACAAGATGATAGGCGGATACCACGCCGCCAAGCTGACACGCTATCAGGACCTGATAGACCGCCATCTGGCCTCGTTCACCCGCGGCGAGCAGACCGACGCCGACTGGAACGTGCTCAACATGCTCAACGCACGCTATGTGGTGGGCATGGACGGCTCGCCGCTGCTCAACCCCGAGGCTCTGGGCAACGCTTGGTTCGTAGACCGCGTGGCATACGCCGAGAATCCCGACGGCGAGATGGCCGGACTCTCGAGGATAGATCCGAGCCGCGAGGCCGTGGCCGACAGACGCTTTGCCGACATTCTGGGCAACGCCGCGCCCGGCGACTCGACCGACATGATCGTCGAGACGTCATACGCCCCCAACAGGCTCACATACCACTCCAAGTCGTCGACCGACCGCCTGGCCGTGTTCTCCGAGATATACTTCCCGTGGGGCTGGAAGGCCACCGTTGACGGTCAGGAGGCTCCGATAGGGCGCGTCAACTACGTGCTGCGCGCCATGCGGATACCCGCCGGCGAGCACACCATCGAAATGACATTCGACCCGCAGTCCATCCACACCACCGACGGCGTGGCCAAGGCCGCAGTCATAGCCATCTATATCCTCGTCATCGCGGCCATGGTCGTCGGCGCGAGGGGCCGCAAGGGCGGCGACCCCGCCCCCGGCGATGCTTGACGCCCTGCGCCGCCGCTGGCGCATGAGGGGCCACGGCGTCCATTCGCCGTTTGCCTTCAGGCTGGTCACCACGGTGTTGCGCGACCCGGGGCAGTATTACGCCTACCCCGAGATAGACCGCATGGCCGCGGCCGGCGGCGAGGACCCGCGGCGGCTCAGGCTGCTGTTCAGGCTCGTCTGCGAGTTTGCCCCCGACTCCGTCAGGGTCGACGACACCCTCACCGAGGCACGGCGCCATGCCATCCTCGCCGCCGACAGCCGCATCAGGCTGACCCGCGGCGACGCCCCCGTGGCGGTGGTCGGCGATGCATACATACCCCCGACGGGGGTGGTGATAGCCCGCCACGCAGATCCCGCGCTCGTGGCCGCCCCGCGCGACCACGGCATGATATTCACCGACGGAGAGAGCGCCGTCATTGTGATGCGCCCCGACCTCCCGCCCCAGAACTTTGACGTCATACTCTAAGACACGACATTGCACTTGCGCCACCTCGACCCACAGAACGCCCTGAGAGACTACGACCTCTATCTCCTGCTCGAGAAAGGGGCATCGGACAACACCCGCGAGGGATACCTCTCGGACATAGGACGCCTGATGACGTGGCTGGCCGAGAGCGGCACGCCGCTGCGCGACGTCAGTTGCGAGACCCTCAGGCTATTCATCGGCGACATGCACGATCTGGGCATAGCCCCGCGCACGCAGGCAAGGGTCGTGGCCGGGGTTAGGTCCTTTTTCCGCTGGCTGACGCGCGAGGAGTATATCGACGCAGACCCCTCCGAGTTGCTCGAGACGCCCAAGACCGGCCTGCACCTGCCCGAGGTGCTGACCGTTGCCGAGATCGACGCCATGATCGAGGCCATAGACCCCCTCAAGGCCGAGGCACAGCGCGACCGCGCCATCATGGAGACCCTGTATGGCTGCGGACTGCGCGTGAGCGAGCTGATAAACCTCGAGATCTCCAAATACTTTCCCGACGAGGGGTATCTGGTGGTGCACGGCAAGGGGGACAAGGAGCGCATGGTGCCGGTGTCCGAGGTCGCCGTCGAGGAGATTGCCGACTGGCTCAAGGACCGCGCCCGCATGAGCGTCAGGCCGGGCGACGAGAACATACTCTTCCTCAACCGCAGGGGCGCGAGGCTGACACGCCAGAGGGCGTTCCAGATAGTGCGCGGGCTGGCCGAGGCCGCGGGCATACGCAAGACCATCTCGCCCCACACGCTCAGGCACTCGTTTGCCACGCATCTGCTCGAAGGTGGCGCCAACCTGCGCGCCATACAGCAGATGCTCGGACACGAGTCCATAGCCACCACGCAGATATACCTGCACCTCGACCGCACCGCCCTCCGGGCAGACATACTCTCTTATCATCCAAGAAACAATATATCAACCAATCCCTAGTTCAACTAGACCAACTAGTCCAACTAGTCAATAACAGCAACAATGGCAGACGACAAAAAAGTGATTTTCTCGATGGTAGGTGTCTCCAAGACCTACCCTCCCCAGAAACAGGTACTCAAGAACATCTACCTATCATTCTTCTACGGAGCCAAGATCGGCATCATCGGTCTCAACGGCTCGGGCAAGTCTTCGCTGCTCAAGATCATAGCCGGCATCGACAAGAGCTATCAGGGCGAAGTCGTCTTCTCGCCCGGATACTCGGTGGGCTATCTCGAGCAGGATCCCCAGCTCGACCCCTCGAAGACCGTCATCGAGGTGGTGCGCGAGGGCGTGCAGCCCATCATGGACCTCCTTGCCGAGTTCGACAAGGTCAACGAGAGCTTCGGCGATCCCGACGTGCTCGAGGACCCCGACAAGATGGATGCCCTGCTGGCCCGTCAGGCCGAGCTTCAGGACAAGCTCGACGCCGCCGACGCTTGGAACATCGACTCTAAGCTCGAGCGCGCCATGGACGCCCTGCAGTGTCCCCCCGACGACCAGCCCGTCACCACCCTCTCGGGCGGCGAGCGCCGCCGCGTGGCCCTGTGCCGCCTGCTGCTGCAGCAGCCCGACATACTCCTGCTCGACGAGCCCACCAACCACCTCGACGCCGAGAGCATCGACTGGCTGGAACAGCACCTGCAGCAGTATCCCGGCACCGTCATCGCCATCACCCACGACCGCTACTTCCTCGACCACGTCGCAGGATGGATTCTCGAGCTGGACCGCGGCGAGGGAATACCTTGGAAGGGCAACTACTCGTCGTGGCTCGACCAGAAGACCAAACGCATGGCTCAGGAAGAGAAACAGGCATCCAAGCGCCGCAAGACCCTCGAGCGCGAGCTCGAATGGGTGCGCATGGCCCCCAAGGCCCGTCAGGCCAAGGGCAAGGCCCGTCTCAGCAGCTATGACCGCCTGCTCAACGAAGACCAGAAGGAGAAGGAAGAACGTCTCGAGATATTCATCCCCAACGGTCCACGTCTGGGCGCCAAGGTGATAGACGTTCAGGGATTCTCCAAGGCATTCGGCAAGAAGCAGCTGTTCAAGGACCTCACCTTCTCGCTGCCTCAGGGCGGCATCGTGGGCGTCATCGGCCCCAACGGCGCCGGCAAGACCACGCTGTTCCGCCTCATCATGGGTCAGGAGACCCCGGATGCAGGCTCGTTCGAGGTCGGCGAGACCGTCAAGATAGCATACGTCGACCAGACCCACCACGACCTGCTGCCCGAAAAGAGCGTCTATGAGGTGATCTCGCAGGGTGTCGAGTCGTTCCGCATGGGTGGCCGCGACGTCAACGCCCGCGCCTACCTGTCGCGCTTCAACTTCACCGGCGCCGATCAGGAGAAGAAGATCTCCGTCCTCTCGGGCGGCGAGCGCAACCGCCTGCATCTGGCCATGGCGCTCAAGGAAGAGGGCAACGTGCTGCTGCTCGACGAGCCCACCAACGACATCGACGTCAACACCCTGCGCGCCCTCGAGGAAGGCCTCGACGACTTTGCGGGATGCGCCGTGGTGGTTAGCCACGACCGCTGGTTCCTCGACCGCATCTGCACGCACATCCTCTCGTTCGAGGGCGACGGCAACGTCGTCTTCTACGAGGGCTCATACTCTGACTACGAGGAGTACAAGCGCGCCCACAACGACGGCAAGGAGCCTACCCGCCGCCGCTATCGCAAGCTCATGGAATAATACCACTCCACTCTTTCCGATAAGTCTGACAAGGCCCCGCGGCCATGTCAGACTTATCTGTCATTTTAGTCAAACACGCATACAAGCCAAATGTCATTCATCACCAAACTCAGGTCGCTGGCCTCGATGCCGACATTCCCCGTGCTTCTGGCACTGAGCGCGTCGCACGCCCTCAACGACCTGCTCCAGTCGGTCATCACGGCGGTCTACCCCATGCTCAAGGCCGACCTTGATCTCGACTTCGCACAGATCGGCATCATCACGCTCGTCTATCAGATAGCGGCCTCGATATTCCAGCCCGTGGTGGGCTATGCCTTCGACCGCCGCCCCTTTGTGTGGAGCCTGCCCGCCGGCATGGTCTGCACCTCGGTCGGCATAGTGCTCTTCGCGCTATGCGACACCCTGCCGGGCATACTTCTGGCCGTATTCATGGTCGGACTCGGCTCGGCCACCCTTCACCCCGAGGCATCACGCATCACCTCGCTGGCCGGACACGCCCGCCGCGGCTTCGCCCAGTCGGTGTTTCAGGTCGGCGGCAACTTCGGCGGCTCGATCGGTCCGCTGCTCGTGGCACTCATCGTCGCCCCCCACGACCGCCGCTACGTGTTGTGGTTCCTCATCTTCGCCGCACTCTGTTTTGCCGCCATGCGCCCCATCTGCCGGTGGTACAGGTCATATCTGGCCGACCTCAGGGCACGTCCACACGAGCACACACGCCACATCAGCCTCCCGCTGTCCAAAGGCCGCACGCTCTTTGTCATCGGCGTCATCATCGTGCTCATATTCTCCAAATACGTCTACATGGCATCCCTGTCGAGCTACTACACCTTCTATCTGATAGACAAATTCGGCGTCAGCGTAGCCGCATCGCAGATATTCCTCTTCATCTTCGTGGTGTCGACAGCCGCCGGCACCCTTGTCGGAGGCCCCGTGGGCGACCGCTATGGCCGCAAGCTCGTCATCTGGGTGTCGATACTCGGCACAGCCCCGTTCAGCCTGCTGCTGCCCCATGCGTCGCTCCCCCTGACCGCCGTGCTCAGCTTCTGCGCCGGCTTCATGCTCTCGTCGGCATTCCCCGCCATACTGCTCTACGCCCAAGAACTGCTGCCCACCAAGCTGGGCATGATCTCGGGCCTCTTCTTCGGATTCGCCTTCGGCGTGGGCGGCATCGCCTCGGCCATCCTCGGCAACTTCGCCGACCGCTACGGCATCGAAGCCATCTACAACTTCTGCGCCTACATGCCCCTGCTCGGCATCGTCGCCATCCTCCTCCCCGACCTCCGCAACCGCCCCACCCCCGCCTGACCCCGCACCCACCCCACGAAAAAACAGAACGCCCCCCGCGTTCTGTTTTTTGTTTCCGGAATTTTGGAACAGTTTGCAGCTTATTATTCAGAGAGGGTACTGCAAAAGTGCCCAGTAAAGTGCCCGGTAAAGTGCCCGGTAAAATATCCCTAAAATCCGGTGCGGAGGGGTGATTGTCGGTTGGGGAGCGAGGGGTGGATGTTTTTTTTAGGCGTGATTGGTGGGGGTATCGGATTTATTGTGTATATTTGCACGTTATGAGAATCGTTTTACAGAGAGTCACCGGGGCTTCGGTGAGTATCGGCGGCGAGCTGCACAGCTCGATAGGGCCGGGGCTGCTGGCGCTGGTGGGTGTCGCCAAGGACGACACCCGCGAGGATGCGTTGCGTCTGGCGGCCAAGACGGTCAACCTGCGTGTGTTTGACGATGCCGACGGCGTGATGAACCTGTCGCTGTTGGCCACGGGAGGCGAGCTGCTGGCGGTGAGCCAGTTCACGCTGCTGGCCTCGACCCGCAAGGGTAATCGCCCGAGCTATGTCAATGCCGCGGGTCACGAGCTGGCCGTGCCCCTCTACGAGCTCTATTGCTCGGAGTGCGCGCGTCTCATGGCCCGCGAGGTGAGGACGGGCGTGTTCGGGGCCGACATGGAGGTGCGTCTGGTGAACGACGGACCCGTGACCATTGTTATAGATTCAAAGGAATGACCATCGAAGAACTGCAACATATCGTCGACGGGTGGATCAAAGGCACGGGCGGGGGATACTTCTCGCCCATCACCAATGCCGCCGTCCTTGCCGAGGAGACCGGCGAGGTAGCGCGCATCATGGCGCGCCGATATGGCGACCAGCGTCCCAAGCCCTCGGACCGCACGGGGCTTGACGACCTCGCCGACGAGCTGGCCGACCTGATATGGGTGGCGGCAGCGATAGCCAACCAGACCGGCATCGACCTGACCGAGGCGATGGGCCGCAATCTGGACAAGAAGAATATCCGCGACACTGATCGCTTCAAGAAATAATCATCAATTACTACTCGTTATGGACAAATATCAGCAAGCCATCGCAGACTCGCGCGTCATCACCGACGATGCCGCAGTCAAGGCCAAAGTCGCCGAGATCCTCGACAAGCATCTTGAGGAGAACCGCAAGCCCGAGGTGCTCCGCGCCATCTTCAACGCCATCGACCTCACCACGCTCAAGTCTACCGACTCGCAGCGCTCGGTGGCCGATTTTGTCGAGAGGGTCAACGCCTTCGAGCACGAGCATCCCGACCTGCCCAACGTGGCGGCCATCTGTGTCTATCCCAACTTCGTGCCCATCGTGCGCACCGTCCTCGACGTGAGCGAGGTCGACATCGCGGCCGTGGCCGGCTGCTTCCCCTCAGCCCAGAGCTTCATCGAGGTCAAGATCGCCGAGATCGGTCTGGCCGTCGAGGCCGGTGCCGACGAGATCGACGTGGTGCTGCCGCTGGGCGACTTCTTCGACAAGGACTATGAGGAGGTATGCGACCAGCTGACCGAGATGAAGCACTCGTGCCGCGAGTCGCTGCTCAAGGTCATCATCGAGGGCGGCGCGCTCAAGACCGCCGAGAACATCCGCAACGCCAGCGTGCTGAGCCTCTGGTCGGGCGCCGACTTCATCAAGACGTCGACCGGCAAGGAGTATGAGGGCGCATCGCTCGAGGCCGCATACATCATGTGCGAGTGCATCAAGGAGTATTACGAGAAGACGGGCCGCATGGTGGGCTTCAAGGCTGCCGGAGGCGTGTCGACCACCGAGGAGGCGCTCAAGTACTATACCATCGTGCGCACCGTTCTGGGCGACAAGTGGATAGAGACCAACGAGTACTTCCGCATCGGGGCCTCGCGTCTGGCCAACAACCTCCTGTCCGACATTCTGGGCGAGGAGACAAAATTCTTCTGACAACCGAATCACAACAGGCGTGCGGGGCCGTCAGGGCCCCGCACGCCAATCACATAGAGAACAAATGGAAAAAACCTACTGGATCATCGTCAACGGCGTGCAGACGGGCCCCATGAGCCTCGAGCAGCTGCGCCGTCGCTTTGACCTCACGCCACAGACCCCTGTGTGGTGCGACGGCATGCCCGACTGGAGCGTGGCCTCGCAACTGCCCGAGCTGGCCGACATGTTCGGGGCCGCTCCGGCTCAGGGATACCGTGCCGCCGCGTTCGACAACGCCGCTCCCGCCGGACCGTCGGTCTACGAGCCTCAGCCCCCCACCTATCTTGGCTGGGCCATCGCCGCAACCATCTGCTGCTGCCTCATCACGGGCATCGTGGCCATAGTCTATGCCTCGAAGGTGGCGCCTGCCTATCAGTCGGGCGACATCGAGGCCGCGCGCCGAGCCTCGGAGAAGGCCGGTTGGTGGTGCGTCATATCGTTCGTGGCCGGTCTGATCTGGACTCCCTTCTATATGCTCTACTCGATGCTGGCGGCATTCTGAGGCCGTGACACCACGCTGTCCCACCCCCTCGCGCCGCCTGCTCGCGGCGGCCGCCATGCTTGCCCTCGTGGCAGCCGTGGCCGTCTACTTTGCGCTCGACCCCGCACGGCATCCCTTTCCGCGCTGCATGTTTCTGACCCTCACGGGGTGGCAGTGTCCTGGATGCGGCTCGCAGCGGGCCCTGCACGCCCTGCTGCACGGCGACATCGCGTCGGCATGGGCGCTGAACCCCCTGATGCTCGTCGAGCTGCCCGTGATAGCCCTCGTGTTCATCGCCGAGAGCGACCCGCGGCGATTCAGGCGCCTGCACGGATTCATACTCTCACGTCAGTTCATACTCTCTCTTCTCGCAATCATTATCCTCTGGACCATCTACCGTAACCTATGACCCGACAGTCTACCCGCGACATCATATTGCGCGCCGCGCTATTCGTGGCGTCGGTCGCACTGCTTGTCTACTTCCTGCCACGCACCGACAAGGACAGATTCATCTACGAGGTGAACCGCCCGTGGAGCTATGCCCTGCTCACGGCGCCGTTCGACATCCCCGAGCATCTCGACTCGGTCAGCGCCTCGCACCTCAAGGACAGCATCGACGCCCGATTCGAGCCCGTGTTCAAGCGCGACCTCGCGCTCGAGAAGACCATAATCTCAGACTACTCGGCGCGGCTCAACGCCACCCCGGGGCTCGACATCACCCCCGCGCAGCGCAACCAGATCATCAGGGCCATACGCACCGTCTATGAGAACGGCATTGTCGACCGCGACACATACGCGCGCATCACCGAGGGCAAGCTGCCGGCGGTGAGATTCGTACACGACAACGTGGCCATCTCCGTGCCCACCGACAGGTATCTGTCGGCGTTCAGGGCATACGAGCATCTCGACTCGACCCTGCGCGACAAGGACATACGCGGCGCGCTCACGGCCACGAGGCTCTCCGAGATGCTCAGACCCAACATCTCGGTCGACTCGGCCACCACGCGCAACCTGCTCGACGACGCCTATCAGAAGGCCCTCGCCCCCGTGGGCGTGGTGCAGCAGGGCGAGCGCATCATCGACAAGGGCGACATCGTCACCACGCGCATAGCCACGATACTCCGGACATACGAGGAGATGATGGACGAGCGCGGCGCCGGCGCGCAGATAACCCAGCACCACTATCCGATAGCCGGACAGATACTCTTCGTGATGATCATGCTGGCCACGCTCTACGGCTACATGTTCTTCTTCAGGCCCGACTATTTCAAGGACAACCGCACGGTGGTCTTTCTGGTCAGCCTGACCACGCTGTTCACCCTCTTCGCGTTCGCCATGGACGCCACCTTCTCGTCGGGCCTCTACATCACGCCGTTCACCATGGTGCCCATACTGGTGGTGGTGTTCCTCGACTCGCGCACGGCCTACTTCACCCACCTCGCCGTGGTGCTGCTGTGCGCCATCGTGGCCTCATTCCCGCTCGAATTCATCTTCATGCAGATGGTGGCGGGCGTTGTGGCCATCGACTCGCTCAAGGACCTGTCGCGCCGCAGCCAGCTCATACGCACCGCCGCGTTCATCTTCATGGCCTACTCGCTCTGCTATGTCTCGGTCGAGGTGATGCAGACCGGATCGCTCAACAAGACCGAGCCACGCATATTCGGCGCCTTTGCCGTCAACGCCATACTCATATCGTTCAGCTACGTGCTGATGTTCCTGCTCGAGAGGGTGTTCGGATTCACCTCCAAGGTCACGCTCGTCGAGCTGTCGGACACCAATAACCCGCTGCTGCGCGAGCTGTCCGAGGAGTGTCCCGGCACCTTCAACCACTCGATGGCCGTGAGCAACCTCGCATCGGCCGCCGCACAGCGCATCGGCGCCAACGTGCAGATGGTCAGGACCGGAGCCCTCTATCACGACATCGGCAAGATACGCAACCCGGCTTTCTTCACCGAAAACCAGCACGGTGTCAATCCACACGACGCCCTCGACCCCATACAGAGCGCGAGAATCGTCACCGGCCACGTGCGCGACGGCCTCATCATGGCCGACAAGGCCAAGCTGCCACAGGCCATCAAGGACTTCATAGCCCAGCACCACGGTGCCGGCAAGGCCCGGTATTTCTATACCACATACTGCAACGCGCACCCCGACGAGGAGGTTGACCCGGCGCCCTTCACCTATCCCGGGCCCAATCCCCAGAGCCGCGAGACCTCGCTGCTGATGATGGCCGATGCCGTCGAGGCCGCGTCGCGCTCGATGAAGGAGCATACCCCCGAGGCCATAACCGCACTGGTCAACAAGATCATAGACGGCCAGATAGCCGAGGGGCTGCACAACGAGTCGAACATCTCGTTCCGCGACGTGCAGGCCGTCAAGGATGTCTTCGCACAGCGCCTGCGCACCATGTATCACTCGCGCATCTCATATCCCGAACTCAACAAACCCCTCACTACAAACAAACCGTCATGAAATCCTCCATCACACTGCTTGCAGCCCTCGCGGTCGCTGCCACGGCCGGGGCCTACACCCCCGTGACACTGCCGGTCATCCCCGCCGACCCGGCCATCGAGGCCAAGGTGCAGAAGACACTCTCCGCCATGACCCTCGACCAGAAGATTGGCCAGATGCTGCAGTTGCAGATCGACGTCGTCGGCTCGTTCGACGCCTCGGGCAACTTCACCCTCGACCCCGCCAAGGTCGACAGCGTCATCTCGACATACAAGGTGGGCTCGTTCCTCAACACCCCCGGCACATGCTCGCTGTCGGCAGCCGAGTGGGACACCCTCATCTCGACCCTGCAGGCATCGTCGATGCGCCACAACGACGGCCTGCCCATCATCTATGGCCTTGACCAGATACACGGCACCACATACGTCAACGACGGCGTGCTCTATCCTCAGGGCATCAACATGGCCGCCACGTTCGACACCGAGCTCAACCGCAAGGCATCCGCAAGCACCGCATACCTGACCCGCGCCGCCGACTGTCCGTGGACATTCGCCCCCACCCTCGATCTGGGCCGCGATCCCCGCTGGCCCCGCCTGTGGGAGAACTATGGCGAGGACCCGCTGGTCAACGCGCTGATGGGCGCGGCCGCCGTGCGCGGATTTCAGGGCAACGACCCCAACCACGTCGGGCCCAAGCACATAGCCGCCAGCCTCAAGCACTACATGGGCTATGGCGCCCCCTTCTCGGGCAAGGACCGCACGCCGGCCGTCATCACCCCCTCCGAGCTCAGGGACAAGCACTTCGCTCCGTTCCTCGAGTGCCTCAAGAGCGGTGCGCTGACCGTGATGGTCAACTCGTCGTCCATCAACGGCACCCCCGTGCACGCCTCGTGGGAGTATCTGACCAAGTGGCTCAAGAACGACCTGCTGTGGGACGGCCTCATCGTCACCGACTGGGCCGACATCAACAACCTCTACACCCGCGAGCATGTGGCCGTAGACAAGAAGGACGCCATACGCATTGCCATCAACGCCGGCATCGACATGGCGATGGAGCCCTACAAGGCCGACTTCTGCACGCTGCTCAAGGAGCTGGTCAACGAGGGCAAGGTGCCCATGAGCCGCATCGACGACGCCGCGGCCCGCTCGCTCAGGCTCAAGTACCGCCTCGGGCTGTTCGACACCCCCAACACCGTCAAGAAGGACTATCCCGAGTTCGGCTCGAAGAAATTTGACGAGGAGGCCCTCGAGGCAGCCGTGCGCTCGATAGTCCTGCTCAAGAACGACGACGACATCCTCCCCCTCAAGGCCGGCAACACCCGCCTGCTCGTCACCGGCCCCACGGCCAACACCATGCGCGCCCTCAACGGCGGCTGGAGCTACTCGTGGCAGGGACATCTGGCCGACAAGCACGCCGCCAAATACAACACCGTGTTCGAGGCTCTGGGCCAACGCTACGGCCTGACCAACGTGACATACGTCCCCACCGTCTGCTTCCCCGAGAAGGGCAAGTACAGCGACGAGACCTGCGAGGGATTCGACAACGCCGTCAAGGCCGCCGCCGACTGTGACGTCATCGTGTGCTGCGTGGGCGAGAACTCGTACTGCGAGACCCCCGGCAACCTCACCGACCTCTATCTGTCGCAGATGCAGCGCGACATGGTCAAGGCCATGGCCGCCACGGGCAAGCCCGTAATCATGGTCATCAACAGCGGACGCCCCCGCATTCTGGCCGACATCGAGCCGCTGGCCAAGGCCGTCATCAACGGCATGCTCCCCGGCAACATGGGCGGCGACGCCCTCGCCGCACTCATGAGCGGCGACCGCAACTTCTCGGGCAAGCTCCCCTACACCTATCCGCGCGAGATCAACTCGCTGGTCAACTACGACTACAAGGCATCTGAGGAGGCCCCCAAGATGGAGGGCGCATACGACTATGACGCCCGCGTCAACGTGCAGTGGCCCTTCGGCTACGGCAAGTCCTACACCACGTTCAAGTACACCAACCTGCACGTGGACAAGAAGGAATTCAAGGCCTCAGACATGCTCACCGTCACCGTCGACATCACCAACACAGGCAGCGTCGACGGCATCGAGGCCGTGCTGGCATATACGACCGACGTCGTGGCCAGCGTGGTGCCAGACAACAAGCGCCTGCGCGCCTTCTCGACACTGGCATTGATGCCCGGCGAGACCCGTGCCGTACGCTTCCACATCCCCGCCACGGACCTCGCATTCGTCAACGGCGCAGGGCAGTGGACCCTCGAGGAGGGCGACTTCGTCCTCACCGTGGGCAACCTCTCCGAGCGCCTGCGCTGCACCGAGACATATACTTGGGACCGACCCAACATCTGACCTCCTGACACAACCCGATACGCCCGAACGATGAACGTGCTGATGTGCTGCTCTGACCTCTCCTACAAAGGGGGCATGGTCTCCGTGGTCCGCAACTATCTCGACTCTGACGCATGGCCCGCCGACGTCGCCATCACCTTTGTGCCCACCCACCGTCAGGCCGGCAAGGCCGGACTGATATGGTGTTTCGCACGGGCCGTGGCACGGATAGCGCGCATGGCCCGCGCAGGACAGATAGACGTGGTCCACCTGCATGTGGCCGAGCGCGGCAGTTTCGTGCGCAAGGGGTTGCTGGTCAAGCTGCTCCACAGATTCGGCATACCCGTGGTGCTCCATCACCACGGGGCCGAATTCGAGGAGTGGTATGCAGCCCGCTCGCCGAGGGTCAGGAGGTGGATAGACTCCATTCTCGCCGAGGCCGACGTCAACATAGTGCTGAGTCCTCGACTCATACCGATGATAAAGTCCAAGGCCCCCGACGCGAAGGTCGAGGCCGTCTACAACGCCGTCGCCACTCTCCCCGCCAACCCCTATTCGACCGAGTCGCAGGGGGTGCTCTTTCTGGGGCGTCTGGGCGAGCGCAAGGGCACGTTCGACCTGCTCGAGGCCATGAGGCGCATAGACGGCGAGATACCCCCCGGGGTCAAGTTCCATCTCTGCGGCGACGGCGCCGTCGACGAGGTGCGCGCCCGCGTCGATGCATTGGGGCTGACCGGGCGCGTGGCCCACATCGGGTGGACGGACGGAGCGCAGAAAGAAGAGATACTGCGCTCGACCATGCTGAACGTGCTCCCGTCATACAACGAGGGACTCCCTATGACCATACTCGAGACCATGGCGCGCGGCATACCCAACCTGTCCACACCCGTGGCCTCCATCCCCGAGGTGATAGCCGACGGCGAGACCGGCCTGCTGGTGCCCCCGGGCGACGTCGGGGCACTTGCCTCGGCCCTGCGCCGCCTCATACTCGACGCCGGGATGCGACGGCGCATTTCCGACGCCTCGTTCAGCCTCATCGCCGAGAGATTCTCGCTCCCCGTCAGCGTGTCGCGCGTGGCCGCCATATATCGCAGCCTCAGGCCCTGAAAACAGAACTTTAGCCCCGCCCCTTGCGTTATAAGTTGAGAAACCAACATAAAACGCAATAAGACATGCTCACAGTAACCTATCTTGACCATAGCGGCTTTGCCGTGACCGCACCGACGGCCATAATGGTCTTCGACTATTACAAGGACCCCGACAAGAAACTCGAGAAAGTACTGGCATCGCACCCCGACCCCGAGGTGCCCGTCCTCTTCTTCGTGACCCACCATCACCCCGACCACTTCAACACCTCGATATTCGAGCTTGCCCAGAACCGCAAGCGCGCCTATGTCCTGTCCAACGACATCTTCTCCAAGCTCGTGCCGCAGAAGGGATTCGAGGTGGCATGGATGAGCGCCGGCGACACCGTCGACAACATCCCCGGCATCAGGGAGGTCAGGGCATACGGCTCGACCGACGCCGGAGTGTCATATCTCATAACCCTCGACGACGGCAAGACCATATTCCACGCCGGCGATCTCAACGACTGGCACTGGTCAGAGGAATCGACCGCACAGGAGGCATCGCACGAAGAGGCCAAGTTCATGAAGATAGTCAACCGACTGGCCGAAGACTATCCCCACATCGACATCGTCATGTTTCCCGTCGACGCCCGCATGGGCAAGGACTTCGCCAAGGGCGCACACCTCTTCCTCGGCAAGATCGACGTCTCGTTCTTCTTCCCCATGCACTTCTGGGGCGAGCCGCAGAAAGCCTGCGACTTCAAGGGCTATGTGCCCGAGGGCTCGAAGGCCGAATGCATCTGCCTCGACCGCCCCGGCATGGATGCAACCATAAAATAACCCCCGTCAGACCGATACGCAACAACGCAAAAACGGCGGCACCCCCATGCCGCCGTTTTTGCGTGCATATCACCGTCCGCGACAGGGCACCCCTCTGCCGCCTTTTGAAAGAAGCGGCAACCGGCGGCGGGGGAGCGTGGCCGTTTTGTGTGTGATTTGCTTTGCAATTCATAAAAAATGTTATAACTTTGCCTTCCGTAATATTGTCAACTTTTTTTATGAGCTACAGTTTATTAGACTTCCTTTGTCTGTTAGGCTCGGTCGCGTTGTTCCTCTACGGAATGAAGGTGATGAGCGAAGGCCTGCAGAAGGCCGCGGGAGACCGACTCCGCAACATCCTGTCGGCCATGACCCGCAACCGTTTCACGGGCATGCTCACCGGTATTCTCATCACCGCCCTGATACAGTCGTCGTCGGCGTCGACGGTGATGGTGGTCAGCTTTGTCAACGCGGGCCTCATGTCGCTGGCACAGTCAATGGCCGTGATCATGGGTGCCAACGTGGGCACGACGTTCACCGCTTGGGTCATCGCCCTGTTCGGGTTCAAGGTCAACATCTCGACATTCGTTCTGCCGCTTATCGCTCTTGCCATAGTGCTGCTCTTCACCAAGAGCAGCCGCAACAAGTCGATAGGCGAATTTTTTATAGGCTTCTCGTTCCTGTTCATGGGTCTGGACATGATAAGCCAGTATGTGCCCGACCTGCAGAGCAACCCCGAGATGTTCGAGTTCCTGCAGCAATATACGTCGATGGGATTCGGCTCGGTGCTGATATTCACCATGGTCGGCCTCGTGCTCACGATGGTGATACAGTCGTCGGCTGCGACGTTTGCCATCACGCTGATCATGTGCTCGAAGGGGTGGATCGACTTCGACCTGTCGTGCGCGCTGGTGCTGGGCTCGAACATCGGCACCACCATCACTCCGCTCATGGCGTCGCTGGGCGGCAACATCGCGGCCAAGCGTGCCTCGATGGGCCACCTGCTGTTCAACCTCTTGGGCACGGCGTGGACGCTGGCCATCTTCTTCCCCTTCTGCCATCTGGCGCAGTGGATAACCGAGGAGTTCGGTCAGGGCGACCCCACGGCCCTCTCGGCATTCGTCAATCACATCGAGGCCACCGACCCCGACACATACAACCATCTGTTTGACAACTCGCTGCCCGCGGGCCATCCGGTGGCGGCACAGGTGTCGGCCATGCAGCAGAGCGTGTCAATAGGCCTGTCGATATTCCACACCATCTTCAACCTCATCAACCTCTCGGTGATGATATGGCTCACGGGGCTGTATGTCAAGATAGTGGAGCGTCTGGTGCCGGCCAAGCCGAATCAGGAGGAGGAGTTCCAGCTCAAGTTCATCTCGGGCGGCATGATGTCGGCCTCGGAGCTCAACATCTCGCAGGCCGAGAAGGAGATCGTGGTCTATGCCCAGAGGGTGCAGCGCATGATAGGCATGGCGCAGAACATCGTGCATGTCAAGGTGGACTCGGAGGAGTTTACCAAGCAGTTCAGCCGTCTGGAGAAGTACGAGGAGATCTCGGACCGCATGGAGATAGAGATCGCCGACTACCTGAACCGATGCTCGGAGGGACGCCTGTCCAACGAGGGCAAGCACCGCATCGCGGGCATGTTCCGCATAGTCAGCGAGATAGAGTCGATAGCCGACTGCTGTTACGGCATCGGCAAGGTGCTGATACGCAAGCGCGAGTCGGGCGCCAAGTTCAACGAAGAGATCTATCACAACATAGACTCGATGTTCATCGCCGTCGAGGCCGCCATGAACAACCAGCTGCTGCTGCTGCGCGATCAGGAGAACACCGACGAGAAGGACATCATAACCTCGTACAACTGCGAGCGCGAGATCAACAACCTGCGCAACCAGCTGCGCACCGCCAACGTGCAGAACATCAACAACCACCACTACGAGTATCAGGCCGGTACGTACTACATGGACATCATCGGCTCGCTCGAGAAGATCGGCGACTACATCATCAACGTGGTCGACGAGATCAAGTCGCTCACGCGCAACAAGGCCGCATAATCCCCGCGGGTGCGGCGCATCCGCACCCGCCAGCAACAATATCCTCTCACTGCAATGAACTTCCTCCAGAATCTGCGATTGTCGCTGGCTGACTTCTTCAACCTCAAGCCGTTCATAATCAGTCAGGACGAGGCCGAGACCACCATACGCGAGGGTGTCTCGTTCAGGGGCACCAACATCCTCATCCTCATCATGGCCATCTTCATAGCCTCGTTGGGTCTCAACACCAACTCGACGGCGGTCATCATCGGCGCCATGCTCATATCACCCCTCATGGGCCCGATCATCGGCATCGGTCTGGGCGTGGGCATCCACGACTTTGCGCTGATCAAGCGAGCGGCGCGCAACCTGCTCATGGCCACCACGGTGTCGGTGCTGACGTCGACGCTATACTTCATCATCTCGCCGGTGGCCGAGGGCCACTCCGAGCTGCTGGCCCGCACGTCGCCAACCATCTATGACGTGCTGATAGCCCTCATCGGCGGCGGCGCCGGCATCATCGGACTCGGCTCCAAGTCGAAGGGCAACGTCATACCCGGCGTGGCCATCGCCACCGCCCTCATGCCCCCGCTGTGCACGGCGGGCTATGGCATAGCCACGCTGCAGGCACATTATTTCTTCGGCGCCTTCTATCTGTTTCTCATCAACTCCATCTTCATCGCCCTTGCCACATTCGTCGGGGTCAAGCTGATGGGCTATCACCCCGTGGCCATCGACAATCCCGAGCGCGCCCGCAAGGTGCGCCGCACGGTCTATACGATTGCCGTCATAGCCATGCTGCCCTCGTTATATCTCACGTACAACATGCTGCGCCAGACGCGCTTCACCCAGAACGCGGCACGCTTCGTGGCCAACGAGTGCGTGTTTCCGGACACTAAGGTACTGTCGTCTGACGCCGAGATGGACAACGGCCAGAGGGTGCTCACCATCACGCTGATGGGTAAGATCCTACCCACCGACTCGCTCAATCTGGCGCTGTCGTCAAAGCTGCCCTTCTATCACCTCGAGGGGACGCAGATCAAGATAGTGCAGGGATATGCCGCCGCGGCGTCCGAAAACACGTCGCAGTCAGTCAGGGACATCTACGAGATGGCCCAGAACTCGATCTCGACCAAGCAGGCGGCCATAGACTCGCTGAGGGACGTGATACGCGACTATTCGCTCAACGACACCATTGCCGGGCGCATAGCCCCCGAGGTCAGGGTGCTGTTCCCGCAGGTCAGGGAGCTGGCCGTGACCCGCTCGGTGTTCGGCAACATCAGCACCGCGGCGCTCGACACCGTCAATCTGGCGCTGGTGTCATACAGCGCGCCCATGCCCAAGAGCAAGGAGACCGAGCTGGCCCGCTATCTCGAGGCCCGGCTGAGACTCAAATCCATTTCAATCGTCAATATCGGAAACCTGAATGTCAGAACAACAGATAAAAAACATTGACAATATCCCCGAGAACGTGAGGGGGAAACGCATCGTCCTCGTCAACCACAGCGACACCCTCGGCGGTGCCTCGGTGGTGACGTTCAGACTCATGCAGGCCCTGCGCCGACGAGGGCTGGACGCGAGGATGGTGGTCTATACCAAATCGTCGGGCGAGGCCAACGTCGACTATGTCGGCTCGCGATTCGGCCGCGGCATCAGGTTCGTGGCCGAGAGGCTGTGGATGCTGCTGCGCGGCAGCATACCCTACGACAAGATATTTCAGGTCTCGACAGGCGACTTCGCCACCGGCGTTGACTCGCACCCGTGGGTCAGGGAGGCCGACATCGTGTGCCTCAACTGGTTCAATCAGGGCCTGCTGGGGCTCGACGGCATCAGACGCCTGCACCGCAGCGGCAAGAAGCTGGTGTGGACCCTGCACGATATGTGGGCGTTTACCGGAATATGCCACCACGCATACGAGTGCGACCACTATGAGGACAAGTGCGGCGGCTGCATGTTTGTCAGCGGCGGCGGATCGCTCAACGACATATCGCACCGCATGTGGGAGAAGAAGATGCAGCTCTACTCGGACGTGCCCATCACCTATGTGGCCGTGTCGAGGTGGCTCGAGCGCAAGGCCCGCTCGTCGTCGCTGCTGCGCGACAAGCCCGTGATGACGATACACAACGCCTTTCCCATCGAGAACTTCTATACCACCCCTCCGGGCCACATAGACACCCTGCTGTCGCAGACCAAGCCCAACCTGATACTGATCGGCGCGGCCCGTCTCGACGACCCCATCAAGGGTCTGCAATACTCGATCGACGCGCTCAACTATATCTTCGACAACCACCCCGAGGTGGCCACCAACACGGCGGTATACCTGTTCGGCGCCATGCACGACCCGCAGATGCTCGACTCGCTGCGCATCTCGCACCGATGGCTCGGGATGGTGCGCGACCACAAGATATTGCGCTATCTCTATGCCTCGGCCAAGGTGGTGCTGTCGACCTCGCTCTACGAGTCGCTGCAGGGCACGCTGATAGAGGGTCAGGCGGCGGGGGCCATCCCCGTGACGTTCGGCGGCGACGGACGCGACGACGTCGTCGCGCACCTCGAGACCGGCTACATAGCCCGATACAAGGACTCGGCAGACATAGCCGAGGGCATCCTGTGGGCGCTCAACGCCGACATCTCGCGCGAGATGCTGCACGAGTCAGTCAAGGAGCGCTTCGGCACCGAAAAGATCACCGACCAATACATCGACCTATTCTCCAAGCTGTTATGAAAAAAGTACTCATCGTCGGCGCCGGCGGTTTCATAGGCGGATTCATCGCCGCCGAGTCCCTGAGACGCGGCTACGAGACATGGTGCGGCGTCAGGGAATCGACCTCGCGGCGCTATCTCACTGACCCCGCGCTCAAGTTCATCACCCTCGACTATGACGACCCCGACAAACTGGCCGACCAGCTGGCGGGACATTCGTGGGACTATGTCGTATATAATCTCGGCGCCACCAAGTGCGTCAACTTCACTGACTTCAACCGCATCAACTGCAACTATCTGCGCGACTTCACCGAGACATATCTCGAGGTGGTCGGCAGGCCCGAGAAGTTCCTGTACATATCCTCGCTGTCGGCTCTCGGACCGGGCGACGAGGAGAACTACACCCCGCTCGACGGCAGGATGATACCCCAGCCCAACACACGCTATGGTGTGTCCAAGATCAAGGCCGAGACATTCCTGCAGACCCTGCCCGACTTCCCGTGGATAATACTGCGCCCAACAGGTGTCTACGGCCCCCACGAGCAGGACTACCTGATGATGATAAAGTGCATAGACGCGCACTTTGACTTCGGCGTGGGTTTCCGCCGCCAGATGCTCACGTTCATCTATGTCGAGGACCTTGCACGGGCCATATTCGACGCCCTCGAGAGATCCGAGCCTCATCGCAAATACATCATCTCCGAGCCCCGGGCATACAGTCAGGCCGAGTTCCGCCGCATCGTCTCCAAGGCCCTCGGCCGTCGGCTGGTCATCCCCGTCAGGCTCCCCCTGTGGATGCTGTCCATTGCCTGCAAGGTCTCGGAGAAATGGGGCGCCGCCAAGATGCAGGCCACCACGCTCAACTCGGACAAATACAAGATAATGGCCCAGCGCAACTGGAACTGCGACGTCTCGGACGCCGTCGAGGGATTCGGCTTCGCCCCTCGGACAGACCTTGCCGAGGGCATACGGCGCACCGTCGAGGCTTACAGAAAGGAGAAGAGCCATGCCTGACCGAAACCCGCCCGCGTGGATGACCATCCTCATCATCCTTGTCTCGCTTCCCCTCTTCTCATTCCCGTGGCTGCTCGGTGCCATCCCCCCGTCCACGATGGCCGCCACGGTCAGGACATTCGTGTGGATATACCCCTTCTACATGCTCCTCTCCTCGTGGCTGGCATGGCGCGCATGGGCACGCCGCCCCGAGGTGACGTGGATACTGCTGGCCGTGATGGTGCTCACCACCGCAGCCATGTTCATGCTTGTTTTACAAAGTGACAGACTGATATGAAAATCCTTATAATCAACGGACCCAATCTCAACATGCTGGGCGTACGCGAGCCCGGCATCTATGGCACGCAATCATTCGAATCCTATCTGACCGAACTGCGCGAGATGCTCGACGGCGACGAGATAGAATACCGTCAGTCAAACCACGAGGGCGACATCATCGACTGGCTGCAGGAGGCCGACGCCGACGGCATCATCCTCAACGCCGGCGCCTATACGCACACGTCGCTCGCCATAGCCGACGCCATAGCATCCATCTCCGTGCCCGTCATCGAGGTGCATATCTCGAACATCGCCTCGCGCGAGCCCATACGCCACAAATCGCTCATAGCGCCCGTGTGTCAGGGCTCGATAGCCGGATTCGGACTCAAGTCATACTTTCTCGCCGCACAGGCTATAATACTGGGCTGATGACGCGCGACGAGTATATCCTCGGACATATCTCGCCCGAGCCCCCTCACCTCGAGCGGCTCTATCGCCACACCCACCTCACTTGCCTCTATCCGCGCATGTGCTCGGGCCACCTTCAGGGGCGCCTGCTGGCCATGCTCACGGCGATGATCAAGCCCCGCAGGGTGCTCGAGCTGGGCGCCTTCACGGGCTACTCGGCCCTGTGTCTGGCCGAAAACCTCGGTCCCGGCTGCGAGCTGCACACCATCGAGATAGACGACGAGATGGCCGACCACCTCGAATCGCTCTTCGCCACATCGCCCGGCGGAGACCGCATAACGCTGCACGTCGGCGACGCCCTCGAGGTGATACCCACCCTACCCGGCACGTGGGACATGGTCTATATCGACGCCAACAAGCGCGACTACGAAGCCTATCTTGACCTACTCATTCCACGCATGAACCCCGGCGCATTCATCCTCGCCGACAACACCCTGTGGGACGACAAAGTGCTCGACCCCGTGACCAACCACGACGCCCAGACCACAGCCCTCGCAGCCTTCAACGACCGCGTCGCCACCGATCCCCGCCTCGAAACCGTCATCCTCCCCCTCCGCGACGGCCTCACCCTCCTCCGCCTCAAACCCTGAGTGACGGGAAGAGGATTGCGGCGAGTGGCCATGTGAGGCGGCCGAAGAGGCGGTTGTGGCGGTAGATGAGGGACATGCGACGGGGATGGCGGGTGGTGGCGATGACAGAGTCGTAGAGCTGCTTGGCGAGGTCGTCTGACCCCTCGCGGGCATATTGGGCGGCCAGAATCATTGTGCGGGCCTCGACGAGCGGTATCAGCTCTGTGCGCCCTGCGCGCTCTACGTCGCGCCTGATGGCATCGAGCGACGATTCCCAACGCCCGGGATGGGCCGTGAACGAGTCGCCGGTGATTGAGCCGGGCGTGGCGTAGGTGACGACGGTGGGCTCTCCGCCCAGATCCTTGATTCGCTGCGATGCAAGCAGCAGCCGGACTCCGAGCTCAAAGTCGTTCCATCCGGCCAATGCCTCGTTCCAGCCCCCCACGCGGCGCACCAGATCGGTGCGTGCCACCATGCGCTGGGTCGAGAGAGAGCCCCTGAAAATATGGTTGAACATAGGCGCCACGGCCTTGTAGTAGAGCGTGCGCCGGGTCCCGTCTGCGGCCTCGGCGATGATGTCGCGGCCGAATATGTCTGTGTCGGGGCTTGAGGCGATGGCTCGAGAGAAGTCTTCGACATGACGTGGCAGCATGACGTCGTCCGAGTCGAAGAACATGACAAACGGGGTACTCACCATGGCGAGCCCCCGGTTGCGCGCGGCACATGCCCCGGGACGTTGTTCGACGGCCACGGAGACGTGGGGCCTTGTCGAGGCCCAATGTTGAAGAATGGAAAGAGAGGCGTCGGCCGACCCGTTGTCTACCAGCACCACGGCGGCAGGCCGCCGGGTCTGGGCGTCTATCGAGTCGAGCGTGCGGGCCAGTGTGGCCTCGCGGTTAAAGACCGGTATGACGACTGTTATCAGTCGGTCAGGTTCCATCAGCGGCGGCGGTTGCGCACCGAGCGCGTGGCGTTTGATGACGAGGAGCCCTTGACGCTCTTGGGCTTCTTGACCTTTGCGGCCTTGGTCTTCTTGGCGGCCGGGCTCTTCGATGCGCCGCGTTTCGAGCGCGATGCGCGGGCCGAGCGCGCGGGCTTGTCCTCGGCCTCGGTCACGGCAGTCTCTCCCTCGGCTGGAGCGGCACCCGACTCGGCCATTTCGGCGGCTTTCTCGGCAGCCTCGCGGCGTGCCTGAAGCTCTTCGAGCGAGGGCACCCACAGCTTCTTCTCATAGCTGTCGAGATGACGCTGTATCGAGTCGCGGGCGTGGGCCAGATCGTCGGGGTCGGGGTGCATCTGCATCAGCGAGCGGTTCTTGAGGTTGCGGGTCTTGTAGATGTCTCCCTTGTACAGGCCGAGCTGGAAGAAGTCGTCGTAGGTGCAGGTGGGCAGGTTGTTGTCGTCGTCGATGAATATATTCTGTGTCGAGAGCCACGGGCGGAGGTCGTCATAGCGCACCCAGAACATGGGATACTTCACGGCCTCGCCGCCAAAGTCGCCCGCGCGGTGCAATACGGGGCAGATGGCCTCGACCACGGTGCGCATGCGGTTGCTGCGCTTGTCAAACTCCCATTTCTCGATCACGTAATACGACAACACCTCCGAGGCGGGCACGTCGGCCTCCTCGATGGTAAACTTGGGATTCTTTTCGGTCGACCCCTTGGCGTCGCTGTAGATGATGTGGAATCGGTCGAGGACGTCGCGCATCTTGACGCGGAAGTCGTCGTTGAACACCTCGCGTCCGTCAAGATACTCGTATGCGCCGAGCGACCCGTCGGCCATGTGGCGCATGATGATGCGGAAGAGGTTGTCCTGACCCTCGACGGGCTCGTCGGGATAGTATAGGGCGCCGTTCTCGTCCTTGGTCAGGTCGAGCTCGCGGTACATCACGCGCATCCACTGCAGCTCGCTGTCGTCAGTGCCCGACGAGGCGAGGTGCGACTGCATCCTCTGGGTCACGCCCGGAGTGGCGTTCTTGGCCCCGCGGTCGGCGGCTCCGCGACGGCGCACCACGCTCGACGACGACGAGTCCTGAGCGACGGCCGCGGCGGCGATGACAAGTGTTATGGCTGTGAGAAGAAACTTCTTTATCATGGTCGGGAGATTATGCTGTATGTTAGTTGACTATGACCTCCATCGGCGAGAGCGTGCGCTCGATGCCGTCGGGGCCCTTGGCGCGGATGCGCGAGATGTAGAAGCGCTTGCCTCTGGACAGACGCTTGAACTGGTCGCGCTGGCGCTGCGAGAACGATGCGCCCTGCGACACCTCGGGGATGGCGTTGCCCATCTGGTCGAAGAAGACGGTCTCGAATCCGAGCACCTGAAAGTCGATGTTGAGCATGTCGTCGTCGATGGCGGCCTCGATGCCGGGCGCTGCGGTGAGCAGGGTCTTGGATATGGGCTTGCCGCCCTTGTACCTGTCCTTGGCACCGCCGACGGCGGTGAAGGTGATGAAGGCCGTTGGGTCGGGCAGCTTGCGCACGCGGAATGTCGAGGTGGCCACCGTCTGGGGCCTACCGTCAATGTTGGCCGTGACGGTGATGGTGGCGTTCTCGCCAACCTTGGCGGGGCGGGCTATCCAGCCGTCACCCTGACGGGTCAGCGTGCCGTTGGTCATGGTGGCCGACACGCCGCTCATGGGCACGCCGGGCACCGAGATGCTCATGGGGTTGTTGATGCCGGCATAGAGCACGTTCATCATCGTGGCAGACACTGTCGCCGTGGGCTCCATGACGGTATATGACGAGGTGAAGGGGTGGCGCGTGGTCGAACCGTCGCCGTGAGCCACCTCGATATAGCCCGAGTAGTCGAACGTACCGGTCGACGAGGTGTTGAACTCATAGAGTCCCCTGTCGCCGGGCAGCTTCTTGCCACCCACGAATATGTCGGGTCTCGCCGTGGTGTCGACCGCCGCGAGGACTATCGACGCCGAGTAGCGCCCACCCCTCATCACCATGCGCGACTGGGGAATGACGAATGCGTTGAGCTCGTTGACGCGGACGTCGCCCGCATCGACTGCCGCAAGCAGGTTGGCCAGCGCCTCGCCCTCGGCATAGCGTATGTCGTTCTGCAGCTTGGTCAGCAGAGTCACCGAGGCCACCACGGGCTGATTCTCGAACTTGGCCTCCTCCCACGGCTGCGGGGTCACGGTGCCGGGGCGGCGGAAGGGGGCCGTGGAGAGGGCCTCCTCTATCGAGGCGCGCTTGGTCGAGTCGGGCACCATCGCGGTGACATAGTCGCGATATGCGTCGATGCGGCCGCGCAGGCGGGCGCCCTGACTGTTGGATGGCGACAGCATCACTATGGCTGCGCTCTCGAGGTCGTCGCGGCGATTGATGTTGGACGGATCGGCGTCATCGCCGTCGGCCTCGCGCACGATGGCCAGCTTGAGCGAGTCGACATACTCGTAGAGGGCGCGGGCACGTCCGCGCACGTCCGATGCCTTCTCGAGCCACGGAGTGCCCTTGCCGGGATTCTGCTCGGTGAAGCTCTCGAGCTGGCGGTATATGGCGTCGTTGCGTCGACCGACGCTGGCGTTGGTGCGTGCCAGACCGTCCTCGACCTGCACGAAGCCGTCGAGCACATCGCTTGACACATTCAGGGCCAGCATGGCAGTGAGGACGATATACATGAGGTTTATCATCTTCTGCCTCGGAGACAGGCGTACTACTGATTCGGCCATTTGCTGTTATTCTGGATTATCTATCTTCAAGTTACACTGTCCCTGACGACTGCGCGCCGGGTATGTCGTTCATCATCGGACGATACATGTTCACGGTCATGGCGTGGAGCATCTTCTCGTAGACCTGATTGAGCTGGGCCATCGAGCGGGCCATCTTCTCGGTCTCCTCGCAATAGCGCGCGCTCTGTGCGGCGCTCTTCTCGTACATGTCGCGTATGTCCTTGATGCCGCGGTTCACGCGGTCTATCGAGTCGAGCTGCGACGACACGCTCTTGAGCTGAATCTCATAGATGGTATTGAGGCCGCCCAGATTGCGGTTGAGGTCTGACATCTGCGAGATGTAGCCCTGCGAGTTAGCGGCCAGATCGGACGAGTTCTCGGTCACGGCGCGATATGAGGTCAGCAGCACTGCCGAGACGGCGTTGAGGGCCTCGGTGGTCTGGCGCAGCTGCTCCATCTGCTCGGAGATGGCCGACATGCTCGAGAGGTATGTCTGGGTGGCCGAGGCGAGGTCCGCGAGCTGCGAGAGTTGCTCGGCGGCGGCCGTCATGCGGGTGATGGAATGCGACAGTGCGTCGCGGTCGGCGTCCGAGAGCCCGGCCACGTCGGCCAGACCTGCCGCCGCAGGCTGCACGCCCACGCTGCCGGCGGGCATCATCGCGCCGCCTCTCGCGGCCATGCGGCCCGCCGACACGCCCTGCCCCTCGGAGGCATGGCGCTTGTCAAGCTCGGGGAACACATCCTCCCAGTGATACTCCTTGGGGGGACGGTCGAAGGCCGTGAGTATGAACATCAGCACCTCGGTGCCCATGCCTATGCAGAGCAGCGTGTTGCCGCCGGGGAGGTGAAGAATCTTGAACAGGGCACCCCAGATGACGATGGCAGCGCCCACCGAGTAGGCGAAGTTGAAGAGGCGCTGGCCACCTTCCCATGTCATCATGGTGTCGAATTTATTTTTGAGCTTTGCTTTTTCCATCGTTATAGAGAGGTAGAGGTGATGTGTTGTGACTTTGGTCTTTTATTTCTTGAGCTTGTTGCCTTTGGCGAAACCTATCTGCGAGCGCACGCAGCGGAATCCGATATACGAGCGCTGCTCGTTCTGATACTCCCACATGCGTATGTCGGAGCGCACGTTGTGGGCCACGTCCTTCCACGAGCCGCCGCGCACGATCTTGCGCTTCATCTTGTAGGGGTCCTCCTTGGCCGCGTCATAGCGGAACTCGGGGTTGATGTCTGAGGTCAGCTTGCCCACGCTCTCGGTGAACGCCGTCGAGGTCCACTCGCTGACGTTGCCGGCCATGTCATAGAGGCCGAAGTCGTTGGGCGTATAGGTGCCCACACGGGCCGTGATGAGCTGCCCGTCCTGCACGAAGTTGCCCTCCTGAGGCTTGAAGTTGGCATAGAAGCATCCCTGATCTTCGGTCAGTGGCAGGTCGCCGTCCCACGGATACATGTTCTCGCTCTTGCCTGCGCGGGCGGCATACTCCCACTCGGCCTCGGTGGGGAGGCGATAGGGCTCTATGTATACCCCCTCGCGGCCCAGCGAACGGCGCAGGAAGTCGGTGCGCCAGTTGGCGAACGCATTGGCCTGCTCCCAGCTCACACCCACCACGGGATAGTCGCTGTAGCCGCCGTGCGAGAAGTAGAGGCGCACGTAGGGCTCGTTGTATGCGTTGTCAAAGTCGTTGATCCACGCCGTGGTGTCGGGATAGACATTGACGATGTATGTGTTGAGGAAGTCGTAGTCGCCGGTCAGGGCTCGCGTCACGGTCTCGCGCACGATCTCGCCGTCGTCGTTGATGTATGCGGTGTCCTTCGAGATGACGGGCAGCTCGGTGGGCACGGGGCGGTCGGTGTTGTACTCGCGGCGCTTGGCGTCGGTGCGGTTCTTGCGCTTGGCGGCCTCGGTGAGGTTGAACACCTCATAGCGATAGTTGAGCTGGGTGGGGTCGAGCTCGCGCACGCCGGTGATGGGGTTGGTGCGATAGAGGCTCTCGATGGCACGCTGCTCGTCCTCGTTGGCGTTGCGCCAAGGTATGGGCTTGGACCAGTTGAGGTGAGGGGTCACGGGGTTGCCCTCGCGGTCTTCCTCGATCTTGAACTCCTCGTTGCCGCCGAAACGCGGATCGGCCAGACGCTCGCGGATGATGGAGTCGCGCACCCAGAAGACAAACTGCTTGTATTTCGAGTTGGTCACCTCGGTCTCGTCCATCCAGAATGCATCGACGGAGACTCCGCGCGAGTCGGCGCGCAGGTTCCACAGTGAATCGTCTTTGGCGGGACCCATCTTGACCGAGCCACGGCCCACGAGGACCATGCCATAGGGTGTGGGCTCGGAGAACGATGTGCCTCCGACGCCGGTGACCTCGCCCCCCATGGAGCTACGTGACCCCGTGGCACATGCCACGGCCATGAGCAGGAGAGAGAGGGAGAAGAGGATGTGTATGATTCGTTTCATAAGTTACATTATGCGGATGCTCTTGTGTTTGTTGCGGTTTTTCTCGGAGAAATCGAGTTTCAGGTTATAGCCTGCGAATATTTCATGGCTGCCCGACGATGCGCGCGAGATGTCTGACAGATGATAGTCATAGCTGTAGCCTATGAATATGCCCTTGAGCTCGGCCGACAGCAGCAGCGACACGGCGTCGCCATAGCGGTAGCCCACTCCTGCCGAAAACATCTTGTTGTAGCGCACGCGGCCGGTGACTGCGAAATCCGTGAACGTGAAGTCGCTGCGCACCAGCACCGAGGGTAACACTTCAAATAACGTATTGCGCACCGGAATATTGCCCTCGGCGGTGAAATACAGAGTCCTCGGCGCGGTGAATTGATATTTTTTAGCAGTTTCGGACGCGCCGCCTCCGGGGGTGGGCGTGTTCTCGCCCTCGGAGGTGAACGTCACCGTCGGCGACAGCGCGTGCACCAGCGAGACTCCGGTCTTGAAGCGGGGATGGACGTAATAGACGCCGATGCCCATGTCGAAGGCATTGCCGGCGACATCGCGCGTGGGGATGGCGTCGTCGGCGCTCTGGTGATAGTCGTCATCGTCGGGGATGAAGACCTCCGAGCCCTTGAACTGCTCGTTGAAGAATCCGAGCTGCATGGCGGCGGTGAACTCGCCCTTGAGGGCCTTGAACTTATAGCCTATCTGGGCACTGACGGTGAGGTTGCGGAACAGGCCCTCCGACTCCTGCTGCACCACCAGACCGGTGCCCCAGCGCTTGCCAAGAAACTTGAAGGGCATGTCGGCGGCGGCCAGAAACGTGCGCGGGGCATTGTCGATGCCCACCCACTGCATGCGCATGCCGCCGCGTATGCGTATGTTGTCGGTGTCGCCCGCGGCGGCGGGGTTATAGTATGTCGGCACCACCCAATAGTGCGTGAGCATGGCGTCGCCCTGAGCGCGCAGAGCGGGGACCGCGGCCAGCAGGCAGATGACCGGCATCAGGAGACGAAGACAGATTCTCATTTATTCGAAATAGAAGGTGAACACCACCATGCGCGACACGGCCTTCTTGAGCGAGTGTGTTATCTTGAGCATGTCGGGCTCGTCCTCGAGGTCGGGGCGGTTGTGTTCGATGACATCGGTGAGGCCGAAACAGAACTTGACCTCGGGTATGAACTTGAAATAAGGCAGATAGAAGTCGCAGCCGAATCCGGCGGTCAGATATATCTCCATCGGCTTGACGCGCAGATAGTCGCCCTTCTTGGCGGTGACGTTGATGGCGGGCATGACGCCGGCGGTGAGATAGGGGCGCGAGTTGCGCAGGCGCAGGCCCGAGAACTTGAGGTCGACCGGCAGCACGACGTATGCCGACTTGACGTTCTGTCTCAGCTCGGCACCGCTCTCATACTCGCGCATGGTCACGTCGCGGTTGCCGAAATACATGCCCGGCGTGAAGCGCAGGTTGAACAGATGATTCAGCCTGTAGTCTATCAGTCCGTTGACGCAGAATCCGGGCGAGAACGACGGCTGTTCCATGAACCACTGCTCGCCGTTTTCGGTGACAAGGCCGTTGTGCGTGAAGTTGAAGTCCTGAGTGTGCACGCCCACCGAGAATCCCAGATGCCAGCGCCGCATGTCGGCATAGGGGCGATTGAGCAGCTTGTCGTTGAAGCTCTGGGCCATGACGCCCGAGGCCACGGCGACAGACACCATGACCAGGAACAGACGTATATGTGATAAGGAAAGCCGGTTCATCAGAGAATTAACGCAAAACCGGCCCTGAATATTGCGCGATTGTCGATTCGCGACATCCAAATATCACGAAACCTCTTCCCACTCGGCGTCAGAGACCTGCGGCTCGCGCGGGGTGTAGCCCGAGGGGGCGGGGGGCGGCATCGGGATGTCTATCTCGACAAACTCGACATATTCGCCCATGTCGCGGGGTATCTTCTTGCCGTCGCGGCGTCGGCCGGCGTCACCGTCGTCCGCGCGACGTCCGAAAAACGATTCGAAGGGGTTGTATGATCGTGTGTCAGAGCTGTGGTCCTCTCCGTGGCCGGGATCCATGTCCACGCCGAACTGGTCGCGGAACATGTCGCGCACGCGCTGCTCCATCTTGCGGCGGGCATAGCGTGCCATCCACGGTTTGATCACAAGCCAGAACACATAGACTATGAGTATTGAGGCGATAAGTGTTACCATGCAGTGAAAACGCCGTCCATGCGGCGAATGTTGTATGAGAAGGGATTATTTCTCGCCGTCCTGAGGCGCATCGGGGTCGGTGCGCTTGCCCAGCAGCGATATGAGCACATAGAGCACGATGGTCCATGCGAGGCCGGCGACACCGTCGGTGATCACGAAGAGCACCGCGGCGAGCATTATGACATAGCGGCGCACGTTCTCGCGCACGCCCCATGTCTGAAACTTGAGCGAGAACATCTTTATCTCGCTCACCATCAGCAGCGACAGCGCCGCTATGAGCACGCACATCACCACGTCGCCGGGATAGCCGTGGACGTTGATCCAGCTCAGGGCTCCGATCCAGAATATGGCGTTGGCGGGGATGGGCAGACCGACAAACGAGGTGGTCTGGCGTGTATCGACATTGAATTTTGCCAGTCTGAGGGCGCCGCAGACCACTATCAGCAACGCGAAGAGGGCGACCCACTTGGACGCCGCGCACGACAGCATCAGCGAGAGCACCAGCATCGAGGGGGCCAGACCGAAACTGACCAGATCGCTGAGCGAGTCAAGCTCCTTGCCCATGGGCGAATAAGCCTTGAGCAACCGTGCCGAGAATCCGTCCCAGAAGTCAAAGACGGTGGCGGCGCCGATGAATATGAAGGCCCATGTCTGGGCCGCCAGTCCCCAGACCGACATCTCGGGGTTGAGAGCCATTATCACCGCCATCGAGCCGCTGAGCAGGTTGAGACAGGTGATCGTGTTGGGGATATATGAAGTGATGCTTTTCATTGCGGGCAGTTTTTAGTTTACCTGAGGCGCGCCACGGTGGTGACACCGCCAATGGTCTTGTCGCCGAGCTTGACGAATATCTCGGCGTCGAGCGGCAGATATATGTCGACCCTCGAGCCGAACTTGATGAAACCCATGTGGTCCTCGATGTCGGCGGGCTCGCCCGGAGCGGCATAGGTGACGATGCGGCGTGCCACGGCTCCGGCAATCTGGCGCATCAGTATCTCCTGTCCGTTGACGGCGCGTATCAACACCGTCGACCGCTCGTTCTCGATGCTTGCCTTGGGCAGGTAGGCACTCAGGAAACGCCCCTTATGATGGCGCACCATAAGCACCTCGCCGTCGACCGGAAACCAGTTGGCATGCACGTTGAGCACGGACATGAACACCGACAGCATCCTCACCTTGCGGCGCAGCACCTCGGGCTCGAACACCTCCTCGAGGGCCACCACGGTGCCGTCAACGCTCGATACCACCACCCTCTCGCGGTCGCCCCTGAAGGTGCGGCGCGGCGAGCGGAAGAAGTTGACCACCAGCAGGTACAGCACGCCCGATATGCTCGAGAACACGATAGGTATCACGGCAGGGCGAATGAACATCCATGCCGACAGATTGATGACAATCATTATCAGCAACAATACCAGCAGGATGTTGGTTCCTTCGCGGTGAATCTTTACTCTCATTTTGGCCTTATCGGGGTATGTACGCCTTGATGCAAGGGTAAGTTTGCAGTTTTAAATGTGCAAAGATAGCTATTTTCTGTCGTTTCACAAAAAAATCCTTTTCAAATTACTTATTGTAATGCTCAATTCATAATTCACAATGCATAAATCCGCCTAAACGAAAACCGGGACAGAGCCTGAAGCCCGTCCCGGTCATTATGCATTATGCATTGTGCATTGAGCACTGTGCATTATGAATTATGCATTGAGTATCATTTCTTGTGCTTGATCATGTATTGTGCAATCTGCACGGCGTTGAGGGCGGCACCCTTCTTGATCTGATCGCCTACAAGCCAGAACGTCACGCCGTTGGGGTCGGCGAGGTCCTTGCGCAGACGGCCCACGTAGACGGGGTCGGTGCCGGCGGCGTCGAGCGGCATGGGATACTTCTTGGCGGCGGGCTCGTCGACCACGACCAGACCCTCGGCCTTGGCGAATGCCTCGCGCACCTCGGCGATGTCGAGCGGACGCTCAGTCTCGACCCACACGGACTCGCTGTGAGCCCTCACCACGGGCACGCGCACGCAGGTGGCGCTGACGCTCAGCCCGGGAGCGTGCATGATCTTGCGGGTCTCGTTGAACATCTTCATCTCCTCCTTGGTATAGTCGTTGTCGGTGAAGACGTCGATGTTGGGTATGAGGTTGTAGGCCAGCTGATAGGCAAACTTCTCGACGGTCGGGGTCTTGCCCTCGGCCAGCTCGGCATACTGCTTGACCAGCTCGTCCATTGCCGATGCTCCGGCGCCGCTGGCAGCCTGATACGTGGCCACGTGAACGCGCTTGATGGGCGACAGGTCCATGATGGGCTTCAGGGCCACGACCATGATGATGGTGGTGCAGTTGGGGTTGGCGATGATGCCGTGGGGTGCGTTGAAGGCGTCGTCGCCGTTGACCTCGGGCACGACCAGAGGCACGTCCTCGTCCATGCGGAAGGCCGACGAGTTGTCTATCATCACGGCGCCGCGGGCGGTGATGACGGGGGCGAACTTCTTGGACACTCCGGCACCGGCCGAGGTGAACGCAAAGTCAACGCCCTCGAAGTCCGAGGGGTCCTCGCGCAGCAACTGCACGGTATATTCGCGGCCGCGCCATGTGTACTTGCGTCCGGCCGAACGCTCTGACCCGAAAAGCACAAGCTCGTCGAGGGGGAAATTCTGCTCGTCGAGCACTCTGAGGAATTCCTGTCCTACGGCGCCACTGACGCCTACAATCGCTACTTTCATATTCTATATACCTATTGGTTGGGTTATGGTTTATTGATACATTTTCTCGATCACGCCGGCATAGCGCTCGGCGATGACGCGGCGCTTCAGCTTGAGGGTGTTGGTCAGCTCGCCCGACTCCATGGTGAATTCCTTGGGCATCAGGGTGAAGCGCTTGATCTTCTCGAACGCGGCCAGTCCGCGCTGCAGTTTCTCGAGCCTCTCCTCCATCATCTTGTGCACCTCGGGCGACACGGCGATCTCGGCCGGGGTCGAGGCTCCGGCCACATGCTTCTCGTCGGCCCACACGCGGATGGCCTCGTAGTTGGGCACGATCAGGGCCGAGACAAACTTGCGGTTGTCGCCGATGACGGCCACCTGCTCGATGAACTTGTCGGTGCCCAGACGGGCCTCGATGGCCTGCGGGGCTATGTACTTGCCGTTAGAGGTCTTGAAGAGGTCCTTGATGCGGTCTGTCAGGAACAGCGCGCCGTGGGTGTCGATGTATCCGGCATCGCCGGTGCGGAACCAGCCGTCCTCGGTGAAGGCGGCCTCCGTGGCATCAGGCTTGTTGTAGTATCCTCGCATGATGGTCGGGCCCTTGACCTCGACCTCCGAGTTCTCGCCTATGCGCACGTGCACGCCGGACAGCGTGGTGCCCACCGAGCCTATCTCATAGCCGGGCACGGGGAAACAGGTCACCGTGGCCGTGGTCTCGGACAGGCCGTAGCCCACCATGATGAAGAGCCCGCACGAGTGGAAGAACTCGACCAGCGTGTCGGACACCGGCGCGCCGGCGGTGGGGAAGATGTTGGGATTGTCGATGCCGATGGCGCCACGCAGCTGGGCAAACACCTTGGCGTCAAAGAACTTGTATGCCGTCTCGAGCATCGCGGGCACCGGGCGCCCCTGACGCACGTAGTCTATGTTGCGCTTGTGGCCCACGCGCAGGGCCAGACGTATCATCGAGCGCTGCACCACGCCCATCGTCGAGATCTTCTCCTGAACGGCGGTATAGACCTTTTCCCAGAATCGGGGCACGGCGCACATGCATGTCGGGCGCACCTGCTTGATGGTATCCTGAATGACGTGCGGGTCGCGGTTGACGGCCACCTTGGCGCCGACGACGAGGCAGAAGTAGGTGAATCCCTTCTCGAAGATATGGCTCAGGGGCAGGAAGGCCATCGAAACGTCGGCGGGCGTCACCATGGTCAGGCGCTCCTTGTGGGCCTCGAGGGCGGCGGTATAGTTGTGGTGGGTCAGTATGGCGCCCTTGGGCTCGCCGGTGGTGCCCGAGGTATAGACCAGCGTGGCTATGTCGTCGGGCTCGGCGGCGGCGGTGAGCGCCTCGACCTTGTCCTCGATCTCCTTGCCGGCATCATCGCCCAGACGGATGAAGTCGCTCCAGAGCATCGAGGTCTTGTCGTCGTCGTCGAGCTTGATGGGCTTAATCACCACGATGGTGCGCAGTCCGGGCAGCATGCGCTGCACGGTGCGGGCGTGGTGATACTGGGTGGCGTTTCCGGCAAAGAGTATCTCGCACTTGGCGTCGTCTACTATATATGTGACCTGTTCGGGCGATGACGTGGCATAGATGGACACCGACACGGCCCTGAGGCGATAGAGGGCGAAGTCGGTGACGAGGTTTTCGGGCCTGTTGGCCGAGAATGTGGCCACGCAGTCCTGACGGCCCACGCCGAGACGTGCCAGCGCGCGTGCGGCGCGGCACACGTCGCGGTCGAACTCGCGCCACGATATGTCATGCCATTTTCCGTCTCCGTCGGGCGCGGCGAGTGCGGGAGCATCGGGATGTGCCGCGGCATGGCCGGCTGTGAGGAGCGTAAGGATATTGTTCATAGCTGTAATTATTTGACTGCAAAGTTAAGTCTAATATTTTGCCCTCGACGAATCCGAGCCCGCAAAAGTTGATATTTGTTAACATTTCCTCGCAAATTGCACACTTTCGTTAACTTTTGATAACAGCTTGGTCTGGTTTTTCTTGTTGATCTAGTTGGTCTAGTTTTTCTAGTTCAACTAGTCCAACTAGTCCAACTATCCCCACTCTCTGTTAATAAAAGTTAATCCCACTCCCCTCTCCGAACCATTTGACCCCTTTGGTTGTCTTAGTATTGTAGTTACTATATTTGCACTGTGTTTTCATGGTATTAGATTTAAGGTTAAGAAAAAAAATCGGGCCGTCGCGATGACGGTCCGATTTTTTGTCTTGCGGGTATTGTCCGGCTGATTACTTGCGGGCTTCTGCCACATAGCCGAGCGCCTCGCGGCACTTGTCGGTGACATACTGCCAGTCCTGAGCGACAACCTTGTCCTTGGGGAAGAGCTTCGAGCCCATGCCCACGCAGTGTACGCCGGCCTTGATCCAGCCCTCGATGTTCTCCTTGGTGGGCTCTACGCCGCCGGTGACCATGATCTTGGTCCAAGGCATGGGAGCCATGAGACCCTTGATGAATTTCGGGCCGAGAACGTCGCCGGGGAAGCACTTGACCAGATCACAGCCGGTCTCCTGTGCGGCGCCGACCTCGCTGACGGTGCCTGTGCCGGGGGTATAGGGAACCAGACGGCGGTTGCAGATCTTGGATACCTCGGGGTTGAAGAGCGGGCCTACGATGAAGCATGCACCCAGCTGGATGTAGAGGGCTGCGGTGGCGGGGTCTACGATAGAGCCTACGCCCATGGCCATGTCGGGGCACTCCTTGGCGGCAAACTTGACCACCTCGGCAAACACTTCGTGTGCGAAGTCGCCGCGGTTGGTGAACTCGAAGGCGCGGATGCCACCCTCATAGCAAGCCTTGACGACCTGCTTGGCCACCTCGGCGTCTTTGTGATAGAATACGGGGACAACGCCTGTCTCGCCCATCTTGGCGAGGACTGCGATCTTGTCGAATTTAGCCATTGTATTATTTTTTAAGGTTAGAGTTGTTTCTTACGGCAAAGTTACACATTTCCCACGACCTACAAAACCCGCGTGTCCAAAAAAGTTGAAAACCCGCCCGCTTTTTTGCACATTACGAATCCACCGGCAGACAAATGCGCCCCTAATAGCGTATTAATTTACCGCAAAATGCGTTTTTAATGGCAATTTGATTTTTATTTGGCATTTTTTGAGTATATTTGCCAAAAATCTCATCCAACCAACAGAATCACCTAATCCATATATGGAAAAAATAGACAATCTCGACAGGAAAATCCTCGAAATTGTGATGCGCAACGCACGCATCGCCTCCAAAGATGTGGCTCAGGAGTGCGGGGTGTCTCGCGCCGCAATCCATCAGCGCATCCAGCGCATGGTCGACCTCAACGTCATCACCGGCTCGGGCTATAACGTCGACCCCAAGATTCTGGGATACCGCACGTGCACGTTCATCGGCGTCAACCTCGAGCGCGGAGCCATGTACCGCGAGGTCGTGCCCGAGCTCGAGAAGATACCCGAGGTGGTCGAGTGCCACTTCACCACGGGCCCCTACACGATGCTGGTCAAGCTGTTCGCGCGCGACAACGAGCACCTGATGGAGCTGCTCAACAACAAACTGCAGATAATCCCGGGTGTCGTCGGCACGGAGACTCTCATCTCGCTCGACCACTCAATATCGAGGGTGCTCCCCGTGACCTACGATGAAGCATAACATCACCGCTCTCCTCATTGCCGTCGCGGCCCTCGGCGCCCTGAGTGCCGGGGGCCGCGAGCGCGTTTCGCTCGACGGCGGCTGGCGTTTCGCCTTCGGACACACGGACCCGGCCAAGGACTTCGGCTGCGGAACGGAATACTTCAACTATCTCACCAAGGCCAACTCGATACACAACGAGGGGCCCTATGCCGCGGCGTTCAACGACTCGGCATGGGTCAGCGTGGACCTGCCCCACGACTTCGTGGCCGACCTGCCATACGACAGCACGGCCAGCCACAGCCACGGCTACAAGCAGGTGGGTTATAAATATCCCGCGACGTCGGTGGGCTGGTACAGGCGCACGTTTGGCGTAGACCCCGCCGAGGCGGGCATGAAGCACTGGCTGGTGCTCGACGGCGTGTTTCGCGACAGCCGCGTGTGGGTCAACGGATTCTATCTCGGCGGCGAGCCCTCGGGCTATACCACGGCTCGATATGACATCACGCCATACCTCAAGGAGGGCGACGACAACCTCATCGCCGTCCGCTCGGACGCTACCCTCGAGGAGGGATGGTTTTATGAGGGGGGCGGCATCTACCGTCACGCTTGGCTCGAGAAATCCCCCGGCATCCACATAGTGCCCGGCTCGGTCAGGGTGACATACCTCCCCTCGGCCCCCGGGTCGGGACGCAACGCGGCCATAGAGGTGACCGGACGCATAGCCAACCACTCGCACTCGCTGCGCGATCAGGGCATCACCGTGGCCGTAGACCTGCTCGACACCGACGGCAACCCCGCGGGGGGCGGCGTCAGCTCGACGGCCGTCTCGGTGCCCTCCGAGCTGGCTCCGCGCGAGGAGTATGCGTGGCGCGTGGTGCTGCGACCCGACAGCGTCAGGCTGTGGCAGCCCGGCAACCCCGAGCTATATGACGTGCGCGTGTCGCTGCGCGGCACCGAGGCAGACGCCGAGACGGTGCGCACCGGATTCCGCACCGTCGACATGGACGCCGACACGGGTCTGGCCATCAACGGCAGGCCGTTCAAGATATATGGCGTGAACCAGCATCAGGACCACCCCGGCGTGGGCGCCGGCATTCCCGACGCCGTCAACGTCTACCGCCTCAAGGAGCTGATGAAGTATGGCGTCAACACCATACGCACCTCACACAACCCGGCCACGCCCGAGATGCTGGCCGCATGCGACTCGCTCGGGCTCTTGGTGGTCGAGGAGAACCGCCTGCTCGGCATCAACGACTATCACGTCGGGCAGCTCGCGGCAATGATAGACCGCGACTTCAACCACCCCTCCATAATACTCTGGAGCGTCGGCAACGAGGAGTGGGGCGTCGAGTGGGACCCGCGCGGAGCCCGGATCGTGGCCGACCTGCGCGACATCACCCATCGCCTCGACCCCACCCGACTGATGACCGTGGCCACCGCAGGCGGTCCGAGGCCGGTCGAGACACCCGACGTGGCCGGATACAACTACATCGTGCAGAACCCCATAGAGCGGCTGCGCGGCGAGAACCCCGCCCGCATCGCGTTCGGGTCTGAGGAGACCACCGGCTGCGGCACGCGCGGCGTCTATTTCGACGACATCGAGGCCGGACGCATGGCCTCGCTCAACCGCACGCCCGATGTCGAGCACGACTCCGTGCTCAACCGCATAGCCCGCGGATGGCAGTTCTATCGCGACCGCCCGTGGCTCATGGGCCTGTGCTACTGGACAGGATTCGACTATCGCGGCGAGCCCAACCCTCTCAAGTATCCCGCCACCGGAAGCCAGTTCGGCCTGCTGGACTATTGCGGATTCCCCAAGGACGAGGCATATTACCTCAAGGCCCAGTGGACCGACACCCCCGTGCTGCACATATTGCCCCACTGGAACCTCGAGGGGCACGAGGGCGATAGCATCCCCGTGTGGGTCTATACCAACCTCGACGAGGTCGAGCTCATCGTCAACGGACGCAACCTCGGCCGCCGCAAGGTAGAGCCCGGAGGCCATGCAGCCTTCGATGCCGTCTATGCACCCGGCAAGGTCACCGCCCGCGGCTATCGCGACGGCAAGCGCGTGCTCACGGAGACCGTCGAGACCGCTGGCCCCGCGGCCAAGGTCGTGGCCGAGACGGCACACCGTCAGGACGGCATCAGCATAGTCAACGTCACCCTGCTCGACTCAAAGGGCCGATTCGCCCCCACGGCCTGTCCCGACCTGCGCATCGCGCTCCCCGAGGGGGTCACCCTGCTCGGCGCCGGCAACGGCGACCCGGCCATCCACGCCCCCGAGCGCCCCGCGCCCGGTACGCGGCCCGACTCGTTCACGTTCCCGGCGTTCAACGGACACGCCCAGTTCATCATCTCATCACCCGACGACACAATACCCCAAATCACGATAATATGAAAAAGATTCTCGCTACCATCGTCGCCCTCGCGGCCATGTCGTTCTGCGCATCGGCCGCAGAATATGTGGTGACCGGAACCACCACCAACATATATCAGGAACCATCGACCGACTCGCCCATGCCCAACCAGTGGGAAGACCTCATCGACATACTCCCGGGCATGGCCTTCGAGAAGACCGGCGAGGCCGAGGGCTTCTGGCGCGTCAACATACCCGGCTGGAACGGGGCATGGCTGCCCAAGTCGGCCTGCGTGACGCCCGAGAAGCTCGACCTGCAGCCCGGCACGTATCAGTTTGTCTACGAGGAAGAGAGCTATCCCGTCACCATCACCGCCGGCGACACCGAGGGCACGTTCAAGATCGACTATCGCGACGGCGCCAACACATATACCGGCACCCTCGTCGAGCCGGGCGTCGTCATCATGACCGATCCCCGATTCGAGGGTAGCGACGTCACGGGCTCAATCTCGTGCGTAGGGGGCAAGACCCGCGTATGGATCTACGACACCACCGTGCTGCCATGGAACTGACCCCGCGCCGCGACACTGCAGTGCTGCGCATGCACTGTCCCGACAGCCCCGGCATCATAGCGGTGCTCACCGAGTTCATCAACAACAACGGCGGCAACATCCTCTATCTCGACCAGTACGTAGACCGCGTCAACTCCATCCTGTTCATGCGCATCGAGTGGGACCTCGAACACTTCCTCATACCCCACGACAAGATCAAGGAGTATTTCGCCACCCTCTACGCCGCCCGCTACAACATCACCTACCGCCTCAGCTTCACCTCGCACCGCCAGCGCATGGCCATCTTCGTCAGCAAGATGAGCCACTGCCTCTACGACCTGCTGGCGCGCTATACCGCGGGCGAGTGGGACGTCGAGATACCCCTCATCATCTCCAACCATCCCGATCTGGCCATTGTGGGACGGCAGTTCGACATACCCTTCGAGGTCATCCCCGTGACGCGCGACAACAAGGCCGAGATGGAACAACGCGAGTTCGAGCTGCTCGACCGCCACGGCATCGACTTCATCGTGCTGGCCCGCTACATGCAGGTGCTCAGCGAGGAGTTCATCGACCGCTATCCCGGGCGCATCATCAACATACACCACTCGTTCCTGCCCGCCTTTATCGGTGCCAAGCCCTATCATCAGGCATTCGAGCGCGGCGTCAAGCTGATAGGCGCCACCTCGCACTATGTCACCACCGAGCTCGACGCAGGCCCCATCATCGAGCAGGACATAACCCGCATCACCCACCGCGACACCGTCGAGGACCTCGTCAAGAAAGGCCGCGATCTGGAGAAAATCGTCCTCTCGCGCGCCGTCGAGAAACACATCCAGCGCAAGCTCCTCACCTACAACAACAAGACGATAGTCTTCAGCTAACCCCCACCCCAACATATATTCTGCTATACCTTAACCCCCATTTCAGGCGTTAAGATATAGCAGAATATACTTTTACGACATCTTCCGACGGATTATCTCGAGCAACAGCGACTCGTCGGCGTCGGCTGCACCGGCCATGCTGATGGCCCTGCCCGACTCCGACTTGCTGTCCACGACCAGTTTCGATGGCCTACCGTCGCGGGTGAACAGGATATGATAATTCCCTTTATAGGAAACCTCGATGTGAATATCGCCGACCGAATGTCCGTCCACGACATACTGCCCGCGTACACGCTCGTCGGCCAGCCCCCATGCGCGGAGGTTATCATTGATGGCGCTCCCCACGATCCCCGCACACGCATCATTGACCCCATGGCACGAGGCAACCTCGCCGAAACGTCCGAGCGACCGGGCAATCCGTTGTATCTCGGTCAATCCCCTCGCGCGGCTTATATCGTTGTCTACCGCCAGCGTCAGCACGTCGTCCATGGTAATGTCGGCGAGCTTGCCCCCCACAGACATGCAGCGCACGTTCATGGGGCGCATCCCGTTCGTGTCGAAGATGAATGTCATGTCATAGGCCGGAGACAATGACCACCGACCGTCGGCACCGATCAGGAATGAAAAATTCTTGTTGTGGTCGTCGGTGTTGTTCGAGAGGATATTGAAGACCATCCTCCTGAACACCTCGGTGAGGGCATCGACCCCGAGTCCAAGCCTGCGGCACACATCCATGAGCCCCTCATAGCTGTCGACACCCGGCGCCATCGCGGCAAGAGTCTGGACATGTACCCTGCGTCCGTCCGCCCGGTCGAATCTCTCGGTGAGGAAATGCCTTGACCCGTCAAACTCGAGCAGCTCGGCAGCAGTCATCGCCAAGCCTGCATCGACGGCAAGGTCATGGTATGTCATCTCGAGCTCGGCCGACGAGTATTCGGCATCACCGAACTTCAGCAAGCCGTATCTGTGCCCCTCGAGCCCGGCAATCTGGCCCGAGCGAATCTCTCCGGTGGCCCGGTCAATCGCCACGAGCGCCTTTGGCTGACGGCCTCCGGGCGAGCTGCCGAGCGCTATCAGCGCCTGCATGGTCAGCGACTCCTCGGGCAGGATATGTACATCCTGACGCTGTGCAAACACCTTGCGGGCCAGCGACACCAACGCCGACATGTCGATCTTACCCCGCGGACCCGGGTCGGAGGCCACGGGCTCGAACTCAAAGGCACCCATGGCGCGTCGGCCGATGAACGAGAGCTTGTCCAGCGGCGTCACAGACGAGATCGGTATCCGTTGCTCGCGGCACCATTGCTCGAACAGCAGATTGCCCCAGCGGTCGGGCAGCGAGTCGGCCAGAAACGGGGGAAGCCTGTTGTATATAGCATCCTCCGCGCCCCACACGGGTATGCGCCGTCGCGAGGCGTCAGACGGGATTGTGAGCGGCGACAGCAGCGACGGGTCAATGTCGAGTGCCGGATTGAAGTTGAAGTACGAGGTGCCGCGGCGCTTGTCCCATATCAACATGCCTATCTCGCGCCCGCCATATAGCACCTTGAGCCGGGTTATCATATTTTCTGCGGTCTTATTCGTTGCACACTCTTATTCTCGGGGGTCGAATACGGGTCGGGAGGCAGCTCGGGGAGTACACCCTCCATGTCGGCGAGTGCCCCGATGCTCCGCAGCAGTGACAAGAAGGTGCGCATGGATACATTCTCGGCCCTGCCGCTCTCGAACTTGACCACCGTCAGCACCGACACCCCCGCATGTGCGGCAACATCGGCCTGAGTCAGCCCCATGCGTTGTCTGTACGACCGGAACCTGAGCCCCAGCAATCCGATAATCTCTCTGGCCGACTTGTCGGCATAACCATCTTGGTAAGTCATATATATTATAATATACTTTAAGCCCTAAAATCGGGGATAAGATATATTTTACTTTATGTCATCCGCAAAAATACATATTTTCCCGAAAAAGAAAAATATGTTTTATAACATAATTTTATAGCATATCTGAAAACTTTTTAGTAATTTTGCGTGTTATTAAATTGAACGACTAATTGTAAAACCTACTAAAAGATTAAAGTTATGAAAGTTAAGGAAATCGCAAAGAAACTCATTGAATGGTATGGCGAAACTGCATCAGAGATGTATCGCGTCAACAAAACCGAGAACTATCACGAGCTCTAAAGAGCTTTAAGGATAAAAAAAGAGACGGCCTCCACGCTCGCGCGGAGGCCGTTTTCTTGTTCATTTGCTCAGGCCGTCAGGCCCGAGACGGGGCAGTGATCAGTTCTTCTGATACTTCTTGCCGTTCATGATGACGATGCCACGGTAGCTCTCGTCAACACGGATGCCCTGAAGGTTGTACATAACGCCGTCCTCAACAACGGGATTGGCGATGATGGCGATGATGTCGTTGATGCCGGACTCGGGCTCACCCTTGCCGAAGGTCACCTCCATGACGAAGCAGAGCTGCTCGCCGGTGTTCTTGAACATGACGGTCTTCTGGTTGTTGATGGCTACAGACACCTTGTCGGGATTCTCCTGATAGCCCTCGATGTCGCTGTAGTCCTTGAGGATGGTGGCGTCATCGGCGGGAACTACGGTCACACCTGTGCCATCGGCGTTGGGCTCCTCTTTGGTGAAGTTCTTGTCGCCGATCTGAGCCCAGTAGCATACACGGCCTTCCTTGCCCTTAGCCACGCGGTCGAAGTTGATGTAGCTGTAGAGGGTGAGGTTGGTGATCACGTAGCCCTCGGGAGCGGTGATGTAGTTGGCAGCACCGTTAGAGAGCTTGATGGTCTTGATGTTCTCGCCGTTTACGGTGATGTCCTTGGCGCTCGCGTATGCCTTGTCGTTGCGGCCGAGCTGGAGTGCAAAGCCGTTGGCCCAGTCGAGGTGGTTGTCAGACTCGCCCTCGGTGTCGCTTTCTGCAAAGTTGACGTGCGAGGGGGTTGACTCGTTCCAGCCCATGACGGCGGTCTGGATTTCGGTTACTTCGCCGGCAGAAACCGACATTGCCGTAGCGAGTACAGCTGCAAAGAGAGTAGAAATTCTCATAAGGTAGTTGTTTAGGTTGATGAATGATGGTATTTAGATAAATCTTGTCAGGAATGTGACGAAATTCGTACAAAATTAACTCACATCCGGCTAAATCACAAACAATTAAATGTTTTTAACAATATGTTTAACAACATTTTTCGTGCCTGATACAATATCCGGGCAACCATTCCTGACAATATCAGGACGAGGGTGACCGATACGGACTATGTGGCAAGGGCATATCGGGCCGGGCCGCCAAAAGCGTCCTACAATAAGTCTGCCGTCGGACATACATATATCAAAGAAAGCCCCCGCTGTCCTTTGACGGGACGGCGGGGGCGTATCTTGCAGGCCCGCGGGGCCTCAGTGTCAGAGTTCGGTGTGGGCTACCTCCTCGACCTCGGGGGCGGCGGTGAAGCCGTCGTCGGCGGTGGCAAACGAGTCATAGTCGTCCTTGCCGCTCACCACGAGGCGCTCGTAGGCGCGCAGACCCGTACCGGCGGGGATGAGGTGACCGCAGATGACGTTCTCCTTCATGCCCTGCAGATAGTCGACCTTGCCGTTGATGGCTGCCTCGTTGAGCACCTTGGTGGTCTCTTGGAACGATGCGGCCGACATGAACGACGATGTCTGGAGTGCGGCGCGGGTGATGCCCTGCAGTATCTGCTCGGACGTTGCAGGCTGTGCGTCGCGCACCACGACCAGCTTGAGGTCCTTGCGCTTGAGCTGCGAGTTCTCGTCGCGGAGCTTGCGCGCGGTGATGATCTGGCCTTTCTTGACATTCTCGCTGTCGCCGGCGTCGAGCACCACTTTCTTGCCCCAGATGCGGTCGTTCTCTTCCATGAAGTCGCGCTTGTCGACAATCTGCTGCTCGAGGAATCCGGTGTCGCCGGGATCGAGGATGTTGACCTTGCGCATCATCTGGCGTACGATGACCTCGAAGTGCTTGTCGTTGATCTTAACGCCCTGCATGCGATAGACGTCCTGAACCTCGTTGACGATGTATTCCTGAACGGCTGTCGGGCCCATGATGTTGAGGATGTCGGCGGGGGTGATGGCACCGTCCGAGAGGGGCGTGCCGGCGCGGACATAGTCGTTCTCCTGCACGAGTATCTGCTTGGACAGGGGCACGAGATACTTCTTGGTCTCGCCCAGCTTGGAGGTGACGGAGATCTCGCGGTTGCCGCGCTTGACCTTGCCGAAGCGCACCTCGCCGTCGATTTCGCTGACGATGGCGGGGTTGGACGGGTTGCGGGCCTCGAAGAGCTCGGTGACGCGGGGCAGACCGCCCGTGATGTCGCCGGCACCGCCGGTGGCGCGGGGGATCTTGACGAATACCTCGCCCGACTTGACCACGGCGCCGTCCTCGACCATGAGGTGTGCGCCCACGGGGAGTGCGTATGTCTTGAGTATCTCGCCGTCGGGGCCTACGATGTGGGCCTCGGGCACCTTGCCGCGCTCCTTGCTCTCGATGATGATCTTCTCGCTGATGCCTGTCTGCTCGTCGGCGTCGACGCGATAGGTGATGCCTTCGGTGAGGTTGTCGTAGCGTACCTCGCCGCCGACCTCGCTGACGATGACGGCGTTGAAGGGGTCCCACTCGCAGATGACGTCGCCCTTCTTGACCTCAGATTCGTTGTCGAAGTAGAGCTTGGCGCCATAGGGGATGTTGGCGGATGTGAGCATCATGCGGGTCTTGGGGTCGAGGATGCGCATCTCGGCCAGACGACCGATGACGACGTCGACCTTGCGGCCCTTGGCGTCGAGCTCGTCGGTCTGGACGGTGCGGAGTTCGTCGATCTCGACGATACCGTCATAGCGCGAGGTGAGCGAGTTGACGGCCGCGATGTTCGAGGCCACACCACCGACGTGGAACGTACGCAGGGTGAGCTGTGTACCGGGCTCGCCGATGGACTGTGCTGCGATGACGCCGACGGCCTCGCCCATCTGCACCATGCGGTGGGTGGCAAGGTTGCGGCCATAGCACTTGGCGCAGACGCCCTTGCGAGACTCGCAGGTGAGCACCGAGCGTATCTCGACGCTCTCGATGGGCGACTCGTTGATGCGGTCGGCTGCGGCGTCGGTGATCTCCTCGCCGGCGGCCACGATGAGCTCGCCGGTGGTGGGGTCGATGACGTCGTGCACGGACACGCGGCCCAGTATGCGCTCGCCCAGCGAGGCAACGACCTCGTCATTGTTCTTGATCTCGGTGCAGACAAGGCCACGCAGCGTGCCGCAGTCGGTCTCGTTGATGATGACGTCGTGGGCCACGTCGACGAGACGGCGGGTCAGGTAACCGGCGTCGGCAGTCTTGAGGGCGGTATCCGCAAGACCCTTGCGGGCACCGTGGGTCGAGATGAAGTACTCGAGCACGCTCAGGCCCTCCTTGAAGTTGGCAAGAATCGGGTTCTCGATGATCTGGCCGCCTTCGGCACCGCTCTTCTGGGGCTTGGCCATAAGACCACGCATGCCGGAGAGCTGACGGATCTGGTCCTTCGAACCACGGGCGCCCGAGTCGAGCATCATGTATACAGGGTTGAAGCCCTGCTTGTCGGCCGAGATCTGTTTCATCAGCGTGTCGGCCAGACGCGAGTTGACGTGTGTCCAGATGTCGATGATCTGGTTGTAGCGCTCGGTGTTGGTGATGAAGCCCATCGAGTAGTTGTTGAGGACGTCCTGCACCTGCTCGTAGCCCTCGCGCACGTACTGCTCCTTCTCGGCGGGTATGAGCACGTCGCCGAGGTTGAACGACAGGCCGCCCTTGAAGGCCATGTAATAGCCGAGGTTCTTGATGTCGTCGAGGAACTGTGCCGAGCGGGGGATGCCGCAATACTTGATGACCTTGGAGATGATGGAGCGCAGGGACTTCTTGGAGAGAATCTCGTTGACATAGCCGATCTCCTTGGGCACGTACTGGTTGACCAGCACGCGGCCCACCGAGGTGTTCTCCACGAGGTGACGCACGGGGTTGCCGAACTCGTCGATGTCGTCGACGACGATCGAGACGGGTGCGTGCAGGGTGACGCGGCCTTCGTTATAGGCGATCTCGGCCTCTTCGGGACCGTAGAACTTGAGGCCCTCGCCCTTGTCGCCCTTGCGGAGCTTGGTGATATAGTAGAGACCCAGCACCATGTCCTGAGAGGGCACGGTGATAGGCGCGCCGTTGGCGGGGTTGAGGATGTTGTGCGAGCCGAGCATCAGCAGCTGGGCCTCGAGCACGGCCTCGTTGCCGAGGGGGAGGTGCACGGCCATCTGGTCACCGTCGAAGTCGGCGTTGAAGGCGGTACATGCCAGCGGGTGGAGCTGGATGGCCTTGCCCTCGATCATCTTGGGCTGGAACGCCTGAATGCCGAGACGGTGCAGTGTCGGGGCACGGTTGAGCAGCACGGGGTGACCCTTCATGACATACTCGAGGATGTCCCATACGACGGGCTCCTTGCGGTCTACGATCTTCTTGGCCGACTTGACGGTCTTGACGATGCCGCGCTCGATGAGCTTGCGGATCACGAAGGGCTTGTAGAGCTCGGCGGCCATGTTCTTGGGGATGCCGCACTCGTGCATCTTGAGCTCGGGGCCGACCACGATGACCGAACGGGCCGAGTAGTCGACACGCTTGCCGAGGAGGTTCTGGCGGAAGCGGCCCTGCTTGCCCTTGAGCGAGTCGGAGAGCGACTTGAGGGGACGGTTGGCCTCGGTCTTGACTGCCGACGACTTGCGCGAGTTGTCGAGCAGCGAGTCGACGGCCTCCTGAAGCATGCGCTTCTCGTTGCGCAGGATCACGTCGGGAGCCTTGATCTCGATGAGACGCTTGAGGCGGTTGTTGCGGATGATGACGCGACGATAGAGGTCGTTGAGGTCGGAGGTGGCGAAACGACCGCCGTCCAGAGGCACGAGGGGACGCAGCTCGGGGGGGATGACGGGCACGGCCTGAAGTATCATCCACTCGGGGCGGTTGCGGTCCTTGGACGCGCGGAACGACTCTACGACCTGCAGGCGCTTCAGGGCCTCGGTCTTGCGCTGCTGCGAGCCCTCCTCGTTGGCCTGCGCGCGCAGGGCATACGAGAGGTCGTCGAGGTCGAGGTCGCGGAGCAGCTCGTAGAGAGCCTCGGCGCCCATCTTGGCCACGAACTTGCGGGGATCGTCGTCGGGCAGGCTCTGGTTCTCGGCCGGCAGGCGGTCGACGATGTCGAAGTACTCGTCCTCGGTGAGCAGGTCGAGCTTCTGAACGGGTTTCTCGTCGCCGAGTTCGGCGGCCTCGCCGGGACGCACTACGACATAGCGCTCGTAGTAGACCACGGCATCGAGCTTCTTTGAGGGGAGACCCAGCAGATAGCCTATCTTGTTGGGCAGCGAGCGGAAGTACCAGATGTGAGCCACGGGCACCACGAGCTTGATGTGGCCCATGCGCTCGCGACGCACCTTCTTCTCGGTCACCTCGACACCGCAGCGGTCGCAGACGATGCCCTTGTAGCGGATGCGCTTGTACTTTCCGCAATGGCACTCATAGTCCTTGACGGGGCCGAAGATCCTCTCGCAGAAGAGGCCGTCGCGCTCGGGCTTGTAGGTGCGGTAGTTGATGGTTTCCGGCTTCAACACTTCGCCGCTCGATTTCTCGAGAATCTCCTCGGGCGATGCGAGGCCTATGGAGATTTTCGTGAAACCGGTCTTTTGTTTGTTGTCTTTTCTAAAAGCCATTATATGATGGTGTGATTTTTAGAGTGTTGTGATTGAGAGAGAGAATATCCGCCCGAAGTTGTCAGGGCTCGAGGTTGATGCTCAGGCCGAGACCGCGGAGCTCGTGCAGGAGCACGTTGAGCGACTCGGGGATGCCGGCGGGGGGCATGGCCTCGCCCTTGACGATGGCCTCGTAGGTCTTGGAGCGGCCGGTGACGTCGTCTGACTTGACCGTGATGATCTCCTGAAGGATGTGCGATGCGCCGAATGCCTCGAGCGCCCACACCTCCATCTCGCCGAAACGCTGGCCGCCGAACTGGGCCTTGCCGCCGAGGGGCTGCTGGGTGATGAGCGAGTACGGACCGATAGAACGGGCGTGCATCTTGTCCTCGACCATGTGGCCGAGCTTGAGCATGTAGATGACGCCCACGGTGGCGGGCTGGTCGAACTGCTCGCCGGTGCCGCCGTCATAGAGATAGGTCTTGCCATAGCGGGGCAGGCCTGCCTTGTCGGTCCACTCGTTGAGGTCCTCGAGTGTCGCGCCGTCAAAGATGGGGGTTGCGAATTTCTCGCCCAGCTCGCGGCCGGCCCAACCGAGCACGGTCTCGAAGATCTGGCCGAGGTTCATACGCGAGGGCACGCCCAGAGGGTTCAGCACGATGTCGACGGGTGTACCGTCGGCGAGGAACGGCATGTCCTCCTGACGCACGATGCGCGATACGATACCCTTGTTGCCGTGACGGCCAGCCATCTTGTCGCCCACCGAGATCTTGCGCTTCTTGGCCACGTAGACCTTGGCCAGCTTCATGATGCCCGAGGGGAGCTCGTCGCCTATCGAGATGTCGAACTTCTTGCGGCGCAGCTCGGCGTCGATCTCCTTGCTCTTGCGCAGGTAGTTGACGATGGTTGCGCGCACCAGCTGGTTGGTGTGCTCGTCGTTGGTCCAGTCAGAGAGGTTGATGGTGTCATACTCGATGCCCTTGAGGGTACCGGCTGTGAACTGCGAGCCCTTGGGTATGATGGCGGTGCCGAGGAAGTCGCGCACTCCGGCCGAGGTCTTGCCCTCGGTCAGCGTCATCAGCTTGCTGACGAGCAGGTCCTTGAGTCCGTCGAGCTTCTCCTCATACTCCTCGTCGAGCAGGGGCAGCACGGCGTTGGCGCTCTTCTTGGTCTTTTTCTTCTCGGCCTTCTGGAACAGGTGGGTGCCGATGATGACGCCCTTGAGCGAGGGCGAAGCCTTGAGAGATGCGTCCTTGACATCGCCGGCCTTGTCGCCGAAGATGGCGCGGAGCAGCTTCTCCTCGGGGGTGGGGTCAGACTCGCCCTTGGGGGTGATCTTGCCGATCATGATGTCGCCGGGCACGATGTGGGCGCCCACGCGGATGATGCCGCGCTCGTCCAGATCCTTGGTGGCGTCCTCGCTGACGTTGGGGATGTCCGATGTCAGCTCCTCCATGCCGCGCTTGGTCTCGCGCACCTCGAGGGTGTACTCGTCGACGTGGACGGAGGTGAGGATGTCCTCGCGCACCACGCGCTCGTTCAGCACGATGGCGTCCTCATAGTTATAGCCCTTCCAAGGCATGAACGCAACCTTGAGGTTGCGGCCCAGTGCGAGCTCGCCGTTCTCGGTCGAGTATCCCTCGGTGAGGATGTCGCCCTTCTTGACGCGCTGGCCCTTGTTGCAGATGGGGCGCAGGTCGATTGTGGTGCTCTGGTTGGTCTTGCGGAACTTGGGCAGGTGATATTCCTTGACGCTGTCCTCGAACGACACGAACTCCTCGTCGGGGGTGCGGTCATAGCGGATGCGTATCACGGTGGCGTCGACAAACTCGATGACGCCCTCGCCCTCGGCCATGACCTGAGTGCGCGAGTCGCGTATGAGCTGACCCTCGATGCCGGTGCCCACGATGGGGCTCTCCGAGCGCAGCAGGGGCACGGCCTGACGCATCATGTTCGATCCCATGAGGGCGCGGTTGGCGTCGTCGTGCTCGAGGAAGGGGATCAGCGATGCCGCAATCGAGGCGATCTGTGTGGGCGATACGTCCATCAGCTCTACCTGATCGGGGGCCACGATGGGGAAGTCGGCATCCAGACGGGCCTTGACGCGGTCGTTGATGAAGCGGCCCGAGTCGTCGACGGGGGCGTTGCCCTGAGCGATGATCTTGCCCTCCTCGATCTCGGCGGTCAGGTAGACCACCTCGTTGTTGTTGAGGTTGGCCACGCCGTCCTTGACCTCGCGATAGGGGGTCTCGATGAATCCGAGGTCATTGATCTTGGCATAGACGCAGAGCGACGAGATAAGACCGATGTTGGGACCCTCGGGGGTCTCGATGGGGCACAGACGGCCATAGTGGGTATAGTGTACGTCTCGCACCTCGAAGCCTGCACGCTCGCGCGACAGACCGCCGGGGCCGAGGGCCGACATACGGCGCTTGTGGGTTATCTCGGCCAGCGGGTTGGTCTGGTCCATGAACTGCGACAGGGCGTTGGTGCCGAAGAACGAGTTGATGACCGACGAGATTGTCTTGGCGTTGATAAGGTCAATGGGGGTGAACACCTCGTTGTCGCGCACGTTCATGCGCTCGCGGATGGTGCGGCTCATGCGCGACAGGCCTACGCCAAACTGGTTGTAGAGCTGCTCGCCCACGGTGCGCACGCGGCGGTTGCTGAGGTGGTCGATGTCATCGACATCGGTCTTCGAGTTGATGAGCTCGATGAGATAGCGGATGATGGCGATGATGTCCTCCTTGGTCAGCACCTTGACCTCCATGGGGGTGGTGAGACCGAGTTTCTTGTTGATGCGGTAGCGGCCTACCTCGCCGAGGTCGTAACGCTTCTCCGAGAAGAAAAGGTTGGCGATGACCTCGCGTGCCGACGCATCGTCCGGCGGCTCGGCGTTGCGCAGCTGCCTGTATATGTACTGCACGGCCTCACGCTCTGAGTTGGTGGGGTCTTTCTGCAGGGTATTGAAGATGATGGAGTACTCCTGAGTGTTGACATTCTCCTTGTGCAGCAGAATGGTCTGAACGCCCGAGTTGAGGATGGCTTCGATGTTGTCCTCCTCGATGACGGTCTCGCGCTCGAGTATCACGTCGTTGCGCTCGATGGTCGTGATCTCGCCGGTATCCTCGTCCACGAAGTCCTCGGCCCACGACTTGAGCACTCTGGCGGCGAGCTTGCGGCCCACTGCCTTCTTGAGGTTCGTCTTGTTGACCTTGACCTCCTCGGCCAGACCGAAGATCTCGATGATGTCCTTGTCGGTCTCGATGCCGATGGCGCGGAGCAGCGTGGTGACGGGGAGTTTCTTCTTGCGGTCGATGTAGGCGTGCATCACGTTGTTGATGTCGGTCGCGAACTCGATCCAGCTGCCACGGAAGGGGATGATGCGTGCGCTGTAGAGCTTGGTGCCGTTGGCGTGGGTGCTCTGGCCGAAGAAGACGCCGGGCGAACGGTGGAGCTGTGACACCACGACGCGCTCGGCACCGTTGATGACGAACGTGCCCTTGTCGGTCATGTAGGGAATCGGGCCGAGATACACGTCCTGTATCACGGTGTCGAAGTCCTCATGGTCAGGGTCGGTGCAATAGAGCTTCAGCTTGGCCTTGAGGGGCACGCTGTATGTCAGGCCGCGCTCCAGACATTCGTCGATGGTATAGCGGGGCGGGTCGATGTAATAGTCGAGAAACTCGAGGACAAAATTGTTGCGAGTGTCCGCGATGGGGAAATTCTCGGCAAACACTTTGAAAAGGCCCTCGTTATTGCGCTTCTCCGGCGGAGTGTCGAGCTGCAGGAAGTCCTGAAAAGACTTGAGCTGAATCTCCAAAAAATCCGGATAAGGGAGGGGATTTTTGACCGACGCAAAATTCTTGCGCGGCTTGATTGCTGTGGTGTCTGACATTGGGTTGGTTTAGTGAATGCGGGAGGAAGGGAGGAAGGGGTGAGGGAATCTGACTTAATTGGGAATTGGGAGTTGGGAATTGGGAATTTTTTGTTCGCAGGTCCGCTTCTTTCTTCGCAGCTGGCCCGGGTTGGCCGGTTTTGCATCGGCCGGGAGGCGGGAAAAACGCCCTAAATGCCCCAAAATGCCGCAGTTACCCTCGAAGATTTACAAATAAATATAAATCTTTATATTTTTTTAATATAACTCACCCGTTTTTAACACAAATAGGTTAAGACTCCCTTTCGGGGGTCTTAACCCATAAGTGGTTATTTCGAGTGGATCTTGCAGAACGTGTTCTGCCGCTCTCGACGAGTGTCGGGGGTGAGCCGGATTATTTCAGCTCTACCTCAGCACCAGCCTCTTCGAGCTGCTTCTTGAGGCCCTCGGCGTCAGCCTTGGCGATGCCTTCCTTGAGGACGCTGGGAGCGCCGTCAACCATCTCCTTGGCTTCCTTGAGGCCAAGACCGGTGAGCTCCTTGACGAGCTTCACAACGGCGAGCTTCGAAGCGCCGGCCGACTTGAGGACTACGTCGAACGAGCTCTTCTCCTCCTCGGCGGGAGCACCGGCGGCGGGACCGGCTGCTACAGCAACAGCTGCGGCTGCGGGCTCGATACCGTAGGTTTCCTTGAGGATCTGAGCGAGTTCGTTTACTTCCTTAACGGTGAGGTTCACGAGTTGTTCTGCAAAAGCATTGAGATCTGCCATGATTGTATTGGTGTTGGATGTGGGTTGTTGAATGAAATTTGTTTGATTTGATGTCTTTTTCGATGACGGGGGCCGGGATTATCAGCCTTCCTTCTTCGAGAGAGTTTCGAGGATGCCGTGGAGCTTGGTGCCACCCGATGTGAGTGCGGATACCACATTCTTGGCGGGCGACTGGAGCAGAGCCACGACGTCGGCGATGAGCTCGTTCTTGCTCTTGATTGCGCAGAGAGCGTCGAGCTGGTCGGCACCGACATAAACGGTCTCCTCTACGTATGCAGCCTTGAGGGCGGGGAGCTTGGCGTCCTTCTGGCCCTTGAGCACCTCCTTGATCAGCTTGGCGGGAGCGTTGCCCGTGTTGCTGAGCATCAGTGAGGTAGCGCCGTGGAGGGCAGAATAGAGCTCGGTATAGTCACCTTCGAGCGACTCAAGAGCCTTGTGCAGGAGAGTGTTCTTGACAACGAGCAGCTTGATGTCGGCCTTGTTGCAGGCGCGGCGCAGTGCTGTGGTCTTCTCGGCATCGAGACCGGCGGTCTCTACCAGATAGAAGCAGCCATAGTTGCCGATCTCCTTGGCGATGTTCTGTATCGCGATGATTTTATCTTCCTTTTTCATTTTGTTCTGTCAGCTTTTTGAAGGTGATTACTCATCCACGGATTTGGGATCCACCTTGATGCCGGGACTCATGGTGCTCGAAAGATAAATGCTCTTGATGTATGTGCCCTTGGCGGTTGCGGGCTTGAGCTTGATGAGGGTGTTGATGAACTCCTTGACGTTCTCGCGGGCTGCCTTGGCGTCGAAAGACACCTTGCCGACCGACGAGTGAACGATACCGTTCTTGTCGACCTTGAAGTCAATCTTACCCTTCTTCACCTCTTCGACAGCCTTGGCCACGTCGACGGTCACGGTGCCGCTCTTGGGGTTAGGCATCAGGCCGCGGGGACCGAGGATACGGCCGAGGGCACCGATCTTACCCATGATGGCGGGCTGGGTGATGATGACGTCTACGTCAGTCCAACCGCCCTTGATCTTGTCGATGTACTCGTCGAGACCGACATAGTCGGCTCCGGCTGCCTTGGCGGCTGCCTCGGCGTCAGACGAGCAGAGCACGAGCACGCGCACCTGCTTGCCGGTACCGTTGGGGAGTGTCACGACGCCGCGCACCATCTGGTTGGCCTTGCGGGGATCGACGCCCAGACGGACGTCGACGTCGAGCGATGCGTCAAACTTGGTGAAGGTTATCTCCTTGACGAGGTCTACGGCCTCTGCAAGTGTGTAGGCTTTCCCTGCTTCAACCTTCTCTTGGGCAATCTTTTGATTTTTGGTCAGTTTAGTCATGTCTGTTGAAGATTAAATGTTTTCGGGGAAACTTCCTTTCACGGTGATACCCATGCTCCTGGCTGTGCCGGCCACCATACGCATAGCCGACGCTACGTTGAAACAGTTCAAATCGGGCATTTTGTCCTCGGCAATTGCCTTGACCTGCTCCCAAGTCACCTCGGCGACCTTGTTGCGGTTAGGCTGGGCCGAACCGCTCTTTTTCTTGGTAGCCTCGAGGAGCTGGATGGCAACGGGGGGAGTCTTGACGATGAAGTCGAAGCTCTTGTCGGTGTAATAGGTGATTACAACCGGGAGCACCTTGCCGGCCTTGTCCTGAGTGCGGGCGTTGAATTGCTTGCAAAACTCCATGATGTTGATACCCTTCGAACCGAGAGCGGGACCAACGGGAGGCGAGGGGTTTGCTGCCCCTCCCTTGATTTGCAATTTGATCTGTCCAGCAATTTCTTTAGCCATGATAAATCTAAATTCTTTTTGTTAATGATTCGGTTAAAACGATGTCCTCCCGGCGGCGGCGCTGCGTAACCAGCTCCGGACTCCGCTTTGTGACATCTCCCGTGGCACAATCATTCCCGGACTCCCCTGAGGGCTCCCGGGACTGCTTGGGCCGCGCGATGATTATTCACGCTCTACCTGCGAATTCTCGAGTTCGAGCGGCGTCTTGCGCCCGAAGATCTTGACCATCACCTTGAGCTTCTTTCTGGTCTTGTCGACCTCCTCGATTATGCCGGTAAAACCGGTGAAGGGGCCGAACGTCACCTTGACGCTCTCGCCCACCATATAGTCGTTGCCGTCCTGAGTGGCGTCTATCAGCTCGTCGGCGGCACCGAGCATGCGGCGCACGTCGTTCTCGCTGACCGGCTCGGGCTTGGCGTCCTTGCCGCGCCCCTTGAGGAAGTCAATGACGTTCGTGGTGTTGCGGAGTTCGTAGTGAACCTCGCCGGTAAGTATGCATTCCACAAAGACATAACCGCCATAAAGGTTGCGTTCCTTGATGACCTTCTTTCCGTTCTTCACGGTCATCACCTTCTCCGTGGGGATAAGCACCTGAAACACGTAGTTACCTAAATCTGTGTTGCGGATGGCGCCGTCAAGGAGTTCCTTGACTTTTGCCTCTTTGCCCGATATTGCGCGCAGCACATACCAAGCCTTTTTCAGTTCGGGTTCCTTAGTTGCCTCAGCCATTTTCCTTCGGGTGAAATGTGATTGTTGTGAGTTGTTGGAAAAAACTTATGTCTCTATCTGCGGATTGCGCTTATCGGCCCAGAGAGTAGATGAAGTGCATCAGGGTATCGACCACCTGATCCATCACAAAGATAATCGCAGCTATGATGATGGAAGCGATCAGCACGATTACAGCGCTCTTGATCAGCTGGTTTCTTGATGGCCAAGAAGTCTTATATCGAAGCTCGGTATAAGACTCCTCAATATCCGTAAATAGTTTAAGTTTACTCATTTGCGTCTGTTATAAGCACGGGACGAGAGACTCGAACTCCCGACACCCGGTTTTGGAGACCGGTGCTCTACCAACTGAGCTAGTCCCGTAGGTAGAAAAGAGAACTGCGGCCCTTGCCTTGCGGCCGGGGGCCGCAGATCTCTTTGGAGGTTATTCGGCGCAGGCTCCGTCAAGGGGCCTTGCCATTGGATGGCTTTTTAAGAGCGGATTAGTCGAGGATCTCGGTGATCTGACCCGAGCCGACGGTGCGGCCACCCTCGCGGATAGCGAAGCGCAGACCTGCGTCGCATGCTACGGGGTTGATGAGGTCAACGATGATCTCTACGTGGTCACCGGGCATTACCATCTCTACGCCCTCGGGGAGAGTGATCTCACCGGTCACATCCAGTGTACGGATGTAGAACTGGGGACGATAGTGGTTGTGGAAGGGAGTGTGACGGCCACCCTCCTCTTTCTTGAGGATGTAGACCGAAGCCTTGAACTTGCTGTGGGGTTTAACAACACCGGGGTGGCAGATAACCATACCACGCTTGATGTCCTTCTTGTCGATACCGCGGAGGAGCAGACCTACGTTGTCGCCGGCCTCACCCTGATCGAGGAGCTTGCGGAACATCTCGACACCAGTTACGGTAGACTTCATGTCGGCGCCAAGACCCATGATCTGAACCTCGTCACCTACCTTGACGATACCGGTTTCGATACGGCCGGTAGCAACGGTGCCACGACCGGTGATCGAGAACACGTCCTCAACAGGCATCAGGAAGGGCTTGTCGATGTCGCGGGGAGGCAGGGGGATCCAGTTGTCGACAGCGTCCATGAGCTCCATGACCTTCTGCTCCCACTGGGGCTCGCCGTTGAGCGCGCCGAGGGCAGAACCACGGATGATGGGGGTCTCGTCGCCGTCGTATTCGTAGCTCGAAAGAAGATCACGCATCTCCATCTCAACGAGCTCGAACATCTCCTCGTCGTCGACCATGTCGCACTTGTTCAGGAAGACAACCAGACGGGGCACGTTCACCTGACGGGCGAGAAGGATGTGCTCGCGGGTCTGGGGCATGGGACCGTCGGTAGCGGCAACTACGATGATAGCGCCGTCCATCTGAGCAGCACCGGTAACCATGTTCTTAACGTAGTCGGCGTGTCCGGGGCAGTCTACGTGAGCGTAGTGACGGTTAGCGGTCTCATACTCTACGTGAGCGGTATTGATAGTGATACCACGCTCTTTCTCCTCGGGTGCGTTGTCGATCTGGTCGAACGACTTCACCTCAGAGAGACCTGCCTTTGCCAGCACGGTGGTGATGGCGGCGGTCAGAGTGGTTTTGCCGTGGTCAACGTGGCCGATTGTGCCAATGTTAACGTGGGGCTTGGTTCTTTCGAATTTCTCTTTAGCCATAACTTTGCTGTTTATGTATTGATTAGTTTGTTTCTTTCATCAAGACGCCACGATAGCGCAAATGCACCACCGGGGCCGTCTCCTTTCCGATTGGTTTGAGCCGATGGCGGGATTTGAACCCGCGACCTCTTCCTTACCAAGGAAGTGCTCTACCCCTGAGCTACATTGGCAGTCCTTACTGTGTCTTTGAGCGGAAGACGAGGCTCAAACTCGCGACCCTCAGCTTGGAAGGCTGATGCTCTATCAACTGAGCTACTTCCGCAATCGCCTCGCGCGGATTCCGCTTGAGTGTGGGCGAAGATGGATTCGAACCACCGAAGGTATAAACCAGCAGATTTACAGTCTGCCCCATTTGGCCACTCTGGTATTCGCCCTAATTTAAATTTTCTCTTTTCTTCAAGTTGAGCCTCTTGTCGGATTCGAACCAACGACCCCGAGATTACAAATCACGTGCTCTGGCCAACTGAGCTAAAGAGGCATATCTCTTAATGTGCGCTCGCTTTGAAAGCGTTTCGCCTTAAAAGCGATGCAAAATTACGCACTATTTCCCAACCGTGCAAATATTTTCACATTTTTTTTGAAGAAAAATGCACCGGGAGCAGTTATTTCAGTCATTTTGACCAATAACTGCTCCCGATGTCGTCATTTTCGACTCAATAATATGGCCCTCGCGGCACCAGAATCCATGCCGGGCATCTGCCGGCCCACGGGCGCGCCTATATATGTGGGGTCGCAGACGGTGAACTTGCGTCCGTCGACCACCATGGTCGAACCGCCCGAGTCGTCGCCCAGATCGACGGCCGTGGCGAGGTGGCCGGGATAGAACACCAGCACCACGTCGAGCCCCAGCAGGTCGCGCACCAGACGCGAGTAGAGTATCGAGCGGTCCTCGCAGTCGCAATAGGGATAATAGAGGGTCTCCTCGGCAAAGAATGCCCTGTCGTCGCCCCACACCTTCTCGTCATACTCGTAGACGAATCCCGTCTGCACCCAGTTGAGCAGCATCGCGGCTCCCTCGCGGGGGCTCTTGCCCTCGATGGCGGCGCGCAGCGACGGATATAGACGCGAGCGCGTGGCCTCGGACAGCGGGGTGTCGGCATACATGGCCCAGCGGGTCATGATGTTGCCGCCGATGGCCGAGGTGGGATACGTGTCGAAGAAGTCTATCAGGTCGCGGCTGACGTGCGACTGTACCTTCATCGACGGATAGCCGTTGGCCTTTATGGTGCGAGGGTCCGACATGGTCGAGCCCAGCTTCTGCTCGTCGGGGATATAGAGCGACATCGGTTTCTCGCCCTGATAGGGGGCGTCGCATATCGAGATGCTGCGGGGCATCTCGCCGTAGGGGTAGAAGGTGGTGCCCCCGACGACATAATAAGGCTTCTCGAATATGGTGTGCTTGCTGCCGAAGAGCACGTAGAGCCTGCCGCCGGCCTCGGCGAGTCGCATCTGATAGCCCGACTGACAGTAGAGCCACGCGGTGAGCAGGGCGGCGCCGTTTGGGTCGCTGCAATATGTCTCGCCCAGACGCGCCAGCATGCCCAGATATGCCCAGTCGCAGAGGTTATACCTGACGCGAGCCTCGAGGCAGTCGCGTATGGCGTTGTTCATGGCGTCGGTCGAGAGCACCTTCCATCCGCGCGAAATCTCGGCGGCCGACGTGCCCGACAGCTTCAGTCGGGCCTCGTCGGGCAGGCGCACGGGGCACGACACGCCGAAGAAGTCGACGCTGAACGGCTTGCGCGGCTCGGGCTCGGGCACCTCGGGCACGGGGGCCACGGGTAGCGGTGCCGGCTCGGGCTCCTCGCGGGGCACTATCTCGGGCACGGTCTCGACGGGCGGGGTCCGGTCCTTCTCCTCCTCATAGGGGAGCGGGGGCACTGGGGTCTCCTCGGGGGGAGCGGGCATGGGGGCCTTCCCCTCGAACTGCTTCCATGCCGTCAGCATGAATTCGGCATATTCGCGGTTGCATTTCTGACGGAAGTCCTCGTATTGCCGACGGGTCTGGCGGCGGAACTCCTCATAGCGTTCCTGAGGGGTCTGCGCGCAGACGGTCGCAGCCGTCACGCCGACCAGACAGCACAGCCCAAGGGTGCGGAAAATATCTGAGAGCATATCTTTTGTCGCGGGGGAATGGGGATGGTTTGTATTAGCCGGAGTAGAATCAGCGGGCCAGACGCAGGCCCTTCCAGTTGTCGCTCAGGGCGGGCGACACGCTCACCGTGGGCGTCTGGGGCGTATTGTTGATGCGGCGCGACTCGAAGGCCACCTTGTCCGACAGATAGTCGGCCAGATCGCCAAGATTCACCTTGCCCTTGCTCTGCTGCAGCTTGGAGAGCAGGAAGTATGTGAAAAGGCCGTGACTCTCCTCCTTGTGCGAGAAGGCGGCCTGATCGCCCGACGTAGCGCTGAAGACTATCGTCTTGCCCTGCGGGGCGGCATCCTTGGGCTTGAGCTTGACGCCGCGGGCTGCCACGATCATCTCGCCGCCTCGCTGGGCGCCGCTGAAGCATGCGTCGAGAAACACGACACACTGGTTGAGGCGGCGCGAGTTGATGCGGTCATACAGGTCGTTGAGCGACATGCACACCTCGGTGTCGGTGCCGTCGGCATCGACCGGCATCAGGAATGCGTCCTTGGTCTTGTTGTCGGGTATGCCGTGGCCGGCGTAATAGACTATCAGGTTGGCCTCGCCGTTCATCATGTCGGCAAGGTCGAGGGCGTCGTTGAGGGTCTTGCGCATCTTGCCGTACGAGAGGTTGGAGGCATACTTGACATTGCCCGCGGGTATGCCCAGCGTGCGCACGCAATATTCCTTGAATGCCAGGCCGTCGTTGACAGCATTGTCCACGTTGGCTGCCATCTCGTACTCCTCGTTGGCTATGATGACGGCAAATGTCTTGTTGCTCTTGGCGCCGGTGACGGGGGCCGCGTTGACGCCGTGGGTCACGTCTATGCCCTCAATGGGGCCCTCGAGCGTGCTCTGTCCCATGACGGGTGCGGCGGCGCGTCCGACCTGTCCGCCCCCGACGTTGCCGCGCAGGGCCATGGCCGACTCGTTTATCTTGACCAGATAGATGTGGCCGGTGGTGTCATAGGGCTTCTTGGGGACGTCGATGTCATAATACAGATAGTTCTCAGACTGGAACTTCAGCCTGACGGGCATCTGGTCCTTGGGCACCTCGAGTATGTATGGGAGCGAGGAAATCACCTCCGTGCGTCCGCTCTGGCCCACGGTCATCAGTATATCCTCATAGTTCGTTCCGGTCAGCTTGATCTTGACCGTCTTGGCCGCGCCGGCTCCCATCGGGGCCAGCAGCGCCAGCAACAGCAGCAGAAGGCTTGCAGGGTGTTTCATTTTCTGGAATAGAGATAAAGTTGATATATGTCCGAGAGTTTCTTGCGGTCCTTGCGCCACGCGCCCTCGCTGTATGTGGCGCTTTCGGGTACCCCGTCCTGAGTGAACGAGAATACGGGCGGTGTCGCCGACCCGACGATGCTCTTGATCTGGTCGGCGGGAAATTTGGATGTTATCCTCACCTCATAGTGCTTTTTCTTGATGTCGATGAACAGCGGCGAGTAGTCGGCGCAGGCATAGCGGTTGGCGCCGCTGATTATCTCGAGGTTTTCTGGCAGGCTCATGCGGTCCGACTCGAACGTGAAGTTAACCGTCACCGAGTCTGTCCACGTCAGCATGGTCATGTCATATTCGAATCTCTTTATGCCCGACAGCTTGCCTATCTTCTGCGGCATGACGAAAAAGAGTGTCCCGTCTTGGGTCATGCGGCTGGTATAGCGGCCGTCGGCCGACTGTGCGGCGACGCCGAGCGTCACCAGCATGGCCACGAGCAGGAGGGTGAGTCGTTTCATCTGTAATGGTCTATGGTATTGTGCGGGGGAAGTGTCTTGAAAATGAAGGCATGCGCCCCGCCGGGGGGACATGCCTTCATGTTGTGGTGTCTCAGCGAGTGAGAGAGGGGGGATTATTCGCCGTAAACGCGGCAGCCGTAGATGGTGACGATGCCGAGATAGTTCTTCTGGAAGGCGTCGACGTGCGAGATGCGTGTGATGCCGCCGTTCTTGGCAGCCTTGTTGATGCCGCAGTCGGCCGAACCGCCGAAGATAGTGAGGATTGTAGTGGTCTTGGCCACGCCGCACTTGTTGCCGACGGGGTTTGAGGTTGCAGCCACGGGGGTTGTGGTCGAGCAGCTTGCTGCACAGAGGGCTACGGCACAGCCGAGAGCCAGTTTCATGAGCTTTTTCATTGCTTTGAGATTGTGTGTTGGTGTGTTGTCTTGGGGCCCGGTGTGTTGATGATTACAGGCCGTCCCGCCAACGCGGGGCCCGTTGTGACGGGCGGGACGGCCGGAGTGTTCAGGTTTCAGGCTGGCGTCGCGCTCACTTCTTGTCGCTGATGACGATCGAGCGCTCGGTCACGGTCAGGTCGGCGTCGCGTTTCTTGACGCCCGCGAGCCATTTCTGGAAGTCGGCATACCCCAGACTGCGGGGCAGGTCTGACTGCGTCTTGGTGTCCGACGCCTTGAAAAAGCGGTTTGGAGAGAATATGGTCAGTATCCTGTTGCGCTCGCGCCCCTTGTCGGTGTTGAGCACGAACTCGTCCACGATGTTGCGGTCCACGCCGTCGGCATGGTCGGGGTGGAAGAACAGATACCTCTTGTTGGCCTTGGTGCGGAACAGGCCGTCCTCCTGGCCCTGATAGGGGAGCAGGCAGAAGGCATTGTTGTCCGTGTCTATGAGGTAGACGGCCACGTATCCCGACGCCGGGGCGTTGAACGAGAGATACATGTCGTCGCCGGTCTGGAATCGGTCGGCCTCGGCGTCGTCGGTGGTGGCGTTGCGCAGTATCTTGACGTCAAACGGCACCGACACGCCGTCTATCTCGCGTATCACGCCCTTGACCTTGACCGTCAGCACCATCGACTCGCCGTCGGTGACATACTTGAAGTCGGGCTCGCCGATGGTCTCTATCCACTCGCCCTTGAGCTCGCTGCCGCCTATGGACAGGAAGTCTGTGTGGGTGCCGGCGTCAGAGTTCTCGAGCGAGATCTGCGACGACTGGGTCACCAGCGTGCCGAACTCGTCGGCTATCGCCTGTGCCTGCGCGCGCTGCAGGGCTATCGAGCGGGCCTCGTCGGCCGAAACATTGTCGGGTATGTGATAGACATACTCGGCCGTGACCTTGCGGGTCTTTGCCCCGAAGGCCATGCCCGCGGACAGCGCCACGGCAAGCATGAATGTCATCAACCTTCTCATGGACCGGTTTTCTGTATTTGGGACGTTACCAGCCCAGCAACTGGTCGAGCTGTTTGTGCAGCGAGTCGCCCTTGGCCTCGAGGTCCTTGACGATGACGTTCTTGGCGGCCTTCTTGGCCAGTTCCACGTTGTATGCCACGCGCACCAGCACCTCGCGGTTGTTGCCGTTGACCACGCGATATGCCTCGACCACGGGCACCACGCGGCCTATGCTCTGCGATATGAGGTTCTTGCTGCCCAGCACGCTCTTGGTCAGCGACGCGGCCTCGCCCTGCTCCATCTGGCTGTTGGCCACGGTGTTCTCTATCAGGGCGGTCACCTCGGTCTGTATCTGGCCGGCCAGATTCTGCTTGGCCAGCTCGAGGGCCTGCATCTTGGCTGCGTCATAGTTGCCGCCGGTGCTCATGCCCTCGGCCATGAAGAATTTGGGATAGCCCTCGTCGTCATACTGGAACTGCATGATATACGAGCGGTCGAGCTGCTTCTCGAGGGGGAGTGCGCCGGGAGCTGTCTTCCAGCCCTCCTTGTTGAGGCGCTTGGCCTCCTTGCGGGCGTCCTTGCTTGCCTTCTCGTTGAGTTCCTTTTTGGTCGCCTTCATCATCTCTTGGCGCTCCTTCATTGCCTGTTTGTTGTTCTGTGCAATGCCCGAGCCTCCGGCAAGCAGAAGCATCACGGCTACAAAAGCGGCTGCTGTTCTTTTCATGGGGGTTAAAGAATGAGTGTGTTTTGAGTTTTCAGTTATTATTCTATCTACTGCTCGCCATGTGTTCGCGGACAGTTGACTGACGGCGGCAAATTTCGTAAAAAATACCCAAAAAAACAACCTTTTAACCAAAAAATATCTTCGGAATACAAAAAAATGCCGCGGACAAGGCGTGTCGACCGGCACGCATCGTCCGCGGCATCGGCCTGTCGGCCTCATCCCCAGAGGGTCTGCATCAGCGTCTCTATCTGGCCGGGCGTGAGGGGGCCGGCCTCGGCGCGCCCCTCGGCGTGGACCCACAGGGCCATGGCGCGGGTCATGAGCATGTCGTCGTGGCATCCGCGGCGGGCGGCATATCCGCCGCCGGGCAGGGTCTCGTACTGCAGCAGCTCGTCGCACGCCCGTGAGTCGCGCTCGACATACAAGCCGTCGCGCACCATCGCTATCAGGTGGGCTATCATCGAGGCCTTGGCGGCGCGGTTGGTGTGGAATCCGGGGCGCCTCACCCCACCCCTCTCGGCGGGCGGACGGTGATATAGCCCGGGATAGGCCCCGGCGAGAGCGTAGAGTATGTACTGCCCCTCGCCGCGGCTGTCGCTCTCGAGCGAGTTGCTCTCTATGACCAGCAACGCCTTATTATAATACGAGGCGAGCGCGGCGGCCTTCCACCCCAGCAGGTCGTGGTCTATGTGTCCGCGCCACTGTGCCACGACGCGGGGCTTGTCGTCGCGGCACATCACGCTTATCACCGACCAGTCGGCCCCGGCCCAGCGCCCGCCCACGTCGACGGCGGCTATGTAGCGCCGTCCGGGCTCGGGATGCTCCCACACGAGGGTCTTGCCGTCGGCCGAGGGGGCGAATCCCGGCGCCGAGAGGTCTGAGGGGAGTCCGCCGGGGGCGCCGTATGGCTCGCCGGTCATCACGGGGGCCCGGCACCCTCCGCGCAGGGCCTCGACCGACTCGGGCGAGAAGACGGCGGCGTTGGTGGCCGAGAACGCCTCGACGTCGTCCGAGGGGAACTCGGCCATCATCGAGCGGTGATCCTCGTACTCCTTGCGGCGGGTGTGATACCACTTCAGCCCCTCGAGGGTCACCCCCTCGTGGCGCCGCCACAGGGCGCGCTCATAGTCGTCGAGTGTCTCCCACAGCGCGTCGGGATCGTCGACCGGCATGGCATAGAGATCTATCTCGAACCACGGCACGAAGAAGGGTATCTTGTCCGACTTCCCCTCCTTGGCCCGCAGCCACTCGCGGTGAAAGAAGTTGCCCACGCCGTTGGCCGTGCTCTCGAGGGCGACAAACGACAGCGGCTTACGCATGATGCCAGACGCCACCGAGCGTATCAGGTCGGTGGGGCTGTGCTGGGGCGAGTCCTTCCAGAAGGCCACCTCGCTCAGATGGGCCATGGCGCAGTCCTGACCGCGGGTCGACTCCTGATTCTCGCTCGAACAGACCGTGACCCTGCACTCCCTTCCCGGTATGAATCGGGTATTGTTCATCCGCTCGAAGGGGCGGAACTCGGGGCGGCATTCCTCCTGCCAGTACTCGTCGGGATATGCCGCCAGCAGCCGCGAGTACATGCCGCGTATCGTGGCCGAGGCATCCTTGACATGGGCGCATATCAGCGAGTTCCACCCGCGGCGGTGCACTATCTGTATCCACGCGAAATAGACCTGAATCAGCGTCGACCCTCCCCACTGGCGCGCCTTGAGCATGATGAGGCGCAGCGGATTGCCCCTCACGCGCTCGCGCTCCAGCTCTCTGACCAGACGGCGCTGCGGGGCGTTGAGGCGGAATGGCACCTCGGCGCCGGTGGCCTTGTCGGTGATGCGCACGCACTTGCATGCCCAGTACTCGAAGTCGTGCCTGAACCTGAGCAGGTCGGCCTCCAGCTGTCCCAGCGAGGGTGAGTATTCGGGGTCCCCGAGCATGGTCAGGGGCAGATACACGCCGCACTCTCTCACCCTCGCGGGGTCGTGCGGGTCGCCCGTCTCGGGCGAGTATCGCCACCGCTCTCTCAGGCGGTGGCGGCGGGCATTCTCTTCAGCGAGGGTCATAGGCGCAGGTCTTGGGTTGGAACGTGGATACCTTGACCGTCACCCCCACGCGGTGGCAGTGTGGCAGCAGGATGCCGGCGGTGACGGGGTGGTCGATGTCGCCGTTGATGTCGAGCGTGGCCACCGTGCGCCCCTTGCGCGCGCCGTCGCCCTGCCATGCGGTGACCGTGACCGTCCCGACAAGCCCGCGGCCGAAGAGGGGCAGCGTGAGCAGGACCCGCGTCCACCCGTCCGAGCGGAAGGGCACGCGCCCCTCGAGCTCGATGGTGCGCATGGTGTTCTCCTCGACCGACGTGTCGCGCTCGGTGCCGTCCTTGCCTATCAGCAGCAGGCGGGACGACAGCGGCACCATCGACTCGACGTCGAGCGACGTGCGGGTGTATGTTGCCTGCGTGTCGGTGTCGAAGATGGTGATTTCGGTAGACACGGCCCCGATCACCGACGCCGACATGGACAGCAGCCACAGCTCGCGCGTCGGGGCCGAGAATGCAATGCGCCCCGCCCTGCAGTCGTCCATCAGGGTCACGGCCTTGGTGCCCGACAGCCGCAGCAGCCTGTTGCCGGCCACCACGGCCACACCTCCGGGCACCACAGCCGCCGCCGTGGCCGAGGTGACGGCGCGCGGGTCTATCAGCGATGACGTCAGCCCCGACACCGACGGCGCCACGGCCACGATGCCGCCACGCCCCATGACGTAGAATCCGGGCTTCGATATGCCCCACGCCACCTTGGGCGCGGGCGACACGCATGTCACCGCCCCGGCCTCCGACCGCCCGGTCACGGTGATGTCGAGCGGGGCGTCGGCACGGGCCAGCGCGAACATGTCGGACATTTCGGTCTTGGCAGGCGACGCCGCGGGCAGCACGAAGGGTGCCCCGGTGTCGGCGAGCGACACGGGCGCGCAGTCTGCCGCCAGACAGTAGGCATATCCACCCCCGGGAGCGGGCTCGAGGGCGAATTCACGCCGCCTTGACCCGCAGATCACCAGCATCTTGCGGGCCGAGGCCGACGGATATGTCAGCAGGGGCGACATCACGCCGGGGGCCGCCCCGACGGCGGTGGCGGCGCTCACCACACTCGACCCGTCGGCCATGGTCACGAGCACCGCCGTGGGCGTGCCCGACGCGGCGGCATCCGTCGACACGGCTATCTCCGCGGCCCTGTATCCGTCAAAGGGGATGGCGGTGAGGCCCCCGTAGAGCAGCGTGTCGCCGTTGGCCGTGGCCACGCGGGCCCTGAATCCGTGCGGGGCATCGAGTGGCGACCCCGCGCGGGCGACCTGCCTGAGCGAGCCGAGCAGGGCGAGGTCCTCCCTGAGCGACGGCACCGGCATGTCATAAGGGCGCATGGCGCGCTCCATGTCGCCGAGCACGGCCAGCATGCGCGCACGCACCAATCCACCCTCGGCCCCCGGACTGACCAGATGGCTGTGGCCGGGCACGTGCAGGGTATATGCCACCTCTGACGAGGTCGCGCCCCCATAGGCGCACACCGGGGGCAATCCCGGCGTGCAGGGATGCAGCTGGGGCGACACCGTCAGGCGCACCTCGGCCACGAGGGCGTCAAACTCCTCGCCCGCGCCGCTCCGGTCGATGCCGATGGCAAACGACGTGGCCGTGAGCCTGAGGCCGCTGATGACATTAGGCGCCGCCGAGCCAATGCGCACCTGCGCCGACACCCCCTGCACGCCCGCGGCGGGACTCACCATCACCGGAGCCGACCTGTAGAGCAGGCGCCCGTCATGGCCCACCAGCTCGTATCGCGCCAGCACCGGCTGTATGTAGCGGTGCGAGGCCGCGGCGGTGTCGGCCAGACGGCTGTAAGCCTTGTCGAGCACGGCACCGATGGTCACGCGGTCGGCCAGCGACAGCTCGTGGTTGCGCGAGTCATAGCTCCCCTCGAGCCTTATGTCGTCGACGGCGACACTCTCCGAGCCCGCGTCGCGGCGCACTATCGTCAGCGGGGGCAGCTTGGAGCCCGGCGTCACCTCCGACCACCTGCCGCGCCCGTCATAGGCGAACCGCCGCGGCCCCGCCACGCTGTCGAACAGCAGCACGCCGTCGGCCGTGGCCACGCCACAGGCAATGTTCCCGCACTCGGCCACCTCCCTGTGTCCATACATCGTGTTCGAGCCATAGAGCCTGCCGTCGCGCACGTGGAAGTAAGATTCCGTGCCGTCGCCATGGCGACACACCAGCCCCGGCACCACGCTCACCGCACCCTCGCCTCGGCGTATCATCGAGGGTATTCCCACCCCCTCGAGGCCGCCTCCGGGTATCTGCCTCATGTTGACACGGCGTGTCATCGCCGTGCAGTCTATGTTTATCCGTTTCATCTCATTCATGTTTTTTTCCGCAAAATTACAGCCGCCGTCACGGCGGGATGGTGCGTTAATGCCGACATGGGGACACGAAAAGACCGGCGGCGTGCCCCGCAGGTTGTGCGGAGGCACGCCGTCGGCATGCGGTGACTGTCTCGTTGACAGGGGTTACTTCTTAGACTCTACGAACTTGGCGTGATACTCGTCGAGAATCTTGCGGATGGCGGTGCCTATCTTGAGGTATGCGTCCTCGTTGAGGTTGGCCAGCGACGCGCGCACGCTCCACTTGGGGCCGTCGAAACCGTCGCCGTTCAGCAGCACGACGGCTGTCTCGTTGGCCAGACGGATCACGAAGTCGAGAGGCTGGTAGTTGTCGTTGAGATACTTGACGAACTCGTCGCCATAGAACTTCTTGGCCCAGACCATCAGGTCGATCTCCGAGTAGTAGCCGGCACGGTTGGGGTCTGGCAGCAGGGTGAAGCCGGTGGTGCTCCACAGGTCGTCGAGACGGCGGTGGATCATGCCTATCAGCTTGGGCTGCAGTTCCTCGCGGTGCAGGTATGCGAATGCCGAGAACAGCATCATCTGTATCTGCTGCGGGTTGGACAGGCCGGCGGTGTGGTTCAGGCCAACCAGACGCGAGTCGGCCACGAGGCGGTCGATGAACTTGATCTTCGAGGGGTCGAGGACGAGGCTCTCGTAACGCTTGTTGAGGGCGGCCTTCTCCTCGTCCGACAACGCTGCCAGACGGTCGTCGAACACGTTCTTGTCCGAACGCAGGGCCATGGCGGCGACACGCCATCCGGTGGCTCCGAAATACTTCGAGAACGAGTAGAGGCACAGCGTGTTGTAGGGCAGCTCGTACATCAGCGACTTGAATCCCTTGATGAATGTACCGTACACGTCGTCGGTGATTATCATCAGGTTGGGATTGTCCTTCTTGACCACGTCGATGAGCATGTCGAGCACCTCGCGCGACAGGCAGACGCTGGGCGGGTTCGAGGGGTTGGTGATGCAGACCGCCTTGACCGACGGGTCGCGCAGCTTGTCGATCTCCTCCTTGGGATACTGCCAGTCGTGATAGCCGTCCTTCTCGATCTTGTTGGCGCTGACGTTGACTACCTCGAATCCGAACTGCTGCAGCTGCGGAATCTCGATATAGGGGGTGAAGCACGGGGTGAACAGGGCTATCTTGTCGCCCTTCTTCATCAGGAAGTTCTGCTGCAGGGTATTGAACGCATAACACATGCCTGCGGTCGAGCCCTCGGTGGCAAACAGGTCATACTCAGACATGTCGTCGCCACCGCCCATGGCCCAGCGCAGATACTCGCGGGTCACGATCTCGACGTTCTTCAGGATTCGCGGAGGCGTGGGATAGTGGTCGCCCAGAATGCCGTCGACCATCTCGAACACCAGCTCGTCGGGGTCAACCTTGAGGTCGCCCGTGACGTGGGTATAGAAGTGGTTGAGCACCTTGGCGCCGGTCTTGTCCTTGTTGGCCTCGAGAAACGCGCGGAATCTCTCGGCCACGCCGGCCTGAGTGGGCGATGCCACGATGCCTATCTCCTTGTCATAGGCCACGCGGTCGGCCTCGCTCATGGCGAACTCGCCCAGCATGAAGAATGCCTTGCGGGGGAACGACAGCAGCCAGTTGGGGTTGCCGCGGCCGGCGTTGAGGAATGTGGCCGTGGAGCGCTGTGCGTCCTTCTCGGCCAGATCAATCAGAGTGCCCTTGATCTCAAACGGGCTCATGTTGGACAGAGCTTTCTCAAAGGCGGGATTTTCGGGATTGGTTGCCATAGTAAAGTGTATGTGTTAGGAAAGTTGGATTGTCTATACGAACATCAGCACCATCGCGACGCCCATAAGTATCAGCAACGTGTTGCCGATGGCATAGGTGATGGTATAGCCCATGGCGGGCACCGAGCTGTCGAGGGCGGCGGTGATGGCGCCCAGCGAGGCGGTGGTGGTACGTCCGCCGGCACAGCAGCCGAGGTTGATGGCCGGGTGGAACTTGAATACCTTGGCGCCGAGGAACATGGCTATCAGCAGAGGCAGCGAGGTCGAGATGACGCCCATGACGAGCAGCATCCAGCCGACCTCCTTGATGCCGGCGATGAATGTCGGGCCGGCCTGTATGCCGATGACGGCGATGAACATGTTTAGGCCCAGATTATTCATCAGCCACAGCGACGAGTCGGGAATGATGCCGACCGAGGGGCGCTTGGTGCGCAGCCACCCGAAGAACAGGCCTGCGATAAGGGCGCCGCCCGAGGTCGAGAGGCTCACGGGAACCTTGCCGAAGTTGATGGTCAGCGCGCCGATGAGGGCACCGATGACTATGGCAAGGCTGACGAACACCATGTCCGTCTCGTTGGTGGGACGCTCCTCGACACCGATCTCGGGTGCCGCGGCCTTGACCTCCTGCGGCAGGCCCATGATGGTCATCATGTCGCCCTGCATCAGCTCGGTCTGGGCCAGCACGGGAATATTGACGCCACCCTGACGGGTTATCGACTGTATCATCACTCCGTACATGAACGGCTTGGCGCGCAGCGCGTCGACGGTCATGCCCGAAGACTTCTTGGTCACCATGACCTTGGTCTTCTCGACGTTGAACGTGAGCAGGGCGCCGTCGTCGATCTCGGGGCCGATCCAGCTCTCGTCCTGAATGATGTACTCGTGGCGGCCCGAGAGCACTATCTCGTCACCTATCTTGACCGACAGATCGGGGGTGGCGGGCAGCATCTGGTGGTCGGCGGTGCGGACACGCTCTACGAACAGCCGGCGCCCGAGGGTCTTGAAGTGCTCCTCGATCTGAGCCACTGTCTGCGGTGTCGAGAAGTGGTCGGCGGTCACCTTATAGGCACGGAACGCGATGGGCCGGTTGCCGTTGATGAACGCAGGGTCTGACGAGAGCGACGAGTGGTTGAGCTGCTCCTCGAGCTCCTTGGTCTGCTTCTTCACCTTGGCGAGGCCGCCCAGCATGGCGGGGCCGAGGCTGCCGAGGATCCAAGCCGAGCCCACGGTGCCGAACACGTATGTCACGGCATAGCACACGGGGATGAGGTCTATCCACTGTTTCTTCTGCTCGTCGGGGATATGCAGGGTGCCGATGGTGTCGGTGCCCACGCCGATGACGGCCGAGATGGTCTGCGCACCCGAGAAGAGGCCGGTGGCGATGGCTGCGTTATAGTTCATTATCTTGGCGCAGGCAAACGTCACCACCAGACAGAGCACGCACACCACGCACGCGAAGATGACCTGCTTGATGCCCTGTCCGCGGATGGCCGAGACGAACTGCGGTCCGCACTTATAGCCGATGGCAAACAGGAAGATAAGGAAGAACAGCGCCTTGAGGGGAGCACCGATGGGAATGTTCATCTGCCCGACGACCACACCGACCAGAAGGACCGAGGTGACCGTGCCGAGCGAGAATGTCTTGTACTTCAGCTTGCCGATCAGGAAGCCGAGACCGATTGTCAGGAATATCGGAATGGATGGATATGTCCTGAACGTCTCTAAAAACCATTGTAACATGACGGAGAGTTTTTAAGTGAGGATAATTAGTAAATGAGTCTTAATGCCGTGAGGTTCTTATAGATTAAAAACATTTCGCCGGCCGTGTTTGTTCTGACGCACAGTCAATTTGCGATTGCAAATTTATTTGCCCGGCGGCGATAGATTCGGCCGCGGTGATACCTCTGTAATATAAAAGAAGAGATATGCCGCGATGTTCATAACTTTTTTGTCCTCGCGGTGTTTGGTTTTGCAAATTTTTGCGTAACTTTGGGCTCTGATTTTCCATTCCCAACCCTTACCATCACAAACCGTATAGACTACGATATGGCCGACCAGCTCCCCTACCACATTCCCGCCCTGCTCGACGAGACCATCGAGGCCCTCGACATCAGGCCCGGAGGCATTTATGTAGACGCCACATACGGTGGCGGAGGGCACACCCGCGCCATTGTCGGACATCTCGATTTTGATGCCGGAGGCCGCGTCTATGCCTTCGATCAGGACATGGATGCCATCAGCCGCGCGCCACGCGACGAGGCCCGCCTCGTCATGGTGCACTCCAACTTCAGGTACATCACCAACTTCATGCGCTTTCACGGCGTCGCCTCGGTCGACGGCGTGCTGGCCGACCTCGGGGTGTCCTCGCATCACTTCGACGACGCCGACAGGGGCTTCTCGTTCCGCGCCGACGGCCCGCTGGACATGCGCATGAACCGCAGCGCCGCCGTCACCGCCGGCGACCTGCTGCGCACCATGGACCGCGACGACATGACCCGCATGTTCAAGCTCTATGGCGAGTTCGGACAGGCCCGCCGTCTGGCCGACGCCATCGTGCGCGAGCGCGAGGGGGGACGCACCTTCGCCACCGTCTCGGACCTGCTGGCAGTGGTGTCGCCCATGATAGACCCCCGCAAGGAGAAGAAAGAGCTGGCACAGGTGTTTCAGGCCCTGCGCATCGAGGTCAACCACGAGCTCGACGCCCTCGCCGAACTGCTCGACGGCGCCCTGCGCGTGCTGCGTCCCGGCGGACGTCTGGCAGTGATAACGTATCACAGCCTCGAAGACCGTCTGGTCAAGAACTTCATGAAGACCGGCAACATCGAGGGCAAGGTAGACAAAGACTTCTATGGTCGCGTCAACGCCCCCATGAAGCCGCTCGGCTCAAAGCCCGTCGTCCCCACCGACACCGAGATAGAGCGCAACCCCCGCGCCCGCAGCGCCAAGCTCAGGGTAGCAACAAAGATTTGAGTTTTTTTAATAGTTTTTACAGTTATTCTAGTCCAACTAGACCAACTAGTTCAACTAGACCAACCATATCAACCAACCCTCCTCCCCAACAATGGCAAAACGTGCAGGCATAGGCAAGCGTGTGGCATTCGGTCAGGTCATCTCGAGCGACTTCTTCGCCCGTCACTGGCTGCCGGTGGTCATATTCGTCATAGTGATGATGGTCTACATCACCACCAAGTTCACATATCGCACCAACATCGAGAAGATCACCGCCCTCGAGCGTCAGCTCGAGATCGTAGAGAACGAGAAAGACCGCGAGCGCAGCGCATTCATGAGCCGCACGCGCGAGACCTCGATGCAGCAGATGGTCGACTCGCTCCACCTCGGCCTGCGCGTACAGCCCCAACCCGCATTCCGCATAAAAGATTAGGCAATGGCTACAAAAAAGAACGACAATCGCACCAACATCCTGTTCAGATACGGACTGGTCGTGTTCGGCATACTCATACTGTCGGCTTGGATCATAGTCAAGCTCACCGAGACCACCGTCGTCAATGCCGACAAGTGGAACGAGCGCATATCCGACGAGATGAGCCGCAGCCATGACATCATACCCCAGCGCGGCAACATCCTCGCCGCCGACGGCAGCATTCTGGCCACCAACCTCAACTTCTACGTGGCCCGCATGGACTATCGCGCCGAGAAGTTCAACCCCAAGCGCCTGCGCGACTCGATCGAATCGCTGTCCACCCAGCTGGCCGAGCACTTTCCGGTCAAGACCGCGGCCCAGTGGCGCGAGCACCTGCTCAAGCCCCTCGCCATCGAGCCCGCCAAGCGTCCCCGCGCATACAAGCTCGTGGCCGGACTCTCGCACGCCGACATGCAGCTGATGAAGTCGCTCTCATACTTCAAGGGCAACCGAAACCGCACCGGCCTGACGTTCGAGCGCTACATGCGCCGCTTCAACCCCTATGGCAACATGGCCAAGCGCTCGATAGGCCGCGTCGGACAGACCTCGGACAGCGAGGAGATACATGGCCGCTCGGGCATCGAGATGGCCCTCGACTCGCTGCTCTATGGCAAGACGGGCACCACACACAAGGTGCACCTGACCAAAGACATCGCCGACATGGCCGCAGTGCCCGCCGTGCCCGGTTGCGACGTGGTCACCACCATAGACATCAACATGCAGGACATACTCGAGAACGAGCTCAACAACGTGCTCGACTCGTGCGGTGCCGACTGGGGCCTGGCCGTGCTGATGGATGTCAAGACCGGCGACATCAAGGCCATCTCCAACCTCGAGCAGAACCCCGACGGCCCCGGATATGTCGAGGCCCTGAACCGCGCCGTGATGCGCTTCGAGCCCGGCTCGGTGGTCAAGACCCTGTCGATGATGATAGCCGTCGAGGACGGCATCGTCAAGGACTTCGACGAGATGCTCCCCACCGGCTCGGGCTGGGCCTATGCCGGCGGACGCCCCATCACCGACGCCCACCACACGGCGGCGATCAGGGTCGGCGACGTCATCGAGCAGTCGTCAAACATCGGCATGGCGCGCATCATGACCCGCAGGTACGACTCGATACCCGGCGGCTTCTATGCCCGCGTCAAGAAACTCGGATTCCTCGAGCCCCTCAACACCGGCATCGCCGGCGAGGTGACGCCACGCATCGACAGCGTGCCCACGCGCCGCGACGGCCGCATAGCCATGTCGCGCCAGTGCTACGGATATGCCACCGAGATACCCCCCATCTACACGCTGGCGCTCTATAACGCCATCGCCAACGACGGCGTCTTCGTCAGGCCCCGACTGGTGCGCGAGCTCCGCGGCACCGTCGACTCCATACTCCCCGTGGGCCATATCGGCAACGGCCGCGCATGCTCGCCCGAGACGGCGGCCATCATGCGCGAGATGCTGACCCGCGTGGTGTGGGGCGACCACGGCACGGGCAAGTTCCTGCGCAACGACCTCGTCAGGATAGCCGGCAAGACAGGCACCTGCTATACCATAGACAACGGCCAGTACAACACGTCGAAGAAGCGTCTGGCCTTCTGCGGATTCTTCCCCGCCGAAAACCCCATGTATAGCTGCGTGGTGCTGACCTGCCACCCCAAGAAGAACTTCTTCGGCGCGGCCACGACCTCGGGTCAGGTGCTCAAGAACACGGCGATGAAACTCTATTCGCGCGGACTGCTGGGCAACAGCTCGGACTATGAGACATCGACCCCCTCGGTGGCCGGACCGACCTTCTATGCGTCGACCGACCGCAGCTCGTACTCGCGCCTCAAGGCCCCCTTCGGGCTCCCCTCGGGCAAGTCGCTCAAGGCTCCCGCCAAAGGTGGCTCTGGCATACCCGACGTGCGCCACATGAGCGCCCGCGACGCCATAGCCACCCTCGAGGCCGCCGGATATAACGTGAGCATATCGGGCTCGGGATTCGTCAGGTCGCAGACCCCCGCGCCCGGCACCCTCGTGGGACGCGGCGCCCGCATCAGCCTCGCCCTGTCACGATGACCGGGGTCAGGACAGATTCAGAAAACATCCAAAAGCATTTCATCCAAGCATCAAGGTAAGAAAGATGAGAACAGACCATTTACTATCAGCCATAACCCCCGTGGCCACCGTGGGCGAGCTGGCACAGGACACCGACATCAAGGGCATCACCGCCGACTCGCGTCAGGTCGAGGCCGGATGGCTCTTCGTGGCTGTGCCCGGCGTCAGCGTCGACGGCCACAGATTCATACCCTCGGCCATCGAGCGCGGCGCCGTCGCCGTCGTGTGCGAGCAGGTGCCCGAACAGCGCGCCGACGGTGTCATATATATAGAGGTGTCGTCGAGCGCCGAGGCCCTCGGCCTGCTGGCATCGCAGTGGTATGACAACCCCTCGCGCAAGCTGGCTCTGGTGGGCGTCACCGGCACCAACGGCAAGACAACAACGGCAACCCTCATCTACGAGATGGCGCGCCTGATGGGCCACAAGGCCGGACTGCTCTCGACTGTCTGCAACTATGTGGACACCACCCCCTATCCCACCGACCACACCACACCCGACCCCGTCACCATCAACCGCCTGCTGGCACAGATGGTCGAGGCCGGATGCACATACGCGGCCATGGAGGTGAGCTCGCACGCAGCACACCAGCGCCGCATCGCCGGACTCACGTTCCGCGGCGGCATCTTCACCAACCTCACCCGCGACCACCTCGACTATCACAAGACCTTCGAGGCATACATCGCCGCCAAGAAGATGTTCTTTGACGGACTCCCCGCCGGGGCCTTCGCGCTGACCAACGCCGACGACCGCAACGGCGCCGTGATGCTGCAGAACACCGCCGCCTCGCGCAAGACATACTCGCTGCGCGGCGAGGCCGACTTCTGCGGCCGCATCGTCGAGCAGCGCCTCGACGGCACCCTGCTCAGCCTGAACGGTCGCGAGGTCGAGACCCGATTCACGGGCCGCTTCAACGCCTATAACCTCACCGCCGTCTATGGCGCCTCGGTGCTGCTGGGATGGCCCGTCGACGACGTGCTGCGCCACATCTCCGAGCTGGTCCCCGTGGCCGGCAGGTTTCAGGCATTCCACTCGCCACAGGGCGTGACGGCCATCGTCGACTATGCCCACACCCCCGACGCGCTGGTCAACGTGCTCGACACCATACGCGAGGTCGTTGGCCCGAACGGCGAGGTCATCACCGTGGTCGGCTGCGGCGGCAACCGTGACGCCGGCAAGCGTCCCATCATGGCCCGCGAGGCCGCGCTGCGCAGCTCGCGCGTCATACTCACCTCGGACAATCCCCGGTTCGAGGAGCCCGAGGCCATCATAGCACAGATGGAGGCCGGACTCGACGACACCCTGCGCGGCAAGGCGCTCCACATCACCGACCGCCGCGAGGCCATACGCAAGGCCATCTCCATGGCATCGCGCGGCACCGTGGTGCTCGTGGCCGGCAAGGGACACGAGGACTATCAGGAAATATGCGGCGTCAAGCACCACTTCGACGACCGCGAGGTGGTCTGCGAGGCCTTTGACGAAATCAAGCGATAAACACCATTAGACTTATCCGACACACCATCAGACAATGCTATACTGGCTATTCGACTATCTGCAACAGGGAGGACACTTTCCCGGCGCGCGACTGATGAGCTACATCACCGTGCGCTCGGTGGCGGCCGCCCTGCTGTCGCTGTTCATATCCACCGTCATCGGACGCCGCATCATCAACCGCCTGCAGCTGATGCAGATCGGCGAGACCGTGCGCAATCTGGGCCTCGAGGGACAGATGAAGAAGACCGGCACCCCCACCATGGGCGGCATCATCATCATCATCTCGCTCGTCGTGCCCTGCCTGCTCGTCGGCGACCTCGGCAACATATACATGATACTGCTGCTGGTGTCGACACTCTGGCTCGGCACAATCGGATTTCTCGACGACTACCTGAAGTTCAAGTACAAGAACAAGGATGGCATGAAGGGCAAGTTCAAGATCTACGGACAGGTGGGCCTCGGCCTGCTTGTCGGCCTGACCATGTATCTCAGCCCCGACATCACCCAGCGTCAGGTGCGCACCTACACCACCTCCGACCCCGTGGTCGAGACCATCATCGAGACGCCCGCGGCCAACGTCAAGTCCACCCAGACCACCATCCCCTTTGTCAAGGACAACAACTTTGACTATGCGTCGCTGACCGGATGGATGGGCCGCCACGCACAGACCGGCGGCTGGATAGTGTTCATCATCGTGGTCATCGTGGCCGTGGCCGCCACCAGCAACGGCGCCAACCTCACCGACGGCCTCGACGGCCTCTGCGCCGGCGTCAGCGCCATCATCTGCGCCGCGCTGGCCATCATGGCCTATCTGGGCGGCAACGTCATATACTCGACCTATCTCGACATCATGTACATACCCGGCTCGAGCGAGCTCGTGGTGTTCATGTCGGCGTTCATCGGAGCCCTCATCGGCTTCCTGTGGTACAACGCCTATCCGGCACAGGTATTCATGGGCGACACCGGGTCGCTGACCATCGGCGGCATCATCGCCGTCTTCGCCATACTGATACACAAGGAGCTGCTGATACCCCTGCTCTGCGCCATATTCTTTGTCGAGGACATCTCGGTGATGATGCAGGTGGCATACTTCAAGTACTCCAAGCGCAAGTTCGGTCAGGGGCACCGTCTGTTCAAGATGGCCCCGCTGCACCACCACTTCCAGAAAGAGGGCATCGAGTCGGTCATCAAGTTTCCCCGTATGCCCCTCCCCGAGCCCAAGATCGTCACCCGCTTCTGGATCATCGGCATCTTCCTCGCAGTACTCACATTCATAACACTCAAGATACGATAAGGAACCATAAATAATGAAGAATCTCGTCATACTCGGCGGTGGAGAGAGCGGTGTCGGAGCCGCCATCCTCGGCAAAGACAAGGGGTGGAACGTCTTCCTCTCCGACTTCGGCACCATACCCGAACGATATAAAGAGACACTCGACAGCGAGGGCATCGAGTGGGAGGAAGGAGGCCACACCATGAACCGCATCCTCGAGGCCACCGAGGTGGTCAAGAGCCCCGGCATACCCCCCACGGCACCCGTCGTGAAGGCCGTCGTCGAGAAAGGGATACCCGTCATCTCCGAGATCGAGCTTGCCGGACGCTATACCGACGCCCGCATGGTCTGCATCACCGGGAGCAACGGCAAGACCACTACGACGCTGCTCACCCACCACATGCTGGTCTCGGCCGGCATTGACGCAGGTCTGGCCGGCAACGTCGGCAAGAGCCTCGCCCTGCAGGTGGCCCGCGACCCTCACGAAGTATATGTCATAGAGCTCTCGAGTTTCCAGCTCGAGAACATGTACGACTTCCACGCCAATATCGCCGTGATACTCAACATCACGCCCGATCACCTTGACCGCTACGACTATAAGATGCAAAACTACATCAACGCCAAGTTCCGCATACTCAACAACCTCACCCCCCGCGACGCATTCATCTACTGGCAGGACGACCCCGTGATACGCCGCCAGCTCGAGCGCATCGTCACCGAGGCCCGCCTCTATCCCTTCGGCGAGACGCGCGAGGACGACAAGACCGCCGCATGGGTCGACGACGAGGGGGTAATCTGCATAGACACCCCCGCCGAGAAGATGCGCATGCCCAGAGCCGACCTCTCGCTCAACGGCCTGCACAACCTCTACAACTCGATGGCCGCCGCCCTCTCGGGGTGCATCATGGACATCGACAAGGAGGAGATACGCAAGGCCCTGAGCAACTTCGAGGGGGTCGAGCACCGTCTCGAGCCCTGCGGCACCATAGACGGCGTGCGATACATCAACGACTCGAAGGCCACCAACGTCAACTCGACGTGGTATGCGCTCGAGTCCATGCCCCGCGACGTCATCCTCATCCTCGGCGGCAAGGACAAGGGCAACGACTATAACGAGATACTCCCGCTGGTCAAGGAGAAGGTCAAGGCCGTCGTGTGCATGGGCAAGGACAACACCAAGCTGCTCGACTTCTTCGGGCCCCACGGCGTCGAGCTGCACGACACGCACTCGATCGACGAGTCCGTCGCCACCTGCGCCTCCATCGCCAAGTCGGGCGACACCGTGCTGCTCTCGCCCTGCTGCGCCAGCTTCGACCTCTTCAAGAGCTACGAGGACCGCGGCCGCCAGTTCAAGGACCGAGTGGCAAAGCTGAAGAAGTAAACCAAACCCTCATCACCCCTGATTCTCCCTCATGGAATCCGCAACCGTAACACCCATTGCAACCGGCACCGCCAAGCCCAAGGCCGTGGCCGGAGCCGACAAGCACATCTGGGGCATTGTCATAGCCCTCTGTCTGGTCTCGGTCATCGAGCTATACAGCGCCTCGTCGCGCGAGGTGGCCGCCTCGGCCATCGGCGTCATGGGCCCCATACTGCGCCATCTGGTCATGCTGGCCGGAGGCCTCTTCGTGGTGTGGCTCCTCTCCAAGCGCCACTATAGCGACTTTGCCATCTTCACGCTGGTCTTCGCCGCCATCAGCGCCGGACTGATGATATACGTGATGTTTTTCGGCGACTACATCAACGGCGCCCGGCGCTCGCTGACCATATTGGGCATAGGCATATTCCCGGCCGAGATGGTCAAGCTCTCGGCCGTACTGCTCGTGGCCCTCATCATGACCCTCAACCAGAACCCCAAGGGGGTGGGCATCACCGCCAAGGGCATGATACTGTGCTGCGTGGTGCTGATGTTCTTCTGCGCTCTGCTGGCCACTCAGGGCCTCACCAACACCATGCTGCTCGTGGCCATCACCGCCTCGATGATGCTGATAGGTGGCGTCAAGTTCACCCACATCATCTACTCGGCACTGGTCTTCATAGTGGTGGGGGGCGGCCTGTTCGCATATCTCTACGTCACCGAATACATCCCCTACAAGGAGGCCGAGGAGCAGCGCCGCCTGCACCCCGAGCTCGTGGTCGAGGGCGAGGAAGAGGTTAAGCATAAGTCGCGCATCATCACGTGGATGGCGCGCCTCGAGCGCCACAGCTCCGACTCGGTGCCCAAATGGGAGCTCCCCGCCACCGGCGACAACCGTCAGGAGGTGCTGAGCTATGTGGCACAGGCCCACGGCGGCATCACCGGCGTCGGCCCCGGCAACTCGCGCGAGGCCGCCCGCCTGCCGCTGGCATTCTCCGACTACATATATGCCATCGTCATCGAGGAGCTCGGCCTCATCGGCGGCATCGCCGTGCTGCTGCTCTATCTGTGGCTGCTGGGACGAGCCGCCAGCATAGCCTCGCGCTGCTCGGTCACCTATCCGGCCCTGCTGGTCATGGGCATGGCCGTGATGATAGCCTTTCAGGCACTGTTCCACATGGGCATCGTCTCGGGCGTGTTCCCCGTGTCGGGCCAGCCGCTGCCGCTCATATCCAAAGGCGGCACATCGATCATAGTGACGTGCATCGCATTCGGCATAATGCTGTCGGTGAGCCGCACGGCCACGCGCAAAGCCAACAAGAAACAGGACATACAGGACGAGATCGAGGCTCTGCCCGAATCGCTCAACGGCCAAAACAAAATGCAGTTATGAAAATACTGATTTCGGGCGGAGGCACCGGAGGCCACATATTCCCCGCCCTCTCGATAGCAGGCGCCGTGCGCAGGCGCTGTCCCGACGCCGAGATACTCTTTGTCGGCGCCGAGGGACGCATGGAGATGGAGAAGGTCCCCGCCGCAGGCTACGACATAGTGGGCCTGCCGGTGGCCGGATTCGACCGCAAGCGCCTGTGGCGCAACATCCCCGTGGTGTGGAAGCTGCTCAAGTCGCTGTTCAGGGCGCGCCGCATCGTGCGCGACTTCCGCCCCGACATCGCCATCGGCGTCGGCGGCTATGCCTCGGGGCCGGTGCTCAAGGAGGCCCAGCGACGCGGCATCCCCACCCTGCTTCAGGAGCAGAACTCATATCCCGGCGTCACCAACAAGCTGCTGGCCCGCAAGGCCGACCGCATCTGCGTGGCATACGACGGCACCGAGCGCTACTTTCCGGCCGAGAAGATAGTCAAGACCGGCAACCCCATGCGCAAGGAGCTCGAGCAATGCACCCTGACGCGCGCCGAGGCCAAGAAGGAGCTCGGGTTCGACCCCGACAGGCTCCTCGTGTTCGCCACCGGCGGCAGTCTGGGCGCGCGCACCCTCAATCAGGCCGTGGCCAACTCGCTCGACATGCTCGAGGCCAACGCCGTCTCGCTGCTGTGGCAGACCGGACGATATGGCGCCGACACGTTCGGCCCGATGACCGAGGGGCACACCGGCATGAAGGCCGAGGTCTTCATCAACCGCATGGATCTGGCCTATCGCGCCGCCGACATCGTCGTGGCCCGCGCCGGAGCCGGCACCATCTCCGAACTGCAGAATCTCGGCAAGGCCGCCATCCTCATACCCTCGCCCAACGTGGCCGAAGACCACCAGCGCCACAACGCCGAGGCTCTGTCACAACGCGGCGCCGCCAAGATGATACTCGACATCGACGCCGTGGCAGAACTGCCCGAGGCCCTCGCCGACCTTGTCTGCGATCCGGCCGAGCGCGCCGAACTCGAGCAGAACATCAGCCTCATGGCCATGCACGACGCCGACGAGCGCATCGTAGACCACATCATAGAAATCATAGAAAATCACAAACAGAGATGAACGAGGATTTCTCAGCATACACAAACCTATACTTCATCGGCGCCGGCGGCATAGGCATGGCCGCACTCGAGCGCTATTTCCTCAGCAAGGGGCGCAACGTGGCCGGATATGACCGCACCGCCACCGCGCTGACCGACGAACTCCGCGCCGAGGGGGCCGACATATCGTTCAGCCCCGAGGCCGACAGCATCCCCGAGGCATATCGCGACCCCTCGACCACGGCGGCCATCTACACCCCCGCCGTGCCCGACGACCTGCCCGTGCTGCGATACTTCCGCGACGGGGGCTTCGAGCTGATGAAGCGCGCCAAGGCGCTCGGCATAGTGACCCGCGGCAGCTTCGCACTCTGCTTTGCCGGCACCCACGGCAAGACCACCACATCGAGCATGGCGGCCCACATACTCACCGTCTCGGGCGCAGGGTGCAACGCATTTCTGGGCGGCGAGCTCAAGAACTATGGCAGCAACTTCCTGCTGTCCCCCTCGTCGCAATACAGCGTCATCGAGGCCGACGAGTTTGACCGCTCGTTCCACCACCTCACCCCCACCGTGGCCGTCATCACCGCCACCGACCCCGACCACCTCGACATCTACGGCACCGAGGAGGCATATCTCGAGAGCTTCGCCCACTTCACCGAGCTCATCAAGCCCGGCGGCACCCTGATAGTACACGAGGGGCTCAAGCTCAAGCCCCGCGTCAGGGAGGGCGTCAGGGTCCTGACATACTCGCGCGACTCGGGCGACTTCCACGCCGCCTACATCCGCCGCTCGCCGGGCACCATCACCTTCGACATCGTGACCCCCCGCGGCACCATCCGCAACATCAATCTGGGCGTGCCCGTCGAGGTCAACATCGAGAACGCCGTGGCCGCCGTGGCCGCCGTGTGCTGCACCGAGGCGTTCGACCCCGTGGCCATCCGCGAGGCCATCTCGACATATCAGGGCACCAAGCGCCGCTTCGAGACGTGGCTCAAGGAGGACAACGGTCTGGGTCGCGTGGTCATCGACGACTATGCCCACCACCCCGAGGAGCTGCGCTCGTCGATAGCCTCGGTCAAGGCCCTCTATCCCGGACGCCGCCTCACGGTGGCCTTCCAGCCCCATCTCTACTCGCGCACGCGCGACTTTGCCCCCAACTTCGCCGATGCCCTCTCGGGCGCCGACGAGCTGTTGCTGCTCCCCATCTATCCCGCCCGCGAGGAGCCGATACCCGGCGTAACCTCCGAGATGATATTCAAAGATGTTAAAACTGCGGATAAATCATTAATAGCCAAAGAAAAATTGGTAGAAACGCTGAAAAGTCGTAACTTTGACATACTTTTGACGGTCGGAGCCGGCGACATCAACACCCTGCTGCCGCAGATTGTCGAGAACGCCCGTCAGGAGCACTGAGATTCTTCCAATACGCAATTTCAAGACATCCATGCCCAGATACCTCACCATAATATTCTCGCTGATACTCGCGGTCTATCTCGCCGTGGCCCTCACGGTCACGGCCGGAGAGTCTGACATGCGCATCTGCCGCGGCGTCGAGATCGAGGTCGAGCCCACCGCCGGCGCGGCAGGGTTCGTGACCGTCGACGAGATCGCATCCGAGCTCGACAGCTTTCCGTCGCGCGCGGGCGATGTGCCCCTGTCGGCCATAGACACGCAGAAGATGAGGCGCCACCTGCTGGGGCTCGACAAGCTGGAAGACGCCTCGGTGGTCTGCTATACCGACGGCACCATCCGCATCAGCGTCAAGCCCATCGTGCCCGTGGCGCGCGTGTTCGACGGTCCCGAGAGCTATTACGTCAACCGCTCTGGCAAGCGCGTCAAGGCCGGAGCCCGATTCCGCAAGAACGTGCCCCTGATCAAGGGCCACTTCGACCCCACCGACACGGTGTTCACGCCACTGAGCCTGCTGCCCCTGCTCGACTATATCGCCTCGGACTCGGTGTGGAACACATACGTCACCATGATCGAGGTCAAGAGCCCCACCGACATCATCATCGTGCCCGCCATACGCGAGCATGTGGTCAATCTGGGCAATCTCGACGACATACCCCTCAAGTTCGACAGGCTGCAGAAGTTCTATCAGCGCGTGCTGGTGAGTCAGGGCTGGGAGAAATACGACACCCTGTCGCTGAAATGGCGCGGCCAGCTCGTGGCCACCAAGCGCCACCGCAAGGCCCCCGAGCTGCCCGTGCGCAACTTTGACGAGGACGAGGCCGTGAGCATAGACGCCATGCTGGCGGGCGACGGCGTGGCTCCCGGACAGGCCATGCCCGGCGTCAAGGCCAACTCGGACCGCCCGATACCCAAAAAGAAAGTCTAACACCACACACTCCACCCATATCCACCCATGGAAGAAAAAACCATCATCGCTCTCGAGATAGGGAGCAGCAAAATCAAGGGCGCCGTCGGCACGGTCGACCCCACCTCGGGCGCCCTCAGCGTCAAAGCTGTCGAAGAGGAACGTATCTCTGACATAGTCCGCTACGGTTGCATACGCAACGTGGTCGAGACTGCCGCCGCCGTGCGCAATGTGGTGAGCCGGCTCGAACAGCGCGAGGCCCCGCGCAAGATCGAGAGGGTGTATCTGAGCATCGGCGGACGCTCGCTGTCGTCTGAGTGTGTCGACATCGAACGCCGGTTTGCCACCGAGACGGAGATAACCAAGGAAATAATCAACGACATCACCGAGGAGGCCATCAACCGCCCCCTCTCGGACAGGATCGTCATCAAGGCCCTGCCCCGCGAGCTGCGCGTCGACAACGCACCCACCCCTCGCCCCGTGGGCATGTACGGACAGCTCATCACGGCCCGCCTGAATCTGGTGAGCTGCCGCAACCAGCTCTTCAAGAACCTCACCGAGGTCATCGAGGGGCGTCTGGGGCTGCAGGTGGTCGACATGTTCGTGCGTCCGCTGGCCGAGGCCGATCTGGTGCTCATGTCTGACGAGCGCCGTCTGGGCTGCATGCTGGTCGATCTGGGCTCCGAGACGACGACGGTGGCCATATACAAGGACGGCGTGCTGGTGCATCTGGCCGTGCTGCCGATGGGATCGCGCAACATCACGCGCGACATCACCTCGCTCAACTATCTCGAGGAGCGTGCCGAAGAACTCAAGATTGCGTTCGGCAACGCCGTGCCCGGCGCCGAGCAGCACTCGCTGCGCCCCGCCGACAGCACCGACATGACCGCCGTGAACAACTATATCAGCGCCCGCGCCAGCGAGATACTGCTCAACGTGGCCGAGCAGATCAAGTATGCCGGACTCACCCCCGACAAGCTCCCCGACGGCATCATACTGGTGGGCCGCGGATCGCGTCTGGCCGGACTCAACACGCGCCTCGAGCAGATTCTGCCCGGCATGAAGGTGCGCATGGGCCATCCCGACAACAACGTGCACATACTGGACGGACGCATCCAGAGCTCTGACGCCGTCGACGTCATCGCCATACTCTCCGAGGCCGCGCGCACCGGCGCCAAGGAGTGCCTGAGCCCCCAGCCCACGCTGCCCCGACAGACCGTCCAGCAGCAGCCCTCGCAGCAGACCTATCAGCAGACCTATCAGCAGACAGTGCCGGCCTCGCAGCAGCCCGAACCGATACGCCCCCAGCAGCCCCAGCAGCCTCAGGGATACCAGTATCCCCACAGGATGAACAATCAGCCCGTGCAGCAGCAACCCGCACAGCAGCCGGCAGCGCAGCCCGCCGCACAGCCGGTGACGCCCACTCCGGCCACCGGACAGAAGCCCGCGCCGGTGCCTGCCCACGCCGGGACCACCGTCACGCCCCAGCCCTCAAAGCCCAGCGTGATCGGCGCTTGGATGGAGCGCATCAAGGGCAAGGTGGCCAACATGCTCACCGACAACATGTACGAAGAAACAGACGAAGAATAATTAGGCTTATAAGCAATGAATCAGTATAACAATACGGAAAACATAGACGACACCTCGGCATTCGGATACGAGACACCCCTGACCAACGACGTGATCATCATCAAGGCCGTCGGCGTGGGCGGTGGCGGCAACAACGCCGTCAACCACATGTATCGCAGCGGCCTCAAGAACGTGTCGTTCGTCAACATCAACTCAGACCGCCAGTGTCTGGCCAACTCGCCCGTGCCCGTCAAACTCGTCATCGGCGACGGCCTAGGCGCCGGCAACAAGCCTGAGGTGGCCGAGGGTTATGCCAAGGACGCCATCGAGGACATAAACCGCCTGTTCGACGACGACACCAAGATGGTGTTCATCACCGCCGGCATGGGCGGCGGCACCGGCACCGGCGCCGGCCCCGTGGTGGCGCAGGTGGCCAAGGAGCGCGGCCTGCTCACCATCGGCATCGTCACCATCCCCTTCCTCTTCGAGGGTCAGGTCAAGATCAAGAAGGCGATTGCCGGAGCCGACGAGATGGCCAAGTATGTCGACGCGCTGCTGGTCATCAACAACGAGCGACTCAACGACATATATGGCGACCTCGACTTCCTCAACGCATTCGGCAAGGCCGACGACACGCTGTCTATAGCCGCCCGCTCGATCTCGGAGATCATCACTTCCAACGGCCTCATCAACCTCGACTTCAACGACGTCGACACCACCCTGCGCGACGGCGGCGCGGCCATCATCTCGACCGGATACGGCGAGGGCGAGAACCGCGTGTCCATAGCCATACGCGACGCCCTCAACTCGCCGCTGCTCAAGAACCGCGACATCATGGGCTCCAAGAAACTGCTGTTCAACATCTTCTTCGACCCCAAGTCCGAGGCGACGTTCAAGATGAGCGAGACCCGCGAGCTCACCGAGTTCATCAGCTCGCTCAACACCGAGGTCGACGTTGTCTGGGGCGTGGGATTCGACGAGACCCTCGGCAACAAGGTCAAGATCACCATCCTCGCCGCCGGATTCGACGTGACCCTGCGCGACGACGAGGAGGACATCATCAAGGGCAACAAGGGGGGCGGATTCAAGTTCGAGATGCCCAAGCCCGGCAACACCGGCAAGCCCGGCAACACCATCATGGCCACCCCCACGACCACGTCGACAGGCTCGGCCAAGTCGGGTCTCGACCGCATGGCGGCCGAGTACGGACAGGACAAGATACAGGAGATAACCGGCGCCAAAGACCGCTCGAACTCGATCATTCTGGGCATGAACCAGCTTGACGACGAGGCCATCTGCGAGATACTCGAGCGCAACCCGACATACAGGCGCGAGCGCAAGATTGTCGACGCCGTGCGCTCGGCTGCCAGCGACTCGTCGCAGTCATCGCCCATGTCGGGCACATCAAACGCTGTCTTCAGCTATTGACACAACCCCGCCGCAATGTGGCGACGAAGCGGACCCCGAGGCCGGCACAAGGCCCTGCGGGCCCGCTTCGCCACGCAATAAAACGACATTCAAGGACGTTATCTCTCTATGAAACATCTCTTTCCACTCATATTCCTTTTCCTCATACTTACAACCGCCTGCGGCGACAAGGCCAAGGACGAGCCCACGCCCCCGCCTGCGCCGCAGCAGCCCGTCAGCCGCACGGTGCTGGTCTACATGGTGGCAGACAACACGCTGGGCAATTCGGGCCTCGATGCCTCGGACATACGCGAGATGACAGAGGCCGCGGCCAATGGCAAGCTGAACGGAGGCCGCCTGCTGGTCTACCGCAACTTCCCGCCCACGCAACTCGGCAATACCCCCTACATGCTCGAGATAACCGCCGAGGGGCAGAAGATTGTCAAAGACTATCCCGACGAGCCGTCGATATATTCGGTAGACCCGCAACGCATCACCGAGGTGATGGCCGACATGAAGGAGCTTGCCCCTGCCGAGGAGTATGGCCTGATACTGTGGAGCCATGCCAACGGATGGCTGGGATCGCCCGGCGGCAAGTATGACGACCGATACAGGGCGTTCGGCGACGACCGCGGACACCACATCACGCTGCCCACGCTGGCCTCGACCCTGCAGGGCGAGAAATTCAGCTTCATATATTTCGACTGCTGCCTCATGGGCAACATCGAGACCATCTATGAGCTGCGCGGCCTGACGTCGCTGATGGGCGCCGCCCCGACCGAGCTCGGCGTAGAGGGCATGCCATACGACGAGACACTGGGCTATTTCTTCATGTCCGAGCCCGACATCGCCGGAGCGGCACGAACCACGTGGGAGTGGTATTCGAGCCGCGGTCGCGAGTGTCAGCTCGCCGCATACGACCACACGGCCCTCCCGAGGTTTGTCGATGCCACCCGCAATGTGCTGGCAAAGGCCCCGAACAGGTATCCCGACGGCATATCCAACCTGCAACCATACGTCAAGCCGGGCGAATACTGTCACAGCTATGACATGGCCGACTATTACGAGCTGCTCGGGGCCGACCCAGAGTGGCGCGACGCGCTGGGACAGCTCGTGACATGGAAGGCCGCCACCCCCGAGGGCATCGGATTCCTGCGCATCGACACCGACCGCTATTGCGGCCTCGGCACCCATGCCCCCCGCACCCCCCAAGACCTCACCTACCGCCACTACGACGACCTCGCGTGGTGCAAGGATGTGATTAAAATTGGGAATTGGGAATTGGGAATTGGGAATTAAAGCAATTCCAATGAGAAAAGACAATATCGTTTACATTAAGGCAAAAGCTTTTTCTGTACGGATAATAAGATTCAGGAATTATCTATGTGCAGAGAAAAAGGAATATGTTCTCGCCGACCAGTTATTGAGGTCGGCGACAAGCATAGGCGCCAATATAGCCGAATCAATTGATGCCGTAAGCACCAAAGATTTTCTCAACAAACTGAGCATATCCCTCAAAGAGTGTTCCGAAACAAAATACTGGCTTGAGATATTATATGAATCAGGGATAATAGATACGAAAATTTATGATTCACTTTATGAAGACTGCAACGAGCTTTATAAAATCCTGTCAAGCATCACACGCACAATAGCGTCAAAAAAATAATTCCCAACTCCCAATTCCCAATTCCCAATTCCCAATTCCCAATTATATATGACTCCTGCCGAATTTGCAGATTCCATAGCCGCTCCGGCGGTTGAGATGGCCCAGCTCAAGGACCTCACCTTCGACGAGCTGGTCAATACCCTCGTGAGCAAGCTGATACACTTCAGCATATCGCTTGCCGTAGCCGTACTCGTATTCTATCTCGGACGCTTCATCATCACCCGCATGTACAACTTTGTCGAGAAGGTGATGCTGAAACGCAATGTCGAGCCCTCGCTCACCACGTTCATACTCTCGCTGGTGCGGATGGTGCTCTACTTCATACTTCTGGTCACCGTCATCGGCATTCTGGGCATCGAGACCAGCTCGTTTCTGGCACTGTTCGCCTCGGCCGGCGTCGCCATAGGCATGGCCCTGAGCGGCACGCTGCAGAACTTTGCGGGCGGCGTGCTTATATTGCTGCTCAAGCCCTTCAAGGTTGGCGACACCATCGAGGCACAGGGCTTTGCGGGCACGGTCAAGAAGATCGAGATCTTCAACACCATCATCACCACTCCCGACAACAAGACCATCATAATCCCCAACGGCGGCCTGTCGACGGCCCCAGTCAACAACTCGACCACGCAGACCTATCGACGCATAGAGTGGAAGATAGGGATAAGCTATGGCGACTCGACTCAAAAGTTCAGGGAGGCCGTCATGACCCTGCTGAACGCCGACGAGGAGGTTGTCGCCGCCGTCAAGGGGGGATGCAAGGCCCCCGAGGTATTTCTGGCCTCGCTCGACGACTCGGCCGTGACCATGAGCATACGCGCGTGGGTCAGGAAAGAGGCATACTGGGACGTGTTTTTCAGTTATAACGAGAAATTCTACAATCTTCTGCCCGAGATGGCCGGAATCTCGTTCCCCTTCCCTCAGATGGATGTCCATCTTGACAAATAGCTCGAAGAGTAATTCCATTTAACAAACATTAACCGCATAAACCCGCGAAAATTCGCTAACTTTGCGGAAAAGGTGTAAAAGGCTACCGACAGATTGAGAGTTTGGCGGTATTCACGACCGTAAATCCGTGCGGCGCCCGGGACTCCGGGGCCATCTCCCCTCAGACGGACAACCGAACTCTCGGACCTTAAAGATCATACCCCCGCGGGGCACGTTCCCGCCCCACCTCTCCCCCCTTTCTTTGCAAAAAAGAAAAAACAACATAAATGACAAGTAAATGGAATTACTGTCCCCTCACATCCTCACAGCAAGAAGCGGAATCCCGTCTGGCCACGCGCTATGCGGGAGTCCCGCCTGTTAGCGAGCTGCTTGCGGCACGTGGCATATCGACAGTCAAGGAGGCTGAACACTTCTTTCACCCCTCGCTGCGCGATCTCCACGATCCGTTCCTGATGCCCGACATGGACCGCGCCGTCGCCCGACTCAACCGGGCAATGGGGTCGAAGGAGAGAATAATGGTCTACGGAGACTATGACGTGGACGGCACCACCGCCGTCGCTCTGGTCTACAAGTACCTGAGAAACTACTACTCCAACATCGACTACTATATCCCGACGCGCGCCGAGGACGGCTATGGCATATCGCGCGCCACCATAGACATGGCGGCCGAACAGGGAGTGAGCCTCTTCATCATCCTCGACTGCGGCATCAAGGCCACGGACGAGGTGACATACGCCCGTGAGCGGGGCATAGACTTCATCATCTGCGACCATCATGTCGCCGACGACGTGCTGCCGCCGGCAGCAGCCATACTGAACCCCAAGCTGCCGGGGTCGACATATCCGTGCCCGCATCTGTCGGGGTGCGGAGTGGGCTACAAGCTGATGCAGGGATTTGCCGTGAGCAACGGCCTCTCGACATCGGACCTCGAGAGCATGCTCGACCTCGTGGCCGTGTCAATCGCCGCCGACATCGTCCCGATGACCGGCGAGAACCGCGTGCTGACACACTTCGGCCTGAAGCGCATCAACTCCAACCCCAACATAGGCCTGCGCGCCATCATACGCACCTGCGGCCTCTCGGGCAAGGAGATAACCATCAGCGACGTAATCTTCAAGATCGGGCCGCGCATCAACGCCTCGGGACGCATGCAGAGCGGCAAGGAGGCCGTAGACCTGCTGGTGAGCCGCGACATGACCGCGGCGCTCGAGAGGGCGCTCGAGATAGACCGCCACAATCAGGAGCGCAAGGAGCTGGACAAGCAGATAACCGAGGAGGCCACCGCCCTGCTCGACGCGAGGGGCGACGCCGTGGCATCGCACAAGTCGATCGTCATATACAACAAGGACTGGCACAAGGGCATCATCGGCATCGTGGCGTCGCGCCTCACCGAGTTGCACTACAAGCCCACCGTGGTGCTGACATACGCCAACGGTCTGGCCACGGGCTCGTCGCGCTCCGTTCAGGGATTCGACGTATATGCCGCCGTGGGCGCGTCCAGAGACCTGCTCGAGAACTTCGGCGGCCACACATACGCCGTGGGCCTGAGCCTGAGGGAGGAGAACATACCCGAGTTCACCCGCCGCTTCGAGGAGTATGTGGCCGCGCACATCAAGCCCGAGCAGCTGGCACCGCGCATACATATCGACGCATTCCTCAACTTTGCCGAGATAACCCCCGAGTTCCTGACGCTGCTGCACAAATTCAACCCCTTCGGCCCGGGCAACCCCAAGCCGGTATTCTGCACGCGCGGAGTGCGCGACTTCGGCACCAGCAAGCTGGTGGGCAAGTCGGGCGAGCACATCAAGCTCGACCTTGTCGACGACACGTCGGGCAAGGTCTACAGCGGCATAGCCTTCAACGCCGTGGCGCACTTTGCCCACATACACTCGGGCAAGCCGTTCGACATCTGCTTTACCATCGAGGAGAGCCGCCGCAAGGGCGCGCGCAGCATACAGCTGCTGGTCAAGGAGATAAGCACGTCGCGATAATCCCCTCGGCCATCAACCGCCTCGGGCACGCCGCCCTCACACCCGCAGCATGAAGCACAGCATCCTCAAGAAACACTGGGGCCACGACGGATTCCGCCCGATGCAGGAAGAGATAATAGACTCTGTCCTCGCCGGGCACGACACGCTGGGACTGCTCCCCACCGGGGGCGGCAAGAGCATCACGTTTCAGGTGCCGGCGCTCATGCTGCCCGGCGTCACGCTGGTGGTGACCCCGCTGATCTCGCTGATGAAGGATCAGGTGGACAATCTGGCCGACCGCGGCGTCAGGGCCGTGATGTTCCACTCGGGGCTGTCGCGCCGCGAGAAGGAGCTGGCCATGACCCGGTGCCGTCTGGGCAAGGCCAAGATAGCATACCTGTCGCCCGAGAGGCTGCAGAACAAGGAGTTTCTGGCCGAGCTGCGCTCGATCCGCGTGAGCCTGCTGGTGGTCGACGAGGCACACTGCATATCGCAGTGGGGCTATGACTTCCGTCCGTCATACCTGCGCATAGCGCCGCTGCGCGACATCATAGGGCGCTCGGTGCCGGTGCTCGCCCTCACGGCCTCGGCTACCCCCGAGGTGCGCGACGACATAATGCGCTCGCTGGGATTTGACGCCCCGAGGGTGTTTGCCCGCAGCTTCAACCGCGACAACCTCAGCTATATCGTGCGCCATGCCGACTTCAAGGAACAGCAGTTGCTGCGAGTGCTCAAGGGCACGCAGGGCTGCTCGATAGTCTATGTGCGCTCGCGCAGGCGCACGCGAGAGCTGGCCGAGATATTGCAGCGCGAGGGGATAAGCGCCGAGGCATATCACGCCGGACTGGCGCCCGAGGAGAAGGAGGAGCGCCAGAACCGCTGGAAGGCCGACGAGGTGCGCGTCATGGTGGCCACCAACGCATTCGGCATGGGCATCGACAAGCCCGACGTGAGGGTGGTGGTGCATTTCGACCTGCCGTCGTCGCTCGAGGAGTACTATCAGGAGGCCGGACGCGGCGGGCGCGACGGGCTCCCCTCGTTTGCCGTGGCCATCACGGGGCGTCAGGACAAGGGGGTGCTGACCCGCCGCATAGCCGACGCCTTTCCCGACAAGGAATACATTGCCCACGTCTACGAGATGGCCTGCAACTTTCTCGACATCGCCGTCGGCGAGGGGTATGACAGGGTCTACGAGTTCGACCTCGAGAAGTTCTGCCGCACGTTCTCGCTGCACCCCGTGCCCACCGAGAGCGCCCTGAGGCTGCTGACCCGCTCGGGCTATCTCGAATACATCGCCGAGACCACATCGGACTCGCGGCTGATGGTGATAATGGACAAGGAGAAACTCTATGACCTCGACCTCGACCCCACGACCGAGGATGTCTTTCAGGGCGTGCTGCGCCGATACACCGGTCTGTTTGCCGACTATGTCAAGATAAGCGAGCTGACGCTGGCGCGCGACCTGACGCTGGCGACCCAGACCATATACGAGGCCCTGCTCTATCTGACGCGACTCCACGCCATACACTACGTGCCGCGACGCACCACGCCATACATACACCTGACCACCGCGCGCGAGGAGCCCCGCCATCTGGTGATACCGCTCGAGGTCTACGAGCGTCAGCGAGAGCGCATGGAGCGGCGCATAGAGTCGGTAAAGAAATTCGCCTTCGACGCGACCGAGTGCCGTACCGCGACCCTGCTGAGATATTTCGGCGAGCAGCACGACGGCGACTGCGGCACGTGCGACGTATGCCGTGCGGCCCGGCGGACAGCCATGCCGCGCCGCGTGCCCGACATAGACGAGTCGATACTATATCACGCCCGGCGCCCGGGCGGGGCCGACATCGCCGACATCATCGGCCACCTCGCCCCGACATTCGGCCGCGACGAGCTCATAGCCGCCATCCGCACCCTCGCAGACAAAAAAACCCTCATCCTCGAAGGGACAAGGGTGAGGGGGTGTTGAGAATGGGGAATTGGAAATTGGAAATTGGGAACATCGTAGGGACGCGGATGACAATTTCCAATTCCCCATTCCCCATTCCCAATTAATACTGTTCCTCCTTGTTGGGGAAGTCGCAGCTCTTGACGTCGCCGATATAGTTGCCGATGGCGTCTTCGATGACGTTGCCCAGATCGGCATACCTGCGCAGGAACTTGGGCGAGAATCCCTTGTTGATGCCCAGCATGTCCTGAAGCACCAGCACCTGACCGTCGCAGGCGCCGCCGGCACCGATGCCGATGGTGGGGATGCGCAGCTCCTTGGACACCCTCTCGGCCAGCGCGGCGGGTATCTTCTCGAGCACGAGGGCAAAACATCCTGCCTCCTCGAGCAGCTTGGCGTCAGAGATGAGCTTCTGTGCCTCGGCCTCCTCCTTGGCACGCACGTTGTATGTTCCGAACTGGTTGATGGACTGGGGCGTGAGTCCGAGGTGACCCATCACGGGTATGCCGGCCGACACGATCTTGCGCACCGAGTCGATCACCTCTTCGCCGCCCTCGAGCTTGACGGCCTCGGCGCGGGCCTCCTTCATGATGCGGATCGACGATGCCAGAGCCTCCATCGGGTTGCTCTGATACGAGCCGAAGGGGAGGTCGCACACCACCAGAGCGCGCTCGGTGCCGCGCACCACGCTGGCAGCGTGATATATCATCTCGTCGAGGGTTATGGGGAGTGTCGTGGCATATCCGGCCATGACGTTGGCGGCCGAGTCGCCCACCAGAATCACATCCATGCCGGCGGCGTCCACGAGACGCGCCATCGAGTAGTCGTAGGCCGTGAGCATTGCTATTTTCTCGCCCTTGGCCTTCATCTCGGCCAGACGGCGTGTGGTGACCTTGCGGGGGTCCTGAACAGTGTATGTTGACATGATATTCTATAAAATGTGTTTGAAATTCGGGCGCAAAGTTATCAACAATACGGTACAAAGAATAAAAAACAACGACAAAAATTTCATACTTAGAAAATTATATAGTAATTTTGCACATTGGAAATGCCGTCCACACGCGACTAATGGCAGTTCCGGTACAACCAATACAGAAAATTCACAAACACAATGGCAAATAACAATCATCCTGAAGAAACACGCACCTCGATCGACGAGGTGAACGACACCCTCACAGACCTGAGCACCAAGGTCGAGAAGAACTCCAAGCTGATCGTCTACTCTTGCGTAGGCGTGGCCGTCGTCGTGGCCCTCATCCTCATCTGGGTCTACGCCATCCGTCAGCCGGGCATCAACGCCGCCAACGAGGCCCTCGGACAGGCCGACATGGAGCTCATCATGGGCAACGACTCGATAGCACTGGCCAAATACCAGAAGGTTGCGGCCGAGCACGGATACAAGGCCGGCGATCTGGCCAACCTCAACGCCGCCATCCTGCTCTATCAGGACAAGAAATATGACGAGGCCCTCGCAGCCCTCAAGAACTATTCGGCGTCAGAGAGCATTATCGGCGCCGGCGCCAAGAGCCTCGAGGGAGACTGCTATGTCAACCTCAAGAAGTATGCCGAGGCCGTGGACTGCTACAAGAAAGCCATCTCGATCTCTGACAACAACCCCCACTACACCCCCCTCTTCCTGCTCAAGGAGGCCACCGTGCTCCACGAGATGAAAGACTATAAGGCCGAGGCAGCCGTCTACGAGACCCTCGCCAAGGACTATCCCACGTTTGCTGCCGAGTCGGGCATCAACTATGACAAGTATCTCGAGCGCGCCAAGGCTCTGGCCGCCGAGTAATCCGACCGATACAGAACGACATACAGGACAAGGCCGTGCCTCAGAAGGCCGGCCTTGTCTGCAATATATCCCCCCTCTCGATACATAAAGCCAGAAATCAGCCATGAAAAAATTCATCACCCTGCTGGCCCTCGCCGCCGCCATGCCTCAGACATGGGCCGCGATTCCCGGCAGCCTCGACCCCGAGTCGGTGGTCGAGCAGTGGAGCAACTCGTCAACGTCGCCCAAAATCATCGACATCAACTTCTCTGACGCCACTTGGCCCGCCACATGGCAGGGCAAGCTGGGCATAGACTGCCCGTCATTTGCCGACGGCGGCTATGTCAACGCCATACTCGACGTGCCCGCGCTCGGGGGCGCCGACGGCGTGAAGTATCCGGTGATGTTCCACAACTGCACGTTCGCAACCAAGGAATCCTACAACGGACTGGCCGGAGCCACCGCAGCCTTCTGCCGCCAGTATTACGACAACCAGAAGGCCACCGGCAACTCGGCCGCCACGATGAACAACTGGACCGTGGCCGGCCACACCCACTATCTCGAAGACAACATCGAGCTCAACGACCGCAACAAGCCCACTTATGGCGAGGCCGGTTTCGTGCAGATGTGCCGCGACGCGGCCACGACAGACGCCACCGGCGCCAAGGTGAGCATGCACGGCTGGATGGAGATAGACCACATACCCTATGTCGAGCGCATACAGTGGTCGTGGTCGTCGACATCGTGGGGCCGCGGCATCAAGTGCGACATCAAGATAGGCTCGGGCGACTGGAAGCCCCTCGTGTGGATGGGCTCGGAGCGCCAGAAACAGGGCTGGACGGTGTTCAGCGATCAGGGATACTTCATGGAGAACGTCATCGACGCCTCGGACGTGTCGCTGCGCTGGCGCGTGTGGGACGGCGAGATAGAGGGCGCGCCCGTACAGAGCGACGCCTTCAACCAGTTTGTCGACCCCATGGCACAGCGTCAGGCACCCCGCGTGCACAAGGTGCAGATATTCGGCACCCCCGTCACGGCCGATCAGGCCGACTTTGCCCGCAAGAATCCGGTCTCGGATCCCGGCGAGCTCTCTGACCTCGGCCAGTATGGCGGCGGTGGCGACACCCCCGGCACCGTCGAGCCCGCCGAGACAGGACTCACGGCATTCCCCACGGCCGAGGGATTCGGCCGCTATGCCACCGGCGGACGCGGCGGCAAGGTGGTCAAGGTGACCTCGCTGGCCGACGACGGCTCGGAGGGCACGCTACGCTGGGCCTTCGCACAGCACAAGGGCGAGCCCATCACCATCGTCTTTGCCGTGAGCGGACAGATAGCCCTCAACTCGCAGCTGCGCGTCGAGCGCAAGGACTGGACCCTCGCAGGCCAGTCGGCTCCCGGCGAGGGCATCGTCATAACCCGCAACAAGGTCAATCTGGGCGGGTCAGAGAACTTCATCATCCGCAACATGCGTTTCCGCGTGGGCCAGAAGGACATGGCCGGCAACATCCTTGCCGAGAACGCCCTCGGCGCCGAGAACTGCTCGAACTTCATCATAGACCACTGCTCGTTCGGATGGTCGGTCGAGGAGAACATGAACACCGCCGACTCGCACTTCCTGACCGTGCAGCACTCGATGATACACGAGGGTCTCTATGACGCCGGCCACTCGAAGGGCGCGCGCGGATATGGCTGCCAGTGGGGTGGATCGCCCGCCACATACCACCACAACCTGCTGGCACACAACAACTCGCGCTCGGCCCGCATCAACGGTGCCCGCGGCGAGGACTTCGTCGTGTTCATGGAATATGCCAACAACGTCAACTACAACTACTCGAAGGAGGGCGCATGCTATGGCGGCGAGAACACCGCGGACATCAACGACTATAACGGCCTGAACTCGGCCCACGAGTGCAACTTCATGGGCAACTATTACAAGCCCGGCCCCGCGTCGTCAAGGAGCTCGGTGGTGTTCGTCAACTCGTCATACGCACGCGACGGAGCCAAGTCGTGGGCTCCCGCCAAGTGGTTTGTCGACGGCAACGCCGCCGAGGGATTCGACGCCGCAACCGCCGACAACTGGAAGGCCATGAAGGCCGAGACCTATACCCTCGACCAGATCAAGGCTCCCGCCCGCATCACCCCCGCCAACGCATACTGGAAGTATGGCATCGGCGGCAACGAGGGTGAGTACACTCCCGCCAAATACATGCTCGAGAACGTCGAGAAGGCAGCCGACGCATTTGCATACGTCACCGCACACGCCGGCACCGTGAACCGCGACAAGGTTGAGCGCCGCGTGGCCGAGGATGCCATCAACGGCCGCGCCACCTATGCCGGCAAGGCGCTGGGCAACGGCATCATCGACACCGAGGCCGATGCCGAGGGATTCTTTGAGTATTCCACCGACTATACCGTGCCCGCCGATACCGACGGCGACGGAATGCCCGACGAGTGGGAGCGCTCGGCCAAGGGCCTCGACCCCGCCGTGGCCGACCAGAACAAGACAAACCCCGAGGGACGCACTGCCCTCGAGGTCTATCTCAACTCGCTGATGGGCGAGCAGGGCGTCAAGGAGTTCGGCGAGAGCGGCATCGAGGGTATCACCGTTGCCGGCGACGCCTCGTGGGATTCGGTCAGCCGCACCCTCACCGTCGACGCATCGGCCATAGGCTCGCTGCTCGAGGTCTATACCGCCGACGGCCGTCTGGCCATGTCGTCGCGCATCGCCTCGACCACCGTCAGTCTGGCCAAGGCACCCGCCACGGTGCTCCTGCTGCGCATCACCGCACCCTCGACCACGCCCCGCGTGCTCAAGGTGAAGTAAGCGAGCGACAGTAAATACCGTAACAAGACAGAGAGGGGAGGACACCATGACAGCGCCCTCCCCTCTTGACTCATCACTCCGAGATGATGCGCATGTGGGCGTCGGGATAGCGCAGCACGAGGCACGAAGCCTCGGTGAGCACCACGCCCTCGGTGTTGCGTAGGCCCTGCTTGTGGAAGCTGATGCGCTCGGCCTTGAAGGGGATGTGGGTATACTTGGTGATGTACTCCGGATCGACGATGATGCCGTTGGCGGGCATGCCGCAGCTGTCGAATATCTCGGACAGCTTGACATAGACCGTGCCGAACTTAGAGGTGATGCGGTCGAAGTCGATGCCCCATACCACCTTCTTGTCGCCGTCGGACACCACTCTGACCTTGTCGAGGCGGCTCAGGGCGGCAATCAGCTCCGACCCGGCCAGAAGCACCTTCTGCGTCGAGCCGCCGCCGTTGGTGAACGCCTTGCAGAGGATGCCGGCGAGCACGTCTTCGGTCAACTCGGCGGGCTTGTAGCGCACCTCGCGGCCGGCCTGAGCCCAGATGCCGCCGGTGAGCATTACCTGCGACCCGTCGGCCATGTCGAGACGCGAGCGGCAGCCGAAGAGATATGACTTCTCCATGCCCAGACGCATGTCCACGATGGCGCTCTCCTCCTGATCGGAGAATGTCCACCCTACCTCCTTGTCGGCCAGACGCTGCAGCATCGACTCCTCGACCTGAGCCTTGAATATCTGGCAGTAGTTGAATCCCTTCTTGGGCAGGGCCGTATAGCACCCGGTCTGCACGTCGAGCTCGCCCGCGGCACGCCCCATGCGCACCACCGACGCGCCGGTCCTGATGGCGGGCACCGACACCGACGCGGCACCCTCGGCGCCGATGGGGCGCAGCGACACGGTGGTGTCGGTCACCTTGTCGACATAGCACACCAGCGGAGAGCCGTCAGGCATCTTCACGTCGGGAAACATCACCGTCTCAGAGACGGAAATGACACCCTTGTCCTTGACGTTGACGTCGAACGTGCCGCCGGCCTTGACCTCGCTCGAGCTGACGGTGGCGGTGACGATGGTCGAGCCGGGCTTGGTGTCGACGCTGTAATAGTCGACCTTCATCGACCCGGCGCGGCGTGCGCCCACCATGCGCGAGATCTGGTCGAGAGGGGTCGACGAGGGCCTGATGCGCGCTATGCGCTCGTCGACGTGGCTGCGCAGCAGTCCGGGCTCGACGGACTCCGTGATGGTCGTGGTGAGGGGCGAGCCGCTGACGTGTGTTGCATTGGGGGTTGTTGTGATTTCAGACATAGTTTTAGTTTGGTTTTAAGGATTAGGGAATAAATGATGTGTCAGGGAATCAAAAGTCCCACGCGCTGGGGCGGTGGCGTGCGAGGACGCGGTCTGTCGGGTCGGCCTCGGCCTGCGGGTCGGCCGGGGCGCGGAGCAGTTCGAGATAGCCCAGCTCGGGTTCCTGACGCTCTGCCGCGGGCTTGTCGGCAGGTGTCTCGGGTGCCGTCGGTGCGGCGGTTGTCTTGGGGTCTTGCATGTCGTCGAGTTTGTTTCGTTGAATCATTGACAGTGCAAAGTTACGCCCGCCCCGACCCCTAAAAGGTGCGATAATGCCGATTGTCCTTAACTAAATTTGAGATTATTGGTATATATTTAAGGGTGGAAATTTTGTTTTTAGGCCAAAAGACACTACCTTTGCCTTTGAGACCTCAATACATCTCAAAGTCAATTCTAATTAACAAACCATAAACTCCCCAACTTTTACCTTATGGAAAACGACCAGTTGTTGAAGGAAGTCACCGCGAGAGCCGAGAAATGGCTTGGTGACAGCTATGATGCCGAAACCCGCGCCGAAGTCAAGAGAATGCTCGAGGCCGAGGACAAGACCGAGCTCATCGAATCGTTCTACCGCGATCTCGAATTCGGCACAGGCGGCCTGCGCGGCATCATGGGCGCCGGAACAAACCGCATGAACATCTATACAGTCGGTGCAGCCACACAGGGCCTCGCCAACTATCTCAAGGAGGCATTCAAGGATCTGCCCGAAATCTCGGTGGCCGTGGGCCACGACGTGCGCAACAACTCGCGCAAGTATGCCGAGATCGTAGCCGACATCTTCTCGGCCAACGGCATCAAGGTATATCTCTTCGACAGCTTCCGCCCCACCCCCGAGCTCTCGTTTGCCATCCGTCACTTCGGCTGCCAGAGCGGCGTCAACATCACCGCCTCGCACAACCCCAAGATCTATAACGGCTACAAGGCATACTGGGAGGACGGCGCACAGATCATCGCCCCCCACGACGTCAACATCATCGACCACGTAAACCGCATCAAGGACGTGAGCGAGATCAAGTTCAATGGCGACAAGTCCAAGATCCAGATCATCGGCGAAGAGGTCGACAAGGTATATCTCGAGAAGATCAAGGAGCTCTCGCTGAGCCCCGAGGCCATCGCACGCCACAAGGACCTCAAGATCGTCTACACCCCCATCCACGGCACCGGCGTCGAGCTGATTCCCCGCTCGATCAAGAACTTCGGATTCAACGACACCATCCACGTTCCCGAACAGGACGTGCCGTCGGGCGACTTCCCCACCGTCGAGTCTCCCAACCCCGAGGTACCCTCGGCCATGGCAATGGCCATCGCCAAGGCCAAGGAGGTCAACGCCGACATCGTGCTGGCATCAGACCCCGACGCAGACCGCATCGGCTGCGTGATACGCGACAACAAGGGTGAGTACGTGCTGCTCAACGGTAACCAGATCGTGATGATCCTGCTCTACTACATCATCACCCGCAATCAGGAGCTCGGCATGATCAAGGGCAACGAGTTTGCCGTCAAGACCATCGTGACCACCGAGACCATCAAGAGCATCTGCGAGGCCAACAAGGTCAAGATGTTCGACTGCTATACCGGCTTCAAGTGGATCGCAGCCGTGATGCGCGACAACGAGGACGTGCTCCGCTATCTCGGCGGCGGCGAGGAGAGCTACGGATTCCTTGCCGAGACATTCGTGCGCGACAAGGATGCCGTTTCGGCATGCTCGCTCATGGCCGAGGCCTGCGCTTGGGCCAAGGACAACAACATGGACTTCCAAGGTCTGCTCACCGACATCTACATCAAGTATGGCTATAGCCACGAGGTAGGCGTCAGCGTGGTGCGTCCCGGCAAGACCGGCGCCGAGGAGATTCAGGCCATGATGAAGCAGTTCCGCGAGAATCCCCCCAAGAGCCTCGCAGGCAGCCCCGTGGAGATCATCAAGGACTATGCCACCCTCGACGAGACACACGTTCCCGACGGCAAGGTGACCAAGCTCGACTTCCCCACCACCTCGAACGTGCTCCAGTACTTCACCGCCGACAACTCCAAGATCTCCGTTCGTCCTTCGGGAACAGAGCCCAAGATCAAGTTCTACATGGAGGTTCATGTGCCCCTGCCCTCTGTGGCCGACTATGACGCATGCGCCAAGATCGCCGAAGACAAGATCGAAGCCCTCAAGAAAGACCTCGGAATCTGAGATAATGCATAATTCATGAAACGACAACATCCCGCCCCATACCGGAGCGGGATGTTTTTTTGTGTATGGCCGGTGGATGTTGATTTAGTCGTAGGGACGCGGCCCGGGACATGACGCTGCGCAATGCAACATTATGCATTATGAATTATTCATTAAAAAATTTGCTTAATGATTCGTGTGTTTTTCATTGACTTTCAATTAGGTACAAAAAAAATGAGGGGAGTTTCACAACGGCCCTCACGCTTTAACCTAACTTTTTGTTGACTTTACAATTCAATTTGATAGTAGCTATATGCCTCTGACGTCAAGTCTACGGTGCAAAGGTACATATTTATCGTAAAACCTACGTATTCTATTTACTTAAAATATGTTAACATATTATATTTTTATGGCATTTTGGTTTTTAGCGGATGAGTTTCAAACCATTTTTTGGTTAAAAAGTGTCCAATCCGGCCTTTGGTTATAGTTTTCTGTTTTTCGTTTGAAAATACGGCGAAAAAGGATTAAATTTGTGATTCCAAAAACCAATGACACCCCCGAACTCTTCACGGATGGAAAAACTGACAGCGACAATCATAGCCCTCAACGAAGAGCGCAGAATCGCGGCATGCCTCGAATCCCTCAGGGGCGTGGCCGACGAGGTCGTGGTCGTAGACTCGTTCTCGACAGACCGCACCGTGGCGATATGTCACGACTACGGATGTCGCGTCACGCAGCGCCGGTTTGACGGCTTCGGGGCACAGCGCCAGTATGCCACCTCGCTCGCCTCGCACAAGTACATACTCTCGATAGACGCCGACGAGGTGCTCTCGCCCGCCCTGCGCGAGTCGATAATACGGCTCAAGGAGCAGGGATTCGCCCACAGGGTCTATTCAATATCTCGGCTCAACTTCTATTGCGGATACCCCGTGAAGCACTGCGGATGGTATCCCGACCCGCAGATAAGGCTGTTTGACAAGCGTTATGCCAACTGGAACCTGCACGACGTGGGCGAGAAGGTGATATTCCGCGACTCGGTGCGCCCAGAGCCCGTCGACGGCGACATACTGCACTACAGATGCGAGACCCGCGAGCAGTTCCGCAACGTGACACGCGCCCACGCCACAATCAAGGCCCGCGTGCTTGCCGTTGGGCCCAATCCCATCTCGCCCCTGTCGCCCGTGCTGCACGGCCTCAAGGCTTGGTGGCACACATATATAGCCGAGGGCGGGATACTCGAGGGGAACGCCGGACGGGAGATTGCGACAGAGAGTTTCCGCGCGGAATATCTGGCATACTCCGCGGCCAAGAAACTCAAATAACAATTACTTTATCAGATAAGGAAATATCGCGCCTTGTCCGAGGGGAGATACAGTCCGCTCACCGAGGCCGAGGGGTGCATCGCGCCGTTTTCGGTCAGGGTGATGCCTATCGACTCCATGTCGAGCATGGCCCCGAGGCGCAGGTTCATCCGCTGGTCGGGCAGCACGGGGTATCCCACGGCCGGACGTATGCCCGTCACCTCGGGGAGCCCCCACAACTGTATCAGGGCATGGCGGTGCAGCCACTCGGAGGCCGCTTCGGCCAGACGGTGGGCCACGGTCTGCAGCAGCAGCGAGCCATAGCTGTCGCCGCGGGCATCGCTGGCGGCGATGAGTGCGCCCACGTCGACGCGCACGGCAAAGGCCCCGGCATGATCGCCGTCGGCACACAGGAAATCGGCCAGTGACGGGCATTGGCCATGGTCGTCGGGGCTGAGACGCCGCGGGGCCGATAGCACCGTACCGTCGTCAAAGCGTATCTCCTCGTCAACGCCGCGGGCACCGGTCAGCAGCACCACGCCGCGTATTATCTCCTCTCCCTCGAGGCGGTCCAAGAGGGCGCGGGCGTCTGCGGCAAGTCGCAGGGCCTCCTCGGCCTTCTCGCCGCCGTGCGTGGCGACGTACTCCTGACGGCATGCGGGACAGTCGTGCACGCCGAATGCGTCGGCAGCCGAGGCAGGCAGACCCCACGCGGTCATGAACGCGCGCGGGTTGAAGAATCTCCTCACGTCTCCCACCCTGATGTCCACGACATGGCGCCCCGGACGGGCCGGAGCGGGGGCGGGGACTGTCACCTTGTCGGCCAGCAGGCGGGCTTGGGCAAGGCTCAGGGCCTCCTTGCCGCGGTTGTCGCGACTGTCGGCCTCGCGTATGGCGCGGGCCTCCTCCTTGAGCTGACGTATGTATGCCTCGCGCGTGGCGGGATTTAGCAGGCGCGCGGCCATCAGTGGATTCTGCGATGCGTCGGGCACATGTATCACGGGGCCGTCATAGAGCGGGTCGAGCTTCAGGGCCGTGTGGCGTCGCGAGGTGGTGGCGCCACCCACCATGACGGGAGTGTCGAGTCCGGCGCGGCGCAGCTCGGTGACCACGCGGGCCATCTCGTCGAGCGACGGGGTGATCAGGCCCGACAGGCACACTATGTCGGGACGCTCGCGCAGGGCGGTCTCGACAATGGTCTCGGCGCTCACCATCACGCCGAGGTCTATCACCTCATAGCCGTTGCAGGCCAGCACTATCGAGACTATGTTCTTGCCGATGTCGTGCACGTCGCCCTTGACGGTGGCAAAGACTATGCGTCCGGCCTTGCTCCCCGATGGTGCCGCAGAGTGGCGGCGGTCTATCTCGGGCTGCAGCACGGCCACGGCACGCTTCATGGTGCGGGCGGTCTTGACCACCTGCGGCAGGAACATCTTGCCCTCGCCAAACAGGGTGCCCACGCGGTTCATTCCGGCCATCAGCGGGCCGTCTATCAGCGCCACGGGGTCACGTCCGGCGGCGAGCGCCTCGGCCAGATCGTCGGCCAGATGCGTCTCCACGCCGTGCACCAGCGCATATTCGAGCCGCTCGTCCACGGGCAGGTCGCGCCACTCCTCGCGGGCCTCGGCCTTGGGGGCGCCACCCTTGTCGGCGGCGTGCGCGGCGGCCCATGCGGCCAGCTCGTCGGCGGCACCGGGACGGCGGCACAGCACGACATCCTCGAGCAGCGCGCGCAGCGAGGGCTCGATGTCGTCGTATGTCACCTTCATGGCCGGGTTGAGTATGGCCATGTCCATGCCGGCGGCGATGGCGTGATAGAGGAAGACGGCGTGCATGGCCTCGCGCAGCTGATTGTTGCCCCTGAACGAGAACGACAGGTTGCTCACGCCGCCGCTCACCTTGGCGCCGGGCAGGTTGGCCTTTATCCACCCGACGGCGCGGATGAAGTCGAGACCATAGCGGTCGTGCTCCTCGATGCCGGTGGCTATGGCGAGTATGTTGGGGTCGAAGATTATGTCCTCGGCGGGAAATCCGGCCTGCTCGGTCAGCAGCCTGTAGGCACGTCCGCACACCTCGGTCTTGCGCTCGTATGTGTCGGCCTGACCCTTCTCGTCAAAGGCCATGACCACCACGGCGGCGCCCAGACGGCGCAGGCGGCGCGCCCGGCGCAGAAATTCGTCCTCGCCCTCCTTGAGCGAGATCGAGTTGACTATCGCCTTGCCCTGCACGCACTTGAGGGCGGCCTCGATGACATCCCACTTGGACGAGTCTATCATCACCGGCACGCGGGCTATGTCGGGCTCGGCGGCGAGGAGGTTGAGAAAGCGGCACATCTCGGCGCGGGTGTCCAGCAGGCCGTCGTCCATGTTGATGTCGATGACCGGGGCACCGTCCTCGACCTGCTTGCGGGCTATGGCGAGGGCCTCGTCGAGATTACCCTCGGATATGAGGCGCAGGAACTTGCGCGAGCCGGCCACGTTGCACCTCTCGCCCACCCCGGTGAAGTTGCCCTCGGGGGTCACCTCGAGCATCTCCAGACCGCTCAGGCGCATCTTGCGCACGGGTGCCGGGACGGCGCGTGGACGGCGCCCACTGACAATGCCGGGATACTCGGCTATGTGGGCGGGGGTGGTGCCGCAGCATCCGCCGATGATGTTGACGAGCCCCTCGTCGACCAGTCCGCGCATCACCTCGGCCATGCTCCCGGGGGTCTCCGAGTAGTTGCCGTCAAGGTCGGGCAGACCGGCGTTGGGGTGGCACGACACGGGCCACGGGCTGATGCGGGCCAGCTCCTGAAGCCACGGACGTATGTCGCGCGGCCCGAACGAGCAGTTCAGGCCAATGGTGGTTATGGGGGCATGAGCCACCGAGGCCACGAACGCCTCGAGGGTCTGGCCCGAGAAGGTGCGTCCACCCTTGCCGGCTATCGTCACCGACACCATCACGGGCAGGCGGCGTCCGGCGCGCTCCATCACCTCGGTGGCGGCGTCGAGTCCGGCCTTGAGGTTGAGGGTGTCGAACACGGTCTCGAACAGCAGCAGGTCGGCGCCACCCTCGATCAGGGCCTCGGCCTGCTCGGCATAGGCGGCATGGAGGTCGTCGTATGTCACGGCCCTCATGCCGGGGTCGTTGACGTCGGGGCTCATCGAGGCCGTCTTGTTGGTGGGGCCTATCGAGCCGGCCACCCAGACCTTGCGCCCGTCGCGGGCCATGGCCTCGTCGGCCACGCGGCGCAGCAGGCGCGCGCCGGCCACGTTGATTTCGCGGCACAGCGACTCCATGCCATAGTCGGCCATCGAGATGCGGTTGGCGTTGAATGTGTTGGTCGAGATTATGTCGGCCCCGGCCTCGACATAGCTGCGGGCTATGTCTGCGATGTCGTCGGGGCGGGTCAGGCACAGCAGGTCGTTGTTGCCCCGCAGGTCAACGGGCCAAGACGCAAACCGCGCCCCACGGAAGTCCTCTTCCGTGAGCCGCAGCCGCTGTATCATGGTGCCGATGGCACCGTCGAGTATCAAAATACGCTCCCTGAGGAGTGATTCAAATGTCATTCAGTAAGTTTTTGTAAAGGAAGTCAGATTATTCCACGCAGGTATGCGGTGAGCTCGGAGGCCATCTTCTCGGCCTGACGGGCCGAGGGGTGATAGTCGGCGCCAAATCCGAGCGAGCCGTCCTGTGGGGTCATGTCGAATCGGTAGACACCCTCGCGCGACGAGGCCACGCGGTCGAGCGCGCCGGTGACATCGGCCAGCTCCTGACCGCTCATCATCGAGCCGGTCAGCAGCACTATCTTGGCGTCGGGATTCATCCGGCGCACATGGTCGACGAACGCCGCACATGCCGTCTCGTAGCGGGTTATGTCATAGTTGCGGGTCGAGGTGTCGTTGGTGCCGAGGTTGATGCAGACGATGTCGGGGCGGAAGCGGGCAAAGTCCCACAGCGGCTCGGGCTCATAGAGCATGGCTCGGTCATACTCGAGGGGCATGGTCTGCACCGTGTCGCCCTCGAGGGGGCCGTTGAAGTTGCGGTAGACGCCTATGCCCGAGCGGGCCACCACGTTGGCGTCGGCGTCGAGGGCGCGGGCCGTGAGCCATGCGTAAGACAGCGTGTGATTCTCGGTGTCATAGCTGAACCGGATGTCGCCGCTGTCTGCCTCGGTGCCATAGCCGCAGGTTATCGAGTTGCCTATGAACTCGATCTTGGGTCCTTTGGGGCGCTCGGCCTGACCGAAGGCGTCGGCCGTGAACGAGCGCACCACGGGCTTGAGCTCATAGCCCTCGACGGCGTATGTCACGAGGGCGTCGTGAGGCCCTGCGCCGAGCGAGTCGGCGATGACCATCACCGAGTCGGAGGGGCCGAAGAAGACCTTGCGCGGGGCTGCCGAATCGACCTCGACCATGAAATATCCGCTGCCGGGGCTCGTGGCCATCGTGAGACCGGGACCGTCGAAGCGCACGCGCGCCGTGACGCCGGGATAGTTGAACCTGACGGCGCTGTCGGGGGTCAGGATGGTGCGTCCCGACCACTCGATGCGGCTGTCGGCGGCATTGACGGTCTCGGGTTTGGTGTCGCCGCAGGCGGTAGCGAGCGCGGCGAGGATGACTGCGGGTAGCAACAGATGTTTCATGGTCTGAGGTTTGTGATTGTATTGTGCTTTTTTGAGGATTTATTTCACTTCCCAAGTCTCGCCGGCCAGCACCATGTCGCGCAGGCAGGTGAATCCCTTGCGGGCGCGCACCTCGGCTATCTGCTGCTCGATGGCCTCGTTATAGACCGGAGAATCGACGTCGCGTATCACGCCGAGGGCCAGAGGCAGCTCCTTGCCGTCCATCATGGCCAGCTGCTGGTGCAGGAAGTTTGACGGGGTGTGGGCGTCGTGCACCAACACGTCGTCCATGGTGTATCCGTCCTCGCCCACGCGGACAGCCTTGAGCAGGAATCCGTCCTGAACGAGGCCCATCTCCATGTTCTTGCCGAACAGCATCTTCTCGCCGTGGCGCAGGTGTATGGTGCGCTCGGCCCTGACCTCGCGGTCGGTGATGGCGTTGTGTATGCCGTTGTTGAAGATGACGCAGTTCTGCAGCACCTCGGTCACGGTGGTGCCCTTGTGCAGGGCGGCGGCGGTGAGCACCTCCTCGGACACCTTGAGCTCTACGTCTATCGAGCGGGCAAAGAAGTTGCCGCGGGCGCCGAACACCAGCTCGGCGGGGATGAAGGGGTCTTCGGTCGTGCCATAGGGCGACGACTTGGACACGAATCCGCGCTCTGACGTGGGCGAGTACTGGCCTTTGGTCAGGCCGTATATCTTGTTGTTGAACAGGATGATGTTGATGTCGACATTGCGGCGCACGGCGTGGATGAAGTGGTTGCCGCCGATGGCGAGGCCGTCGCCGTCGCCCGAGATCTGCCATACCGACATGTCGGGACGGGCCACCTTGAAGCCCGTGGCGATGGCAGCGGCACGGCCATGGATGGTGTGGAAGCCGTATGTGGCCATGTAGTAGGGCAGGCGCGAGCTGCAGCCGATGCCCGAGATGACCGCGGTCTTGTGCGGGGGCACGCCCAACGTGGCCATGGCCTTGTGCAGAGACGAGAGTATGGCGTGGTCACCGCATCCGGGGCACCAGCGCACGGGGTTGGCGTTCTTGTAGTCTGACGCCGTGTATGTGGGATTGTTTGTACGGTCCATGATTTATTTCTCCTCCATGATTTCGTTGATGCGGGCCTTGACCTCGCTGACGAGGAAGGGCTGGCCCTGTATCTTGTTGATGCGCCTGATGTCGAGGTCGGGATACTTGCACTGCAGGTAGTCGGCAAACATGCCGGTGTTGAGCTCGGCCACGATGACGCGCTTGTAGCGGCGCAGCACCTCGGCGGTGTTGCGGGGCAGCGGGTTGATGTAGCTGAAGTGGGCGAACGCCACGGGCTTCCCGGCACAAGTCAGCTCGTTGGCGGCGGTGCGCAGGTGTCCGTACGTGCCGCCCCACCCAATCAGGATGGTGTCGGCGCCCTCGGCCTCGAGCACGTCGAGGGCGGGGATGTCGTCGGCGATGCGGGCCACCTTCTCGCGGCGGGCCATCACCATGCGCTCGTGGTTGACGGGGTCTATGGAGATGGCACCCGTCTCATAGTCCTTCTCGAGGCCGCCCAGACGGTGCGCGGCGCCAGGTGTGCCGGGCAGGGCCCAGCGGCGCACCATAGTCTCGGGGTCGCGGGCATAGGGGCGGTACTCGCCGTCGCCCTCGGCATGGAGCGGGGGGTGAATCTCGGGGAGCTCGTTGGCCTCGGGTATGCGCCATGCGCTCGATCCGTTGCCGATGAACGCATCGCTCAGCAGTATCACGGGGGTCATGTGCTCGAGGGCAATGCGCGATGCCTCGAACGCCATGGTGAAGCAGTCGGTGGGGGTCGACGCGGCCAGAACGACCACGGGGCTCTCGCCGTTGCGGCCATAGAGGGCCTGCATCAGGTCGGTCTGCTCGGTCTTGGTGGGCAGGCCGGTCGAGGGGCCGCCGCGCTGCACGTCGATGACCACCAGAGGCAGCTCGGCCATGACGGCGAGGCCGATGCCCTCGCTCTTGAGGGCCAGACCGGGGCCCGAGGTGGATGTCACGGCCAGATCGCCCGCAAACGAGGCGCCGATGGCCGAGCACACGCCGCCGATCTCGTCTTCCATCTGCACGGCCTTGACGCCGAGGTCCTTGCGCTTGGCAAGCTCGTGCAGGATGTCGGTGGCGGGGGTGATGGGATAGCTGCCCAGAAACAGCGGACGGCCCGAGCGCTCGCTGGCGGCTATGAGGCCCCAAGCGGTGGCGGTGTTGCCGTTGATGTCGGTATAGACGCCCGGTTCGGCGTTGCCCGACTCGATGCGGCACACCGAGACGGAGGCGTGTATGTTGTGGCCGTAGTCATATCCGGCGCGTATCACCTTGGAGTTGGCCTCGAACACCGCGGGCTTCTTGGCAAACTTGCCGCGGAGCATGTTGATGGCGGCCTCGAGGGGACGGTCGAAGAGCCAGCACACCAGACCGAGGGCAAATATGTTGCGGCACTTCAGCACCGCCTTGTTGTCCATGCCCGAGTCGGCCAGCGCGGCCTTGGTCATCGAGGTGACCGGCACCTCGACTATCTGGGCATTGATGTCGAGCTCCTTGAAGGGCTCGAGGGTCTTGAAAAGGGCTTTCTTGAGGTCGGCCTCCTTGAACGAGTCGATGTCGACGATGGCCACGCCGCCGGGGCGGAGGAAACGCACGTTCTGCTTGAGGGCGGCTGGGTTCATCGCCACCAGCACGTCGCACATGTCGCCGGGAGTGTGGACGTCGGCGCCCACGCTGACCTGAAATCCCGAGACGCCGCTGAGCGAGCCCTGAGGGGCGCGCACCTCGGCGGGATAGTCGGGGAATGTTGAGACTTTGTTGCCCAGCCCGGCCGACACGTTGGTGAAGATGTTGCCGGCAAGCTGCATACCGTCGCCCGAGTCGCCCGAAAAACGGACCACCACCTTGTCGAGGGTCTTGACGTTTGTCTGTTCTATCATATCTTGATTATGTGATTTTTGTCTGTTACCGATAAGTCGCGGTTAAGAGTTCCCGCAAAGTTAGCATTTTTTTTGTGAATATACTATCGTATTTCACCGCAAAAGACTGAAAATCATTCGTCGCCGAGCAGATCGGGGCGCAGGGCGCGGGTGCGGGCCAGCGCCTGCTCGTGTTTCCAGTCGTCTATGCGCGCGGCGTGGCCCGACAGCAGCACGTCGGGCACCTTCCACCCCTTGTATTCGGCGGGGCGGGTATAGACGGGCGGTGCCAGCAGATTGTCCTGAAACGAGTCCGAGAGGGCGCTCTGCTCGTCGCCGATGGCGCCGGGGATGAGGCGGATTATCGAGTCGGCTATGACCACGGCGGGTATCTCGCCCCCGGTCAGCACATAGTCGCCTATCGAGATCTCCTTGGTCACCAGATGCTCGCGTATGCGATAGTCGACACCCTTGTAGTGACCGCAGAGTATTATGAGGTTCCGGCTCAGCGACAGCGAGTTGGCCATCGGCTGGGTGAGCAGCTCGCCGTCGGGCGAGGTGAAGATCACCTCATCATAGTCTCTCTGCGACTTGAGTTCGGTGATGGCGCGGTCTACGGGCTCGACCATCATCACCATGCCGGCCTCGCCCCCGAAGGGATAGTCGTCGACCTTGCGGTGTTTGTTTGTCGTCCACTGTCGCAGGTTGTGCACCACGATCTCGCACAGGCCCTTGTCTTGGGCGCGCTTCAGTATCGAGCAGCCCAGAGGGCTCTCGAGCATTTCGGGGAGTACGGTGAGTATGTCGATTCGCATTGCTATAGCTTTTTGATTCTTGAACTTGACGGATACAGATTGTTGGCGCGGTTGCCTATGTTTTTCATCCATCCCAGAGGCAGGCCGCCGCATGTCACCACCACGTGGCCGCGGGGAGTGCCCTCGGGCAGGGCGACGGCGTCGCCGCGCAGGTATGACACGGCATCGGCCTCGGCGAGCTCGACCCGCGGGAAGGCCCCGGGAGCGAGGCGTGTCGACAGGGCGAGGGCATGGGCCGGTATGAGGTCGCGCCCCTTGACGGTGGCCAGAGGTATCCCCTCGTGTATCACGTCGACATTCTCGGCCACCCTGCGCAGCAGGTCGGCGTGGGCCGCGGGAAAGGCCGTGATGCGGTCTGCCGTGGCCGTGATGGCCATGTCGGCGCCCGTTATCCACCCCCTGACGGCGTCGGGTATGGCCGTGGCCTTGTCGCGGCGGGGCTTGCGGTCGCGCGGGGCGGGGTGCGGAGCGAGCGTGCCGGGCTTGCGCAGCACGGCCACGAACAGCCCCTCGCCGCGCGTGCGGCCCGGGACGAAGCGGCAGCAGTGTGCCGCGGTGTCAATGCCGGGGGTGATGTTCCACGCCGGCTCGACGGGTATCATGACGCTCTCGGCTCCAAGCTCGTCTATCATTCTCTCGACCTGCTCCTCGTCCTCGCTGCGGTTGAAGGTACAGGTGCTGTATATCATCCATCCTCCGGGGCGCAGGGCGGGCCAGAGATTGTCGACGATCTCGCGCTGCAGGGCGGCGCAGTCGCGCACCAGTCCGGCACTCCACTGCGCGGCGGCCTGAGGGTCCTTGCGCATCATGCCCTCGCCCGAGCAGGGCACGTCGGCCACGATGAGGTCGAACGCCTCGCGCATACGGCCCAGACGGGCGGTGTCGCCGCGGGTCACGATGACCGAGGGGTCGCCCCAGCGCACCACGTTCTCGCGCAGGGCGGCGGCGCGGGCGGGCACGTACTCGTTGGCCACGGTGACCGACCCCGAGGGGAGCACCGACATCACGGCCGTGGTCTTGCCACCCGGGGCGGCACAGGCGTCGAGCACGCGCAGCGGGCCGCATCCGTCGGGCAGTATGGACCGCACCACATGGGCGTGAAACATCGACGCGGCCTCCTGAACATAGTATGCCCCGGCATGGAGTCGCGGGTCGAGGGTGAACTGCGGACGCGATGGCAGATAGAGCCCCTCGGGGCACCACGGCACCACCTCGGCGCCCTCGAACGCGGCACCTCCCTTGGCGACGTTGAGGCGCACCGACACCTCGGGCTCGCCGGTGGCGAGCGCCTCGGGCAGCGCGCCCAGTCCGATACTCTCCATCAGGGCGGCGAAGCCTGCGGGTATGTCGACAGAGGCACCCATCAGGCCTTGAGGGGGAACCGGCGCCCCTCCATCTTTTCGAGCGCCGAGCGCCATTCGTCAGTAATAGGCATCGACGTCATCTTGCGGGGGTCGAATCCGCACATCACCGTGCGGCAGCGACACTTGACCTCGTTGTCGCGGGCGGGACAGATCACGGCCTGCTCGAGCGTGAGGCTCTTCTCGCCGACGGCCACGGTCGAGGTGACCACCTGAAGCTCCTCGCCGAAGAACGAGGGGGCGCAGAAGTCGCAGTTGACGTTGACCACCACCAGACCGGCCTTGCTGATGTCGAGGTCGGCACCCATGGCGGCCAGAAAATACTCTGTCTTGGCGAGGTCCATCAGAGAGAAGTAGATGCTGTTGTTGACGTGGCCCAGAGCGTCGATGTCGCTGAAACGCAACTGGACCGGAGTTGTATATGCCATTATAATCTGTTTGATGTCAGTGTATCACGATTTCCTTGACCACGTCGGCGCCCACTGCCTTGTTGATGGCCTCGACGAGGGCGGCGCGGCTGAACGAGAGCTCGTTCTTGAGCGGCGCCGACGTGAGATAGACATGCATCACGCCGCGGTCTACATAGCGCCTGAGGGTATAGCGGTTTATCGACGGCCCCACCACGTCTGCCCACACAGCGGCGGCGCGGCGGTCGTTGAGCCCCTCGGTGAGTCCGGCACGGTTCATGGCCTCCTCGATTATCGAGCCTATGTGCTTGGGATAGGTGCGCTTCATTGCAGGGTGAAAGAGCCCTCCTCGACGCTCCAGAGTCTGAAATCGCTCCCCGTGCGGGCCATGATCTCGTCGAGGTGCTTGCGGTTGGTATCGGTGATGAATATCTGCCCGAAGTCGGCCGACGACGTGACCAGCTCCATTATCCTCTCGACACGGGTGGCGTCGAGCTTGTCGAAAATGTCGTCGAGCAGCAGCAGGGGGCGCATCCCCGTGGCCTCGCGCAGAAAGTCGTACTGGGCCAGCCTGAGCGCCGTGGTGAACGTCTTGCACTGTCCCTGCGAGCCCGTGCGGCGCATGGGCATCCCGTCAAGGGTCATGGCGATGTCGTCGCGGTGGGGCCCCACCGAGGTGTGGCGCACTATCTCGTCGTGGCGGCGCGCCGAGTCGAGCAGCCCGCGCAGCGTCGAGCCGGGGGGGTTGAGATGGCTCTCGTATGTCAGCGCCACCTCCTCGCCGGGACCGGCCACGGCGGCATAGTGACGCGAGAAGAGCGCGGTGAGGCGCTCGGTCCAGCGGGCGCGGGCCTCGTGGAGATACTCGGCCGAGAGCTCCATCATGGTCTCGACGGCGTCATAGAGCCCGGGGTCCACGCACCCCTCGCGCAACAGGCGGTTGCGCTGCTCCAGCCCCTTGCCATATCGTATCAGCGAGTCAAGATAGACAGGGTCGCTCTGCGAGATGACCATGTCCATCCACCGGCGGCGCTCCTCGCCGCTGTCGCGTATCAGGTCTACATCCTGCGGGGCGGCCATGACCAGCGGAAAACTGCCTATGTGGGCACTAAGACGGGTATATTCCTTGCCCCCGCGCTTCAGGCTCTTGCGCCGTCCGGGGGTCAGGCCCAGCAGCAGCTCCTCCTCGGCGCCCTTGCGCTCATAGCGCCCCTTGAGTATGGCGAAATCCTCGCCCCTCGTGATGGCCATGCGGTCGGTGACACCGGTGAAGCTCTTGCAGAAACTCAGGAAATAGATGGCATCGAGCAGATTTGACTTGCCCATGCCGTTATTGCCCAGAAAACAGTTCACCTTGCCCGACAGTTCGAGCCGGGCCGACGGGATATTCTTGAAATTGGTCAGTGACAGTTCTTCCAAACGCATAGCGGACACAAAATTACTCAAAAAACCCAAAGGGTGCAAATAAACATGCCCCGAGTGCGGCTATATGCCGGCACGACGGCAAGGGAACAAACCGGCAGACGATTATATGTTAATATGAGTTAATATTGCTACCATTTCGGATGCCATTTGTTATATTTGCAACAGAATGATAAAACGTACAATCATGGAGATAGTAAGCGCAAGAGAATTCCGCAGCAATCAGGGCAAGTTTCTGACGGCTGCACGGGCGGGCAGATCGGTCGTACTGACATCACGCTACGGCAATTTCAAGATAACGCCGATAACCGACTCAGACGAGATAATAGAGCGCGACATACGCGCGGCATACGATGAAGTCAAAGCCCACATGTCAGGCAAGATCAACCTGCCGCGGGCCAAGGATCTCACTTTCTGATGGAGATAATAGCCACGAGCGCCTTTATCAGAAGCGCAAAAGCCATTGCAAAAAAGTATCGCAGCTTTAATGCCGACTATCAGAGAATGATGGCCGAACTGACCGAGAATCCCCGCATGGGAGTCGATCTCGGCAACGGCTATCGCAAGGTGAGGATGGCCATATCATCAAAAGGCAAAGGCAAATCGGGCGGATGCAGGGTGATAACCCTCGACATGGTCGAGAGGAACGGATGTCTATACCTGATATACGCCTACGACAAGTCTGATTATGATACCGTCGAACTGTCGGTGATAAAGTCCATAGTCGCCGATCTGGATTTATGACGCAGGTTGGCTGAACATTACATCGCCACTTCGTGACTAAACAAAAAAAGCATCCCGCCCCTCTCGAGAGGCGGGATGCCATTGTATTGTGCATTATGCAATATGCATTACTTCACGATTACCTTGGTCACGGTGTTGCCCTGACGGCGGATATAGAGGCCGTTTTCGGGATTGGCCACACGCACGCCCTGCAGGTTGAAATACTCGACGGGAGCATTCTCGTCAACCACTACAGACTCGATGGCTGATGTGCCTTTCTCCTTGTAGAGGTTGACAAGAGGCTTGTCAGCCTTGTCTGTTGTCACGATTTCCCAGTCATTCTTATACTGCTGGTAAGAAATATATGCACCTGTGCGGCCTACATTCTCGATCTTGACATCGTTGCCGTTGAAGGTCACTGTCCAATAGCAGTTGCTACCCTCGGCGTCGGCTGAATCGTAGAAATTGAAAGATCCGAAGTGAGTGGCATCCATTCCGAGGAAATTGCCCTTGCAGTCCTTCATTGTATAACCCTTGTCGGTGTTCGTAAACTCGATGAGATAGTCCTTGTTGACCTCGAACATGTTGTCGGCCACGGTCACGCTCTCGAGATAGAGATAGCCGTAAGCATTCGAGCCGGTATAGTTCTTGGCCACACCCTCGGCGGTATGGATTGCAAACTTACCATCGCTCATGGCGGTAGCGAGTTCTACGGTAGTGAGCTCGACGGGCTTGGTGACGGTGAGCAGATATGAGGCAGAACCAGCCTTGTACTCATCGTTGGCCTCGGCAGTAGCGGTGATGCGGGCGGTACCGGCAGCTATGATGGTGACCTTGCCGGTAGTGGCGTCGACTGTTGCAACGGTCTCCTTGTCGGATGCGAAAGTGACAGGAGCGGTTGTTGCCTTGGTGAGCTGGGGCTCAGTGAATGCCTCGCCAAGTACAACAGATACCTTGGCGTCCGAGAACTCGAGGTCTGCATCCTTGCGGGTATCGGCAACGCCACCCTCGCTGTATGTAACCTTGATGGTCGTGATGCCTACCGTACCCTTGAGGCCTTTGGTGGCATTGTTGATGAGCTTCACGCTTGCAGCCGAGCCATCCCATGTGCCCTCTTTGGTGTTTGTCGTATTGACCGTGAAGGATTCAGTCGTGTTTACGTCAAAGCTGGCGGGACCGTTGTTCTTGGTGGTCGTTATCACGATATTCGTGATGTTGGCAGTTCCGGCAGTGATGGTAAAGCCGGATTTCTTCATCACGCGGAGACCGTCTGTCCAGAGGCGTACGCCATTGCCGTACTCCTTGCTTGAATCGCCGTCGCCAAGGATTGCTATCTCTACGGCACCCTCCTTGAGGACAGTTCCGGTCTGATAGTAGTTGGCATTGTTGTCGCTGGTGCGGGTAAGGCCGTATGCATCCCCCTCGCCGGTGAATGTGAATGTAGCCTCGTCGGCCGATGCGGTGGCCACGCAGGCCAGTGCCGCAAATGCACTGAGTAAAAATTTCTTCATAAGCGTTTGTTTTTTGTGAATGTATTGGTTAGTTTCGATTTCAGAGGTTTCAATCCGTTGCCTTGCAGTCGGCGACACCCTATCGCCACCACCGCAACCCATTGATTGATTATGACAAAGATAAGCTAAAAGATTCTAACTGCCAAATAAAAATACATCTTCGGACATCACATAATCGAATTGACCCTCGCGCGATATTGCCGCACCCCTACAGGGTGCAATCATAATAATTCACGATTCCCGGGGTTACGCGCCGCCTACGGGGCGCTCACCCCGGGCTATTTGCGCCATGCCACGATGTGGCATTATTTCGTGCATAATGCGGGGTAGCGGCCGCAGGGCGGCCGGGTGGAAATAGCCCGGGGTAAGCGCCCCGTAGGTGGCGCGTAACCCCGGGTAATGAGTCCCACATAATCCTACGACCCCGTCGGGGTCGGGCCATGGGGTCAGATTTCGAAATGGGGATACGGCCGCCGAGCGGCCGGGTGGAAATAGCCCGGGGTAAGCGCTCCGTAGGTGCGCGTAACCCCGGGTAATGGGCCCCATACAATCCTACGACCCCGTGGGGGTCGGGACGGGGGGGTCAGATTTCGAAGAATTTGGTGAATGCCATGATGGTATAGGTGTGGTCTTTGGTCGAGGCGGTCTCGCGCACGGAGTGCATGGCCCAGATGGCCTCGCCCATGTCGACGCCGCGCAGGGGTATCTGCGAGGTGAGGATGTTGCCGAGGGTCGAGCCGCCGGCCACGTCGCTGTGGTTGACGAAGTACTGGCACGGCACTCCGGCCTGCTCGCAGATGGCGTGGAAGACGGCGGCCGAGTCGGCGTCGGTCATGTACTTGCAGCGGGCGTTGATCTTGACCACGAGGCCGCCCCCCACGACGGGATGGTTGGTGGGGTCGTATTTCTCGGCATAGTTGGGGTGGAATGCGTGGGCATTGTCGGCCGAGACCATGAACGATTTCTCGACGGCGCGCAGGTAGTCCTCGTCGTTGCCGCCGAGCTGCGACACGATGCGGGTGAGCATTGCCTGAAGCACGGGCGAGGCGGCGCCCTGCTTGGTGCCCGAGCCGGTCTCCTCGTTGTCGAAGATGGCTGCGACGCGGGTCTGGGCGCAGGGGGTCGAGGCCGAGTCTATGAGCGCGCGGATGGCGCCATGGACCATGCTGAGGTCGTCGAGACGCCCCGAGGTGATGAATTCGTCGTCGAGTCCGACCAGACAGGCGGGGGTGGTGTCATAGAGCGAGAGGTCGAAGTCGAGTATGTCCGAGGTCTCGCACTGGAGCGACTCGGCGATGAGGCGCAACAGCAGGCCGTCGGCCTCGGCCTTTTCGCGCACGATGCCGAGCACGGGGAGCATGTCCTTCTGGGGCGAGATGCGGTTGCCCTCGTTGACGGTGCGGTTGAAGTGGATGGCCAGATGGGGTATGGTGAGCAGCGGACGGTCAAACTTGAGCAGCTCCATGCGGGGGTGCATGGGGTCGTCGCCACGCAGGGCCACACGTCCGGCCAGCGAGAGGGGACGGTCGAACCATGTATAGAGTATCGGGCCGCCATAGACCTCGACGTTGAGCTTGACCACGCCGCCGTCAGACACCATCTCGGGGTGGGGCTTGACCCTCAGCGTGGGCGAGTCGCTGTGGGCCGAGATGATGCGGAATCCGTCTGACGCCTTGCCCGTGCCGAGGGTGAAGGCAAAAACGGCGCTCTGATTCTTGGTGATGTAATAGCGTCCGCCGGGACGGAGGGTCCATGACTCGGCGGGGTCGAGGCGGGTGAATCCGGCCTCGTCGAGCATTTCGCAGGCCGTGCGCACGGCAAAGAAGTTGACGGGGCTCTTATCCAGAAACTCCATCAGCTCGCGGGCATTGCGTTTGATGTCTTGCATATATATATATCGTGCTATGGGTTATCGGGTTATAGTATGGTGCAAAGCTAACAAAAAACCGCGAACAGAGCAAATCAAAATCTCGCCCCTCGGGCGGATTGTTACAATAACCCCTGCGTTGTAACATTTTTGCAACAACATCGTCACGCCCATAATACATTGAAAATAATACTATTATACCCGTTAGTGCATTTTATCCCCACTCATTAACACTCATTAACAAATAAGATTTCATCATCTCGTCGGGGCGCCTTAACTTTGTAGTGTCAAAAGCAGACAACTCTACGACAAACCGACATAAGGACACGTTTACTATTAAAGCAACCGCACATTTACTCTGTTAAGCAATTCTTTCTTTCCGATACGATTTCTAAGGTTTCCGGCAATTTTCCAAGGTATTTGATTGACTTACAACTCTGCCGCCAGATACATATCTCTCCTCAACCTGACAGACAGACACCTCTCTCCCGCAAGGCGGGCGCCCCGAGACCGGGGCGCCCGCTTGCAACATGAGTATGTGTCCGAGATGCTCAGAACTCGGAGAATGCCAGCGGCAGGGTCGAGCGCACCGAGGGGAGCAGGAAGATGCGGTCGCGCCCGACGAGGATGACCCTGACATCGTGTCCGGCCAGCTTCTCGTATTCGAGCAGGGCCTGACGGCATGCGCCGCAGGGTGCCACGGGGTCGAGTATCTCGAGGCCGTCGGTGCCGCGGGCGGCCACGGCTATGGTCTCGAAACGGGCTTCGGGATAGCGTGCGTGGGCATAGAATGCCGCTGTGCGCTCGGCACAGGTGCCCGAGGGATAGGCGGCGTTCTCCTGATTCGAGCCTGTCACCACCTCGCCGTTGTCGAGCAGGATGGCCGCACCGACATGAAAGTGGCTGTACGGGGCGTATGAGGTGATGGTCTGCCTGCGGGCCTCGGTGACCAGATTCTGCTCGGCAGGCGAGAGCTCTTCGAATGATGCCTCGGTGAGAGGCACGGTGATGTCGAGTCTTTTCATTGCTTGCTATTGTTTTTTGGATGTGAGAGAATCGTATAGGTTGCGGCATCCGTCCTCGAGCAGGTCGAGCACCAGCTCGAACCCCTCCGAGCCCTCGTAATAGGGGTCGGGCACATAGTCATAGCGTGCCGAGGGGCCGAACCACTCGGACATGCGGTGTATCTTGTGCTCGAGGGCGGGGTCGGGACACATGTCGCGCAGGTCGGATATGTTGGCGTCGTCCATGCCGATGACGAGGTCGAAGTCCCTGAAGTCGTCGGCGCGGACCTGACGGCAGCGGTGGTCCAGCTCGAGGCCGCGACTGCGGGCGTGCACCCTCATGCGGCGGTCGGGCAGGTCGCCTATGTGATACCGGCCCGTGCCGGCCGAGTCGATGGTCCATCCGGGCTCGTCGCCGACGACCGAGCGCATGATGCCCTCGGCGGCCGGAGAGCGGCAGATGTTGCCGAGGCAGACAAAGAGTATTCTTGGCATTGGCTGTGGATTGGGTGGAATTGAGAATTGGGAATCAAGAATATAACAATTCCCGATTCCCAATAGTCGATTGTCAGTCAAAAAAATTGCTTATTCGAGGTCCTTGGGCACTGCGACGATCTTGAGGTTGACGCCGCGGATGAAGTCAAGGATGTTCTGGCGCTCGGGCGAGCCGTCGACGTCGGCCTCGATGCGCTTGAGGGCGTTGAACACCGAGGTGCCTGTCTGATAGACGTGGCGATAGCACTTGGCGATGTCGTCGATGCGGTCGTCGTCCATGCCCCCCTCCTTGCGCAGCAGGAAGGCGTTGACGCCGAAGTATGACGTGGGGTTGTGGGCCATGATGCAATAGGGGGGCACGTTACCGGTGATGCGGCAGCCGCCCTTGATGAGCACCCAGTCTCCGAGCTTCGAGTTCTCGTGCACCACCACGCTCGACGACAGGATGGCATACTCGCCTATCTCGCAGTCGCCGGCCACCGACACGTTGTTGCCGATGACGGTCTTGCCTTTGAGATGGGTGTCGTGGCCTATGTGGGCGTTGGCCATGAGGAACGTCTGGCTGCCTATGCGCGTGCCACCCTCCGAGGCGATGCCGCGGTTGATGATGACGTTCTCGCGCACGGTGACGTCGTCGCCGAGATAGCAGTATGTGAATCCCCCCTTCCAGCGGAAGTCCTGAGGATCGGCGCCTACGATGGCACCCTGATAGACCTTGCAGTTGCGGCCCATGCGCGTGCCGCGGATAATCGAGGCAAACGGCATGATGACACATCCGTCGCCGATCTCGACATCCTTGTCAATGAATGCAAAGGGGTGGATGGTGACGTTCGCGCCGATCTTGGCCGAGGGGTCGATGTGAGCTTTGTCGCTGATCATAGTTGTTCAGATGGTAGTGTGTCCGTCGCGTCAGCGGCCTCCGCCCAGATTCTGGTAGAGGTTGATGACCGAACGGGCCACGGTTAGATTTGTGGTGATTTGGGCTGTCTGGGCGCCGAGCAGATTGCGCTGGGCGGTGAGCACCTCGAGATAGGTGGTCGAGCCGTCGAAGAGCAGCAGCTCGTTGGTGATGTCGACAGCCTTGCTCAGATCCTCGACCTGCAGCTTGAGCCATTCCTGCTTGGCCATGCTCTTCTCATAGACGGTCAGGGCGTCGCTGACGTCGGCCGCAGCGCTCATGAGCGAGTATTCGAAGTTGTTGAGGGCCTGCTTCTGCTGTGCCTTGGATGCCTCGAGGCGGGCTATGTTCTGGCCGCGGGCAAAGAGGGGAGCCGTCAGGCTGCCGGCAAGCTGATAGAACCAGTCGCCGGGATTCTTGATGAAGCTGCCCAGCAGGTTGGTGAATCCGCCGTTGGCGGTGATGGCTATCGACGGATAGAAGGCCGCGCGGGCCGAGGCGGTGGCATAGTATGCCGATGCCAGAGCCATCTCCGAGGCGCGCACGTCGGGACGGGCGGCGAGCTCGGACATGGGTATCTCGGTGCGCTTGACCACCGGCAGGGCCAGCGATGCCGACGCGGGGATGGGCCAAGTCTGGGGCATGGTGTTGAGCAGCAGCGACATGGTGTTGTTGGCCTCGTGCAGGCTCATCTCGATGTCGGTGATGGTGCTCTCGATGCTATAGTACTGGGCTTGGCTCTGCACCACGGCGTCCTCGCGCAGGCGGCCGGCCTCCTTGAGGTTCTTCATCACGGTGACGCTCTCCTTCCACAGCTGGGCGGTCTCGCGGCTCAGGTCCAGCTGGGCCTGCAGGGCCGCGATCGAGTAGTAGCACTGGGCCACGCCGGCGATGATCTGCGAGCGGGTTGCCTGCTCGACGGCCTGCATCTGCAGCTCGGTCATCTTGGCGCCGCGCTTGGCGTTGAGGATCTTGCCGAAGGCGTCGATCTCCCAGTTGACCGACAGGGGCAGCTGATATGTCCACGACAGGTCGCTGCCGGCATACGACGCGCCGGCGCCGTTGGGGGCGAGGGCCACCGAGGGGAGATAGCTCAGCTTGGCGCCCTTGAGCTGTGCGTGGGCAATGTCGACGTTGAGCTTGGCGTTGCGCAGGTCCTTGTTGTTGGCCAGCGCGCGGTTGATGTAGTCGGCCAGCAGGGGGTCGGTGAACACATCCTGCCACGGGGTGTTGCCGAATGCCTCGCCGTCCTGACCGGCCGTCTTGGCGGCCTCGGCATACTCCTTGACCAGCTCGGAGTCCACGCGCGAGGCGTCATATTTCTGATAGATCCCGCAGCCGGTGAGCGCCGAGGCGCTCACTGCGGCCGCGAGGACGATGGATATATTCTTGATTTTCATCGTGTGCGGAATGATATGATTAGCGGGATGTGGGGCTATACTGCTCGATTTCGTTCTCGATGCCTTCGTTGTCGGTATCCTCCCACTTGAGCGGTGTGATCTTCTCCTGCAGCTTCTGGAACAGCACGAACAGCGCGGGCACTATGAGCACCTGCAGCACCATGCCGATGAGCATGCCGCCGATCGAGCCCGTGCCGAGGGCACGGTTGCCGTTGGCGCCGGCGCCGGTGGCGAACATCATGGGCAGAAGACCGATGATCATGGCCAGCGAGGTCATGAGGATAGGACGCAGACGGGCGGTGGCACCCTGTATGGCGGCGTTGACTATCGACATGCCGGTGCGGCGACGCTCGACGGCAAACTCGACGATGAGGATGGCGTTCTTGGCCAAAAGACCGATGAGCATGATCAGCGCGATCTGCAGGTAGATGTTGTTGGAGATGCCGAAGATCTGGGCGAAGATGAAGGTACCCATAAGGCCGAACGGTATCGAGAGGATTACCGCCCACGGCAGGATGTAGCTCTCGTACTGGGCCGAGAGGAGCAGGTAGACGAAGAGCAGACACAGACCGAAGATGACGGCTGTTGTCGAGCCGGCGCCGGTCGAGGCCTCCTCGCGGGTCATGCCCGAATACTCATAGCCATAGCCGGGGGGCAGGGTCTCCTGTGCCACGCGGGCGATGGCCGCGAGACAGTCGCCCGAGGTATAGCCGGGGGCGGGCTGGCCGGTCACCGAGATGGACTGGAACATGTTGAATCGGTTCAGGAGGTCGGGACCGTAGATCTTGGTCAGGGTGACGAAGTTGCTCACCGACGCCATCTCGTGGCCGTTGCGCACCTTGATGGCGGCGAGGGTCTCGGGGTTGACGCGGGCCTCGGGATTGGCCTGCATCATCACGCGATAGATCTTGCCGAAACGGTTGAAGTTGGACACGTACATACCGCCATAGTAACCCTGAAGGGTGGTGAGGATGTCCTTGGGCGACAGTCCGGCCTGCTTGGCCTTGGCTGCGTCGATGTCGAGCATGTACTGCGGGAAGGTGGGGTTGAACGTGGTGTATGCAACCTGCACCTCGGGCTGGGCGTTGAGCTGGGCGAGGAAGCCCTGCACGATGCCGAAGAAGTCGTTGATGTCGCCGCCGGTACGGTCTTGCATCTTGATGTCAAAGCCGTTGGTGAGCGAGTAGCCGGTGATCATGGGCGGCGCGAACAGCACCACGCGGCCGTCCTTGACGGCGGCGCCGGTCATGCCGTATAGCTTGCCCAGAATGGCGTCTGACGTCTGGTCGGCCTGCTTGCGGTCCTCCCAGTTCTTCAGCTTGATGATGAACGTGCCGTATGTGGCGCCCTGACCTGCGAGGAACGAGTATCCGGCAATCTTCATTCGGTACTCGATCTCGGGTATCGAGGCGAGGATGTCGTCCACCTGATCGAGCACGGCCATGGTGCGCTCCTGCGAGGTGCCCGGGGGCATATCGACCATGCAGAACAGCGTACCGGTGTCCTCGTTGGGCACGAGGGTCGAGGTGGTGATGTTCATGAGCCACATCAGGACGGCTACCGAGACACCCACGATCGAGAACGATAGTATCTTGTGACCGATGAAGAAGGCGGTGCACTTGTTGTAGACCTTGAGGATGCGGTTGAAACCGATCTCGAAGCCGGCTTGGAATCGGTCGCTGAATATGCCCAGCACAGCCACGACGGCACAGACGGATGCGATGATCAGCTTGACGGGGTGCTCCATGCTATACCATCCAAGCACCATGAAGGTGATGGTGGCCACGAGGAACGCGAACGTCACCAGCGGGGGCAGGTTGAGCACGAAGCGCTTCTTGGCGTTGCCAACCACGGCCTCGCCGGCGGCGCTGTATGCCTTGCCCATGCGCTCCTTGAGGGTCGAGTCGTCGTGACCCTTGAGGAACACGGCGCAGAGCGCGGGCGACAGGGTGAGTGCGTTCAGCGCCGAGATGCCGATGGCTATGGCCATGGTCAGACCGAACTGACGGTAGAACACGCCGGTGGTGCCGCTCATGAACGACACGGGGATGAACACGAGCATCATGACGAGGGTGATCGAGATGATGGCGCCGCCGATCTCGCTCATGGCGTCGATCGACGCCTTGCGGGCGCTCTTGTATCCGACGTCCAGCTTGGCGTGCACCGCCTCGACCACCACGATGGCGTCGTCGACCACGATCGCGATCGCAAGCACGAGGGCCGACAGGGTGATGAGGTTGATCGAGAATCCGATCAGGTTCATGAAGAAGAACGTACCCACGAGGGCCACGGGGATGGCGATGGCGGGGATGATGGTCGAGCGGATGTCCTGAAGGAACACGTATACCACGAAGAACACAAGGATGAAGGCCTCAATGAGGGTCTTGATCACCTCGTGGATTGAAGCGTCGAGGAAGTCGTTGTTGTTCATGGGGATGGCGAACTTGAGGCCTGCGGGCAGGTCCTTCTTCATCTCGTCAACCACCTTGAGACAGTCGTTGATGATCTGCGTGGCGTTCGAGCCTGCGGTCTGGAACACCATACAGCTCGTGGCGGGATAGCCGTTGAGCGAGTTGTGGAATCCGTATGTCACGCGGCCCAGCTCGACGGTGGCCACGTCGCCAAGACGCAGCACCTCGCCCGTGGGCTTGGCGGCCACCACGATGTCCTCGAACTGGTCGGGGGTGGTGAGGCGGCCTCTGTATCGCATGGTGTACTGGAAGCTCTGGTCGCCCTGCTCGCCGAATGCACCCGGGGCGGCCTCGATGTTCTGCTCGGCCAGCGCATAGGTGATGTCGGTGGGTATCAGGCCATACTGTGCCATCACGTCGGGCTTGAGCCATATACGCATCGAGTAGTCGGCGCCGAACGACATGACGTCGCCCACGCCCGACACGCGCTGCAGCTGCGGGATGATGTTGATCTTGGCATAGTTGTCGATGAACTCCTCAGAATACTTGCCCGTCTCGTCATAGAGGGCCACCGAGAGGAGCATCGAGGTCTGGCGCTTCTGCGTCAGCACGCCCACCTGAGTCACCTCGGCGGGGAGCAGGTTCTGGGCCTTGGCCACGCGGTTCTGCACGTCGACGGCGGCCATGTCGGGGTTGAAGCCCTGCTTGAAGTACACATTGATGGTGGCCGAGCCGGTGTTGGTTGCGGTCGACTCCATGTATGTCATGCCCTCGGCGCCGTTGATCGACTCCTCGAGGGGAGCGATGACCGAGTTGAGCACGGCCTGCGCGTTGGCTCCGGTATATGTCGTTGATACCGAGATCGTAGGAGGTGCGATGTCGGGGAACTGGGTCACCGGAAGCGCGAAGAGTCCGATGAGACCAAGCAGCACGATGAAGATTGAGATCACCGTCGACAGCACCGGCCTGTTAATGAATGTATCGAGTTTCATTTTTTGGTTTGATGAATTTTGATAGTGTTTTCCAGATCATTACTGCTGGGGCTGCTGCTGGGGCTGCTGTGCGGCGGCGTCGGTGGGGGTGATGACCATGCCGTCCTTGAGCTTGGTGCCCACGCCCTCGACTGCAATGCGGTCGCCGGCCTTGAGGCCCTGAGTCACCACGAAGTTCTTGCCGTCGTTGACGGCCTCGATGGCGATGGGAGTGGCCACGACCTTGTTCGAGTCATTGACCACGAAGACAAATCGGCGGTCCTGAAGCTCGAACGTCGACTTCTGGGGTATCAGGATGGCGTTCTCCTTGACGTTGGGCATGATGATCTGGCCCGTGCCGCCCGAACGGAGCACGCCGTTGGGGTTGGGGAACAGGGCGCGCACGCTCGATGCGCCGGTGTTGTTGTCGATGACGCCCGACACGGTTGCCACCTTGCCCTCGAGGGGATATATGGTGCCGTCGTTGAGGCGCAGCTTCACGGCGGGCATGGCCTTGATGGCGGCGTCGAGGCTGCGGGTGCCGTCGCCCGACATGTCAAGCAGGTCCTTCTCGGTCAGCGAGAAGTATGCATATACCTGCGAATTCTCGCTCACGGTGGTCAGGGGCTGTGCCGACGAGGGGCTTGCCAGCGAGCCCTCGCGGTTGGGGATGGTGCCCACCACGCCGTCGCTGGGCGAGGCCACCGTGGTGTATGCCAGATTCTTCTGGGCAGTCACCAGCGCGGCCTTGGCGTTGGCCAGCTGGGCCTCGGCCTGTGCCAGAGAGTTCTGCGAGAGCTGATACTCATACTCAGAGATGATGTTCTTCTCGCGCAGGGTCTTCTTAGAGTCTGCGGTCATCTTGGCCGTGTTCACTGCGGTCTGTGCCGAGTTGACGGCGGCGCGTGCCTGATCGACGGCAGCGTTGAACTGCACCTGATCGAGGGTGAAGAGCACTTGGCCCTTGCGCACGTGCTGGCCCTCGTCTACATGCACCTTGGTGATGAAGCCCGTCACCTGCGGACGGATGTCGATGTCGGTCTTACCCTTGATGGTGGCGGGGAAGGTGGTCTGCAGGTCGGTCTCCTCGGGCGAGAGGGTAACGACGGCGATTGCGGGGGCCTGGCCCTGTTGCATCATCTGGCTCTGGTCCTGCTTGCCCGAACATGCGGTGAGCATGGCTGCCGAAGCCATAAGCAGCGTCAGGCTGCCCAAATGTGACGAGATACGTTTCATTGTGTCTTCTTTTTCGTCTTGATTATACCTATTTTTTGTTGTTTTCTGTTGACTATTTGCGGAATAAACCACGCAAAGATACTCAAAAATCCCCACTCGTGGAAAAATCAGACAATTAAAATACCTAAAATTGCCCATTTTGGATTGATTACTTCCCCTTTTGACCAACAAAGCCCCCGCCACGCATCGGAAAAAACATCCGCAATATCGTAGGGACAATTCCCAATTCCCAATTTCCAATTCCCAATTCCCCATTCCCCCTGCTCTCCCCTATCGCGCAAAAAATCCGCGCATCCCGGGGTGCGGGGTGCGCGGAGTGTATGCGGATTGTGGTCCGGGCTATTGATTACTTGCCCGAGAGCTTCTCCTTGAGCGATGCGAGAGCCTCGAGGTCGCCCAGAGTGGTCTTCTCGAGGGGTGTGTTGAGCATGGGAGTCTCCTCGGCCTGACGACGACCGGCACCGCCGCGACGCTCGCGGCGCTCCTTGCGGGGCTGCTCGGCGCGCTCGCCCTTCTGCTCGTCCTCGAATATGCGCGAGTGCGAGAGGATGATGCGCTTGGAGTCCTTGTTGAACTCAATCACCTTGAAGTTGAGCTTCTCGTCGAGCTGTGCGCGCGAGCCGTCAGCCTTGACGAGGTGCTTGGGAGTGGCAAAGCCCTCTACGCCGTAGGGGAGTGCGATCACGGCACCCTTCTCTACCATCTCGATGATGGTGCCCTCGTGTACCGAGCCAACGGTGAAGATGGTCTCGAATACATCCCAAGGATTCTCCTCGAGCTGCTTGTGGCCAAGCGAGAGGCGACGCTGCTCCTTGTCTATCTCGAGCACCTGAACGTCGATGTCGGCACCAACCTGAGTGAACTCGCTGGGGTGCTTAACCTTCTTGGTCCAAGAGAGGTCTGAGATGTGGATGAGGCCGTCTACGCCCTCCTCGATCTCGACGAACACGCCGAAGTTGGTGAAGTTGCGCACGCGGGCTGTGTGCTTGCTGCCCACGGGATAGCGCACCTCGATGTCCTCCCAAGGATCCTTGCGGAGCTGCTTGATGCCGAGGCTCATCTTGCGGTCCTCGCGGTCGAGGGTCAGGATGACAGCCTCGATCTCGTCGCCGACCTTCATGAAGTCCTGAGCCGAGCGCAGGTGCTGGCTCCACGACATCTCGCTGACGTGGATAAGGCCCTCGACGCCGGGAGCGATCTCGACGAACGCGCCATAGTCGGCCATGACGACAACCTTGCCCTTGACCTTGTCGCCAACCTTGAGGTTGGGGTCGAGAGCGTCCCAAGGATGGGGCAGGAGCTGCTTGAGGCCCAGAGCGATGCGCTTCTTCTCGTCGTCGAAGTCGAGGATGACGACATTGAGCTTCTGGTCAAGCTGTACGACCTCCTCGGGATGGCTTACGCGGCCCCACGAGAGGTCTGTGATGTGGATGAGGCCGTCTACGCCGCCGAGGTCGATGAACACGCCGTAAGAGGTGATGTTCTTGACCGAGCCCTCGAGCACCTGACCCTTCTCGAGCTTGGCGATGATCTCGCGCTTCTGCTGCTCGAGCTCGGCCTCGATGAGGGCCTTGTGGCTGACGACCACGTTCTTGAATTCCTGATTGATCTTGACGACCTTGAACTCCATGGTCTTGCCCACGAAGATGTCATAGTCGCGGATGGGCTTGACGTCGATCTGCGAGCCGGGCAGGAATGCCTCGATGCCGAAGACGTCTACGATCATGCCGCCTTTGGTGCGGCACTTGATGAAGCCCTTGATGACCTCGTCCTTCTCGAGAGCCTCGTTGATGCGGTCCCAAGAGCGGGCTGCACGGGCTTTGCGGTGGGAGAGGATGAGCTGACCCTTCTTGTCTTCCTGATTCTCGATGAAGACCTCGACGGTGTCACCGACCTTGATGTCGGGGTTGTAGCGAAATTCGCTCATGGGGATGATGCCGTCGCTCTTGTAGCCGATGTTAACCACAGCCTCACGCTTGTTGAGGGCGATGATGGTACCTTCGATTACGTCCTTGTCTCGCACGGTGTTGAGCGATTCATCATAGGTTTTGGTAAGCTCCTCGCGCGATTTCTCGCCCTTGGTCTCACCGTTGGCATAGGCTTCCCAATCGAAATCCTCGATAGGGGAGTTCTTTACTTCTTCAGTCATTAAAAAATGGGGTTAATAAATATGGTTAATTAAAACACGGCAAGGCGCAGCGCGCACTTAAGCCGGGTGCAAAGATATGAAATTTCCACGAAAGAAACAAATATTTTTTTTAATTGGGAAGTTAAGCCGCGAAGCGGCGATACATTTGAAGCCCCACATCGAGCGAGGCAACGAGCGATGGTGTGGGGTAATGTGGCATATTAAGATCATTGGCCTCGGAGAGGTCATACAATTTGCGGACCTCTCCGAGGCCCTTTTGCGAGAAAACTCCTGAACCCCACACCATCGCTCGTTGCCTCGCTCGATGTGGGGCTATTATCATATCGCCGCTTCGCGGCTTAATGGACCGCTGCCCAATCCCCTCCTCCCGTCCGGATACAAAAAAACATCCCGCCCCATCGGGGGCGGGATGTTATATATTATGCATTATGAATTATGCATTATGCATTACTTAACGACCTTGGTCACGGTGTTGCCCTGACGGCGAACGAATACGCCATTCTCGGGGTTGGCAACGCGGATGCCCTGCAGGTTGAAGTACTCGACGGGAGCGTTGGCGTCAGCCTCGATCTCGGTGATGGCCGAAGAGGGCTCGTTGAGGTTGGCGGGCAGCGAGATGGTGAATGTGTCGCTGGGCTTGGGCTCGTTGGGGAGGTACTGCTCGAAGAATGCCGACCATGTGGTGTTCTGGGTCGAACCGCTCGACCACTCGCAGTTGCGGATCATGGCAATCTTGTTGGTATAGTCGATGAACGAGAGAGCGTCCTTGCCCATGGCTTCGATCAGAGCCTCGGGGGTATCGCCACCCTCGACAGCACCGGCCTCCATGTTGCGGCCGAACCACGGGCCACCGCTGCAGAAGCCGAGGAAGGTGCGGGGAACGATGACGCAGTCCTTGTTTGTGGCATCAAGTTCGATGCAACCGGGGAGGTCTGCCTCGTTGAGCTCTGCGCCAACCAGAGAGTTGAGAGTAGCATAGGGGTTGTTGAGACGCAGGTGGGTGGGCTTGGCCTTGTCACGCTGCAGGTCGCAAGTGAGGGTGGGGGCTGTGGTTTCCCATCCATAGTTGGGGAGGACATAGCCGTCGTCTACGAACGATGCGGTGCCTACGGTCTCCCACTCGACTGAAGCGTCAGAAACGGTCTTGGTCATCTCGAAGGCATAGCCGCCAAAGAGATAGAAACCTTCTGTTCCCTGACAGAGGAGGATGTCATTGGAATCGGCGGCAGCGATGACACCGTCCTTGAGGATGTCCCACTGTACGGGCTCGTCGTTGCACTCGTATGAGCCCTGGCCGTTGTCATTCCAGCGCCAGTGCACCATGGTGGCCTGATTCTGGCCTACCTGCATGGGGAGGGTACCGGGGATGGTGATAACGCCGCCCTTCCAGTTGACGAGAGCCTCGACAGGCTCAGGCATGAGGCCGAGAATCTGGATGTGGTTTGCGTCAGAGCCGGGGAGGATGGCATACTCGAGAGTCTGCTTGCCCTCCATGCCCTCGAAAGGCATGTAGCAAGTGCCGGTGTAGATGCCCTGAAGCTCCTCTATATTAGAGGCGGCGGGAGCCTTTGCGCCGGGAGCCTTGGTGGCTGCCTTGAACTCTATTTTCTGACCTGCAAACTCATAGGTCTGCTGAATATCGGTCTTCTTGACGCCTGCTGCGTTGGCCGAAAGAGCCACGGCGGCAGCAAGTGCGAGTATAGAGTAGAATTTCTTCATAGAAACTGTAGATTGTTGGAATTGGAGAATGTTCTTGAATTATGTTTTTGAAGCATTGGGGTAATACGTCGCAAAATTAATGCCATTTTTTCAATCCACCAAACATTTTCGTTACTTTTTTAAAAAAATTGTAGCAAAATGACAAAATCAATTGGGAATGGAGGATTATAAATTGGGAATGGGGAATTGGGAATTGGGAATTAATTGGGGATGGGGAATTGTTGTCGTAATATCGTAGGGACGACAATCCCCCAATTCCCATAAAAAACATCCCGCTCCATCGGGGGCGGGATGCCATATATTATGCATTATGAATTATGAATTCTGCATTATTTAACGATCTTTGTCACGGTGTTGCCCTGACGGCGGATGAATACGCCATTCTCGGGGTTGGCTACGCGGATGCCCTGCAGGTTGAAGTATTCGACGGGGGCGTTGGCGTCGGCCTCGATCTCGGTGATGGCCGAAGAGGGCTCCTTGAGGTTGTCTGGCAGCGAGATGGTGAATGTGTCGCTGGGCTTGGGTTCGTTGGGAATCCACTGCTCGAAGAATGCCGACCATGTGGTGTTCTGGGTCGAACCGTTAGACCACTCGCAATTGCGGATTATGGCCAGATGGTTGTCATAGTCGATATACGACAGGGCATCCTTGCCCATGGCTTCGATCAGAGCCTCGGGGGTATCGCCACCATCGACGGCTCCGGCCTCCATGTTGCGGCCGAACCACGGGCCACCGTTGCAGAAACCGAGGAAGTTGCGGGGAACGATGACGCAATCCTTGTTGGCAGCATCAAGCTCGATATAGCCTGGGAGGTCAGCCTCGTTGAGCTGATCTTCAGCATAATCGTTGAGAGTGGCATAGGGGTTATAAAGACGCAGGTGGGTGGGATTGGCCTTATCGCGCTGCAACTCGCAGGTGAGCGACGGGGGATCGGAGGTAAAGTTGGGGAGGATGTAGCCGTCGTCGACGTACGATGCGTTGCCCACGGTCTCCCACTCGATGCTCATATCCTCGACAACCTTGGTCATCTCGAAGGCATAGCCACCAAAGAGATAGAAACCTTCTGTTCCTTGACAGAGGAGGATGTCATAGGGGTCGGCGGCAGCGATGACGCCGTCCTTGAGGATGTCCCACTGCACGGGCTCGTCGTTGCACTCGTATGTGCCTTCACCGTTGTCATTAATGCGCCAATGCACCATGGTGGCCTGATTCTTGCCGACATGCATGGGAAGGGTACCGGGGATGGTGATGACGCCACCCTTCCAGTTGACGAGGGCCTCGACGGGCTCGGGCATAAGGCCGAGAATCTGGATGTGGTTTGCGTCAGAACCGGGGAGGATGGCATACTCGAGAGCCTGTGGCGTGTCGTTCATGCCCTCGAAAGGCATCCAGCACTTGCCTGCGTAGATGCCCTGAAGTTCCTCGATGGTGGAGGCTGCGGGGGCCTTGGCGCCGGGAGCCTTGGCGGGAACTTTGATCTCCATGGCTCGTTCGACAATACTGTTGGCTGTTGGGAACTGAATCTTCTTGACGCCTGTCGCGCCGGCCGAAAGCGTCACGGCGGCTGCGAGTGCGAGAGCAGAGTAAATCTTCTTCATGAGAACTGTAAATTGTCAGATTATTGAATTGATAATGTCAGTAAAGTTTTTGAAGCACTGTAATTAGCTGCAAAATTAACACAATTTTCATAATCTACCAAATATTTTGGTTAGTTTTTATGAAAAACAATGGCAAAATGATAATGTTAATTGGGAATGGGGAATTGGGAATTGGGAATTAATTGTAGATGGTGGATTGTCGTCGATAATTGTCGTCGGTTATATCGTAGGGACGCGGCCTGCCGCTAACCTTTACCCATAAATGGGGTATATATCTGATTTTCAGCAAGTTAGTCAAAGTTACAATCGCTTGAGATTCAGGACTTTAGCCTACTTGTGGGTAAAGGATAGCGGCAGGCCGCGTCCCTACGATATTACCGATTATAATTCCCCATTTCCCACCCCCAATTCCCAATTCCCCATTCCCAATTATCCAATTCCCAATTCCCAATTCCCCATTCCCAATTCCCAATTAATTCCCAATTCCCCATCATCCATTCTTGATGATTTGGATGGCGCGGTCGAGGATGGTGTCGTGGCCTTGGAGGGCGTCGGCGGGGTCAAGGTCTACGGCCACGTGGGGCTCGATGCCGCTCTCGGTGCTGCGCCCCTCGACGTCGAGCATCGAGCAGGCCGAGAATCGCACGGACCATCCGCAGGGGAGCTCGGACGAGTATGGCATGCCCGAGCCGCCGCCGGTGGTGGCGCCGACCAGCGTGACGCCGGGCAGACAGCGCATGACCGAGGCAAAGTTGTTGGCCGCCGAGAAGGTGGAGCGGTTGGTGAGCACCACCACGGGCTTGCCCCAGCGCACGCGCCCGGCGGGGGCGGGCTTGTAGGTGATGGGATATGGCTCGGAGAAATCGTCGTGGCCGGGGCCGGTCTTGTGCATGATATAGCCCACGCAGCGGGGCTCGGCGATGAAGCGCGCCACGATGCGCTCGACGTTGGTGAGCTCGCCGCCGCCGTTGTCGCGCACGTCGAATATGAGGCCGGTGGCCGTGTCGAGCTCCTGAAGCACGGCGTCGAGGTTGCCCTCGCCGACGGGGTTGGAGAACGAGCCGTAATATATGTAGCCCACGTTGCCGTCGAGCATTCCGTACATCAGCCCCGAAGACTGCGAGTATGAGAAGTCGAAATATGACTGCTGTATCAGGCGCAGCGAGAAGTTCTGGGGATAATCGCTCCACCATGCGCGATAGTATGACGTGCCCCAGACCGTCGAGAGGTTGACGTGGCCGTCGCGCAGCTCGTCGAGCATCTCGGAGCAGACCCTGAACAACTCCTGACGGGTTATGCCGGGCTTGACCTGCGCGGCATAGCGGTCGTGGACGTCGTCCCAGTCTATCCCCTTCTGGGTGAGGAAGCAGTAGTGCTCGTCGATGACCGTCCAGAGGGCCTCGAAGTTGCCCTGTGCCGAGTCGGGAAACTCGTCGACCTCGTGGCACGAGGGGAAGAGCGCGAGCAGTAACAATATATATATGTATTTGCGCATAGTTGGTGTCTTGGAGAGTGCCCGGTCAGAATCCCCGCCTGTCGGTCGAGATCCAGTTGCCGGTGATGCCTATTATGAAGGTGTGGCGCGAGATGTTGTTGACGATGCCCGATGCCTTGGACGAGTGCACGCGCCCCTGATAGCCCACGCGCAGCGAGGTGCCGCGCCACAGGTGCAGGTCGGCGGCCACGAGGTTGTCGAGGGTGAACCACGACCCCGGCCATGCGGCGTGCACGAGGCCCGAGCGATTGCCGAGATATATCTCGTAGTATAGCTCGCCATAGTCGGGCGAGAAGAAGGCGCCCGCCAGCGGGAGCGTGGGCCTGTAGAGCAGCGTGACGGGGAGGCGCCCCACCCTGACGTCCCACGCGGCATAGCCGGTGAGGTTGAGGGTCACGGCCCCCTTGGCCGAGGCGGGGTTGTTGCCGTTGCGGGCGTTGTAGATGACGCCCCCCTCGGCCGACAGGGTGCCGCCGGCGGCGAGAGTGAGCGAGGGGACGGGAGTCCAGCGGCGGGCCAGTCCCCACTCGAGGCGCAGCAGGGCACCCCACATGGTCGAGTTGCGGGCCGGATTGCGGGCGCGGTCGAGGGTGGCCGAGAGGTCGAGCATCATGGTGAGCCGCCCGGGGCTGAACGGGGCGGCCTGCATGCGCCGGTAGGCCAGCGAGGTGCTCCAGCCCGAATAGCGGATGGGCGAGAGGTAGGTGTCGGTGAGGTGCGACGACCCCACGCCGACGGTGTACGAGGCCGTGACGGGGCGCGGCATGTCGTCGTCGCCGGCCCGCAGGGGCAGCACCGACAGCAGCAGAATGGCGAGGAGCGAGGTGAGACGCATTACATATAAATATATCAACGTGACTACTCGAACAGCCTCTGCTGGCCTATTATCTCGTCGCGCACCTCCTCGTCGCTCTTCTCGGGCTCGACGGGGGTGTCGTCGGTGTCGGCCTCGGGTGCCGGGGCGTCGTCGCCGTCGGGCAGGGCGTCGTCGGGCAGCGGGTCGAGCTCGGTGATGGCGCCGAGGGTCCATGTGGTGAGGCGCTTGCCCTTGGCGCGGAACGACTTGACAGCCACGAACTCGCGGGCCACGACCTCCATGGCCGGGCGGAACGAGTCGTCGCCGCCGAAGGTCACCTCTACCCTCGCCCCCTCGACGTCCGAGAGCCACAGCAGCCGCGAGGCCGGATTGTCGCCCAGATAGCGCAGGGGCTTGGCGGTGGGCTCGAAGGTGAATCGCTTGAGATAGGGGTAGCCCTGATCGGCGTCGTCGAGTATGGCGGTCCACACCTTGTGGGGATCGAACTTCTCGATGCGCAGTATGCCGTCGGGATAGTGGTTGGATGCCTCGAAGGTCGAGGTATAGTATTCGCCGTTCTTGAGAATGACCAGCACGAGGTCGCCGGTGTTGAAGTCGCCCAGATATGTGCCGCGGCCGTCATAGTTGAGGCGGTTGACGTCGGGGTCGAACCACACGTCGCGGCCGCCGAGGGTCGATACGCCCTTCTCCTTGAGCGAGAAACGGTGCACCTCGTTGCGGGTCACGATGTTGCCCACGGCGCCGCGCCCCTTGATGGCGAGGGTCGAGAAGTCGACGTCGATCTGCAGCGTCTTGAGGCGCGCCTTGGGCTTGAGCACCACGCGCACCACCTCGGCCTCGCCGTTCGAGTTGGCCGTGAACCAGCACACCTTCGAGCCCGGCAGGCCCTGAGTGAGGTTGTATTGCTTGTCGCGGGTGATGCCCGTGACGCGGAAACGCTTCATGTAGTATGGCCCGCCCTTGCCGCTCTGATAGATGACGTTATAGACGGTGCGCTCGTCCTTGCGCTTGAAGACGCCCACGTGTATCACCCCCTTGCCGATGAACAGTTTCTCGGCCACGCGCACCACCTTGTACGAGCCGTCGCGATAGAAGATGATGACGTCGTCGATGCTCGAGCAGGTGCAGAGGAACTCGTCCTTGCGCAGCGAGGTGCCGATGAATCCCTCCTCGCGGTTTATGTATAGCTTCTCGTTGGCCTCGGCCACGGTGGCGGCCTGTATGTTGTCGAAACTGCGTATCTGGGTCATGCGCGGGAAGGCGTCGCCATACTTCTCCCTCAGCCCCTCGAACCACGCTATGGCATAGTCGGTCAGGGCGGCCAGATGCGAGTTGATCTCGGCGATGCGCTCGTTGAAGGCGGCAATCTGCTCGTCGCACTTGAGGGCGTTGAACTTGAGGATGCGCCCCATCTTTATCTCGAAGAGGCGTATGATGTCGTCGTCGGTGACGGGGCGTATGAACTGCTTGACATAGCGCTCGAGGCGGCCGCGGATGTGGTCTATGGCCTGCTGGCGCGACTCGCTCTCCTCGTATCCCTTCTCCTTGTATATGCGCTTCTCGATGAATATGCGCTCGAGGGTGGCGAAGTGCAGCTGCTCGCGCACCTCGGCCAGACGTATCTCGAGCTCGCGGCGCAGTATGTCGCGCGTGTGGTCGACATTGTGGCGCAGCACGTCGCTGACCCCCAGAAAGTGGGGCTTGTTGTCGGAGATGACGCAACAGTTGGGCGACACCGACAGCTCGCAGTCCGTAAAGGCATAGAGGGCGTCGATGGTGCGGTCGCTCGACGTGCCCGGCAGCAGGTGCACCAGTATGTTGGCGTGCTCCGAGGTGTTGTCCTCGACCTTGCGTATCTTTATCTTGCCCGACTCGGCGGCCTTGATGATAGACTCGATCAGCGTGGCCGTGGTCTTGCCGTAGGGTATCTCGGTGATGGCCAGCGTCTTGTTGTCGATCTTCTCTATCTTGGCGCGAATCCTCACGGTGCCGCCGCGCTCGCCGTCGTTATAGCGCGACACGTCTATCGACCCGCCGGTGAAGAAGTCGGGATACAGCGTGAACTCCTCGCCCTTCAGGTGGGCAATGGCGGCGTCGATTATCTCGTTGAAGTTGTGGGGCAGGATCTTCGACGACAGGCCCACGGCGATGCCCTCGACCCCCTGAAACAGCAGCAGGGGAAACTTGACGGGCAGCGTCACGGGCTCCTTCTTGCGGCCGTCATAGCTGAGGGTCCAGTCGGTGACCTTGGGGTTGAACACCACGTCGAGCGCAAAGTGCGACAGGCGCGCCTCGATGTATCGGCCCGCGGCGGCCCCGGCGCCGGTCAGGGTGTTGCCCCAGTTGCCCTGAGTGTCCACCAGCAGCTCCTTCTGGCCCAGCTGCACCAGCGCCTCGTATATCGAGGCGTCGCCGTGGGGGTGAAACTGCATGGTGTTGCCTACGATGTTGGCCACCTTGTTGAAACGACCGTCGTGCAGCAGCTTCATCGAGTGGAGTATGCGGCGCTGCACGGGCTTGAGGCCGTCCTCGATGTGGGGGACGGCACGCTCGAGTATCACATAGCTCGCATAGTCCAGAAACCAGCTCTGATACATGCCGCGCAGCTGGTGGCGCACGGTGTCGTCAGAGGTGTCTACAATCACCTTGGGGTCATGGCGCTCGGGGCGGACCTCGTCGGCAACGGTATCGTCGGGGGTGGGTATATTATCGTCGGTCATCTGATTCGGTTGGTTTTCAGCGCAAATATAGCTAAAAAATCCGAAATACGAAAACCCCGCCCCATCCTCGCCCTCCGCGCCCGCGCGCGAGTGACAAAATGTCAAAGATGCGCTATAATAATATCATTATTCCACTCAATCGGGCCAAAATCGCCATTTAATAGTAAAATAATGTTAAATTCAAGAAAATTTCTTGCAAAACATTTGGAGAACCGACAAAACGGCCTTAACTTTGCAATGTGTTTTTCATGGTATTAGATTTAAGGTTAACAAAAGATTGGTTGTCGTGACGACAATCAATTTTTTTTGCCCCTCGCCCGAAACAAAACCGGGCAGGGCCACGCCCCACCCGGAAAAGATACGAAGAAAAATATTGTTTCAACCTATTTTCTGACAGTCAAGATAGACGGTATTGAGGGCACCGATCTTGCGGAGGTCGATGCCGTATATGCGCATGAATGCGTCAACGACGCACTGTCCGCCGTTTGTGACTACGGGATTGCTGAACGAGTTGGTCACGACGTCGACCGACATTCCCTTCTCGATGCGGATGCCCGACGACACCTTCATCTGCTTGACCGTGATTCTATAGAGCGGCATGGTTTATTTTGTTTTGGGATTATTGTCGTTTTCGGATTTCTCGGCGGCGGTCTCTTTGTTTTCCTCAGGCTCGGACATGCTGTTCTCCATAGACTTCTCACGCAGCTTTTTCTCGATCTTAGCCTTGATACGCTCTGTCTCCTCGGCCTTTAGTTTCTCGATAGACTCCTTTTTGGACACTATCGCCTCCTTGAGGTCTGCGTAAACGAAGACACTACCCTCGCCATCGCGCTTAGCCTTTTTCAAGAGCATTGTCAGGATGGCGTTTTTCAGCTCACGGCCCGACAGACCGTCCGAGAGTTCGGCCACCTCGTCAAACTCGGCATCCGTAAAGGGCGTCTCGACAGGGAGCCTCGACGGAATCATCTTACGGATTATGCTATTTCTCGCATTCTTGTCGGGAAGCTCGAATTTGATATGGTCAAGGATGCGCCCCTCGAAAGCCCTGTCAAAGTTTGTCACCAGATTTGTGGCAAACAGCACTACCCCCTTGTATTCCTCAAGGTATATGAGCAACTGGCTTCTCAGTGAGTTAAGAGCCTGATCGGCACCCTGCGTGACGTTCTCGATTCTCTTGCCGAGAAATGAATCGGCCTCGTCAAAAAAGACTACAGCCTCAAGCTGTGTAGCGGCCTCAAAGGCAGCCTTGAGGTTTTTGGCAGCCTCTCCGACATATTTTGATTCTATGTCGGCATAGTTCAGGGCCAACAGAGGTTTGTCCAGATATTTTGCCACGGCGTGGGCACACATCGTCTTGCCCGTGCCGGGAGGGCCGTAAAAGTTGAGGATGCTGCGGGGATTTTTTTCTATCTCGCCGAAACCCCAGACATTGAAAATCAAATCCTGCTTCTCTATCGCGGCGAGGTCATCCATAATCTTGGCCCTGACATCGTCGGGCAGGATTATGTCGTCAAACGTATATTTAGCCGGTACCGGCAGAAAAACCGTCGGCGTCTCAGACTCTTTGTTCTGATTCATTGTCTTGTTGTTTTTCTCAAAATCCAGTTTTATCTTAAACGTGAATCCCGTATCGACAGAGCCGACGATTTCCTTGACCTTAGCCTCGACATCATTTGTGATCTCGAGGCTGCCGGGCAATGCAAACGAGGCATTTGACTCGATGTCCGCCGGACTGCCGGTCCAGTCGCACATCGTTGTGCTGAGCTTTACAGTCAGACCGGGATATTTTTCATTAATGAGTTTCCTGAGATACTGTGACACGGAAAACTCCAAGGATTTTGCCAGCGGAAGAGCCATATCGCCCAAACGCGCCATATCTGTCTTGAAATTCATCTTACTAACTCATTTTTTTCTTTAACCAGTCCCAGCACGTACGCTCTCTGACATTTCTACTTCCACATCTGTCACAAACCGGAGGATTCTCCCTCAGTATTTTCTTGCGCAACCACGGCGTCGGACATATAGGACCATAACCGATTATATGCACAAACTCATGGCCGCAATTCTCACAGACCATTTTTAATGCCTCTCCGTCAATTATATGCATATCCATAGAAACATTTTATCATTTTATCATAAATACAAATCAGATAGTTATAGTCTGACCTTTGTGTACCTCGTCCGACACACCGGCCACCGAAGAAATTTCGATTGTGTCTATATGCCGCTGATGTTCGTCAAAAACACCTACCTTTACGGCACTTTTCTTTTTTTCGAGAATCTTGGCACGGAACGGATTACCATTCATCGCCATAGACCTCAACCTGATCTGAGCTTTTATAACCGATATGGTTATAATCACAAGAACTGCCAAAAGAATCGTAGGCAAAAAAGGAAATAGTATGGGTAAAAAAAGTAACATTTTCAAGCGATTATCTAAATTGTGTATGTGGCCACATCAGTTCATGCAGCCACATACACAATCTTTTAGCTGAGTACTACCAATGTTTCGTTGCCAATCACCTCGGTGAGTTGCTGGTCCCAAGCATCGGCCTCAATGAGCAGAGCTTTCGCAATCTCATCTGCATTTTTGTCATATACACCGAGCAGTATCGGTTTCGAGCTTTTGACCTCGCCGGGAACATTGTCCGCTACGCGCATGACAAAGGGTATGTTTTTCTTCTGGTCAAGATTCAGCGAGCGGAACCATGCCACGACATCCGTCATCTTGACGGGGCCTTCGGCACGTTGTCTCTCAAGATTGCCATGCTTCTTGATATATTCCGTCACTACTTTAAGATCAGGAGCTGTTGATGCGCCGTCATAGCGATTGCCCTTCTTCATTATGGCGTATACGACACCGCCAGCGACCAGCACACAACCGGCTGCAACCAAGCAAGTTTCTAAAGTTGTCATATTCTTTTCATATTAGCTCAGTACAACAAGGGGATCCGAATCAATAAGATTTCTTGTCTCATTGTCAAGACTGTCAGCCTCGATGAATTCAGCGTGCTCGATTTCGTCTGTCTCTTTGTTATAGACACCTTTAAACAGGCCTATCGTCTTTACGGGAGCACGATCAAGCATCTCCTTGAATGTTTCGCCCTTCGCTACGAAAGGAATGTCCTTTTTGGGATCAAGTGACAGGCCACGAAACCATGCCACAATATCTCGTGCAAACGAGAGTATGCCATTTATGACACGCCTGACAAGATTGCGAAAATACGCAAAAGCCCTTCTGACTAGTTCTATTAAATAGTCCATTCTTGAATAAATGTGATGTGTTTGTTATTTGAGGATTACCAGTTCCGACTCCTTGAACAATTTTTTGGCGTCATCAGTCAGAGCGTTGCTCTTGATGAGCACATAGCAGTTATCATCATACGGTATCATTTCACGTCCTTTCAGGTAAGTGAGATATATCACATACCCCTCAAGGCTGACCGAGATAAGAGCTGCCACTCCGTCCGATCCATCCACCATATATTTCTGCGCCGTCTTGACAATATCTTCGACAGATGTCGTATCGTTCACCACGACACGTACGCGATTGTTCAACAGACGGGGATTGCTGATGGAATCCTTTATCGTCTTCATGAAATCCTCAATCATGGGTTTTGCTACCTCTTTGGCCTTGGCTGCATATTCCGTAGCCAACGGCTTGACCTTGTTGACAAGCTCTTGGCCATTCTGCTGAAGATAGGTCAAGGCTTTTGTCAGAAGCTCGTTAATCAAATCGGGATTTGGTGTGACCATTTATTTGATTTGTTGTTATTTCTGCCACTGGGTTCCCGAATCATGGCGTTAGGTATGGATATAAGAAAAGTGGGGAACTTTACTGCTCTGTCGGTGTAAGAGGGCTCGCCAAAGCCTGACATGACCGAAAAGGGAGAATAAAATGCCCCACTGGCTTGTATGCGTGGGACATGACACCTGTTTCCCCGTCGCGGGGAGGGTGTGCGTGTGCGTACATGCAAGTCAGAAGAGCGTCTTGTCGAATCCTTTTCTCATGTCTGCGTAGAAATTTTGGCGATTTTCTTACAGAGAAAGATTGCAATACGCTTTCCTATGTTTCCGGCAGCCCGCCAGACCTCTGTCAGGCGGTTGTGGTTTTATGCTGCCTCTGCCGGCGGTTATGGGGGCAAATATACAAATTTTTTTTATTTGGCCCATAGCCCGCGGGGCATTTTATTCTCTTTTCGAGGTTTTTCGTTACAAAAATAATATCCGGCGGGGCTCCGACGAAATTTCGGCGGGGTTTTCTGTGTGCCTCATCGGTTTTTGTATCAGTTTGGGGCGTTTTTGATACAAAAACACTGCGGGTGTCGGGGCGAGTGCAATTTTTCGCTAACTTTGCCCGCATGAATGATATTTCAGACAATCTCCGCAGAGTTTTTTCGACCGATCTGATAGCCCCGTCAATGGTGGGGCTGTCGGCCACGCTGGGCGTGCCGCGCGTGTCGCTGTACCGTCTGATGAACGGGACGGCCTCGGACAAGGTGGTGGCCAACGTGATCGGGGCGCTGGGAGAGAGGCTGAACATCTCGGCCGACGACCTGACAGGCATGGTGACGCTGGCCGACAATGCGGGGCGCCTGACTCGCGCCCTGAGGGGCGAGCGGGCGGCGTCGGGGCGCGAGGGTGGATGGAATGTGGTGCGCGCGTTCGTGAGCAGGGAGTTCGGGGAGTTTTCGGAGCGCTTTCGCGAGGAGGAGCTGCCGGGGCTGCTCAAGTTCAGCGAGGAGTCGCCGGCCGAGTTCCACGCCCTGCTGTTCTATTATTACGTCAAGTCGCTGGGGGCATCGTTCTATAAGCGGGGGCTGGACTATCGCGGGCGGTGCGAGCGGATACTCGGGCCGCTGGGCGACAGGCTCATTGAGATGTATCCCGAGAACACGGCGGGCACCAAGATGGCATACTCGTTTGTCAATGCGGCGTTCTACGACTTCGAGGCACCGATACTGTGGAGCTTCGTCACCTCGATCGGCGGCCCCACGCTCAACGTGTTTGCCTGCCCCACGATGATGCACGGCACGTTCGGCGAGACCATATTGCTGCCCGGCACGTCGGGGCGCACCTACTGGCGCTGTCCGGGACACGAGGGGCCGGTGCTGACGCGCACCATCGAGAGCCACATTCAGGGCCGGGGGATATATGACCTGTTCGTGCTCGACCCCGCCACGGGCGAGCCCGAGAACAGCCTGCAGCTGCTGATTTACGAGGAGGGGATATGCCAGATATTCAGGTATGCCGACCTCTCGGTGCTGATAGCGGCATACGACTGGGCCGACGGGACGCTGGAGCTGTCGTGGCCCGACGATGCGGTGAATCCCACGGGGCTGGGCGACCGGTGGACGGTGATAGACCCGGCCACGTCGCGCAGCATTCGCGAGACCGACCGCGCCCTGACCGACGCCGCGCTGGACCATGCCGCGAACGTGGCGCAGGGGATGACCGAGATGGAGGGGATGGACGTGGTGGACGTGAGGATCTCGCGCCGGCGGCTGATACTGGTCACCTCGGGGGGCGCCGAGTATGCCATAGACCGCGACTCGAGGCCGTTTCTGGGCTCGCTGCGCCCCGACGAGCCGGTGAACATACTGCTCGAGGTGTCGACCGACACACCATACGTGGTCTGGCCCAAGCTGGTGTACGCGCTGCCGCTGAGCGAATTCGACAAACACGACTGACACTCAGAACCATCCGACCGCCGGGGGTGTTTATATCTTAGACAAAAAACCATTTAAGGATATGAAACTCTCACGTTTTCTGCTTGGAGCGGCTGCGGCCGCGGCGCTCTGGAGCGCGGCCCCCGAGGCCGGGGCCTGTTCAAGGGTATTGTATGTGGGCAACGACAGCCTGCGCATAGTGGGCCGGTCGCTCGACTGGAAGAACCCCATCCCGACAAATCTCTATGTATATCCCGCCGGCATGGCCAAGAAGGGCCACTCGCTGCCCGGGGCCGTCGAGTGGACCTCGAGGTATGGCGCCGTCTATGCCGTGGGCTATGACGGGGGCGTCACCGAGGGGATGAACGAGAAGGGCCTCGTGGTGAACGGCCTGTTCTGCAAGGGCACGGTCTATTCTAACGACTCGACCGCCGGACGCCCGCCCATGTCGCTGGCCATGTTCCCGGCATGGATACTCGACCTGTGCGCCACGACCCCCGAGGCCGTGGCCCTGCTCGAGAAGCACGACTTTGACATCTCGGGCGCGACGTTCGACGGCGGCACCGTCTCGGCTCTGCACTGGGGCATCACCGACCGCGAGGGACGCTCGGCCATCGTCGAGTTCGACCACGGCACCCTGCGCATCTATCAGGGTCAGGACATCCCGATGCTTACCAACGACCCAACCTATCCCGAGATGCAGGCCATCAACAAATACTGGCTCAACATCGGGGGCACGCACATGCTGCCCGGCACCGTGAGCAGCCCCGACAGGTTTGTCAGGGGATACTTCTTCGACCACCATGTCGAGAAGACCGGCGAGGCCGATCTGGGTTTCAGCATACTGCGCTCGATCATGGCCAACGTCTCGGTGCCCTATACCTATACGTCGGGCGAGGCCAACCTCTCGGCCACACAGTGGAGGGCATACGCCAACCTGCGCGACCTGCGCTATTACTTTGACGTGGTGACCAACGACGGCGTCTTCTACATCAACCTCGCCAAGTGCGACCTGCGCAAGGGCGCGCCCGTGATGAAGCTCGACGTGGCCAAGAGCCGCGAGTACGTGGGCGAGGTCAACCGCCATCTGTTCAAGTCGGCCCCGTTCACGCCGATGTACTGACACACTCCCCCCAAGGCTTGTAGCCGGAGCCACGAGGGCCGGCGGAAAATGCTCCGTCGGCCCTAACTTTGGGGCGCGTGTTTGGCGGTGATGCAAAAAAATATTAATTTTGCACATTGTTATGCGACAGTTGCTGACTCTGACCATACTGCTCCTGTCATGGACCTGCTGTCCCGGCACCACTCCGCGCTGGGAGGCCGTCACCGCCCCGCCCGCCGGGACGGTGGCCATAGAGTCGCGTCCCGACACGGACCAGCTGGACGTGGCCGTGCGCGACGGATACATCTATGTCGGTTGCCGCAGCCGGGTCACGGTCAAGGTGTTCACCATTCTGGGCCAGCAGATATGCTCGGAGACGCTCCCGGCGGGCACCCACCGCCTGCGCATGACGGCCAAGGGGATATACATCCTCAAGACAGACACGGCCACGCGGCGCGTCACCCTCTGATCTCGGCCCACCATCCATCAACAACTCAAGAATCCATTACCGATCCGATAATGAAAGCACGTCTTGTCATCAACCCGATCTCCGGCACTCGGAGCAAAGCAGGCCTCGACAGATATGTAGTCGAACAGCTCTCGCCGCTGGGGTGGGAGATAGAAACCGTCTACACGCGGGGCCGCGGCGATGCCACACGTCTGGCCCTCGAGGCAGCCGAGCTGGGATACGAGGCCGTGATAGCCGCGGGCGGCGACGGCACCGTCAACGAGACGGCGGCGGCGCTGTGCGGCACGCAGACGGCTCTGGCCATCGTGCCGTGCGGGTCGGGCAACGGACTGGCGCGCCATCTGGGCATCCCCGTCGACGTGCGCGAGGGGGTCAGGACCATACTCAACAACAAGGCCCGCGCCATAGACTATGCCACGGTCAACGGCCGCAAGTTCTTCTGCACCTTCGGGGTGGGATTCGACGCCGCCGTCAGCGAGGCGTTCGCCCGCAAGAAGACACGCGGCAAGCTGACATATCTGCAGAGCACGTTCCAGACATACGCCCACTACGAGCCCGAGCACTACGTCATCAAGGCCGAGGGGAAGGTGATAACCGAGAAGGCGTTCCTCGTGGCGGTCTGCAACGCCTCGCAATATGGCAACAACGCCTACATAGCCCCCAGCGCCGTGATAGACGATGGCCTGCTGAACGTCACCATCATCCACGCGGGCAATCCGCTGTCGACGGCCCTCGTGGGCTTCGACATGCTGACGGGCATGATCGAGAAGAACGTGCTGATAGACACGTTCCGCACCCCGTCGCTCACCATCTCCCGTCAGGGACAGGGCCCGGCGCACATAGACGGCGAGCCGCTCAACATGGCATCAGAGCTCGACATCGTGTGCCACCCGTCGAGCCTCAGGGTGGTGTCTCCGCGCAAGAGCGAGGAGGTCAAGCCATTCATCACCCCCGCCACGGCCATGTTCTCGGACTTCAAGCTGGCCGTCAACAAACTCTTCCACCAGATCTGACACACGGGCTCACAGCTTCACGGCCATGTAGCCCAGACGCCACAGCAGCCGCTCGAAGGCAGGCCGAAGCCCCAGCGTGCCCATGGCCCTGCGCCACAGGGGCACCCTACCCTCCTGTGCCTCGCCGAGCCTGACGTCGCGCCACGACCCCGACATGAGGTGGCGCGCCACGGCATTCCTGCCGCCGCAGAACAGCCCCATCGGATGCACCGTCATGCCGTCGGCCAGACGGGTCAGGCCGGTGATGCGCGGACTGGGGTCATATCCGGCGGCCCACTCGGCCACCAGAGCCTGAGTCAGCGGCATGGTCCTGACGTCATAGCGCAGCGACATGGGCAGCGAGGCGTTGTCCGAGGTCACGAAGGCCCTTCCGTCATAGTATGACAGACACGCCTTGAGAAAGGGATGATGCGCCTCGGCGCCAAACAGATGGCTGGTCAGGGTCATCACCGTGCGGCTGTGGTGTATGTTGACCATCTCGCGCCCTATGAACATGCGGTCATCCATATAGGGCCGCAGCGACCCGTATAGCATCACGTCGGTGTCCATGTATATGCCGCCGCAGCTCTCGACGGCATATAGGCGCACGTAGTCGGTGGCGAAGGCCCACTTGCGGTGCTCGAGGGCCTCGCGCATGAAACGGTTGTCTATGCCGCGCACGGCGTCCATGTCCCACAGCCTGATCTCGCATTCGGGCATGAAGCGTCTCCACGACTCCATGCAGTCGAGGGCGGACTGCGGCATCTTCTCGCCGCTGAACCAGCAATAGTGTATTATGTCGGGTATCATATATTGTATCCGAAACCGCACCCTTAGTGTTAAAATAAAAAGGAACTGCTTCACGCAGCTCCTTTCCATGAGTTTCCAATAGGTACAATTTCTAAGGTAAAAAAGATTGTTTTAGGTTCGTGATGCAAAGGTAGGCCTAATTTTATTGGTGACGAAATTTTTTTATATGTTATCCAACATAATTTGCAGACATCGTCTTTGCACATTTTATCTTTTTCCGATACAACGCATTGATATTCAATGGCCACAAGAAGACTTCATCAAGAGGTCATCCAAAGTTAAAATACGTTAAGAATCAAAACTCAAGGCCAAAACTCATCCCTCGTAGATGGCCGTGACAAGATTTTTGCCATCCCAGACGGCATAACTGAAACGGGTTATCCAGTCGCCCAGCACCACCACTCGGGCCCCGTCGTCGAGACGGCGGTCCAGCAGAGTGTGTTGGTGTCCGAAGATAAAATAGTCCACTTTTTCGTCAGACTTCGTGTTATATTCCCGGGCCCATTCCACCAGACTCTCCCCTGCCCCCTCGGCGGGCACATAGCCCCCGTGCTTGCGGCTGTGGGCCGACCATGCGTGGGCAAATCCCACCGTCCAGCGCGGGTGTATGGCGGCAAACATGACCTGTGCGGGGCGGCAGCGGAACAGTCGCCTCAGGGCCCTGAACGTCCACGGCAGGCGCCCCACCCCGTCGCCATGCTCCATCAGGAACCGGTGGCCGTCCATCTCGGTCACCATGATGCCGTCGTGTACGGTCAGCCCTATCTCGGCGGGGAGATAGTCGAATATCCAGATGTCGTGATTGCCCTTGAACCACACTATCTCCACCCCGGCGTCGGCCAGCTCGGCCAGAGCGCCGAAAAAGCGCGTGAAGCCCCTCGGCACCACGTCGCGATATTCCCACCAGTAGTCCAGTATGTCGCCGAGCAGGTAGAGCCTCGACGCCTTGGGGGCTATCGAGCGCAGGAAACCCACGACCTTCATCTCGTGGGCGCGCGGATCGGCTATGTATCCCGCGCCCAGATGCAGGTCGGATATGAAGTATGTCAGACCCTCGCGGCCCATGTCAGAGGAAACCGAGGTCGAGTTTGGCCTCCTCGCTCATCATGTCCTTGTTCCACTCGGGCTCGAACACGATGCGTATGTCCACGCTCTTCACGCCCTCGATGCTCTCCAGCTTGATGCGGGCGTCGTCTACCAGAAAGTCGGCGGCGGGACACGACGGGGCCGTCAGCGTCATCGTCACCACGAGGTTGCCGTCGTCGTCGAGGTCGATGCCGTATATCAGTCCGAGGTTGTATATGTCTACGGGTATCTCGGGGTCGTAGACTGTCTTCAGGAGCTGTACCACACGCTCCTCTATCTTGAGTTTTTCTTCGGGAGTCATTGTTTTTTCTTTATTTTATTATTTCCTGCCGCCGCTGAGTGTCGTGACCAGTATGGCGCCGTTAGAGCCGCGCATGCCGTATTGCGGGGCGCTCTTCAGCACCTCGACATGGTCGACGTCATAGACGCTCACGAAGTCGAGCGACTCGACCTGCGTGCCGTCCACCATGTATAGCGGCTCGTTGGACAGCAGCAGCGAGCGCTGGCCGCGTATGTTGGCCTTGCCGTCGGGGGTTATGGTCAGGCCCGGCACGAGCCCCACGAGAGCCTGCAGCACGCTGCGCTGGCCCGTGCGGCGCAGACGGTCGCCGCTGATGCCGTTGCTCGATCCCGTGTACTCGCGGCGCTTGACATAGCCGTATCCCTCGTTGACCAGCTCGTCGTCCTGCGAGGCGTTGACCGAGCGGTCGTTGCCTATGATGATGCGCATGCTCTTGCGGCCGTTGACGGGGATGCGTATCTTCTCCTTCTTCAGCACCAGCGTCAGCGTGTCGGCCTCGCCCACGTCCGTCAGGCCGAAGCGCCCCTTCTTGTCCGTCGTGGCATAGCGGTCCTTGTCGGTGTTGTACACTTTGACTTTCTTGACAGGCTGCATGTTGCCGTCAAGTATCAGGCCGTTGAAGGGGACTCCCCCCTCGCCGTCGGCGGCATGGATGGCCGCGGCCACGGTCACGGCCAGCAGCAGCATCAGATGTCTCATCAGGTTTTTCATATCTCAGGTATCGTTATCGTTTATCGTCAGTGAGCCTCGAGCCAGTTGGCGCCCGTGCCGGCCTCGGCTATCAGGGGCACGGCGCCGTGATATGCGTCGGCCAAGCCGCGCTCCACGAGTTCGCGCATGGCGTCGAGCTCGTCGGGCACCACGTTGAATATCAGTTCGTCGTGCACCTGCATTATCATGCGCGACCGCATGCCTCGGCGCTCCATCTCGTCGAAGATGTTGACCATGGCCACCTTGATGATGTCGGCGGCGGTGCCCTGTATGGGCGCGTTGACGGCATTGCGCTCGGCATAGGCGCGCACGGCGGCGCTGCGCGACGTGATGTCGGGCAGATAGCGGCGGCGCCCCATGCGGGTCATGGCATAGCCCTTCTCGCGGGCCTCGACCACGGCGCGGTCCAGATACTCGCGTATGTGGGGATAGGTGGCGAAATATCCGTCTATCAGCTTCTTGGCCTCGGCGCGCGATATGCCCAGACGCTCGCTCAGCCCGAAGGCCGAGATGCCGTAGACGATGCCGAAGTTGGCCGTCTTGGCGTGGCGTCGCTGGTCGTCGGTCACCTCGTCGAGGGGTATGCCATATATCTTCGAGGCCGTGATGCGGTGTATGTCGTCGCCGCTCAGGAAACCCTCTATCATGTCCTTGTCGCCGCTCAGGTCGGCTATGAGGCGCAGCTCTATCTGCGAGTAGTCGGCGCTCATCATGATGTCGCCGGGGTCGGCTATGAACGCGCGGCGTATCTCGCGGCCGTCGTCGGTGCGCACGGGGATGTTCTGCAGGTTGGGGTTGGTCGACGAGATGCGTCCCGTGGCGGTGACGGTCTGGTTGTATGAGGTGTGTATCTTGCCCGTGCGGGGATTGATCAGCGCGGGCAGCGCGTCGAGATATGTCGTGACCAGCTTGCGCAGGCGGCGTATCTTGAGTATCAGGCTCACCAGCGGCACGCGGGGGGCATACTTCTCGAGCACCTGCTCTGTGGTCGAGTACTGCCCCTTGGCGGTGCGCTTGGCCTTGGGGTCTATCTGCAGGCGGTCGAACAGCACCATGCCCACCTGCGACGGCGAGGCGATGTTGAACGGCCCTCCGGCCATCGCGTATGCCTCGTCCTCCATCCCGGCCAGCTGCTCCTTGAGCTTGTCGGACATCGCCGTCAGCGCCACGGGGTCTATCCTCACGCCGGTCCACTCCATCGCGGCCAGCACGCGGGTCAGAGGGAACTCGACCTCGTTGAGCAGGCGCGTCATGTCGCGGCGGGCCACCTCGGCGTCGAGCAGCGGACGCAGCCTCAGGCTCAGGTCGGCCTCCTCGCAATATCGGGCCATGGCGGCCTCGGTGTCGAGCGGCTTCTGCGGATGGCCCGGGCGCACCGACACGTCGACGCCGCTCAGCGTGACGTGCAGATGCCTCGACGCCACCTGCCCGATGTCGTGCTTCATCTCGGGGTCAATGACATAGTGGGCCACCGAGGTGTCATAATAGCGTGTCTCGAACTCTATGCCGCCGAGCCTCAGCAGCAGCATGGCGCGCTTGATGTCGTGGCCAACCATCTCGGGGCCGTCCGCGCCAAACAGCGGTGCCAGCAGGGCCAGTGTCTCGCCGCGGGCAGGGCCGTCGGCGGGCAGGGGTATGTAGACCCCCTCGCATCCGGCGTCAGACAGGGCCACGCCCTCGGGCGTCGACGACATCACGTCGTCGCCCACGGCATAGACGGCAAGGCCCACGGACTTGCGCGCGGCCATGCGGGCCACGGCCTCGCCCACCTCGGCGGGTGTCGCGGCCAGCGTGTAGTGGTGCTCCTCGCACGTGTCGGGCGTCGCGTCGGCGGCCTCTCCGGGCATGTCGAACAGCGACCCCATCTCGCCCTCGGCCACGGCCCGAGGGGCGGGCGCGGCGGCAGGCTCCGGGACGGTGCGGCTCTTCAGGCGGGCTATGAGCGAGTTGAACTCGAGCTCGCGGAATATCTCCATCAGCGCGTCCACGTCGGCGGGGCGACGCTCCAGACTGTCGGGGTCGATGTCCACGGGCACGTCGCGGCATATCGTGGCCAGCCACTTGGACATGCGTATCTTGTCGGCGTTCTCCTCGACCTTCTTCTTGAGCGCGCCCTTGAGGGCGTCGGTGTTGTCCAACAGATTCTCCACGCTCCCCCACTCGGCTATCAGCTTCTGCGCGGTCTTCTCGCCCACGCCGGGACAGCCGGGGATGTTGTCCGAGGCATCACCCTCGAGGGCCAGCAGGTCTATGATCTGGCGCGGCTCCGAGACGCCGAACCGCTCGCACACCCTCGCCGAATCCCTGACCTCGAACCCCTCGCCCTTGATGGCCGGGCGATACATGTAGATGTTGGGGCCCACGAGCTGGCCATAGTCCTTGTCGGGGGTCATCATGTATGTCTCGAACCCCTCGGCGGCGGCGCGGGTGGCCAGAGTGCCTATCACGTCGTCGGCCTCATACCCCTCCACCTCGACGACGGGTATCCTGTATGCCTCGAGGATGCGCTTTATCCACGGTATGGCCAGCGTGATGTCTTCGGGCTGCTTGTCGCGCTGGGCCTTGTATGCCTCGAACTCCTTGTGGCGGAACGTGGGCCCGTGGGGGTCGAAGCACACGGCTATGTGCGTGGGATTCTCCTTGCGCAGCAGGTCGTCCAGCGTGTTGCAGAATCCGAATATGGCCGACGTGTTGAAGCCCGCCGACGACATGCGCGGCGAGCGTATCAGCGCATAGTAGGCGCGGTATATCAGGGCATAGGCATCGAGCAGGAAAAGTCGTTTGTCCATGGGTGCGGGGCTTTGTTTTGAGGGTATAAAATTAGTCAATTCCCGCGACACCGACCCAATGGCGGCACGCTTTTTTGAGTATTTTGTTCAAAATTGTCTGTTTTACGGAAATTTTCGTAATTTTGCACTCCGTTATGACCCCCCTTCAGAACATACGCCGCTCGCTTGAGCCCCGCCTCGACAGGCTGCACGCAGTCATTGTCGACGCGCTCAGTTCGTCAAACCCGCTGATGAACCGCGTGACCGGCCACTACCTGAGCCACCGGGGGAAGGAGCTCCGCCCCATCATGGCCATGCTCACCGCCGACATGCTCGGCGAGAAGCCCGTCTATGACACGGTCATCCCCGCGGCGGCCATCGAGATACTGCACAACGCATCGCTGATACACGACGACGTGGTCGACAACTCGGACACGCGCCACGGCCTCGACACCATCAACGCCGTGTGGGACAATCACATTGCCGTCCTCGTGGGCGACTTCTTCGTCTCGCGCGCGCTCAGTCTGGCATCGTCGGTCAGAGACCTCCGCGTGGTCGACACGCTGGCCGGACTCGGCGCCCTGCTCTCGCTGGGCGAGATGGACCAGCTCGACAACGCACGCGAGCACTCGCTGACCGAACAGGGATACTTCGACATCATCACCCACAAGACGGCATCCCTCTTCGTGGCCTGCGTCGAGGTCGGCGCATACTCGGTCGGCGTCACCGACTCGAGGCTCGACACCCTCAGGCAGTTCGCCACCGTCTTCGGACAGTGCTTCCAGATCACTGACGACATCTTCGACTATTACCCCTCGGACAAGCTGGGCAAGCCCACCGGCAACGACCTGCGCGAGGGCAAGGTGACCCTGCCACTGCTCTGCGCGCTCGCATCTGGCCACCCCGAGGCGCCCGCCATGCGCGAGATGCTGCACAACGACATGCTCAGCGACACCCAGATAGCCACCCTGATAGACTTTGCCGTCAGGGCCGGAGGCATCGACCGCGCACGCGAGAAGCTGCACGCCCTGCGCGACGAGGGCCACCGTCTGGCCTCGGCCATTGCCCCCGGCCTCTCGCCCAACCCGCTGTCGGTGCTGCTCGACTTCGTCATAGAACGCGAGAGCTGACGCCGAGATACACCACCCTTACGTCCACCGTGCAAGCCGCCCGTCGCGGAGGCTTGAAAAAACAGAGAACCGATGAAACGAGACACCTCAACGCGCGGGGGACTTGTGCGCCCCAAGAAGGCCCTCGGCCAGCACTTCCTGACCGACGAGTCGATAGCACGCCGCATAGCCGACACCATAGCGCCCGCCGGCGCACTGCCCGTGCTCGAGGTCGGACCCGGCATGGGCGTGCTCACCAAATATCTCATTGCCGACGGCCACGACCTCAAGGTGGCAGAGATCGACGGCGAGTCCATCGAATACCTGCGCCGCAACTATCCCGAGCTCAACACGGGCGGGCGCCTGCTCGACGCCGACTTCCTCAGGCTCGACCTCGGCGCAGTCTTCGGCGGCCGCCAGATGTGCGTCATCGGCAACTATCCCTACAACATATCGTCGCAGATATTCTTCCACATACTCGACTATCGCGACACCGTCACCCTCTGCTCGGGCATGCTGCAGCGCGAGGTGGCCGAGCGTCTGGCCGCACCCGCCGGCACCAAGGCCCGCGGCATACTCAGCGTGCTGCTGCAGGCGTGGTATGACGTCGAATACCTCTTCACCGTCCCCCCGACCGTCTTCAATCCGCCCCCCAAGGTGCAGAGCGGCGTCATCGTCATGCGCCGCAACGGCCGCCGCGAGCTCGGATGCGACGAGAAGCGGTTCAAGGCCGTGGTCAAGGCCGCGTTCGGCCAGCGACGCAAGACCCTGCGCAACTCAGTCAGGTCACTGCTGCCCCCCGGCGCCCCCATGCCCGACACCCCCATGATGGCCCTGAGGCCCGAACAGCTCTCGGTCGAGGATTTCGTCACACTCACAATCATGCTCAGTCCGCAATGAAAGATTTCACGCCCGAATATCTCAGCCACCTGCACAAGATAATCGAGGACCATGCCGACGACGCCGCCCGCGAGGAGCTGTCCGACCTGCACCCCGCCGACATCGCCGACCTCTATCGCGACCTCGACCTCGAGGACGCCGAGTACCTGTTCCGCCTGCTGGGCGAGGACGCTCAGGCCGACGTGCTCATGGAGCTCGACGAGGACGAGCGCTCGCAGCTCCTCTCCAAGATGGACGCCGAGGACATCGCCAAGCAGATCGAGCACCTCGACACCGACGACGCCGTCGACATCATACAGGAGCTCGACGAGGACGAGCGCGACAAGATCCTCAGCCACATCGACGACGTCGAGCAGGCCGGCGACATCATCGACCTGCTGCAATATGACGAGGACACCGCCGGCGGCCTCATGGGCACCGAGATGATCGTCGTCAACGAAAACTGGAGCATGCCCGAGTGCATCAAGCAGATGCGAATGCAGGCCGAGGACATGGACGAGGTCTATTACGTCTATGTCGTCGACAACGACGACCGCCTGCGCGGCACACTGCCCCTCAAGAAACTCATCACCCACCCCTCGGTCTCGAAGATCAAGCACGTCATGGAGACCGACCCCGTGGCCGTCAAGGCCGACACCCCCATAGACGACGTGGCCCTCGACTTCGAGAAATACGACCTCGTGGCCATGCCCGTCATCGACTCGATAGGCCGCCTGCTGGGGCGCATCACCGTCGACGACGTCATGGACAAGGTGCGCGACTCGTCCGAGCGCGACTACCAGCTGGCATCGGGTCTCTCGGGCGACGTCGAGAGCGACGACAAGCTGCTGGCCCAGACCAAGGCCCGCCTGCCGTGGCTGCTGATAGGCATGATCGGCGGCCTGTGCAACTCGTTCATCCTCGGGCGCTTCGAGGGCGGATTTGCCGTCGACCCCGCGCTGGCCCTCTTCATCCCCCTCATCGGCGGCACCGGCGGCAACGTGGGCACGCAGTCGTCGGCCATCGTGGTGCAGGGTCTGGCCAACGGCTCGCTCGACATCAAGAAATCGGCCACCCAGCTGGTCAAGGAGCTCGGCGTGGGCCTGCTCAACGGCACCATCATAGCCCTGCTGGTGCTCCTCTACAACTACCTCACCATCGGTCAGGGACACCTCGCCACCACCTATGCCGTCAGCCTCTCGCTGTTCTGCGTGGTCATGTTCGCCTCAGTGTTCGGCACGTTCGTCCCCCTCACCCTCGAGAAACTCAAGATAGACCCCGCGCTGGCCACCGGACCCTTCATATCCATCACCAACGACATCATCGGCATGGTCATATACATGGGCATCTCGACATGGCTCCTCGCCGTGTTCCACGCTTAGCGACCCTTCAGATAGTCGTTATACATCTTTATCCCGAACACTATGGCCGCGCATATCGTGGTGATGACGTTGGTTATCACCAGCGGCCAGTTGCCCAGCAGCGCGCCCTGAACTATGAAGAACGCGCCCCCCAGACCCATCAGCAGGAACGTGGGCAGCGCTATCCCGTCGGTGTCGCGCGTCCTTATCGTATAGATGGCCTGAGGCAGATAGCCGCACACCATGCAGATGGCCGCGGCATAACCGAAAATATTGATCCAGACAGGGTTCATATCCAATTTCGTTTTTCTTTATATAACACCGCGGCCCCGGCATATTGTTTTGACCCGCTATTTTTCATAACTTTGTGTCCGGTTTTATGCGACGATTGATATACATACTCGCTCTCGCCGCCCTTGTGTGCCTCGGCATCGGGGGGTGCACTCCCCGCCGGGTTGGCGAGGCGATGAATCGTGCCGACTCGCTGATGACGTCGGCGCCCGACTCGGCCCTCGCCCTGCTCGACGCCATCGACCCCGCCACCCTCCGCACCGACGCCGCACGGGCGCGCCATGCCGTGCTGCTGACCCGCGCGCGCCATCTGGCCTATGTGCCTGTATATGACGACTCGCTCATCGCCATTGGCACTGACTATTACGCCACGCACGGCACCCATGCCGAAAAGGCCGAGGCATTCTATATGTCGTCTGTTGTCAACAACTATCACCAGCGCTACGAACAGTCGATAGTCGATGGCCTCCGTGCCGAGAAACATGCCCTCGCCACATCAGACCACCTGCTGCTCGG
>LUJS01000022.1:26099-28093 GCA_001689495.1 Bacteroidales bacterium M8 | reverse complement strand
CTATTGTATTCGATTGGCTGAATAGTTACGGCGGTAAAAATGTGGTGACCTCAGCCAAAATTTCGCCGGGTCACCACGCATAACCGTTAAAATCTCATAATAATTTCGTAACTTTGTGGTCGGGTTGACACAAGTTTGCCCATGACATTTTGAGAATAAGAAGCGGTATGCTCTCTTGTATTTGGGAACGTAGGAAATTCACCAGTGTACTGAGATTGCATAGCGGTTCTCACGCATACGGCGTGGGCTGCTATCACTACATCTGTACACAAGGTTTCCTACGACCTCCAAATAAGACGTGGCATTGCAGTCCACGCTTCTGCATCTAATAACATGCATCATTGGGCTGTGATGCTTTGTGTTTATGAAAAGTATTGAAGTAAACAAAGAACTCATAGCGGCGTGCGGCCTCTACTGCGGCGCGTGCCGTAAGTATCTATCGGACAAATGCCCCGGTTGTCATAAGAATGAGAAGGCGACTTGGTGCAAGATTCGGTCATGTGTCAATAGTCAAGGGTTCCACTCTTGTGCCGAATGCTCTAAGAATGTAAGAGAGTGCAAGATATATTCTAATTTCATCGGAATGGTATTCGCTTTTATTTTCAGATCAGACCGTCCGGCTTGCATCCACTACATCCGCGAACATGGAGAACAGGCTTTCGCCGAGGAAATGACTAAACGTAAATGTCAGACAATTAAACAGAAATAAAACTATGTTTATCGCAATTCTAACATATAAGAAACCGTTGAGCGAGGTTGACAGATTCCTTGCCGCACACCGTGAATATCTCGCTGAGCATTATGCCGCAGGTGACTTCATCACTTCAGGGGCACAGACACCTCGCATTGGCGGCGTGATTATGATTAAGGCTGAAAACCGCACAGCAGTGGACGCCATCATTGCAAAAGACCCGTTTAACATCAACGGCATCGCTGACTATCAGATTGTAGAGTTTACTCCGACAATGTTCTGCGATGATATTCTCAAAACCATTCTCTGATTATGCCATACATATCAATCGAGAGCGGGAATCTTACCGCAGAACAGAAAAAACAGTTAATTGAACGCCTGACAGCAACTGCCTCCGAGATAACCCATATCCCGGAGCAGTTCTTCACCGTCACCATCAAAGAGTTGCCCGACGAGAACTTCGGCATTGGCGGCAAGTCGATTGACGAAATAAAACGTAGCTATAAAGGATAGTATTATGAATATCGAGGAACAACTACGACAATTATCCGAAAGGGAAACAGATATGCACTTCAACAATGTAGAGGTTAATCCGGAAATCATACGGGCAATCATGATAAATGAGGTGGTTCCCTCATGCCCGGAAGATGATTTCTATGGAAAGCCGGATGCCGCATATATGTCAACGACAATTCCATTGTTCCGAAAAGCCGGGATAGAGGTGAATTCCGCACTGGATATCCTGAACAAAGGGATTTACATCACCAACGCTGTTAAGATGCCCAAAACCGAATATGCCGTTTCAAAAGAGAGCATAGAGGAAAATCTGCCCTATCTGGAAAGAGAACTTGCATTGTTTCCAAATGTCAGGGTCATTATGCTTATGGGGGATGTGGCAAAGAAAGCCTTTAATATGATAAGTAAGAAGGCAACCAAGAAGAATGCTGTTCCAAGCATATCCACCTATAAATTGCGCAATACCGAGATTGTATACAACGGTATTCGTATCCTTCCATCCTATAAAATGACAGGGCAAAACATCCTGATTGAGAAATCAAAATTCGAAATGGCATCGGAAGATATTGCAATGATGTACCGGTTAATTAAAGAATCATGATTACAATATGGCTGTTACACCTGATAACATTCTGAATTATTGCCTTGACAACCTTGAAGGAGTTGTCGAAGTTCGTAGCTGGGGCGAGCGCGGTATTTTCTATAATCCCAGTAGCGTACTGAAACGTGGCGTATATGTCTTGACAATCAAAGAAAAGGATGGTGACAATGACCGAGCTTCCCAACT
>LUJS01000022.1:0-26018 GCA_001689495.1 Bacteroidales bacterium M8 | reverse complement strand
CATCCGGTCTATGCGTGGATGGGTTGGATTTGCGCTTTGAGCCCATCCGAAACGACTTTTGAATCATTGAAGCCATATATCCTCGAATCTTATGAATATGCAAAAGAGAAATTCAGCAAAAGGAAATAGATGTTAAGATAACAAACATATGTATTGATTGTGTATCGTATTGAGATGGAACAGTATAGAGAACTTTGAAGGTAACGGTGATAACCACAAGTTGCAACTTGCGTAACCTCGGCGAAAATATGAGATTCGTAAAAACGTGACAAAATAAAAAAGGATGATTGAATCTGAACTTGATTATCAGAATGGCAATATAGGGAAGTTATTTCGCTCACTGTTCTTCCCTACACTGATAGGGATGCTAAGTAACTCTGTATTCCTTATCACTGACGGGATATTTGTCGGACAAGGTATTGGTCCGTTAGGACTAGCCGCAGTTAATATGGTTGCTCCAATATTCATTCTGATTTGCGGTGTCACCCTGATGTTCGGCATCGGTAGTACTGTCAGGGCATCTATTTCTCTTGCCAGCAAACAACTTCTCTCTGCTAAGAAAATAGTGTTTCAAATTTTTTAAGCAGAGAATTACTGATATTGTTTCTTGCGATTATATTTATTAGTGATTCCAAAGGAATTGTCAACATACTTGGAGCAGATGCTTCTATAAGGAAGCTGTCTTCGGCATATCTGTTCTGGCTGTTTCCGGCTATGATTTGTATGTTGCCTCAAATCGGAGGCATGATGATAATGCGAGTTGACGGTTCTCCAAGATATGCCATGTTCTGTCAACTCATACCTGCCATTCTGAATATTGCTTTGGACTATTATCTTATATTTCACTTGAAACTTGAAACTACCGGAGCGGCATTAGCAACTTCAATAAGTGGCATTGTCGGAGCTTTAATGGCGTTTCTTTATTTTTGTAAATGGTCTGTTAACTTCAGATTTACGAAATTGCAGATGTATTTGGAGGAATATTGACCAATACTCGATATGCTGTAAAAATTGGTTTCTCTGCATTCTTTACTGAGGCAACAACTTGCGTAATGATGCTTACCGGAAATTATATGTTTATGCGGCTAATGGGCATTGAAGGAGTATCGGCGTATTCAATTGTATGTTATCTTTTCCCGTTGTTTTTCTCTTTCGCAAATTCAATAATTCAGTCAGAACAGCCGATTATCAGCTTTAATTATGGTAATCAGGCATACGGCAGGATTGCCGCAACATTTAAACAAGCTATTGGCACCGCATTTTTATCAGGCATTGGACTCTCGTTGTGCTGTTTGCTGTTTAACAGGTCAATAGCCGAAATATTCTTGGGGAACGGCATGGCATATGGATTGGCTGTGGCCGGCATTCCATTATTTGCAATTTGCCCGATTTTCTTCATCTCCAATATGGCTCTGATAGGTTACTATCAGAGTATTGAGAAGGCATGGATAGCTTCACTTATCTCCCTATTACGGGGCCTTGTGGTATTAGTGCCTTCCTTTATGATTCTCCCCTCTCTAATTGGTGTTGCAGGATTATGGCTGGCAATTCCGATGTCGGAGTTCATAACACTAACTGTCACGGGCGGAATATTCCTTTTCAGGCATATGGTCGACATATTAGAGAAATCGCTGATACGATGAATTAACGATTAAGCTATGGACAAGAATAAAATTTATCCGCGTTCCAATGATAATCGGACAGTGTAACTGAAATCGGTTGTCACATGCTCTACGATCGAGGTTGGAGACTTCACCATTTACAATGATTTTGTGAATAATCCGCGGGACTTCGAGAAAAACAATGTGCACCACCGAGGGAGGCTTTTGCTTCTCTCGGTGGCGTTATTGGTTAGTGCAGTTTAGGCCCTTTGAGGCGCTGCTTGGCTTTTTGCTCTTCGCGGTAGCGGTGGAGAGCTTCTTCAATTGTCATGCATGGATGTCGGCTTAGCCATAATTTGAAATCATCAGAGAGGGCGGCTCCATTAGTGAAGCCTTCATCTTGAATCGGTGTGCTTCCGATAGACGGAGATGACAAAGTGATTCCAGCTCCTTGTGTGAGATTATTGGAAGTTCCCTTTGACGCTGTCATCTGCCGCTTGAAATCCTCAGGGATATAACGGTCAGCAGGTGGCGGTGTTGTCTCACATTGGGGCTGGCCGGTTTTGAAATCATACCATATCCAGTGATGCTTGCCGACAATTTCATCTGGCTTGCAGATGTAGGCACAGACAGCTTCTCCTTTTTGGTAGCGGGCAAGTTCGTGTGCTGCAATTCTTGCGCCCATATATCCGTCAGGTAACGGCGGTATGACTATCGGTTTTGCTTTCTCCTGTGGCTTTGACGTAACAGAGGCACGAGCCGTATTGGAAGCTTACGGTGTACGCTTGGACGCTGGTTCCTCGGCCGGTTGCCGTATGCTTTTCCGGTCGGATGTTGCCGCTTGCTGATTCGCCCTTCGCTCCTTGAATTTCAACTCAAGATTCTCGCGGCTGAGAAAGGGATCAAGTTTCTTATACCAGAATTCCTGCTTGCCAACTCCATAATAAAGGTTGACACGCCCTGATTTCCCGACTTTTTCTTTCACTGATATGCCATCCCTGCGCAAAAGGTCAACGTAAGAATTCCAGTCGGAGACAGAAGGGGTAAGAAAAACTCTTGCAATGTCGTGGACAAGCTGATAGCGCACTTTCTCTTTTCCTCGCAGTTTGGATACATCTGTATTGAGCTTGCTCTTGCCCTGCATCAAACGGTGTTTCAGGTTGAGAGCCTTGCACACTCGCTCGTTCTTATTGAAGTTGGTTGTCTGCGTCAAAATCTTGCCGTCATAATCAACCCGGCTGAAAACGATATGACAATGAGGATGAGCCTTGTCGTAGTGGCGCACCACGATGTAAGGTGTATTGGTCAGTCCCATCTGTTTCATATAGTCCTGTGCAACCTCGGTCATAAGCTCATCTGTCATCTTCGGTGCATCGCCGGGATGGAAGTCAAGGGATATATGACCGACCGGGTCTTTTATAGGCTTACGTTGCCGCGACGGTCTGGCGATGTCATCGGCCATAGCCTTGCGACCTTCATATATCCGTATGTCGCCAGAAGAGGATATGAGCTTCCAGTCTTTGGAAAGATGGTCGATTATATCCTCTCCTCTGTTGCTCTCATATTTTCGTTCATCGGCTTTTTGTCCTTTTGATTGCTCCTTATAGAGCTTTTCTTCGAGCTTGCGACGGGTGACATAATCGACACATCCGCCAAAACCGGAGCCGCCTATTATATATGCTATCATAGGAATTTAAGAGCTTAATTTGGCGAATAGTTCGCGGAACTGATTGAGATAAAATTGCACATCGCGAGCCATGGCATCAAGTCCGTGCTGATGACATAGGCGCAAGAGCTGGTTGCAATTATTGCTCATGCCAGAGAGATTCCGAGCCAGTCTCATTTCGGACTCGTTAAGCCGCGGAACGATATGGGGGTTGAGCGACACTGAACGGATATATTCGCTGACATTCTTCATTCCGGCGCGATTGACATTGGCAAGTAGGAGGGAGTTTTCAGCTTTGTTGTACCTTGTGTGCCGGACGTAGGATTGACGTTCATCCTCGGGTAAGGAGGGACGACCGTTGCGCTGCCCTGCCTTAAGATTCGATTTGCGGGTGGGGGATTTGGGGTTCATTGGCTTTGGGATTGAGGGTTTAACATTGGAGGGGCAAGGCGGATTAGGTACACTGGTGTACCGCTCCACCCGGTGTAACGGAGGGTGGCGAGGGGAGCAACAGGGTTGCGACGATTTTTGTGTCACAAAAATCTAACCTCGCTTTGCCCCTCCATTACCCTTGTGGATAGATACCGCCGCGCCCCGAATCACGCGGGTTTCAGATGCTTAATTTTACACCTGACAGTTTGCGGTTGATAAGTTCGCGATTATCGTCAAAGAACGCATTGAGAATGTTGATGACGATGTGCGATGGTGCCAGATTTGGTACACCACTCAACCGAGCAAGAGTCTCCAGAGCGTTGCGGAGTTCGAGAGGGAGAAAGACAGGCTTCTTCTCACCGAGGCTTACGATGTGGAGAAAAGTGTGGCTTAACTCGTCAAAATCAGCATCGACCTTTTTTGAGCTGATACGCGATTTCTTAGACTGTTCCACGGTGTCGGTCTGATTAGCCTCGACTGGAGCATCCGGAGTTTTCTCCGTCGGCATATCCTCAGATGCTGTCTTGTGTTCACTCGCTAAGTCGCTTCGCGGAACTTCCTTTGGCATAACCTCCGGCTCTTTCTCCACTTCGGTTCTCGATGTGGACTTTGGTTTTTTCGGCGGTGTAACCGTTGTAGCGGTACACTGGTGTTCTTGTTCTACCACATTTTTCGGCTTCCGAGTTACCGATGCTTTGCCTCTCTGAGGCTCTGGTTGGTCAGAATCTCGCTTGCCTGACTGATTAGTCAACTCGGCATTTTTGAATTGTTTGAACTCCTCGCCATGTTCGCGGATGAACTCTTCGAGATTTACAGGTTCCCATCTGACATTACAAGGATTCAACTCCATGCCGGGGAACGGAGGATTGCCATTCTCGTAGTTCCACGGTAGGGAATATTCATTAATAAGAGCCATTTTCTTTCGGCGGTTTTCCGCTTCCGCTTTGGAATTTTCGGCCCCTTGTCGGAGAAATATCTCTGAGTCGAACGACTTGGATTTGGATTCACTCATGGATGCAGTCTGAGTCGCATCCGCCCGATTGACGTACTGACGCGCTTCGGACTCTGTGCCGATAATCGTAGGCTCGGCAAACCTATCTGAAGAATTTTTATCCATATATTCTGAGGGATTATGACCACCGAGAGAAAATCCCGGCAGCCGGGTGAGACGTTGAATTTGATAAACTGATGAATTGAAATGGTACCAACATCTATATCAGTGTGTTACTCTTTCATCATTGTTTCATCACTATTTCTGGGCAGTGAGAAGAAAATTACAGCGAGGGAAAAGAGAAAATGCGTTTTCTCTCGGTGCCACATTCTTATTTTTTCATTACCATTCATCCTTTGATGAAATATTGATGAATAACCGATGAAAAGAAAAAGCGCTGAGAGACAATCTTGTATCTCTCTTTTCATCAGTTTATCAAATTTCAACGAGTAAAAATTATAAATTCTCTAACATCTGGCGGGTGACAGTGTAGTAGCGTCCGCAACGGCGCGTCTCGACATATGATTCCTCATCGCGAAACATACCGACGGTGTAGGTGGTATAGCAGAACGAATTGGAGGCCGGCTTGAGCTTCCAGCAATCCTGTACCACCTTTCGGAGCTGTCCCCGGTCTGCCTTGACCTGACGATAACTGAAAAGGCTGAGGATGTCGTTGAAGCAGAAATCAACTTCGTCGATTTTGCGCGAGTCCATTATCTCAGTCAGCAGCTCGGCAAGCTCCAGCTCCACACGGTTGCGGTTGGCACGGATGATCCGTTGCAGGGCATCGGTGTCAATCATCGCAGGGTCGAACCACATCCGGCTTTCCTCGGCGGTTGACAGCAGCCGATATGTCAAGGCGTGGAGAAATGCCGGTATCTCGTAGCGGATTTTCTCCAGAAACGTAGTATCCTCGGTGGTGAGCTTCGGAATCTTCCGTACCCAATAACGTGTCTCGCCGGGGTCGATGACTACGGGGAGATACTCGTTGTTGGAACACAGCACGAACTTGGCGAAGAAACTCACCTCCTCGCGGTCACGTCCTTTGGCTTCCATCTTGTAGTTGCGGGTGGTGCTGAGATTCTTCAATCGCTCGGAATCCTCGCGCTTGTTGAGGAGCACCTCGTCAACCACGATTACGAGTTTTCCGTTCCAGTCGTCGTTGAACTGACTGCGGAAGTTCTCATTGGTGTTGAACGTGACATTTGCCTCAAAGAGCAGTTTGAGGAAATTGAGGAAGGTGGACTTGCCGGTGTTGCGCTCCTCCGACACCAACAGTAGAATCGGGAGTTTCTGCAACGGCATGGTGTAGAGGATTTGCAGATAGTCAAGACCGAGTTCGTACTGTTCGCCGAAGATGTGGCGCACGAGCGATTCGATACACTGCCATTCTCCCTCGGCGGGGATATGGCTGAGCGGCGAATACTTGTTCTTGAAGTTGCCTACTACCGGCTGATAGTCGAGATGCGAGGGAACACAGCAGAAACCGTCGTATTTGGGCACATTGGCAAGAAAGTCCTTGCCGTAGTCCTGACGGATAGCCTCGATTGTCCATGGGATGCTGCGCTCGATGAGCTGCCCGGCTGCGTTTGGCTGTCGGACAATCTTGTAGTAGGTGGTGCCGATGCGCTCAAAGCGGTCTTCGGCAGGTGGTGTAACTGTTACGTCTTTCATAGGCTCAGTCGTCGTTACAGGGATTGATAATAGAGTTGACTTCCCGCTGGCTGTAACGGGTGCTTCCGTTCACTTTGAAAGGGTGGAGTCTGCCGTCTTTCGTCATGTTATAGACGGTGGTCTCGCAGACGCTGAGTTGTTCGGCAACCTCTTTCTTTGTGAGTGCCTTGTCTTTCTCCGCCTCCATGTAGAGAGGGAGCAGACGTTCACGGGTGGCATCGATTGTGTCAACCACCAACTGATGGAGGTCGGTGAGGCTGACGGTGAGTAGGATATTGGGAGAGGCAGGGTCGGCAGTGTACGCCTGAAGGATTTCAAAGAGACTCAATTTCATTGGCAGGATTATGAAATTAAAGTTATATCGCCAAGTAACTCGCATCTCCGTCAGCCCCGGCGACGAAAAGGGCTGTGGCGATGTGTCCCCGAAAGGACATAGGGAGGGCTGTCGGCTATGTTTCATTAAAGCCGACGGCGGTTTATGCCGAGCTGAGAAGTTCGGCAAAGGGCGTAGCTCACCCTTACCCATACCTTGCGGATTGGCAACGGCATGGGCGGCATCCGTCCCGGATATGGGGCAGACACAGAGCAGGTATCTTATTCAATCGAGATAAGACACACTCTTTCTTTCGTAAAATTTACATGAGGTTTTGGCGACGTATGGACACAGTTATGGCCGTCATCTTCTCTGAATCATTGTTCCTATGGCATTGACAGGGTTCCGATTGGACACACGTCAGGCTGCACCGCTCCAATGTCTATGTTTTTCGGTGAGTTATGGGTGTCGCAAAATTATGCCTGTAATGGCCTGATGACAGCACTGTTGTTGTGCCGCAATCGCAGTAGTCATCTGCCGTCATTTGCAGCCTCAATCCGTTGAGCATCGCTTCCTTAGTGCGAGTTGTTACCGTATTGAGCCGTTGCGGTTCATTCCGCATCTGGCGGCAGGCTTTTCATAGTGGTTCCGGATCCTGAGCCCGGTCTTCTGATAAGGGTACCTCTTTCTTTTTGTCATCGCTTTAATATCCGGCATGGCATCCATCGGGAACATCGTTCCAAGCCCGGTTGTAATGTTGAACGTGTCGCGTCCGGTATGCTCTGTCATCAATCGTTACATAAAGATAACAAAATTTTTCGAGAATTCCAAATCTGCACAATCTCCCTCCGGCGGTTGAGTTCGTGGTCTATCGTGTGTGATATAAGTGTGTGCCGATAGCGTCCACAAGTGTCACGCCTGAACATAGGCACCGATGTCGGTGTAAGGCTCGGGAAAGTACCCGCACACCGATTTGTTCGCAATGCTTTGCGCATCCGGCTGCGAAGTTCAGGCACACACCGTTGGGGTTGTGCGTCAGTTGTTCGACCTTATGGGTCGAATCATAGAGAGTCAGCCCACTCTTGGGCTGTGGGATATGTGGGCGGCGGATATGGTCGCAACCGTCACGGCAGAGCAATCTGACGCTCCGCTATGGTCGCGAAATTTGCCACCGCAACTTTCCTAACAAGGCTATGTTCAGAAAAGTTCACGATTCAGCGAAAAAAGTTATCCATAGCCAAAAATAGTGCATGAGCGGTCATGGCAATCGCTGGCTCTGAGTTCTTTTTCATCGGCAAAGATAAGTAGCAATTTTCATCACCTCCAATTATTTTCCGCCGGATATAGCACAAGGTTGTACATGTATATCGGCATATACAACCGATATAGCGATTACCAACGTACATTAAAAAATTCCAGACGGTGTCTGGAATTTTCAAATATCGTAAACCAAGGTTCCCAATCTGGCTCACAAAGATAATCCCATCTTATCGGACTTTCCAAATTATTCCGGGCATGGTTCCCGTTATTCCGTTTTGGGTATCTTCTTTTCCCTCCCGAGTACCCCTTTCCTGCTCAAAATATGCTTATTATCCCCCAAATCTATGGATTTTGACCCACTTTTGGGGGATTATAACGAAGTTTTCTCAAATCTTTTGCCCTTTATTCTGCCCTTTCAATGAGTATAAGAATTGCTGTATATCAACCTTTTGCGCCTAAGACGGGTCGAAACAAACGTCAGCTAAGCTGATTTATTACGCCCTTCATTCCGTCCTTTTATTTTCATTGCGCTTGTATATAATGGAGAGCCCATTTACCAGAGCCTCATCATCAGTTGCGAATACATTGGTAGATACTCCAATCTACCAATTTAGCAGTTCGGGATTAAGGAGGAAATCAATTAATCCTATTGTAACAATTCCTTCCTGATTTCTTTTTGGTTTAATGTGGTCTTTAACGATAATGATTTTCTTGAAGGAGTCATCAATGTTAAGCAGAGAGGCGGACTCTTGACGTTCTTTGGCATCCGTAGGCATGACAAAAGCTGACTGGATGTAGTAGCGTTGACTGCCCCGGTTTACCACAAAATCAACCTCATATTGTTTACGTATTCGTTTGCCATCTTCTCCAACGGGACGAGTTTCTACTACACCGACATCAACCGAATAGCCCCTCATCCGCAATTCGTTATAAATTACATTTTCCATAATATGGTTTTCCTCTGTTTGTCGGAATCCCAATATAGCATTTCTCACCCCCATATCAGTAAAATAATGCTTTGAGAGCGTATTGATGTATTTCTTACCTTTGATGTCATAGCGTATCGCTTTTTCTGTTAGAAACGCATCAGCGAAATACGAAAGGTATGCGTCTATGGTCTTGTCTGACAATGTTACATTCTTTACGCTTTTGAATGTCCTTTCCAATTTAGAAGGATTGGTCGGAGAACCTATTGAGGAAGCAATTATCTCCATCAATTCCTTAAGTTCCGCATCAGAACGTATAGAATGGCGTTCTTTTATATCGGTAAGATAAACTTTGGCATATAGCTCCTTCAGATAGTTTTCCTTTGCTTCCTCATCTGCAAGGCTTAATGTATGCGGAAGTCCACCATAAGTATAATAGTCCGGCCATGCATCAAGTGGATGGCGGTCGTCAACCGTCATGAACTCTGCAAATGAAAGTGGATAAACATGAATCTGGGTACCTCTGCCTCGAAATTCCGTGATAATATCAGTGGAAAGAAACTTGGAATTACTGCCTGTTACATAGACATCAGCATTCTCAATTTTCAGATAACTGTTTAACACATCCTCAAATTCCGGCACATGCTGCACTTCATCCAAGAGAATATAGTGCATCTCATCATCCGTAATTTTAGAATCAATGTATGCAAGCAGAGCATCCGGATCGCGCAATTCCTTATTACGTCTATCTTCCAAATCAACTTGGATGATATGTGAATCAGTCACTCCGTTTGACAAAAGATGCTCTTTGAACAGATTGAACAGAAGATAGGATTTCCCGCATCGGCGTAAGCCTGTTATTATCTTTATTAAACCGTTATGCTTGCTTGTAATAAGCTGGTTAAGATATTTGTCTCTTTTTATTTCCATGATTCTTATTTCGGATTTATGGTACATGTACCAGTTTTTCGGAATGCAAAGTTAATCATAAACTCCTATACCTCCAAATCTATATTCCGGAAAAGTGGACATTTGACCATTTTTTCGGAATATAGATATTGACTGCAACTTTTTCTCTACCACATATCGCTCTCTTTCTTCGACATGGCTGCGATTTCGTCGGCTATCTCCTCGGAGGATAGCTTGATGTAGTCCATGAAGGTCTTTTGCGTCTTATGTCCGCTGACGTGCATCATCTGGAGAATGGTGTACTTGTGGCTCAGATACATATTGGTGATGCCGGTGCGTCGGGCGGTGTGACTTGTCACGCAGTCATAGCGTGGCACGATCACATTGCCGTTAAGGTCGGTCTCCGGCTCTTTCTTCTCCTTTTTCAACGCCTCTTTCTGCTTCATGGTGAGTTTGGTCGGCACCTTTTCTTTCAGTGACGGCAACTGCTCCGACAGGTCTTTCAGAATATCCTTGATGTAGCGGTTCAGCACCTGCTCGTTGGCTTTCGGTATGTTGTATCCGTATTTCTCGCAGATGGTGATAAGATTTTCGTTGAGAATAGGGATTGTCACCTCGGTCTTGGTCTTCTGCTGGACAAGACGGATTATGCGTGTTCCCTTGCGAGTGGTCTCGAAATTGTCGGCATTGAGGTTATTGTAATCACTAACGCGCTGACAGGTATAACAGCCAATGAGAAATACATCGCGGATATGTTCTTTCTTCCCGCTTAACGGCATCTCGTAAAGGGCTTGCAGTTCCTCCTCGGTTAGATAAATCTCCACAGCCTTGTCTCGGTCTTCAATCTTCTTCTTGACTATGAGAGCTGCCGCACGTTGATTGTCGTGTACGCCGTCAATGAAGGCGGCGTTGATAAGAGCCTTCAGATTTGTCAGATGCTTGTTGACAACCTTTGCCATGTAACCGTGCTTCTGCAAATAGTTGATGTAGCGCGACACAAACGCACGGTCAATATCCGCCCACCCGAATCTGTGCAATGGGTCGAAGCCCTCATAGACCCCGATAAAACTTTTCCACGCCTTGCAGGTGCCGGGGGCATAGTCGTCACTGCCAATCTTGCGTGCCCCGCTCTTGATGTCATCGACAAACTGAACGAGAAACGGCCATATAAGACGGTTCTTCTCATCCTCGATGCGTTTCTTTTCCTCGGCTTTCTTGCGGGCTTTTTCTTTCGCTGCCTCCCGCTTAGCGATAGCCTTTCGCTCGGCTTCGGCTGCTTCCTCCATCGCCCGGCGTTCAGCGTCCACTTTCTCCGGCTCGGAAATGTAGCGCACATCCATGTCGAGAGCCTCGCGGTCAAAGTTCACCTTTGCGAGATGAGCCTTGACGATGCCCTCAATCTGCGTAAGTTTGGAGTGAAGCTGATAGTTCTTCTTCTGATGTGCCAGCCATGCGCGAGGCGATGCCGTAGCCTTCTGCCAATCGGCGACTTCAACCTGAAGCATGGTCGATACAAGCACGTCAACCTTGCGGGTATGTATGCGTATAAAGAGGGTCGCAGTGTCCTTCTTCAAATCCTTAGTGCGGATGTGAAACGGGGTAAGTTTTTTCGGAGAGGGTGATTTTGTCATATCTTCGTTGTTATAAATTTCTGAATGGTGGCGTTCACAGTTATTCACAGTCAGCCACTTTGGTTCTGCAAATATAATAACCCAAACCGCATTTTGTCAAGTCGGGTCACCACGTAGGTCACCACGTTTTTTGAATAAATCTGAAAATCGGCAAAATTCAACAAAGTTCATATTTCGCTATTATTCAGCATTTTGATTGAATAAGACATTCAAATTCATTCGTATTCATTCACTTACTCAGGTTCTGGTGGCACCACTAAAATCCGAAAATAAGTTGCTGATTTTAAGCGACTTATTTCATTTTAAGACCCTCGGTTTGTCCGAAATATGCCCGAAAATCTTTTATCTCATTCACATTTTTTATATTTAAATTTACAGAATACCCTTCCAGTTCGGGTTCTTCACCCTCGTATTCTTCGGACTTTCGGACTAGATTAGTGTCGCTTAATATAGATCTCTGAAGTTATAATAGTTACAATATCTTGAATGCAACTCTGCAAAAAGACCGCGAAGTTGGACTCGCATCTTTCCAATATTTTCAGAAGTTAAAGGAAGGCCTAGCAGGTTTAACCGTTTAATACACAAATCGTCAATATTACGAGTTGTACTTAAAGTCTCATCAAATACACTCTCTGCTGAGAGTAATTGAAATGGCGAGTGTCCATTTTCATCACGAATCTCATTTTGCAAAGCTGTCATAGCCCCGAAGACATCCAATAAATTACAAAATTTCTCATAAAAAGATAGGAAGCCCTCGTATAATTCATCTGGATACATTTCTCTGGTGGTGCATATGAAAGCTCTATAAGGTGCCCTCTCCTCTATATTTATATTCGAAATCATAGCTATACTGCTGCACATAGCCATTACGATAAATAATAAATGTCCAATAGCGATATTAATAGGACGGATTAAATCATAGAACTCTTTCCATTTAACTATTTCACCGGAAGAAAGAGCAATTCCATCATCAGAGCCATGCGCTTCTATGTGAATTGTTAGTATGTCCCCTTCTTCCAATTTTGAAAAAATCTGAGATAAAGCTACCTCAAAGTCATTCTTATCAACCACATTAATCAACTCACAGAATATATTACCGTCCATAATAGACTTGTATCGTAATAAATCCTCGTAAAGCTGTGTACCTGTTTGGAGTTGCCCCTTGGGAATTGATTGAATAACAATGATACCCCATCTCTTAATTTCTGTGTTCGGTGTATTCATAACAAAGGATTAGTAAATTACAGATTATAGGTGTGCAAGCATTTCGTGCCCTTATAATTCTTTTAAAACCTTTCCACTCAATCTATGGATGATGTCAATAATGATTCTCTCCACATCTCGATAGGCCACCTTGTCTTTATTCTTACTCCAGTCGTGGACAGTTGCGCCTTTTTCTTTATCTGAGACATGAAGTATTAATCGCTTCAGTAATCGAGGCTGACGGATATACAATACTTTCAGAATGGCCTTCAATGTTGACTCATTCCCACACCAATAATAGGGTGGATTATATGTATATGGGGTTTTACTTGAGACTCCAAACAAGTACAGGAATTCTTCACAACTCATATTCTCGAAAGAAGAACCGTAGACTTTAAAAATTTCAGTGAGTATCGGCTCTCGCTCTTGTGCATGGATTTGAGATGGCGAAGTTTCGTTGACAAATCGTGTTGGAAAATCCAGTCGTTGTGAATTGGAAGATATTATTGGTCTGATATTACCAGAATCCGAAGCCTTAAATCTAAATCATCCACAGATATGTCAATCCCTATATTATCATTCAACCAGTGTATTAACTTTCTGCAAAATGCCATACAACGTTCTGCGTCTCTTGGAAATTGAACATATCGATTGTAGATTTTCTGAAATGACGATTCCTCTGTAATCTCCTGTATGACGCTCGCTATCGGATCGGACGAGCCGAGATCGTATTTGAAAATCTCACACACAAGCTGAACACCTATACAAATGGTAAATATATATGGCTCAGGATTATTTACAACATCTTTGTCATCTAATTCAATAGACTTAGTCAATTCTAAGACTCTACCATTTAAAGTTCTGGCATTAGCCTGATCTTCCGGATTTAAAGCTTCAAAAACATCTACAACGGAATATAGCGTCTTCCGTTCAGCATTTTTGTCAAATAATGTAATATGTGAAAAGGCTTGACTTTGTTGATAGTAAGCATTGATCAATTTAAACGCTCCAAAAATCTCATCTATGGGGATTACAGATAACTGTTCGACAAGCGCATCAATGTTGTCCTCCCGTTGCGCCTTTAATGAACTGTGAATAACATCACGCTGAGCTTTGGCCTTAAGTAGTGCAGCTTCTACTGTTTTTGTTGGTACATCCATAAACGTCTTTGCCATATCCTCTACCGGCACAAACCAATCCGCTTTAGACTGGGGCAATGCGAATATCATTTCAGGAATATACTCTTCCCACCACCATACGTATATCAAACCTCCAATCCGAACTGCGGTGTCAACCAATGACATCAGATGAAGAATCTGAATTTCCTTAGACTCAAATTCCCTGTTCTCCTTTGCCTTCTTAATCCAGTAATACCGAATAATCTTCTGGCTTTCCTGATATATCGACCAGAATGGGAAACGTATGGTATCTTTAAGACTACGGATATAGTCTTCATACTCCATTCGTTCTTCAAGGCTCCCTTTGATCATAAAATTCTATATGATTAAATTATTTTCTCTTGAAAAGGTCAATTCCAGTATGATCAATTACGATTTTCCCGAAATCAGCTAATACCTTATCAGCTTCTTTTTGGGACGCAAAGCGTTGCATGGGGTATCGCTTTGTTATAGCCCAATGTCCTTTTTCATCAGTATAGATACATAAGTCTTTAGTCCCACTGAGAAATTTGTGTAGAAATCGATTGCAATCATCCTCTGTATTATCACATAGCCAAGCTTTCCAGCCAGCGGTAAAAACCAAATATGAGTTAGATTCATCAGAAGGTAGGAAGGTGGATATATCTGTGGGCGACGGATTATTGGCCAATGATTTGTAATACCCATCATCGGAAACTTGAATCACAGACATTTCGATAGTTTTACGACCAAACTTAACTTCTCCGAAATAAAACTCAAATAGATAGTTGTAAAGAAAATCCCAAGACCACATATCGCGATGGACGTTAAGATTGGCATAATTATCCCCCGGACAATTTTTACGAGTAGATATGACATTGCAATAGCGTCTCAATCCCCACATATCAGTATATGGAGTTTGCTCCCTTATATAATTTACGATGTCTAGCACGCGGGATTGGTATCTGGCCAAAAGCCTGAATGCGTTTCTCACATCGGTGAATGCGTTATCCAGTTCTTTGTTCATTTGAAATAAGTTTTGAGAGTCATTATGGAATCGGGTGAAATGAGTGGCTTACCGGTGGCGATTTCGTCAAACCAACGGATATTATATACCCCGTGAACGTTGAAAGCCAGCCCTATAAGGTTTAACAACCGAATGACAGAAGACAGGCCATTTGATATCATGGGTAGTCTATCGTATTCATCGCGCAACTTCGTAATCTGAATGAGTAGCGATAACCATGTGCATTTATTGACATACACATCCTTAGCCACTGACACTGCTTCGGTAGCCTTTTCTGCATTTCCTCCTACAGCAATAAAGTAAACAGGCTTATCATCGCCATATTCATTCCGATAGGCTATAATTTCTTTTTCCCACTGTTGGCTATACTGGCCGCCATTGTCGCGATACTTCGCCTCTATGATAACATCTAATGTCTGAAAGCGAATAAATACATCCGGTTCTACGAGCGTGGAGTTTCCCGTGCCGGTTGAATCCCAGTGAGGCCAGAACTCATAATCTTCAATCTGACCGGCAACCAATGGCAAATTTTCATTATCAAAGCACGCCTCACTCAGTACATTCCAGAACAGTTCATCCGGAAGCATGAGCATCGTCTCGAAAACAGATGATGTTTTTGGATCCTCGTAAGAGTCCTTGCTATGATAGGTGCTGTGTATCATTAATTGTTTAATTCAATTTCTTGATGGATAGGATTTGCCAAGACCTCAGAATTAAAAATACAATATGTAGGGGAATCATGACTTTCACGAAATATATATCCGTCGTATCCTCTGGATAAGAGCATTTCCTTAAAATGCTCACCATTGGTAAAGTCAGTGAGTAGTTGCCCGAAATAATCAATGCGATGATTCCCATAAAAGAAATCTCCGATTTCTGTGGACAGATTTATTATTTCACAATCATCTTTGAAGGTTTTCTGTTGTTTCGTATTAATTAGGCGGAGTTTATCAATTAACGGTCTTAATTCACAAAGATTCTTACACGCACCTATGGAACTGAATTTATGAAACATATCTGTCAATATATCAAATCCCAGTTCATCAAATGCCAAGAGCAAGGACGAGATATTTTGAAATTGGGAGAGATCTAATAATTGAATTTCTTTTATTATTGATGTTTCCGTCAGCCAAATCCTATTACAACCATTTTTTGGGGCAGCAAGGCTACCTGTGGTATATGCTGTCGCTTTATTATCGAAAAAATAGAATGCCCCGATTATATTCTTGATGCGTAGGTCTTCACACTCATCAGAGTAAACATACTCTTTATTCTTGAAATCTATTTCCCAATTATCCGGTGGACATTCAATATCATATCTGAATAGCTTCACCGTCCCAGGTATTTTGTAAGTGTTTATCATCAATCTGCACATATTGTTTATTTTAAGATTAAAAGGTCGGCCATTGATATGTCAAGTAGTTCCGCAATTCGTTTTAAAGTCTGAAGATCTGGTTGGCTGACGTTGGTACACCACTTTGAGACAGTGGACGGATTCTTACCAAGTTCCGCTGCCAGCCATCTGCTTGTCTTTTTCTTTTCAACAAGGACTACTTTAAGTCGATTTAAGTCTTCCATAATTTAATTATGATGATTCAAACGCAAAGATAGTGATTTTCATTAAGCCCGCAAAAACAATATGCTGAATAACATAAGAGACACTTGAAAATAATGATTTAGATCAAATTCGTTTTCACCGTCCGAAACGCAGCCTATGACCTTATTATTGAATGAAATAAATACATCAATAATATGGACATAAATTTCAAAAACGATGCCTTCGCTTTAGTAGGCATCAAAAGCATCGACCCCGAGATAACCGGGTGCGAGACAATGGATCTCAATTTAGAGATTCCAACGGGGGAAACCTCGACAAAGGTAAGCCTCAAACTTACTTCAACCGTAGCGAGCAGCATAGTGGCTCAGGAAAGACTGAATCAGATAGCTCGCGACAACATCAACTTCCTCGGTAGCAAGATCGCCGAGGGTATATCGTATATCATGGATAATGCCTACTATTGGGCGAACAGAGTCCATGAAATCGAAAAGCTCCAGAAAAAATGGAGACAGGAGGAACGTATGGAAGACTAAACATATCCATAGAACCCTCGATTAGAGACAGCTTTCGGGCTGTCTCTGATTATTTTTTCATTTCGCCTCAAATCCTTATATATGAATGAATAGGAGTTATCACAAAACTCTTATTCTGTAATAATTGCATATATGAGGAATATATGCCCGGATTGATAGCGAAGAGTTATCGATCCCTCCAGACGTTTGCATTCGATCTACAAGACCTACTCTTAAGAAGTAGATGAAACTGGTAGATTGAAGAGTCCGGGAAAGAACTGGAATATCATGTAAAAGTGGTGTTCCAACTTCTTTTTTCAAAATCCTGAAATAGTAATGAAACCCTTATATATGAAAGAAATAACATATAATAAAACCAATAATAAACACAATGAAAATCAAACCAATTTTAAAAGCCGTTGAAACAGCCGCGAATGTAATTATCGTGTCAGGGGCGGCAAAAGCAATCTACAACAAGTTCTCTTCTTCCGACGATGACGACGATGAAGATGACGAAATCGACGAGGACGATGAAGATGGGGAGGATTAAAGAAAAACATATCTCCCTGACAATCCTTGCATTAGAGGCAATAACGTATCTGCTTAAAGTCGGCAAGAAGCTGGCTGGCACGATAAAGTAATTAACCCTTTAAAACCAGTTGATATGAACAAACAACTGATGGCTCCGGTGATCAAGCGGAGCAAGAAGGTGGTACATCCTATCACCAACACACTGGCCATAATCCGGAATCCTTTTCCGTGGCCTAAACCGGCAGCATGAATATCAGGACTGCCACACATAAAGACTTAGACATGAATAAATCATAAAATTCTGTCTGAGTCTTTTCTCTCATTCTAACAACCATTTTAAAACAATTTTAATATGCCAAACAATTCATCTTTAGTGCTGGCTTCTCCAAGAGAGGTCATCACACAACCGACATGGGAAGTTCGTGAGGCTCTTCATGATCCTTATACCGAACATCATCCCAACTTCATCGACGGCCCCTCCAACGAGATAAGCATGGAGGAACTGACCTTCAAGAACATCATTCCCACATTCAGCGATAACTCTCTGACTATCTCACATCAGAAATTCATTGAGACAACACGGAAGGCAGCCGAGGTTATCTTCGGTGCCGGGAACGTAACCACAGCCGAAACACGTTGCTCCCATCCTATCATCGGACGCGTACCCTCGGCTCAACACAAAAAGGCATCCGAGCTTAGAGACGATGAAAAGACAATCTTCTACCAGCGTCTTGCATGGATAGCCCATATCACAACCCTCACATCCTCAATAAACGGCCAGCAGGTTTCGCTTACTATTGGAGGAGTCCGTAGCTATTCAGAGGATAAACTCTACACCCGTCAGAATCCACAGCATTTCAGAGTATTCATAGGATTTCGTGTCCGCGTCTGCTCAAACATGATGCTCACCACAGACGGCGTATCAGACAATCTGCTCTGTATGACAGAAGCCGACATATTCCAGAAATCCCTCGAACTGTTCAACCGGTTCAACGAGGTCAAGGAATCAACTCTCTACAACCTTGAAGCCCTGAACAATACATGGCTCTCACAGGAACAGTTCTGCAAGATAATCGGGAGACTCCGCCTGTATCAGGCACTCCCCAACACTCAGCAGAAAGCATTACCGCAAATTCTCTTAGGCGATAGCGTGGTAAATGCTGCGACAAAGCAGTATATCACCAATCCCAACTTCGGTATGGGCAACGGTGATGGCTCAATCTCATGTTGGCAACTCATGCAGTTGCTCAACGAAGCAGTGAAGAACAGTTATAGCGACCTGTGGATCGACCGCAACGCCAACTGTACTACATTCGCAACAGGAATAGCTAACGCCCTACAAGGCAACGACTCCCAAGGTTATAGCTGGTTCCTGAATTAATCAACTCCAACGGAAGGAGGCTCTACACTATAATAATTAAAAAGTGTGGAGCCTCTTTTTCTTTTGGCAAACCCTCAAATCTCACATAATCATGTCATCAGAAGATTTCGAATTGGCTCCAATGAACATCGACTTCAAGAGCCACGACGAGAAAGCGGCAGAGAAATTCAATCAGCTCGCATCTCTCAATCTCAACGATAAGGCAGAATCAAAGAACGGTCTGTCTTATGTATCATGGGCTAACGCCTGGAAAGCCTTCAAGGAGGTATATCCTACAGCCACGTACAAGGTCATAAACAATCCACAGACCAACCTCCCATACTTCATCGACTCGGCTCTCGGTATAATGGTATTCACGGAGGTATCAGCGGATAATCTCACTTATCAGATGTGGCTCCCCGTAATGGATGGCGCCAACAAAGCGATGAAAACTGAAGCCTATACCTATCAGGTGTGGGACAAGTTCAAAAAAGCGTACGTCGAGAAGAAAGTGGAAGCTGCCACGATGTTCGACATCAACAAGACCCTCATGCGCTGCCTCGTCAAGAACCTCTCAATGTTCGGCCTCGCGCTCTACATATATGCCGGCGAAGATATGCCGGAGGATGTGGAAACAGTCGAAGAAACACCCATTCAACAGCAACAGCCCAAAACTCGCAAGCGTAAAGCAAGCGATCCCTACGCCGGGATAAGGGCGGCAATCAACTCAACAAACTCAACCCAAGAGCTGACTGAACTTTACAAGCAACATGAGAACGAAGTCAAAGGTAATCCACAGATACTCGCTCTCTTCACCGACCGCAAGAACCAGCTCTTAAACGCAGCATAATAATATGGCTACAAAAAGAATAGAACTGAAACAATGTAGCGTGGTCTTCAATCAGGAAGATCATAGCTACTATCTGCCTGAGAAAGACAAATATCTCTCTGGCATTACAGGGATGCTCGAACGGCAACTATTCCCTGACACATACGCCGGTATTCCAGAGGCCATAATCAGACAGGCGGCGGAATATGGGAAAACAGTCCATCAGTCTATCGAGGATTTCGACATGGACTGGACCAACGACGGAACCCAAGAGGTCGCAGATTACATAAGCCTGACTTCTGAGAATGGCTTGATGCATGAAATCAGCGAATACCTGATAACCGACGGAGAGAACTATGCCTCGATGATAGACAAGGTGTATCGCGTTGATGAAACCACCTTTGACCTGGGGGACATCAAAACCTACGGCGTAATGACTCCGGATAAAAGAGAAAAGGCCCGCTGGCAACTCTCTATTTATGCCTATCTGTTTGAACTGATGAACAAAAAGGCAAAGGTAAGACGCATATTCATTCTCCACATCCGCAACAAAATGAAGAAGGACGGCACATTTGACCATATCTCAGATTTCATCGAATTGCAGCGGATCCCTTCGGAGATAGTCAAAGACCTGCTCCTCACAGACTCCATCGGAGAACAGTATGCAACCCCTTTCGCCATTCTTGAAGATATTCGTCAGCAGGAATCTGCAATCAGGAAACTCATTCAGGCCAAAACCGATGCTGAAACAAGACTCAACAGCATCAAGGCCAGAATACTCTCGATGATGGAAGCTCAGGACATCAAGTCATGGGCAACCGATACGATGAGAATAACCAGAAAATTACCCTCTACCCGAAGCTCCTTCTCATTGGCTGATTTCAAAGAAGCTCATTCCGACATCGACATTGAGCCATACATGAGGACAAGTCAAGTGGCCGGGAGTCTCACAATCACATTCTGACAAAATGGATAGTTTAGAACAATCCCGCGAATACAAGGCTGCAATGGCTTTGGAAGACGCAATCAACGACATGGGCTGGGATGAACGCAAATTCGCCCAAGCCTGTACTACCATGCACAGAACCCTACAGCAGACCCTTTTCAGGACTATCGTAGCGGTTCTTAGACAATACGCTGACCCTAACCGCAGCGTGGATCCCAGAAACGAGGCATCGAAAGAAGGCTCTCGTAAACTCATGGAGGTAATAGACACAATGTATATTCCCTTCATATAAGCCAAGCCTGAAATAACGGCACCGCTTTCTGAAGAGGGAGGCAAGTCATCTTAACCGGTGGCCTGTCTCCCTTTCTTTTTTGTGTAAACTCAAAATTTCAATCCCGATGGCAACAAAGAAAATGACCCTCAAATACTGGGGGATGCTCGATGACGGGAGCAAAAGACGGGCATTGGCTCATATCTTCCCCATCAACAATCCAATCGTTCAGATATTGATGAGCGAAAAACCGGACAAAAAGAAAACCTTGTGGCAGATTGTATTTCAGAAGGTGAGAATCCCTGATGATAATAGCCACTACAAAACCGTAGTACATAACACTTATATTCCGTAAGCCCTATGGATATAAACAAAGTAATCTTTTCACGGACAGCACCGGTCAAGAAAGTCGAGATGGTAAAAAATCTCACTATCCCGGAACTGTTGTCAATCAGCTACGCCACCATTCTAAGGGTAGTAAAGGAGATCGGGACAAGGCAATCCAACAGCCGAAACAAGACTTTCAGTATGACAGGACCTGTCAGCAATGACTGGAATGCCGAGTTTGAGGGCGTGAATCTGTATCGAGGGAAACTCTATGCAGACATCTACTTCCAGTATGACTCCACCGATACCAACGTCAGTATCCCATTTGAAGATTTCCTAAAAAAAGGAGATTTCAAAGGTTCAATTACCCGATCTGACAGATACGACAATCCCCAGACACATTACTTCACTTTTCGAGAAATTGACAAGACGATTGTACTGGGAAGACTGCTCATGGATTATCTCAACAGGAAATACAAGGATAAGTTGGGTTAATCATTCCCGACCATTGGAAGGGAGAACTGAATAACATTGGTTCTCTCTTCTTTTTGTGTTCAAATTGCCGATGTGTTCAAATAAATCTATAACGGCTTTTGAATACGTTTAGGCAATGTAATCATTAAATACAAAGATTAAAATGGAAACGAAACGAGCGATCATCTATGCCCGCGTCTCAAGCGTGGGTGATAGACAAAACACCGAACGCCAGATTTCAGACCTTACCCGATATGCAGAATACTCAAATCTCATAATAGAGAAGATATTTGAGGAACACATATCCGGTGCAAAACGGAATACTGAGCGACCTGTATTGTTAGAGGCTATCGAATATGCCAAATCCAACAATATCACACAAATCCTGATTTCTGAATTATCCCGTCTTGGCAGAAATGCCTTTGAGGTATTATCGACCGTCAAGGAGATGATCGACGCAGGAATCAACATCTACTTCCAGAAAGAGCAATTCACACTGCTGGATGATGAAGGCAAGCCAAGCCTCTTCGCACCGGTTATGATTGCGACCCTCTCCACCTGTGCCCAACTCGAAAGAGAGAACATTAAATTCCGTCTCAATTCCGGAAGGGCCAACTATATCGCCAAAGGTGGAAGACTTGGAAGAAAGAAAGGCTCGACCAAATCGGAAGAAGCCTTACGCGAACAATACAAGGATGTCATAACGCTATTGAAGAAGGGCTACTCCGTAAGGAACGTCGCCAAACTTCAGGGCATTGGCATCTCGACAGTACAACGAATCAAAAATCAATTCATAAACAACAAATGACATGGAACCGAATTATGTAATCATCCTCGATTTTTGTGGAGGCTATCTGAATATTATACACCTGACTGCCGAGGAAATCAAGGAGTCCGAGAACTATGAGGATTTTGAATCATTCCTCTCAACTCTCGAAGAAAAGTATGGCTTTCGCCTTAAAGACTGCCAGTGGATGACAAACGAGAATCTGAACATCTACCGCTACGAAAACGGAAAGGAGGTGGGAAATGCCTAATTGGGCTTATACTGCGTATCATGCAACGGGAGATAAGGAGCAACTTCAGAAACTCTACTCCGTTATGGATGAGCTGGAGTGCATGAAAGCATCGGGCTTATATGAAAACGGATTTGGCTCAACGTGGCTGGGTAATCTGGTTATCAAGCTCGGTGGAGACTGGAATAAAGTCTATTGCAGAGGCTCTTGGGATAACCTACAGCTTCATGATGACGGCACGGTATCTTTCAGTGTAGAATCAGCATGGGATGAACTCAATGAAGTCAGGGAGTTCATAGAAGTGAAGTTTCCTGATATTCACATCTATTATCAGACGGAGGAACCGGGTATGGGAATCTATAAGACCAACGATAATACCGGCCAATATTTCCCTGAGAAGTATTACCTGTGGGTCGAGGACAACGAGACTGAATATCACAACAATCTGGAATCTCTAATCCGTGATGTCGAGCATATCACCGGCTCAAAGAACCTAAAGACGCTTGACTCATGTAGAAAAGCACTTGAATCCTACTCCCGAAAGAACCATGACCTATGCTATACTCTTGAAGAGTTTAGCATGGTGGATGACTGACTTGATTGAAAGATGCTCGGCTCCGGCTGGGTGTCTTTCATTTTTCGCTCCAGTAAAGACCTTAAGTCCTAATTTATAGCGTCTATCTCAAATATTTTGATTATTATTGCATTCAGATGGAGGAGAAATGCCATCAAAGAAGAAAAGTGTCAACCTTTCTTTCTCATCGGAACGAATCGCCAAATTCAAATAACAGCATGAGAGGGAGTGAGATGGACGCTCTTTTTGTTTTGTCGTATCTATATGGCTCACAATGCTATATTCAGCATACACAATTCAGAGGGACGTTTAATCGATCTCATCATTCATGCTGTAAGCTTTGGCGAGCTTGTTCCTGATATGACCGAGACAAGATAATCGTTCCTCTTTTCTTTTTTAGGTATTGACCGACATCCAAGCAAACGGTATGACGAATTTGAAAGAATCACCTCCTACGGCTGTAATCGGCTAATTTCCTTATGTGTAGAGGAAACAATATCTCATATTGTGGGTGCTAGTCTCGAAAATTTTTTGTACCTTTGCAGTCGTTAAGGCGAGGGAGAAATCTCGCCGAAACACAAGGAAGGCATAATCTGAAATCCAACCTAAGAAATCCGGCCAAGATTTGAGAGTGGATGAAGAGACTAGTGCTCACTTTTTATTTTTGTATCTTATAGGTGCAGACCGCTTTGTGGTACGCATACTCCAGATATGAAATAAGACGTGGGATATTGTTTCTTCTGTCTATTCTCTCAAAGGTTTCCTTGGCCGGAATATGTCGGCTGTGGGATTCCTCTCATAGTTTGGCATAACCTCTTAGGTGATGGACGTAAGGCGACAAGTCTCACGTCTTTCTTGTTTAATAACCCTAAGTGAAACCGCTGAGTTGGGTGAGGCTTGTAGGCGCACTGTTTTAAAATGGACGAAACGAAACTCTGTCCTTATTGCGGCGAGCCTATTCAAAAAGCCGCTCGAAAATGCAAATGGTGTGGTGAGTGGTTAAATGAGGACAACCACTCATCATATATCACCTGTCCTACCTGCGGAGAACAGATCCCTGAAGGATCCAGTATATGTCCTCTATGTAAGGAACCGATATCCAATGCCACCCCAAAACATACAAGTAAATCTTCAGCTATAAATAAACGTACCATTTATTTCATTGCTGGAGGTCTGGCTGTGGTAGCTCTATTGATTGTCGGTGTTGATAAATACATCAGCTATCAGAACGATAAAGAATACCAAGAATCAATAGCGAATAGCCCGTATAGTATTATCTCCAAGAATCTTGATGAGGCTGTCGCTAAAGGCCAGAAGCTTAATTATTTCTTGCGCGATGAGAAAAATGTAGATGCCTTAAAAAACCACTTCGGGGAAGAAACATACTCTCTTATCCTAGCACTTAGCTCCTATTCCGACGAACCTCTTACATCATGTGATCCGGAAGACAGCTATGCAGGTGGATATGCTTGGAGTACATCAGAGGACAAAGGGAGGAAGGGATGCCGTCTAATTCTTGGCCCAGATAAGCTTGGTTGTAAATATTATTATGACGGTATGGAAGTTGACGCATGGGGGAATATAGAGACAAACTCTAACTGGAAATGTGAATATTACAAGGATGATTTCAATGAAGATGTCACAGATAAGCCCTATATAGAACTTTGGGTCGATATGGATGGGAATAACGATGCATCCTGTTTCATTCGATTAGACAATTATTGGGGTGTGGCGTTCATGTTAAATGATTTTAGATATTTCAATCAAATACTTATCCGTAATAATGATACAAACGAAGTATGGTCTTTACCAATAGATAATTTGAGTGCTTCCGAAGCAGTGTTACGAAAAGAAGGCCATGAGAAATTCATCCAGTGGTTTCAGACTGCCAAGAGTATTACAATATCAATGACCGATGAAGAAGGGGGACGCACTCCATATACGGCAACATTATATGAAGACAAATTGCGCTTCTATCCTACGTTTATGCACCATGTCATGAAGAAAAGGATCTCCGATAAAATCTTTTTAAAACACGATTTCAACTAAACTCAATAACAGATGGAGCAATCTAAAAAGAAATGTCCCTATTGTGGGGAAGAAATTATGGCCACAGCAAAAAAGTGTCGCCATTGCGGAGAGTGGCTGGATAAGACCCTCAATGAAACTGCTGTTGGATTAAGTGACAAAAAGAAAAAGATGTGGATATATCTTATCCTCATAGCTTTAGTCGTAATAGGTGTAGTTGCTTTTATAGCGATGTTCTCTTCCAATCAAACAGCCATATCAGAGCAGGTGGAGGGACAAACAACGTCAGCAGTTGAAGATTATTCCATAGATTTTGTTTCGTTTGACCCCAAATCGTTGATTGCCCTCAACCTTATGGATAGAGACGAGACGAAGAATATTTTGCAGGCAAGCGGATGGGAAAAAACAAGTGAACGACGGATCCAATCCTCAGGCGAAAAAATAGCCAATGTGTTCAATCTGAACTGCACCCCAAAAGTTAGACACAAAACTTTTGGGGTGCATTATGAATAGACGCCACAATTTTGAAGAAAGACTGAATGTAGTCAGTCGTATAATGTCAGGAGAACCGATAAAAAGCGTATGTAGAGTCCTGGATTTAGACAAGAATACCGTCCGGCAATGGATGCTTCGCTATCAGAAGTACGGAGAGGATGGTCTGCGAGGAACACGGTCATATCATTACAGCAGAAAAATTAAAAATTGTAGAAGAATTTACGGTCAATAGCGTACCTTTGCAGGAACTTTGCCTCCGTTATGATTTGAACCGTACCACCATACAGAAGTGGGCCAGGGCAGCGCGGCAAGGCATCTCACTCAATAA
>LUJS01000021.1 GCA_001689495.1 Bacteroidales bacterium M8 | reverse complement strand
CTGCCCACCGTGAAAATCCGCTGACCCCATAATCCGGTTTTTCGGCTATGTTAAACAACATAAAAGAATCATAAACTCCGGAACTGCAAACCTTGTTATCTTATCAAACGCTCCGTAAATCGGCCATTCATCGACAGACCTACGCTGCAGTCTTAGTTATCATCATCCAAAATCATCCAAATTACTTTCCGACATGAGCACTTTCCACGTTTCAATGTTCCGCACCACGGCTTGCGCCCTCTTCATCGGTCTCGCTTCCTTCGCCTTTGCACAGGAAGCCACTCCCGCTAAAAAAATCAAGGACCACCGCACTGACCCCACCCTCTTCTTCCTGCAGGAAGGCGATGTTCCCAACAGCTACCTGCTGCTCCCGCCTCCCCCGGACGGCGCCTCGATCACGTTCCTGAACGATCAGGCTCGTTACACTTGGGGCAAGACGATGCGCAACACCCCGCGTGGCGATCAGGCCGTGAGCGACGCCCGAGTATCGGGCAACGGTGTCCCCGAGGCATTCTCCGAGGCATTCGGCATCGAGATTAGCGAGGACGAGACCCCCGAAATAATCAAGCTCATCATAGGCATGCGCGAGGACGCCGGCGACCTCGGCACACGCGAGGCCAAGGACTATTACAACCGCCAGAGGCCATTCTCGTTCTATGAGGAGGATACCTGCAACCCCGAGCAGCAGGAAGAGTTGTCGACCAATGGTTCTTACCCCTCGGGGCATACCTCAATCGGCTGGGCCACGGCACTCGTGCTGGCCGAAATCAACCCAGAGCGACAGAACGAGATACTGAAACGCGGATACGAGATGGGCGAGAGCCGTGTGATATGCGGCTATCACTTCCAGAGCGATGTCGACGCCGGACGCATCACTGGAGCCGTGACAGTGGCCCGACTCCATGCCGACCCCACATTTCAGGAACAACTCTCAAAGGCAAAGGCCGAATTCAAGAAACTCAAGAAAGCGGGCAAGGTAGCCAAAGGCACCCCCGTCCCCACCCCTACCACAACAGACTGACCGCAAAGGCCATATCCTCTCTAAATTCCTCACGCTTTAAACCCTACCCGCAATGAAAGCTCTATTGATAGCATGTGCGGTTGCCTCTCTCTGTGCCTTTACGACACTTGCTGACGACAACAATGACAAGCCAAAATTCTCAGTCAAACCGACAGGCCGCATCCTCATGGACGGTGCCGTATACATGGGCGGCAACGGCGGCATAACCGACGAACAAGACACCAAATTCGTAGACGGCGTGGCCATCCCCGACCTCCGCATCGGCGCCAAGGCAAGCTACGGCAAATGGAAAGCCAAGGTAGACGTGGGCTTCGGCTATGGCAAGGTCGGGCTCAAGGATACCTATATCGAATATGACATCAACGAGAACAACCTGATACGCGGCGGATATTTCGTCCCGCAATGGGGTCTGAACTCCGAGACAAGCTCGTCTATGAAGCCGTCATACGAAGAGCCGACATCAAACGAGTTCTTCTATGCCAATCCCCGTCTTCTGGCGCTGATGTGGGTGTTTGACAAGGGGCAGTATTTTGCCGGCACTTCGGTATTCGCCGAGTCCAAGGCCATGACAAACAACGCCACCGCCATGGGCAAGCAGTCGTGGGGCGTGCAGACCAGACTGTTGTGGCGCCCCAAGCATGCCGACGGCGACGTGGTGCAGGTGGGATGCTCGTTCAACTATTCGACTCCCAACAACGATGACCACAACGGGTTCACCTATTCGGCTAATTTCCCGAGCCGCGTATCAAAGGTGACGGATCTGTCGGCCACCATTAGCCACGCGAAGGGGTCGTTCAAGCTGACCCCCGAGTTCCTGCTCGTGAAAGGCAACATGGCCATCGAGGCACAATATTATTATATGAACGTGATACGCAAGGACGGATTTCGCAACTATCGCGCGCACGGAGCTTACGGCATGTTCAGGACCCTCCTGATAGGTTCGCAGTACACCTATACTCACGGCGACGGCGGCATCGCAACACCCGCGGCACATTCGCTCGAGATGGTGCTCGGCTACAACTACACCAAGGCTTCCGACTCGGCAGCCGGTGTGTGGGGCGGCATCAGTCAGGACGCCAACTGCACGTTCAACTATTATATCAATTCATGGATGATAGCCCGTCTGCGCTACTCGTATACCACGGTACGCAACCGCAGGGTCGAGAATCTGCTTCCCAAACGACATGTCAACATCCTTGAGGCCCGCCTTCAGATAATATTCTGATAACGATCCTCACACACCCTACCCCTTTGGCTGTGCCATCACCGGCACAGCCATTTTTCGTGTCAGTCCCTTGATAATGAACATTTCTTGATAAAAAGTTTGAATATATACGAATTATGGTTAAATTTGCCGATGTTTTGATAGCATGTCAGACAACAAACCTCATTTTTTCAAATTCATTCATTTTATCTATAATACCATTGATTTATGCACAAGACTTTGGTTAGAAAGCTCACTGTCGCCGGCTTGGTCGGCGCGGTGGCTATGTCAGCCGCGGCACGCGAGCTGACACCCGAGGAGGCATTGCTCAGGGCAGGCCTGTTCCGATCAGAAAACACGGGCATTTTCAAGTCTCGCAGCGCCAACAATACACGTCTGGCGCACACGGTGACTCTGCCTGAGTTAAACTCGGCGGCATTCTATGTCTTCAACTACGGAAACGGCAACGGATATGTCGTTGTTTCGGGCGACGACAGGCTGAGGGAGATTCTCGGATATGCCGCAGAGGGTGATTTTGACTCGGCGGACATACCCTCGAATGTCGCTTGGTGGCTTGACAACTATCGCAGGGAAATCAAGGAGTTCATCTCAAAGTCAGATTCCGAATCCTCATCCCTCAAGCCCCTGACCTCGGCACAGGCAGAAACAAGGACAAACATCGAGCCACTTGTCAAGACCAAATGGAATCAGTCGGCACCATATAATAATATGTGTCCGAGCGATGCCGGCGGCAGATCGGTCACCGGTTGCGTAGCCACCGCCATGGCCCAGATAGTCAACTATCACAGGTGGCCCGACGGCAATGGCTCTGGCTCAAACAGCTATACGTCACGTACGGGCCTCACATCGTCATTCGACTATTCGGCCACTCGGTTTGACTGGGACAACATGCTCGACGCCTATGATGGAAACGCGACACAAGCCCAACAGGATGCCGTGGCAAGACTGATGTTCGGGTGCGGAGTCGGCATACACATGAACTATTCCTCGCAGGAGAGCGGCGCATTCTCCTTTGCAGTGCCTTGGGCGTTGACAAAATTCTTCAACTTTGACAGCAGCGCATTCTATGAGGAGCGCGACGGCTACCTGAATGAAGAATGGGAAGACCTTGTCTATGGCGAGCTTGCCGCCGGACGCCCGGTTTTATATTCGGGTCAAGCCACCAACGGAGGACATGCCTTTGTCTGCGACGGCTATGAGAACGGACTCTTCCACATCAACTGGGGATGGGGAGGCGCCTATGACGGCCATTTCGCATTGTCGGCACTCAACCCCGACGGTCAGGGCATAGGCGGTTATGCCGGTGGCTATAACACCGACCAGTCTATCGTATACTCAATCAAGCCGGGAGAGAATGCAGGGACATGCGACGGTTTCCTGAAAGGCATCGGCAGCTTCACCTACGTACCGGACCAAAACGGCGATATGCTTTCGATTTTCAAGGTCGGTAATTTCCACCCCGAGAACGGCGAATATACGTTAGGTCTTGATTACATCCCCGTAGATGGCGTTGCGACAAAAGAAATCGAGTTAGGCAATGTCAACCTCAACACAGTCAACATCACGACCGGCACATATTATTATAATAGCTGGAACATACAGGCACCTCAGTCAGTCGGGCTCTCGGCCGGCACATATAAGGTCTATCCGGCTTATGTCGGTGCGTCCGGAGTGAGACATCGGTTGAGATTCCCTGTCCTGAATCAGTCATACATATTGCTGACAGTGGGCGACGACGGCACCTATACCTACTCAAATCCCGGCGCAGAGGTCAAGGCCGACATATCGGTCATCGCATTCACGCCTCAGGAAGATATTTACAAAGGTAGCGACGTGACATTCTACATCGCCGTCCGCAACAACAACAAAGGCTATTCGTTCTCGGGCAAGATTGACGTCACGTTCAAGGAAAAGAATTCAGGCCGCACGGTCCTGTCTGACAATCTGACACTCTCCATTGCCGAAAACGGCACCGAGTCCGGCTCGATCAATTATCAGCTCTCGCTCGACCCGGGCGAATATACGGTAACATTCACCGACGAGAACGGCAAGAATATCGGAGCAAAGGATTTCGACTTCAAGGTTCTCGAGGGCGAGGCCCCGGCATTGACGGGCAATCTGCAGATTCACGGATTAACACAGAGCTCGTTCTACAAGGGATATACTCATACATTATCCTTCACGATATTAAATCTGACAAGCAACATCATCGAGACGAGACTCGACATCTGCATAATGAACGAAGACGGCTCAATACCGCACGCTCTTGGAGTCCAGCTTAATATCCCCGCCGGGCAGAACACTTTTAACTTGTCAGGCTTCCATACCGGGGATCTTCCGGCAGGCGAATACAGCCTCCGCTTCCGTACCTATACCGATCAAGACGGCTTTGCGTTTGTCAGCAACCCGAAAGCAATATCGGTATTCGGCGAATATGACGACGCTTGGTATGGCGTTAGAGGGACCGGAGCCTATCTGGCACCCTCGCCCTTCGGCGGCTATCAGGGCGATTTCGTAATCCCAGCCACTGCGACACTGGATGCGAATGAATTCCCCGTCACCGAAATTTCAGAATCGGCCATAGTCCATCTGATCGGCGCATCCTCGCTGTTCATCCTGCCCGAGTCGGTGCCCTCGGGAGCGGCAGCACTTGGTCACATGCTCCGAACAGAGACCGACATATATGTCACTGCGGACGCATACGATTCATATCGTCAGGCGCTTGGAGCAGCCAAGAACAATCTATATTCAAAGATTGACGAGCTAAGGTATGACTTTGGATTCGGCACAAGATCTGCCACCGTTCTCGAGGTCGGAGACGAAATGTCGTTCAAGCTCTGCCCCATCCCTGCAAGCCCGCATGTCAATCCCAACTTCATGGCCGAGTCCAAACTCGCTGACGTCACGTTCGGGGCTGTCGGCGAGGATGGCACCGTTCCGGTAAGCGTCAAGGCCAACAGCGTGGGCGACGACATGCTGATATTGTCATCGGCCCAGCCCATGCTCAGCTCAAAGGTATCGTTGCCGATAACAGTTGCAGAAAAAGGCACGACAGGCATCTCGGACGTCGAGGCTTGCCACCTGACGATTGCTACCGAAGGCAATGACATCATAATCACCGGTGTCGCTGACGGAGAGACAGTATCGGTTTACGCCCTTAACGGAATGTTGGTAATGTCTGCCCGTGGCAATGGCGAGCCGATCCGCATGACCATCGGCAAGGGTGCATATATCGTGCGCGCTTCCGGCTCTGTATCCAAAGTAATAATCTGACATATCTGACCCTATCCTCATCCGGATGCCGCAAACATACGCGGCATCCGGATTTTTGCGTCAGACGATAGCATTATGACACCGAATTTAGCTAATATTTGTCAAATTGTTTTGCATTTTGTTGGTTTTGTTCTATCTTTGCAAGCAAATACACAAATATACTCACCACAAAGACACTCATGCCGCTCATAATCCCCAAGATATACCGCCGCAAGCTGCTCCCCGAGACAACCGAGGTAGCCATCAAGATGGTCAAGGACTCCTTTCAGCAGACTCTGGCAAAACGATTGAACCTGCGTCGCGTCACCGCTCCATTGTTCCTGCTGTCGGGCACAGGCCTTAACGACGACCTCAACGGAGTCGAACACGCTGTATCGTTCGCCATTGACGACATGGGAGGCAGAAAAGCAGAGGTCGTTCATTCGCTGGCCAAGTGGAAACGCATCAAGCTCGCATCATACGGCATCGCGCCGGGCTATGGCCTTTACACAGACATGAATGCCATCCGCACCTTCGAGGAACTTGACAACATCCACTCTCTATATGTCGACCAGTGGGACTGGGAGAAAACCATAAACCCCGAAGACCGCACGGCCGCATACCTCAAGGAGACCGTCAGGAACATCTATCGGACATTGCGCGAAGTCGAATACAGCGTCTACGAGCGCTTCCCCCACATCACCCCCACTCTGCCCGAGGAAATCACGTTTGTCTATGCCGAGGAACTTGCCCGACTCTATCCCGAACTCACCCCCCGCGAACGCGAGGCACTGGCGGCACGTCAGCACGGCGCCATATTTATAATAGGTATAGGCGCAGACCTGCCCGACGGCAAGCCTCACGACGGACGCGCGCCCGACTATGACGACTGGAGCACCAAGAACGAGGAGGGCTACACCGGCCTGAACGGTGACATAGTCGTATGGAACCATGTGCTTGACATCCCCTTCGAGGTCTCGTCGATGGGCATACGTGTAAGCCCCGAGTCGCTCAGGCACCAGCTCGAACTCAGAGGTTGTCCCGAGAGAGCCAAGCTGTCGTTCCACAAATCCCTTCTCGACGGCGAACTGCCCTGTTCGATAGGCGGAGGCATAGGTCAGAGCCGCCTGTGCATGCTGTTGCTACAGAAAGCACATATCGGAGAGGTACAGGCGTCGATCTGGCCCGAGGAACAGATCAAGGCCTGCGCGGAAGCAGGCATAGAATTGCTTTAGTCAACCGGACATTCAATCCCAACACACCCTGCCTGACTAATTACACTTTTGTCAGTCTTTTCGGTCAATATGTCACCCATATTGCCGGAAAGACTTTTTTCATGCCCGTTTTTTACATATGTTAAACGCCTCATCAACTTTTTTGGCACGATATTTGTTTCATTAGTGAACGTCGTGGGAAAATCTCACGGCTTGCAGTTTTGGCAAACAAAAATCAAGTAAACAAATAAAATAAACATAAACACTATCAACTATGGGAAAAATTATCGGTATTGACCTTGGCACCACCAACTCGTGCGTGTCAGTCCTCGAAGGCAACGACCCCGTCGTTATCCCCAACAGCGAAGGCCGCAACACAACACCTTCAATCGTAGCCTTTGTTGACGGAGGCGAACGCAAGGTAGGCGATCCCGCCAAGCGTCAGGCCATCACCAACCCCAAGCGCACCATCAATTCAATCAAGCGTTTCATGGGCGAGACCTGCGATCAGGTGTCGAAAGAGGTTGAGCGCGTGCCCTACAAGGTAGTATGCGGCACCAACAACACTCCCCGTGTCGACATCGACGGACGCGAATATACTCCTCAGGAGATTTCGGCCATGATTCTTCAGAAGATGAAGAAGACAGCCGAAGACTATCTCGGCCAGTCAGTGACCGAGGCAGTCATCACTGTCCCCGCATACTTCAACGACGCCCAGCGTCAGGCCACCAAGGAGGCCGGTGAGATTGCCGGTCTTACCGTCAAGCGTATCGTCAACGAGCCTACGGCCGCAGCGCTGGCATACGGCCTCGACAAGAGCGACAAGGACCAGAAGATTGCCGTGTTCGACCTCGGCGGCGGTACATTCGATATTTCAATCCTCGAGCTCGGCGACGGCGTGTTCGAAGTGAAATCGACCAACGGTGACACTCACCTCGGCGGCGACGACTTTGACCATGTCATCATCGACTGGCTTGCCGACGAGTTCAAGAAAGAGGAAGGCATAGACCTCCGTCAGGACCCCATGGCTCTCCAGCGCCTCAAGGAAGCTGCCGAGAAAGCCAAGATCGAGCTCTCGTCGACAACCTCGACCGAGATCAACCTCCCCTACATCACCGCTACGGCCACAGGCCCCAAGCACCTCGTGCGCACCCTCACCCGTGCCCAGTTCGAGCAGCTCGCCGACAAACTGATTCAGGCAACCATCAAGCCCTGCGAGCAGGCGCTCAAGGATGCAGGCATGACCGCAAAGGACATCGACGAAGTGATTCTCGTGGGCGGCTCGACCCGTATCCCCGCAATCCAGCAGGTGGTCGAGAAGTTCTTCGGCAAGGCTCCCTCAAAGGGCGTTAACCCCGACGAGGTTGTCGCAGTCGGTGCAGCCATTCAGGGCGGCGTCCTCTCGGGCGATGTCAAGGACGTGCTTCTTCTCGACGTCGTGCCTCTGAGCATCGGCATCGAGACACTCGGCGGCGTGATGACCAAGATGATCGAGGCCAACACGACCATTCCTACCCGCAAGAGCGAGACATTCTCTACCGCAGCCGACAACCAGCCTTCGGTCGAGATCCACGTCCTTCAGGGCGAGCGTCCCATGGCCAAGGATGACAAGACCCTCGGCAAGTTCCACCTTGACGGAATCGCACCCGCACCCCGTGGAATACCTCAGATCGAGGTTACGTTCGAGGTTGACGCCAACGGCATCCTCAACGTATCGGCCAAGGATAAGGCTACAGGCAAGGAGCAGAGCATCCGCATCGAGGCTTCGAGCGGCCTGACCGACGCCGAGATCGAGCGCATGAAGAAAGAGGCCGAGGCAAACGCAGCTGCCGATGCCAAGGAGAAGGAGAAGATCGACAAGCTCAACCACGCCGACACCGTCATCTTCCAGACCGAGAAGCAGCTTCAGGAGCTCGGCGACAAGATTCCCGCCGACAAGAAGGCCGCCATCGAGAACGACCTCAACAAGCTCAAGGAAGCTCACAAGGCTCAGGACCTCGCCGGAATCGACGCAGCCATCTCGCAGATTCAGGCCACATTCGGAGCAATCCAGCAGGAGATCCTCAACGCCCAGCAGGCAGCCGGCGCACAGGGTCCTCAGGCAGGCGCTCCCGGTGCAGGCTCCAACTCAGGCGACGGCCACGTCGACGACGTAGAATTCGAGGAAGTGAAATAATCCCACGCCGTCATAGACGGCATTAAATATCAGACAGGAGTGTAGTCATTGAGGCTTCACTCCTGTTTTTTCATTCAGTCAAAGAATCCAATTTTGATTGAGTATAAAAATGAAAAAAAGATTTGCATATTTCATAAAAAAGCTCTACCTTTGTGGCCGAAAATGCCAATCGGGGTGTAGCACAGTTGGCAGCGCGCCACGTTCGGGACGTGGAGGTCGGAAGTTCGAGTCTTCTCACCCCGACATTATTTCGGTAAATGGGTGTAGCTCTTTGAGTTACGCCCATTTTCCCAAAATAGCCGGAACAAAAACGGAACACGCCGTTTTTTTTACCGCATAGTATTCACCGACATTTTCGGGCCTGAAAATGTCAAAAAAAATGTGTCCGGAAAATTTTTCCACGCCTAAAAAATCAGGCAACAATCCCAATCTCACCAACCAAAGCGGCGTCCAAGCCGCTCGTCAGTTTGACCTCCCTACCTATAAAGAAAATGGAGCCGGAGGTTACATCGAGTTTAGAGCTTACGACCCTGAGCAGGGGAAAATGCGTCGTAAAACGATTAAACTTAATCGGATTAAAGGCATAAGCAATCGTAGAACCTATGCTCGTAGAGTGATTAAGCGGTTAACAGAACAGCTTAACAACGGGTGGAATCCTTGGATAGCAAAGGACGCTGGCGATCTAATAGTATTCGAGGAAGCCATAAAGCGTTATGAGGCTCACATCGAGAAGATGTTGGCGAGTGGTTATTACCGCAAAGAAACATACGACGGCTACAAGTCCTATGTCAAGATTATGCGGGAATACATCTCAAAAAAGAGGCCGACCTACTATGTGTATCAATTCGATCGCAAGTTCTGTGTTGATTTCTTGGATTATGTGTTCATCGAGCGTGACAACGGCGCTCAGACAAGAAATAACTATCTGAATTTTCTCAGAGTATTCTCCGGATTTCTGGTAGACAAAGGTTATCTCAAGAGCAAACCGACAGACGGAATCTCCCCTATCAGCAAACGACTCTACAAGAAAGAGCGCGAGTGCATACCTCTCGACGTTGTTGGTCGCATTGCCGAATACTGCATGGAAAAAGAGCCTGACTTCCTCTTTGCATGTTATCTACTGTATTACTGCTTCATTCGCCCTGTAGAGATGACGCGCCTCAGGGTGCGACATTTCAATCTCAAGGCTTGCACCTTGACCATACCGGGGGAATTGAGCAAAAATAAAACGACACAGACCGTTTCCCTGCCAAAGAAAGTAATTCAGTATGGAATCGACATCGGTGTATTCTCGGCACCGTTGGACGATTTCATATTCTCCTACAGACTAAAACCCGGACAGGAAGAAATAGATCCTAAACATTTCCGTGATCACTGGGATAACGTGCGTCGTGCGTTGGGCCTTAAAAAAGAGTGGAAGTTTTACTCATTGAAGGACACAGGAATCACGGAAATGTGCGACAGGAATGTGGCGCCAAGACATGTAAAAGATCAGGCGCGACACTCATCTCTGGCCATTACCGACATCTACCTACAGAAAAGCGCCAGCAAAGCACCGGGCAACTGGGATATTATCGGGTACGATGGGGCGCTTTAATCATCGACAAGCGGGTAAAACTCGCCTTTGAGCAACTGCGACATGCCGTGTTCGGTGAATGTCGCAGTTATTTTTTCGCAAAGGTATAACTTACCTCGGATAAAGAATACAGACCTCACATCAGGGATTGATGTCGAAATCCACGATATTTTGAGCTTTTCACGAGGATTGACCTTAATACCCGACAGATAACTGCCATAGCGAATTTTAAGAGAAAACCGCTCATCAACATAAGGACATGGCGGCAAGGTTTTTTCAGGATAAAATGAATTATGATTGGCACTGTGGCCGTCCCAATATGCGAGGATAATCTTGTCATAGTATTCAGCGCCAGAGTCAGGCTCTCCTTTCAAAAAATTGCTGTAGGCGATAGGTTGTCTGATTCCTTCATTGTCATAGCCCTCGGATTCGTTGAAATTGGAAGGTGACATAAAGAGGCACAATCCATGGTCGAAATCTGTTGATTGTACACATGCCGGAACCATCTGAAGCTCGATGTCATTATCAGAGTTCCGGTCGTTGATGACATCACCGAATCTATTTAGGTCGAGCCATTGATAGTAATACATATTTGGGTATTCGGAACTATTGCCGTATATAACACGCCACATTCCATATCGGTCTGTTTCGACAATGTGCATGAGCAGTCCGACATTTTTCCCTCGCTCTGATTCTTTGCCTGTTATCCATGGGCCAAGTAAACCGAATTGCGACGTGTACCAATCCATGAATTCAGCCTCGGTCTGAAATTCCTTGAAATACTTGCCTTCCATTTTCATAAGATCAACAAGCCTCTGGCATTGTTCGAGCTTCCATTTTTCGTCTCCACGGTCAGCATAACGGAGGTTGGCAATTCCCTTAAACTGACACAGTTCATCTTCATAAGAAACCTCTGACGAGAAGGAGTCAAGAACATTGTCAATTTTCACAGTGTTTTTGGTCCTACCATCGTTATTGCTGAACGCGAGGCTTACATGTTTCACCTTGTGGTCGATGTTGATTTCGCAGATCATGAACTTTTCAAGTTCTGCGAAAAACTCAGACACAGTCCAATGTGGTAACGCCCGGGCAAACTGAGGAATATCCCAAGAAGCTGGAAGCACATTGCAGATGAGCAGATTTTTTTCGTTTGACTCCTCCCATTCCGAGAAGTCAAACGAATAATTCAACTGACTGCAAATCCTTTTGGTAATTTCAATGAGATAAGGCATGTAAGACAGTTTCCCGATAGACTTTGTTGAATCGGCCCACTTATAAACGCCATTTTCCACAACGACCTCGTTGTTCATCACCTCGGACGATTCATTCCACCAAGGAAGGGCAACACTATCGCTACCATGGTCGATGTCACCATGCGAAACATATTGAGGTAAAGTTGAAGTCGGATAAGAGCCAAGATTCAACTCGTTTATGTAGACATCGTCGAAAGTAGTGAGAAAGTTTTGAACGCTTCGACCTTCAAGAAATTGGCATTTCACCTCGATTTCAGTAGCCTCGACCACGGTAATAATGCCATTTTTGGAAAAGGCTCGGTCTACGATAGAGGCTTCGAGAACGATATGACGTGTGTCTATATCCATTCGGTCGACATGCCCGAAAATGTCGAGATTTTCAGGACAGTCGGCCAATGGTAATGTTATCGAAAGAGTATAGTCATCTGCGTCGGAGAAAGAGCGGTTTTCAGATACATAATCGAAAGAGCTACCTTTCTTTAAGACTGCGTCCTTTCCGTCAATGATTAGTTGCATTTTTACGCGATTTAGGGGATTTGTTAGACATCAGACGGTCATATTCACTTTTGGCGGCATTTATTCCATGGTCGCCGGTGACAGTGTTTATCGTAACGAATGGCTCGTTTAGACGGTCAGTGAGATTGTCAACGGTGTGCGACATCTGCACAGCCGCGGCCACCATGAGCGCGGCGCTGCCGTCACCCTCGGCGATTCTGACAAGAGAATTGTTGGCCGTTATAGAGCGTGAGACATCATCTGGACGAAGGGAGCCGATTGTATTTGTCCGCTGAGCGTAATCGAGCGCGTCAATCATCGGGCGAGCAATAGGATTCGCGAGTAATTTCTGTGAGGCCACCCACTCTCCGGCATGGACTATTCCAGCAGGTTCGTCGACGGCTCCCAGCTTGGTGAAACCACCTTTGGAATAACCTTGAGCTTGCGACGCCTGCTGCTGTTTCTTTATGGAGGCTATCTGAACGGCGCCGGCAGCCACGGCCATAGCTGCGGCTATAGGTGCGAGGATATAACCGACAACCGGTATAGCAGCCGCAGAGCCATAGGCGGAGAGTGCGTTTTGGGCTGTCTGAGCGATGGCCTGAATGACTTGCATAGCAAACATTTTTTTGTTGGCCTCATTTTTCGCCTTCGCAATATCGGCCTCCTTCTTCTTTTCGAGTTTTGCGACTTTATACGAATTGCCCTGTGCATACTTAATCTCTCGATCATATCTTTTCTCAATCTCAGAAGTCTGAATTTCAAGCTCGGCCTGAATCATAGACGAAAGGCCGGTGAAAATCGAGGACATACCAGATGTGAGGGTTGAGAGAGAGCCGGTGATAGCCTTACCACCGTCACTGTTCAACCACTCTACAGACGACGCAATGGAGCGTTCCATTGCGTTTCGGGTGTCCTCCTCAGATTCCAGCCCATATTGGCGCCGGAGAGCATTCTGGGCCTGTAAAAAAGCCTCCTCGATTCGCAGGCGCTCGGTTGCGTTATCGCCAGCCGCCGCAAGCTCACGCGCATAAACCACTTGCAAAGCGGCGAAATCCTTGTCATATTTAGCTTGAAGTTCTTCCGGGTTATCGCCGAAATACTTTGCCTTCATCGAGGCATACGTCCGCTCAATGGCTTCCATACGTTTGAGATGTCGTTCCCGAGCGGAGATTTGCTTATCTTGGAACTTTCTGTCAGCAGCAAGCCATTCGTCGCTCCCCTCCTTGTAAAGATTGCGAATGTTCTGAAGGTGTTGCAGTTCAGCGAGTTCAAGCACCTCAGCATAATATTCGGCCTCATACTGACGTTCTGCAGCAGACATGCCTTCCTGATTCAAACGAGCCTCATGATTATCACGGAGGCGGTCAAGTAAATCCTGATAGTTGCTATCCTCCTCGGCAAGCAGCAGCTTATTTCCGGCAATAGTTTCCTTATTGACTGCTTCCCAGTAGTCGGCAAGAATCTTCAATCTCTCGTCGGCCGACAAATCATCACGGTCGAGCAACATCTGATAATAGTCGGCTGCAATAGTCGCCATGCGAGTAGTATGTTCCTCAAAGGTAGCTTCACCTTTTGCGTAAGCGATACGCGCCTCGGCCTCCTGACGTTCACGCCAAGCGTTTTCTTCGGCAAACCGATCTTCTTTTGTGTCGGGTACAGAGGGAACAACAGGGGGTGTGACAGGATTGTTCTTGGTTTCGTCAACGACATCATTAGCCACAGATGTACCAAGCATATCCCGCTCTTTATATAACTGAGCGAGCCGTTCTGCTGCGTCCTTCTCGACTTGGTGGATATAGCCTTTTGTGATGTGCAATGCCGGCTCCGTTTCCACATATCCTCTTTGAAGACCATATTCGCCTTCATACATCGGCGTAGACAGTCGTTTATTGTCCGGAACATCAACATCGGCAAGAGCGGAGTTAACTTTGCGATCACGTTCTCTTTGAACTTTCAGGATTTCTGATTCAGTTTCCGCAAGCAAGTCCTTTCGGGCCTGAGCCTGTGCGCTACGAATAATACTTTGACGCAATCGTTCATAGGCGTCAGCGGCGTTGCCTGCAAGAATAGCCTCCTGCGACAGATTCTTGAAATACTCAGGATATTGCTCCTGTAATCGGGCAACAGCATTGAGCCTTTGCCCCATTGCAAGGCTTTGGTCCTGTGTGGCCTTATATAGTGCCTCAAGAGTTTTCAACTCAACAGCACAATTAACCTCGGCCTCCTTTTCGGCAGCTGCGATTTTCTTTTGAGCGCGAACAAGCCTCTCTGCCTCAGTAGTGGCTTTAGCTGATTTGGCAGCAAAAGCGATTAAAAGGCCTACAGCAGCAGTAATGGCCGCGATAAGTAGCCCGAGTGGGTGAGCCTTTATGGATCGCGAGAAGGCGTTCCATATAAGGTGAGCTTTCCTAACATTGCCGGAGAATAAAGCGACAGCGGCAGCTCCGAGTTTCACAGCCGCACTCCACAGGAACATGGCGGCTTTCCCCGCGACACACAAGGCCGTCCATACTTTCTGTTTAATGATTGCAAGGTTAACAACCACTAAATAGGCGGCGATAGAGGCAGACAAGGCGATAATGGCTCCCTTGTTTTCATCAATGAAACGGACGAGAACGAGCAACACTCTCATTATAGCTGAGCCAATAGTGAGGAAGTGCTTCATAAGTGGATACAAGCGCTCGCCGAGTTCAACCTTTAACTCGTTGGCCTTATTTTTACATTTATCGAGAGCAGCCTGCACCGTTTCATTCTGCACTGCAAACTCGTTGTCAATAGAAGTACCTTCGGCAAAAGCGACATTTGCGGCCTCTTGTTGAGCCTTAACTTGGTCTATGTGGGTTGCGAGAGTCGATAGGGCGGCAATGGCACGAGAGCCATTCTCGCCCATATCCTTAAACATAGGAGATAACACGTCCATGCCACCTGCCTGTTGGAGCGTTTCAAGGAACAGAAGGATAGCAGAGTTGGCGTCTTCACGCATGAGGCGAGAAAAACTCTCGACCTCAAGGCCGGCCACCTTAGCGTATTTGGCCGGGTCTTGGTAAAGTCGCACGATAATCTGAGAGAGTGCGGTCGCCGAAGCCTCTACCTTTTGAGCATTGCTGTCAAGCACAGCGCCAAACCCCATTATCTGCTGAATTGTCATGCCAGTCTGAGCGCCAACGCCTCCCATGCGCTCGGCAAAATTCGACAAATATGGTGCCGAGGCGGAGCAGTTCTGCGACAGCTCGTTTATGACTGAGCCGACTTTCAGCAGAGCTTGTTCCGTGCCATATCGTTCCTCGTCACCGAAAATACCCGTGAGTTTAGAGAGTGTTAGTGTTGCTCCAGAGCCAAGGTCATCAAGGGCTACATTGATTTTATCAGCAGCACGGACAAAGCCGAGGACATCTTCCTCCGAGGTCTTGCCGAGGCGTCCAGCCTCTTGTGCGAGCATATTAAGCTGCTCCCTCGACGAGCGAGTATCTATTGTCTTGAATTGCTCGTTAAGCGAAGCGACCTGCTGCTCGGTCATGCCTGTAAATTTTCGGACATTGGCCATCTCTTGCTCCATACTCGCGTATGCGTCTACATAGTCGCGGAGGGTTCCTACAACTTCATCAAAACCTAAACCAAGAGCGAGAATTGTTGCACCGCTATCGTTAACCCAATTTTTGAGTTTATCCCACCAAGACTCTTGCACTTGCAGTTCATCTCGGATTTCAGCGAGCCTCGCTTTTAGTTCCTTGATTTTCTCGACATGCGATTCCCACACCTCAGAGCCGGGCGTCATGTCCTTTAACTGCTTGTTGAGAGTACGGAGAGCCTTTTCAAGTTCTCGTGGTGTGGCTGTATCGAGGTTGCCGAGGGCTTTATTTACCCCCTCGGTCGCCGATTTCATTTCTTCAAGCTGCTTTTGGTATTTCGTCAGCTGCTTACGAGCTTTTTCGACGTCCTTAGGGTCAGCCATATTAGCCTTAAGAGAGGAGATTTGAGCCTCTGTCTGCTTAATTTTGGCCTCAAGGTCGGACATCATCTGTTTTGCTTGGGCGCCGTTCACGTTGAGAGTGACGGTTGCCGTGTCTTTGATACCGCTCATGTTTTGGAGAGATTTGTTTGGTGCAAATCTCGGTTAAAACAGTTGGGTATTAAAAGACAGGAAAACAGCCAATTCAGAGAGCCTGTAAATGGCTATGAATTAGAGCTGTTTTCCTTGTGGTTTTCCTTGAAATTTTACGAAATTTTGCGATTTTCCAGTAGTTGAAAAAGCAAAATAGTATATTTCAGGAATTTAAAAGGGTCAAGAGGGGAAATTTTCCCCTCTTTCCGTCGGAAGACCCCCCGCCCGCCCTACGGAGCAAACCGCCCCTCGCCCCTCACGCCCCCTCGGAATATGCAAAAAGGTGTTAAAATATTGCAAAAACCGACCAAAATCCAATAAAACGTATGGTAGTGCGTCCTCTCACCTTTGGGAATCACTCTACCAAAAGGAGGGCGCTTGGTAATGAGGCAAATGTGTGGGTTTGCTCACGATTTGGCAACCGTTCTGCCCCCTGTGGGCGTTGTGGCTCGGTTAGGCTATGAGTGAGCGAGTAACGGAACATGGCAGATCATCGGAATGGAGAGAGGCAGTGAGTAGACGGGGCATAATAGCGTGGCCAAGGGCCCGCCTCGCCGACAGCTCTACTCATAGGGGCGACTAAGACTGAGGAAGGGGGCGTGTGCCTATGGGCTTGCCCCGGCACTGGCACCCGGAGTCAGTCCGCCCCGGCGAGTTGAGCTGACAGCGAATGCGAGCGTTATGCGCCGTGCCTTTGACCGCAGGGCAATGGCAATACTCTCTGCAGACCGGAATGGAGATGTGTCTGCCATGGGTAGTGGAGTGCGGACTCTGTGCCTTACCGAGGGGGGAGGGGTGGGCGAAAGGGAGGCGTTAGTGTCATGGCTGCATAGGGTAAGGTGAGCCGAGGGATAGTTGGCTGTTGAGTGGTGGAGTGAGAGGGAGCTGCCATGCGGAAAGCGACGAGAATAGTTTGTTGATTGAAAGAAGCGAAATGATATACAGCGAACCGACCATAGGGAGGTCGCCGTATATCATGTAGTGGATAGAGAACAACAATCTATGTAGGAGCAGGCACGGCTATCGACCGCGGGCAACGCCCCCACTCGGCCGCTCAAAATGCCAACCCATCGGCCACTAATCCCGGTAGGGCCATGACGTGCGCCGACCGTTGCCGCAGGGAATAGGGCTAAATGGGCGCTTGGGGAGCGGGTGGGAATAATGGAGGGTGACGCAGTGGCTATGTAGCGTAAGGAGGCCACATCAGCGGGAATAGAGGCAGGAGTGAAAGTGGTGCAACGAGTGAACCGTCCATGTAGGAGAGAGGGAGCGCGGGGTTGAGAATGACGAGCGGAACAGACAGCGACCGACCGCAGGGAGTCGCCGCCTGTTCTGAGTGAGGATTGAACAACTCGGAGCGATGAACGGGCATTGACAGTGAGCGTGGGCTTGCCCCGGCACGGCTTTAGCGCATGCCTCCCCGCCGAGGCGGTCGACTGACAGGGCATTGCCGGGCGTCACCCTCAGACCTCTTAATCGGGCGACCATTTAGATTTTACCAATCCACAATCTCGTCCACCTGAGCCTTCTGCTCACAGGCTGTCCGGCGCAGGTAGATACGTGTCGTCTCGATGTTCTCGTGGCCCATCAGGTCGGCGAGCATCGCAATATCCTTTCGCCGGTCAAGGAAATTGCGGGCAAAGAGATGTCGGAACGAGTGTGGATATACGACAGCCTCGTCGATGCCATACCTCCTTGCCAGCCGCTTCAACTGTTGGGCCAGACCTCGGGCCGTCATGCGCTCCCCGAATCTGTTCAGGAAAACATACCCGGAAGTGATTCCGGCCTGTTTCAACCATGCGGCAGCGTCGACCCTAAGCCGCCTCGGGATGTAGAGCCGCCTCAGCTTCCCTCCTTTCGAGTATATGTCGAGATGCCCTTGTGCCACGTGTTCGGCCTTGATCTGGAGCAGCTCGCTCACTCGGGCGCCGGTCGCGGCCAGAAACCATACCGTGAAATACCAGTTCGTCAGGCCATCGGCGGCCAGACGTTTCTTGAAGAATCTGTAATCGGCATCGCTGATCACATTCTCCAGAAAGTTCTTGCGCCCAATTCTGACAAGTCGAGACTTCATCTGCGGCAGCCCTGCGAATGTCAGATACTTGTTTATGGCCAACAACCGCAGATTCACGGTCTGGGGTCGATACTGCCGGACAAGATAGTCCTTGTACCTCAGGATGTTGTCGGCGGTCACCTCGCCATACTTCTGCATGAAACAATCGAGAGTCCATGCATACGAGCTCACGGTATTCTCAGCAAGCCCCTCTCTCATAAGATAGTGTCTAAAAGTTTCCATACCGCAAGATAGTGCCATAACGAACATTATGGGAACATCACTCATAGACAATTTCGACTATCGGGGGCGTCGGTTCCTCGACGGGCGGCAGAGCGTGGCCACGCAGGCCGCGCTCAGGGGCGTGCCGGAAACGTCGGTACCCGACGGGTTCCGCGCCCACTGCGCCGAGGATGGCCAGTGGTACGAGTATAACTCGGGGAACGCTGTTGACGCAACCACCGGCAAGTGGCGCAGGATCACCACCGAGGTAGCACAGACCACTGGCGACCGCGCCGACATACCTATGAGCCAGAAAGCGGTGACAACTGAAATAGAATATTTGTCTCAAGATGTAGACATAAAATATGGCAAGCTTACTCTTGGACCGAATGAAGTCATCAGTAATTCAGTTTTGACTGCTGGTACAGGATTCATCGGCGCCGATGGTAGCCGACAAAAATCGGTATGCGTAGTCAGTCTTCCCGACATTAAAGATATGGGGTTGTCATTTTTCTCGGAAAATTTGGGGAATGGCAATCATGGAGCTGCGTTTTTTGATTCTGACGGTACATTTATCTCCGGAGTCAATAGCGGAGGAAATGCCGTCAAGACTATTGTTGTCCCGGCAAATGCATCAACATTCAAATTCACTGTGACTAATGCCTCTCTGCCCCAGAGCGTAGAGATTCATAATCTTTCAGAAAGTACGAATCTCTCCTTGGCAAAGGGTCTTGTTTCGGCAAATAAAGGAATCGACACTCTTGCAGGAGCTATCTTCCCGAGTATAGTTTCAAATGATTTTGAAAGTTTCCCACTCAATCAAATTTTAAGAAAAGATAAAAAGATTGCAAATAACACGGAGGTAAAGACCGGATACTTCGCGCTGAAAAAGGGCGAGCGTATAACTCTTTCATCTAACGCTGCGATCCGATACGGAGGCGGAGACTACTATGTATTCGCTGTTATGAATGAGTCTATTGAAAGTCTGAATGCAAACGAATTATTCGATGATTATTTCATAGACGGAAAACTACTTACAGAATGTGCTACCGATCTGAATTTTGAATGGACGGCGGATAGGGACTGCATGGTTTATGCAACAATACCATCAGCCTCAGGGATAACTGTAGAGAAATACTCTAATACAATCAAAGAGAACAAAGACTCTATTTGCAGCCATATCGAGGCCTTTACTCCGGAGATTCTACGGACGGGATGTGGAATAAGTAGTGCGATAATTAAAGAAGATGGCACTTTGGGAGGTTCTTCGGTCTGTTATTTATATCACGCATCGCTTGAAGACGTCTCTCGTGTACGGATATTCACCGCATCGTCAGTGGAGACGCTCTCTTGGGCCACATACAGGGGCGACGGCTCAGTTTCAAGGCGTGGAGAACCGGTGAAAATCTGTCGCTCCAACACTCCTGACAGAAGACAGCTCGCCGAATATATCATCGAGATCTTGGATGATGAGAAACTGATAAAATTCGTTGCCGGGTATAACATAGTGAGCAACGGGCTGTTGGAATATTCGTTTCACACCAAAGCCGAGGTCGTTAAGAAAACAGCATCCCATACTGATGATCTACCTCTTACGGGCTTTATAGATGACAATGAAAACATCTATATGACATTCGCCCGTATGATGAACAGCCATAATCTTGAGTCAGATATTGCAAACGGGAAAATATTCGATTTCGAGGAATCCGGCGGCAAATACGGAGATCCAAGCGACTGCACTATTGCATTTGATGAGAAAAATTTTTATTTTGTCGGCTCTCACCCGAATGCCACGGGACAATCCACAAACAAGACGAATGACATAAATATGGGCATTGACTGCGGTGTCGAGCTGCATGTGATAAGCAGGGCGGATAGCACCCAAAAGAAGCATGACGTGGCACTGATGGGCCAGATTATAGTTGACATCTACGGCCATTCCCATACCATACAGGTCGGAGCGTCGATGGCGAATGCAATAGTAAGGGATGGTAAGCTGTACATATTGTTTGACACGAAAGTCGATGACGAGTTCGTTGTAATGCGATGTGTCTATGACCCTGCCACTGACAGCCTTGGACAATATTGTATATGTACTCTTGAGTCGGGAGAACGCCTCACCGTATCCTCGCTCCTTAAAGAAGGTCACGAGCTTGTGCCTGTAAATACAACGGGCATTCCGTCAGGATGCACCATCAATATGAACGCAAGTTTCTATAACGCAGAAAAAGACGGAGTTTACTACATCGGCGCGTGTCTCTCTACGATATATAGGTATCCATTTATTTTTGAGACATCCGATTTTGAGAAATTCTCGGTTTTCTGCCAGTTGTCTCATCCACGGATGTGGGCGCAGCATGAATGTGCTACCGCGATCAAGGACGGGTATGTCTGGTGTGCGACAAGATGCGAGGCCAATGGGTGGATGAATTATCTTATTGTAAATAAGGTCAGCCTTACGACGAAGGATATTGAGAAGACTTGCCTTATTCGCGACGGCGGCAGTCGGCCATGTCTTTTCCTTGGCTGGGACGACGAGGTTTATCTCGCCCATGCACTCGATTCCACACGTCAGAGCGGCAGAATCATGAAACTCTCAGGTATAAATGGCAATCAGGACTTTTTCTGTGATTGGATGCAGACGGTACAATATGCCGAATTTATGAAGTCAGACTACGAGGGGAAATATCTCATGTTTGCCTACAACCGTATCTATGAAGTTAAATTTGACCATTACAATTATCTAAACGCAAGAAAGTTTGTATCAAAGCTGATTTCGCTATACGAAGGAACAGGCGTTTAAGAATATGCAAATTATAGCAACCGCCGCACCGGTAACATCATCTGTGCGGCGGCTTTATACATCAAGCCTCTTTGCCGAAGGCCCGCAGAAGTGCGGACATTGCATTGCGGAACACATCGACTTCGTCCAGTATCAGACCCTCGCCGATGGAGATGACCCAATGGGGGGAAGCAAGCCCCACTTTATTTGAGGCATTATATACGCCCGTCGCCTCAAGCCCGACATTCATTTCAGCGTCGTGGCCTTCTACGAGTGTTACAGTTTGGGAGCTGCCTTCATTGCCGACAGTGTTGAGCTTGCCGTTGCATGCAGTCAATCCATACATTGTTTTTCCTTTGCAGCTGACGTTGAAACTGTTTTCTCCATAGATGGCATCGAAGTTTGTCGAGCCGATTGAGAATCTCGATAGGAATGAAGTGTGTTTTGTAGCACTATGCGAGAAATACATCATCGCAGACGGCGAATAATAACTGAAGCAAGCCCTTACTTCGCTTGAATATGTACCATACTCTGTATCTGCGGCACAGATTATGTGCATGTCTCCAAGTTTTATGCCAGCCGCACTGGGAAGAGTAAGCCCTTCGGATATGCTTGTTTCAGTCTCAAGGTTGCCGATGCCGTCGTTAAGCATCCCGTAATGTTCGCTTGCGCCAAGGTCAATCTCCTTGCCGTAACCGGATTTCACGAGATTGACAAAAGCCTCGCTCTTGTCTCCTGCAAGAATAGGCATGCAGAGCACCTTGATTTTAGGCGTGATGCCGTTGTCGTCGATTGTGTTCATGAAAGTGCCGAATGCCATTTTCTGCTCGTAAGAGAGATTCTTGCTGTAGTTGGCAAGCATCTGTTTCTGTTTCTCGGTGAGGTCTCTGGGAATCTCGATTTTCCCTATGTTGTTTGCGGAGAAGTCCGCCCCTTTCAAAACTATAATCATAGTGAGTGCTTATTGTGGATTAAACAAGTTTGCTGATTGCTTTCTCCCCCCAGTATTCATAAGTGGAATATGGAGGATGCACACCGCCGTTAAGCTGGTAATATGCCAGTTGGTTGAATATATTCACGCCACCTTCGGTGTGGAGGTCGATGACGGGAATTGAATAATACTCGCACACCTTCCTTTGGGTATAGGCACACAGTTCATATCGGATGTTTTCTCTCTTGTATGCGTCGAAATCAATGCTGCCGTCCGCCTTCTTGCCCGCAGGGATCGTACCGCCAAAGCGTGTAGGTATGAACCAATAGAACTGCACGTCGGGCAGATTGGCGCACAGATACTCAAGCAGACCCTTGATTTGCTGTGACAACTTGAATGACCATTTGTCCACCCAATTCGCTTTATCGAGCCAATCCTCGGATTTTGTACTGAACGAGTTGTATGCCCTGCCCGAATAATTCTTGGTCGATGTCTCGGCAATAGTGGCCTCTATGCCCGTGCCGTTGGCCGAGAACACAACCTCCGGCGCCCCGGACGCGGGGACAAATTCCACAGAGGTGTCGCTCTTCTTGTTGTCGGCATACTTGGGATTGCTGAAATCAATCTCCACTATCTTTTTGATAATGTCAGCTATCGTATCTGTCGCCTTTACTGATACGTCATAGCAAGTACCTCCAACCGTCAGCGAAAATGCCCCGTCGGCTGTAGGAGCATGAGTTATTGTCAGCAGTCTCCCGACACTCGTATAACCCACATATACAGCCATACCCGGTGACGGGGCCACATCCCCGATGTATTTCGAGAGATTGTTGTTAAATTCAGCTACAGCCTCCGGTAATGTAGATGCCGTAGTTTCAACATACAGATACTCCGATTCGCAATGGGGAGGCAATGTCCTGATTTCTTCGTCGATGTCCGCTGTGGTCTTGTTGACATCCACCCAAGTCGAATCGTTGATGTTCTCGATAAAGACCACATCTACCTTGCCGCCATTCCTCACATACTCCACGAGGCGTTTGGCACGGTCAAAACCGCCATTTGGATGTGACGGTGTCTGCGAGCCACCCACCGAGAACGCCGTGTCGGGGTCGCCGTCATAGTTAAGTGCCTTGTCGAACTTCATGCCGGTCAGCTCGGCGATCTTCTCCTGCCAAACACCTGCCGTACCGAGAGAATCGCAAAGAGACATCATCACCTTGCCGTGCATCCATGACTTGACATCGTTGTATTTCACGTTGCCCTCCCGGTCTACATGAAAAGCCACGTTGCCGTTACCATCGCAGATGTTGAAATCGCTGTCCAACGAAGGTGCCACGTTTTTAGATATTTCAAGCAGTTTCTCCTTAGCATCATCAGAAAGACCGGTATCGTCACCATTCATCATTTCAGAGACACTGACCATTCGGCCACCGACGATGACGCGCACATCGGTTGCACTGATGCCGGAGCTGTCAATTTCTGCGATGACATTGCCACGACTGTCTGCTATCCGTAAACGGTCATCATCAGATGCGGGGACAATATTCTCAGCTATGGCGAGCAAACGCTTTTTATCTTCGTCGGAAAAGGTCGAGTCTCCTGATTTAAGTTTCTTAATCAGACTTACAATCTCTCCATCCATAAGCAGCATCACGTCAGTCGTCTTTATCCCGGACGCGCTTATCTCCGCAATGATGTTGCCGGATTCATCGGTTATGAAGAATTTGTCTCTGCTGTCATCCCCATCCACGATACCGCTCACCTTTGAGTTCAGTGAATCAACTGCATCCGTCACCGCTTTCTGGCTCATGGGGATGTCGGCGCGGTCGCCGGTGGTCTGTGCTACCTCGGTGGTGATCCTGCGCCACTTGCCGGTGGTTGCGTCAACCTCGTTAGCCGAGTTGTATTCATACCACTGGCCATCCTTGGCACAGTAGGCGCGGAAACCGTCGGGCACCGACGTCTCGGGCACGGCGCGGAGTGCGGCCAGCGTGGCCACGCTCTGACGCCCGTCGAGGAACCGACGCCCCCGATAGTCGAAATTGTCTATGAGTGATGTTGTGCCACCACATTGCGACGAGACAGATGACGGCCACGACGGTTGACACTTTGGCCGAGAACAGGGCGCTGACGATACGCCGGGGAGTACAGTTGCACCGAGTCCAACGCCATGCCATCGAGAGGGCGCGGGAGAGGCGGACACTGGCCGGGGTTGAATACTGAGATGACAGAGGCCTGAGGCTGGGTCATTGACTCGGTGCGTTTGACTGGCTGTGAACAGCCGACAAGCGTTAGGGCAATTAGAATGGATAGTTTGTACAGCATAGTTCTTGAATTAAAAAAGTTCTGCTTGCATAAGGGCCGCCTCGCCTCGGCGAATGTCGGCACGGGTTTCTTCCCGGAAATAGTCCAGATATAGGAGCATAAAACCGATTGCATATAATTTAGCCTCTCGCTGCGAGCGGAAACGACCGAGAGCTGCGGTAGGCTGTTGCACAGATGTCCGGCCATTAGCCCAGTGAACGAGATAGCCATAGACCCACGAGCCGTCCGGGAGAAGCGACGAGAAGATTGTGATGGTTTCGTCGCGACCATCGGTCACGCACCATGTAGACTGAGCCTCGACTGGTTCGACATCTGCAAGGCAGTCGGTTTTAAGATACTCGTAACGATTTTTGGCTTTCATACATTTCTGACGCTTTGTCGAATTTGGCACGGAATAGTTTTGAGATCCGGAGCGAGTCTGTTGCCGAGTGCCGGGATTTAAGAATGGCACACCGGCCACGTTTTAAAATCCACGAAATAGACTCGTCTGTAGCTCCGTCGTGATACAGGAGAAGGATTATGAGCTGCCGAGCTTCAACTGCGGGCCATACTCGCGTCCGGGATAGAATTGTTGATTTTGCCACACCGGTAATCTTGCTTACCACAGTGAGAGCGATTTCTTTGTTATCCATAGAGGTAATTTAGAATGGTTTCATTTCTTGTTCTTTAGCCGGAGAGTAAATTTTGAAATATTCGGCTCCACCCGATTTATCGTCAGAGCCGATGAAGGATTCCTCCGGGTGCAGTGGTTTCCAGTCGGAGTAATAGGCTTTCTCGGCATTAGGGCGGTCGATATTGAAATCGTACCCCTTAAACTTACAATATGCCTGTATCTTGCCTTTGAAATTGGTTCGAGTGACACCATGCCCGGCGGGGCCACCGGCATACTCGAAGAATGAGGCCACGAGGTCAGCGCGTTTAATGCGCTCGTTAAGATGAGAGCCTGACGGGTCGAAATACTCCTCGGCCCACTGATACAGCACCTCTGACATCTCCTGACGGAGAGTGCGCAGTTCAATGTTCTTCATGGGTGGAGGAACTGCGCCGGCTCCTTCCCTCGACCAGCAGTTTTCAAATGAGCGGAAATAATACATAACACACTCGGCCATCAGGTTGTCAAAGAGATTCCACTGTTCATCGTCCCAGTCATCGAAAAACATATGATGAAAATCATCAACTAAAGTATGCTCCGGATTGTACCACGTTGAAAACTCCATGTAGATGATTCGACGTTTAGTGGCTGCTTCATTGGCCTTGTTGATTGCGTGATTCGTTGTGATCAGTATTTTCGGCGAGTCCTCAAGGGGTATGCAATAACGGTCTTTGCCTTTAGGATTGACATACATTGGGCCTGTTACCATGGCAAAAAGATTCTCAAAGGCAAAATTGGTTTTGACGTCATCAATGAAGATATTTCGTGTTGCCTTGGTAACGCCGGACAACAAGAACTCGTCATCACGCTTCATCTGTTTGCCGTCGATGAAGAACTGAGGAACGACATGGCCGATAGCATTTCCGACAATAGACTTGCCGGCGCCACCGTGACTCTGGCCGACCTCTGACATGAGGTGGTCCTGAATTATCACGGCCTTGCGTTCAGAGGCATATTTATAATCACAGAGTAAGAAGCCGAGCGTTGTGATTTTGTTCACGATATGGTGAATCCACTCGAATGTTTCAGGACCCGACAACTCGCGCTCCGCGTCATGAGAGAAAAAGTTGTTTGAAGTGTTGATCAGGAAGGCAAGGAACTCACACTTTGCCGCCTCCGGCGTGTACTCGATATAAAAATTGTCGCCTATTTTTTGAATATCCTTGATGATAGGCACACGGGTAAAACGCCGGGGAACGATACGACTGCGCCACACTTGACTAATAGGCTTGTTGGGCGTGATAGCGTTGGCCGTTATCTCGACTTGACCGTTATTGTAGTAGGTGCGCTGAACGCCCGATGTGAAGTTATTGAAATCGTCGGAAATAATTGCGAGATTTTCGAGCTGCTTGTCGGCCATGATGGTCGAGAGGCGTTTGGCGAAGAATTGAAGGACAATATCGGTCTTGCAATTCGCATTGATGTAATCGCGGATAAAGTCACGCACTTCATACGGCGCGACACGGTCAATTATACCGTCATCAATGCGAATAAACTCATAGCCGGTGGCCGCCTCGTCGCTGTTGCGTAGTCGGTGGAAACCACTGGCCGCAAGGAATCGGAATGCCTCGACATCGTTAAATTCCACTTTGTCCTCTCCTTTGGAGGTCTGAGTGATTGAGTAGATGTCGGTGGCTGAGGAATAGCGGCTCATAGGCACAAGAGCGCCATTCTCGGCCTTGTAGCGGATATTTCCTATCTTGAATGTGTCAATGCCGGTCAAACGGTCTTTATGGATTTCATAGAACGCCTGAACGTCATTGAGCGACCAAAAATCACGGATCTTGGTGTCGGATTCTTCTGTAATCTTATGGATATTGAGCCACGTTCCTCTGCCATCGTGAGAATTCATCGTGCGCTCTATGTCCTCCATCAGCTCAGACTCTCGACCAAGTAGAGAGCCACACAGGAGGTCATCGACACCTTTGTCGCCGTGTTCATTCTCGTTCACATGGCCCCACCAGACATTTACTGACAGGCCAATGGTGTTGAATGTCTTCATGTACTGGCGGTACTTGATGACAGCTTTAGAGAATGAATTAGGGCGTTTATCGGCACGATCACCAACAATAATTTCTCGGTGCAGGTCGTTCCAGTCCGAATCCATGACAAGAACGATGTTGGCTATAGAGCAGACTTTGGCGATGTCCTGAATGTCTTGCAACAGACCTTCCTGTTGCGAGCCAAAGTTATTTATGCCCTGTATGCCAATAGACAACATGCCGTGTTTACAGGCTTTTTCGGCCTTCTTTTCTCCTTCCTGAAGAAACAGCGTGTCGATGTGGGTTTTACTTTTATACAGCCGTCGGATCTTCTCCGGGATATAGACACGGCAAGAAGCTCCGGCGGGTGTCTGATACTTCATTTCCTTGCCGCTGGACCCTCGATGTAAAGCAGGGTTTGACCAACGTACACGCACATATTGACGAGGCTTGGCCGAGCCTTTTGCGGTGTACATCATAGGGCGTCCGTTCAGGTCGTAATAGTAAATGAGCATTTCATCGCCGGCGTCGTCCGGAATGAATGACTCATTTACTCGGCCCTTGCGGAAAGGAGAGCGGAATAAATCCTGACCGCCCTCTATGATCGAGGCCATAACATCAGCCTCTGTCAAACCCGAGGATTCGAGCTGCTGACGTAAGAAAGAGGATTGGTTAGACTTGACGGCAGCGGCAATGGATTCTTCACGCTGTCGTTCCTCCGGGGTGATGACAATACCTCCCTGACGGGCTGTTTCTTCGAGCGCATGTAACCAGTCTGTATTGAGGTTTATGCCTTGGTAATATGCAACGGCGGCAATAGGGCCGGAGAAGCCTTCGCCACACGACCAACATTTGGCATAATTGCAACCTTTCTTACGGTTGATATTGAATTTTATCTTGTGACAGAAAGGACACTCCACGTCTTGTGTGGTCTTACGAGGATTGCAGCCGGGGATAAATAAACGAATATCAAGGTCTTTAACCTTCTGCACCTCCCATTTGCTGTATTTATGATTGTCGGTATTCATGAGAACAGATTTGTTTGAGAGGCATACCGGACAAATTCAGCCTTTGAGTGAATGTTGAGACGTTGATACGCATGACGAATGTGATTGTGGATAGTATGGGGAGAGAGGTGCAACTGGTCAGCAATATCATCTGGAGAAAGACCGTTGAACCATAGCCTGAGGACAGGCAATTCCGCCGCCGACAATTTATGGTCAAACTCCGGGCGGCATATAACTCTTTCATGGCGACACTCGCCACGGAGAGGACATTGAACAAATTCAAACGAGCAACGGCAGTTGTCGGAGAAATCGGGTATGTTGTCGAGCTGCGCGAAATTACAGCGGATAAAGCGCGAGGCAATACGATAGCGAAAATATGACCTATTGAGAGCGCACCCTTTGTATTCGGCACAAAGAGCGTCATAGGCCTTGGGGTAGAAAGTAGCGATGTGTTCAATAAACTCGTCGAGGATTTCAGAATCAGATTCACGCAGTTTATTGATCGCACCGTCCGGCAAGCGATACCACACTTCACCCTCATAGGCGAAAAATTCTGTATTAGTTAATGGCCTATCCATGTCAATTTAATCAATCTGTGACATTTGAAAAGATGTTTTCGCCGACGGCTTCTGTAATTTTGTCGCGAAAAAACCAAGGAATTTGAGTGCGACCACGTCGCCAATCGCTAAGGACGTACCTCGAAATTTGGCATAAAGCGCGAATATCACGAGATTTAGCCGCTCGTTCATTTGGTTCGAGTGAGCTGAGGTACTTGTCGAGGGCATTATTTGCGGTCATCTTCTTGTCGGTTTTAAGATTTTGTCGTAACTTTACGACAGCAAAGTAACAAAGAATAATTGAAAGTTAAACTATTTGAGAATGTCATTCTTAATTAGTTTAATGTTATTTAACATTTGCAGAACATGAAACATCTTGGCCAGTTGCTCAAAAAGCACATAGAAACCAACAACTTAAAGAAGCGCGACGTGGCTGTTGCCGCAGGCATTTCGTATAACTATTTGTCAACACTATTTAACAAGGAGACAATGGATTGTTCGTTGTGGGAGAAACTATGTGCCGGAGCAGGGCTGAATCCGGCCATTGCGTTTGACATACCCGTCGGAGGCAACAAAAGCTACTCCGACATACAAGCGCACACAGTAGTCGGCCCGGCCACTGTTATGATAGGTGCGGAACAAAAAACGCTCCTTGACCTACTTGCGGAAAAGGAGCGATTGATTCAGGTTTTGATTGCCGCGTCCGGATTGAATATCGGAACAAAATCGGAACAAAGCCTATGAAATAAGAACGTATAATAACCCATAAAATAGGCCTAAAGGTGTTACTATGAGAGGTTTTTCTTTCTTCTCACCCCGACCCTTTGAGGGTTATCAGTCTGTAAGCAAGCCGCTTGCAGACTGATTTTATTTTCTACCGGAACAAAAACGGAACACGTCGCAAAATATAAAGACAGAGCCGACACGCTACCAATAAGTGTGACGGCTCTGTTTTTTGTTTTGAGGGGGATTGTTATTTCTCGAAGATTTTGTCTTTGGCTGTGATCTGGGTGGGGGTTCCGGCAGCGGGGCCGATGTGACATTCGCCCATCATTACGCCTTCGGTGTTGCTGAAACTTATGCCGGTCCGAGCTTCGCCCACGGATATGTTGTCAAAGCTAATCGCGGTGAGTGGTTTCTGCTCCGTCCCCTGCAAAACGAGTGCTGCGGCTGATGCCTTGTGGCATGAGAGGCCGTTGACGTGGATGTTTCTCACCGTCGAGAAATTCTTGCTTTCAAGACCCTCGCCGGCATAGCGGCTGGTGACATAAAACAGGTCTTCGACATCGCCGAACTTGCAGTTCCTGACGAATATGTTCTCTACGAAACCGCCTCTGTCGGGATTGGTCTTGACATATATGCCGCGCTTGCAATATCCGGCATAATCGCAGTCCTCGATGATTATGTTGCGCACTCCACCCGACATCTCGCTGCCTATCACCACGGCATGAAGCCCTTTGAAATGGCAGTTGCGTATGACGATGTTCTCGCACGGCTTTCCGGTGTTCCAGCCGTCGTTGTCGCGGCCGCTCTTGATGGCGATGTTGTCGTCGCCATTGTCGAAGTGTATGTCTTCGATGAGCATGTCGCATGACGATTCGGGGTCGATGCCGTCGTTGTTGACGAGTTTGGCGTCATATCGCAGCGAACGGCAGATGACGTCGCGACATTGCAGCAGATGGATGCACCAGAAAGGCGAATTGATTATTTTCACGCCCTGCAATGTTATCCCCTTGCACGAATACAGTTGCAGCAACTGTGGCCTGAGCCAGTCGCCGTCGCCAAATCTGCGCTCGGCCACCGGCGTCTCCGCGTGATTCATGTCGCGGGTGCGCATCTGGGCCGGTTTCTGCTTGGCGCGCCAAGTCGCAAAGGTCGTCATCGCGTTGCCGTCGATGATCCCGTCGCCTGTTATGGCCACGTTTTCGAGTCCATGGCCATATATCATCGGTGAATAGTTGTATAGGTATGTACCCTCCCAGCTCGTGTTGACTATCGGATAATACTCGGGAGAAGGGTCAAATCTGAGTGTTGCTCCCTCGGCGAGATTGATGCGCAGATTGCTGACCAGTGTCAGGGGGCCCTTGAGCAGATAGGTCCCGGCAGGGACTTCGACACATCCCCCACCCGATTTTTCAATCCTCGCCATGGCCTTGCGGAATGCCGGAAGACAATCGTGGACGCCATCGGCCTTCGCCCCGAACTTAGTGACATCTAAAGTCTTGTCAAAACAGATGGCCCCGTGGATGTTTGAGAGGATGCTGTCTCTGAGCTCGTCGTGGCGTTCGGCGCTTTCAGCCCCCGACAGGCCAAGGAGCAGGGATAGAAGTAAAAGCGGAAATCTTTTCATTGAATGGAATGGTATTAAATTTCCGCTAAATTACGAATTAATTTCCAAATATCATCGGCCGTTTTGAATCAGGCACCCGCCCTGCGGCGTTTTCCGACGTTTGTCAGTACCATGCCGCCGACTATTATCGCCATGGCCAGAACCTGAATCCATTTGAGATGGTCTATGCCCATAAGCACTGCCGAAAGGGTCGCGAACACCGGCAACAGGTATTGGTATAGCGAAACCAGCTCCGACCCGATGTGCTTGATGGCGGGCTGCACGAGGAAATACGCCATGAATGTCGGGCAGAAAAGTATGAACGCAATCTCAAGCCACGGGGCTGCCTCGGTGGTGTGGAGTATGGGCAGCTCCTTCATGCCGGGCAAGAAGATGAGTGCCGGGATTGCCGCGAATAGAAATACCCACCGCAGCATATTGACAGGCTTGTATGTCTTGGTCGGACCTTCGAGAATCACAAGATAAAAGGCATAGCAAAGAGTAGATGCCACGGCGAGAAGATCGCCTAACAGATTGTCACTGCCATTCTTGCCAGCCTGACCGGCGAGTATGACCGTCACCGCTCCGGCCATCGACAATGCCACGCCTGCGTATTCGAGGCCCGATGGCCGACGTCCCTGAAATATCACCCCTATCAATATGACAAAGACGGGCGGCAGGGTCATAATTATGGATATGTCGATGGGATTGCCATATCTTAGCGAAGTCACAAAGAGGAATATGAATGCAAACAATCCGACCGCGCCGCCGAGAATAAGTTTCATCCAGTCCTTGCGAATGATTGGATCACACTTGACGAACACGGACGCCAGCCACATCAAAAAGCACCCGCCGACAAGCCTGACGACAATGATGCCGTCGGCCGTCATCCACTCGGGGATCAGCGCCTTGGTGAACGAGACATTAACGCCCCAGAATAACGTGGCGAGGAGTATGCACGCATTTCCTATAAGCTGGCCCGAAGCCCCCGAGGTCCGTCCCGGAATCCGAGGAGTATTTTTTGTCTGAGTATTCATAATCACAATATTATGAATATTCAACACCTTGGCTTGCCGCAAGGTTTGTCCGAAGCTCAAAGATATTCGTCGACAATGTGCCTGATGGCCGCGAGGGGATGGTGGAAAATCATCCTCGGGCCGACATATCGCATCACTTCACGGATTCTCTGTCTATGTGCAGGGGCATAGCAGTGCCTCACGCACTTGCGACAGCTTGTCTTCGCCTCTCCGTCCGGGCAGTGACGCAGCCTGTCCACGGCATAGTCGAGCAGCATCCGGCAGCTGTCGCAAAGGCCTTGACGGCTGCCGTGATGATGCCTGCAATACATGGCTATCATCTTTCCGACCGTGGCGGATTCACGTTCTACCCTATTCATTCTTGATAATTCATTGTTTTCATCCTGCAAAAATAAGGATTTATCGACCAATTATTGTTCTTGTGAACGGATTATTTTAATGAGAAAACCATACATCATTGTATCATTAAAATAATTTTAATAAATTTGCGGAAATTTTTAAAACATAGTAACTAAACAGTAACCAGATGCAAAAATTTTACTCCATTCTTACTTACCTTTTGGTGAGTCTGGTGTCGTTATCGGCATCGGCACAAAAGACGGTGACATTCACCATCGACAATCCGGAGGCAGCATTTCTGCGCGACCCCTCGACGTATAACAACGTCGCTTGGGATGCCAACAACTCCGCGACGCTCCAACTGCCTGCCGATTTCGGCGTATCGGTCGGCGTCAACAACGGTTTTGTCCTGACCGCAGTCACCACCCCGACAGGCGAAAACCTCATATCGGGCATCGTCGAAGGAGCTTTCCTCAGCTATGACGCACTTCCCGCCGACGGCGTCGTCACCATCACCACTGATGTCAAGCAGCCCAAGGGCCTGACCGTAATAGCCAATCCGGCAGAAGCCTACATCATCTGCGACTACAAGACATACAATGCCGACAACAGCACCGACGGCAAGTGGGTCATCAATGCCGTCGAGGAATACGGACAGACCTCGATCAACGCTGTCAGCGGCTATGCTCTGGCATCGGTCAAAAACCAACGAGGCGAGGAACTGCTATATTCGTCAGGCGTCACGACCTATACACTGTCGCACTACTCGCTCGAACCGGGCATGAACACCATCACCGTAGAGACTTACGACATCAATGCCACACGCACCGACTTCGTGCTTGTCGAGGTGGTCGGCGACGCCGCCAAGGTGTCCATGCGCCGCAACAACTCATACGACAACATCCCCCTGTCATCGACCGAGGCTACCGAGGTACGTTACAATCCCACGACAGAGGTACCCTTGAGCATACTTAGCGCCGACTTCAACTCTTCGCTCTATAAGGTCGAGCTCGACGGCCAGCCCGTAGCCAGCGAAGGCAGCACATTCCGCGTAACTCCCGCCTCAAGCGGCAGCACCATCAAGATCTACACAGAGTTCCCCGACGTGTCCGTGCCTGTCAGCGTGACCTTCGCCAACGAAGGCACTGATGCCGCCATCACCCGCCTCACGCTTGACGGCGAGACCGTCGACGGCGAGCTCTGGCGCGCACCCGGCTTCACCGCCAAGCTCGGTCAGCGCATAGCCCTCTATTTCAACACCGACAATTTTGAGGTTACTCTCAAGGAGAACGGCCGCGAGGTATCAGCATACGACTCTTACTCGACAATGATCACCGAGGAGGGCGGATACAACTACGTCGTCACGGCCGAAAAGCTCCTGCCCTACACAGTCACGCTCCGTTGCACCGATCCCTCGCACATCATAGTCTTCACAGGCTGGCAGCAAAGCGAGGACAACACCTATACACTGACGGGCAAGGAAAACATACTCGAAGTGCCCAAGACCAATCCCTACCTGAGCATCAAGTCTGCCGACGGCTATCAGGTACTTGACATCAAGCTCGACGGCGAGAGCGTTTACTCGCCCGTATATCTGACCAAGGACGGCAGCGTCATCGAGGTCGAGAGCGATGTGTTCGTAAGAGATCACAAGGCCGTCATCTATCTTGAGGACAAGGAATGGATGTACTCGTTCCTCTCGCTCGGACAGTACACCGACAATCAGAAGGATTACAATCCCGTTGCCGGATACACCGAGTTCAGCTACGCCGAATCGGATTGCCCCTTCGGCCTCGGCTTCTATCCCGACCCTGTCGTCTATCTGAACAACGAGGAGATAGAGAATCAGTACGGTTCATATCCCGCCATGTCCAACCTCCCCGAGTATCCCGTAATCAAGGTTTACCAGTCGGCACAGACTCCTCTCAATGTCACCTTCGACATTGCTCCCGAGACTGTTCCCTACATCGAGGCAGACCGTCTGACCCCGGTAGTCAATGCATCCGAAGGCCTTAGCGTGCTCCCCGGCACCGAGATAAGCATCGCTCCGACCGTTGCCGAAAGCATCTATGTAGTCAAGGCGAACGGCACTGAGGTAACGCCCGGCGAGAATGGCAAGTATGTCGTGACAATCAATGCAGACACCAATATTTCCATCTCTGACAGCAACTCATCCATCGCAGGCGTGGCAGCCGACAACAACGCTGCCGTAGACGTTTATTCGCTGCAGGGCGTCCTGATCATCAGCAACGCCACGCCCGAGCGCATCGCGGCTCTCCCCGCCGGACTCTATATTATCGGCAACAAAAAGGTTGTTATCAATAAATAATCCTTTCAATCACTGACATACCGCTCTTTCTGCCCCGATTGGCAGGAAGAGCGGGTATGTTTATAATAACGAATCAATTAACCGATGAGATTACAGAAAACCATTGCAGCATTGGGTGCAATCCTGTTGTGTATTGCAGGATGCGTCCCGGCACAGGCACAGGGATCGGGCGGAAACGAGCCGATCCTGACATTCCACACGACCCTCTACGACCTTGCGGGTACCGAGAACAAGTTCACCATAGGGCTCGGAACCAAAGTTGAGTCCCAGCTCGGGGTCGATACAGGATACGGAATCAATTATTTCACTGTCGGACAAGCAGTTTTCGGCCCCGACAATCAGGGCATCAGCTCGACATGCATCCCGTGCAGCGTCGGACCTGATGGCGAGGTGAAAATCTATGGCGACCCGGAGCTGATTGACTATATCGACTTCGAGGGATGCTACATCAACTCCATCAGTTTCCCGGAGCTGACAAACGTGGAGATACTCAATCTCGAGCACAATCTTATCGAGAACCTCGACCTGTCGCATATGGACAGGCTTCAGGCGATTTATCTGACAGACAACCCCTTCAACGAAGGCCAGCTGACCGTCGGCGGTCCGAAGACCGACCTCGTGATTCTCGAGATGAGTATTATCAACCACCTCGACCCGTCGTTCGACATGGCCGACCACCCTGCCCTCGTCTCATTCGAGGCATGGAACTGCCCCACGCTCACATCGGTCAATCCGGCCGCCTGCCCCGAACTGATGCGACTGTCCATCGACGTCACTCCGGTGTCGTCTGTCGACGTCTCGCAAAACCCCAAGCTCCTCGTGCTCAATGTGGCCGATACGCCTGTCTCGAGCCTCGATGTCTCGAACAATCCGTATCTGACCGAGCTCTATTGCAGTCATGGCGGCAGCTACAGTTCCGGTACCGGCATCAGCACGCTCGACGTGACACACAACCCCGAGTTGCAGCGACTCCATTGCGGCAATAACCACCTCACGCAACTTGATCTTTCGGGATGCCCCAAGCTATTGTCGCTGAGTTGTTCCGACAACCTGCTCACCTCTCTTGACATATCGGGCAACCCGCTTCTGCAGACCCTCGACGTGCGCAACAACTTTTTGGATTTCGCCACCCTGCCCGCTCCCCGCGAGACTTTCATAGAATATTATTATACCCAGAACCCGTTCCCCACAGACCGCTCGTACGCCGAGGGAACAGTACTCGATTTCAGCGACAAAGTGCTGCGCCCCGGCACCGAGACAGTCGGATACCTTTATTATGTGAACGAGGCTAATCCGAGAGACCCCATGCCTCTCGATCCCTCATATTATACGTGGGATAACGGCAAGATTACGCTCAACGCATCATATAGCGACAGCGTCATGGTCGTGTTCGCAAACTCAGAGCTTTACGAATACCCGATGACCACATCCAAATTCCTTGTCAAGCCCGCATCTGAATTCGGCAAGGACAATGCCGTAGCCAAGCTACGCTTCAGCACTACCGTGACGGACATAGCCATGATGGTCGGCATCAGCGGGGCCACCGCAGAGGTCCCCGTGTCGTTCAGCGTAGACTTCGGCGACGGCAATCCCACCACTTTCACGAGCACCACATCGGCCATGCCTCAAACCTGCAATGTCAGCGGACAGCGCAAGGGCACGGGCTCGGTGACCATCTATCTCCCCGAAGGGGTAGACATGACAGCTTTCGGCATTAACGGATCGAGAGTGCTGTCTGCTGATTTCTCTTCCTCGCGCTCGCTCTCGATGCTCGAGATCACTGACTGCGCGCTGCCTCGCATAGACCTGTCGTGGAACCGTTGCCTGACCCACATCGACCTCAGCGGCAACATGCTCACGACGCTCGACCTATCAGGCGCCAACGGCGATTATGGCAAGAACATCCTAAACGACGTCAACGCCTCACACAACATGATAGAGTCATTCATACTGGCCGACCTCTCTGCCCTGCTGAGCCTCGACCTGTCGGACAACATGATGACCGAGATAGCACTCGACCGTGCAAAGCGACTCGAGACACTGAATCTTGCACGAAATCCTCTTGCCGTGATAGACCTTGAGGACTGCGAGGCACTCAAGACCCTCAATGCCTCAGGGTGCAAGCTCACATCGCTCCCGGTGGCAAGCTATACCCCGCTCGTAAATCTCGACGTGACAGACAACTTCTTCACGATCCCGGCGCTCTATCCTCTCAAGGACATAGAGAATCTGACTTATGCGCCCCAGCACCCCGTCGAAATTCCCGAAACCGCTCCTGGAGTCAATCTCTCAGAACAGATTCTGACAGTCGACGGCCTGACTACGGGCTTTGAATGGATTGTCGTCTCTGACGGCCGCACGCTAACCGACAGCGAAGTCAGTGCCGACAACGGCATGTTCCGTTTCCTTGATTCTAAAATCGGCAAGATCTATTGTCGCATCAGTCACCCGCTCTTCCCTGCATTTGCCGGGGACAAGGCTTATGTGACCACACAGATTCAGCCGGCCGACATGCCCACCTATGTCTTTGCCACATTCATCCCCTCGGAGGACGCCGAAGGTAATCTGACGCTGGCAGCCAAAACCAGCGGCACTACCATTTATGTCGACTGGAATAACGACGGCGAGCTCACTCAATATATCCTTGAACACACATATAACAAATACCCCGCATCGGTCAAGGCCGGACAGGAAGTCAAATGCTATTCATACGGCAACGACAGTGGCGTCACCGTATTCAGCGTGAATAATATCCCCCTTTCAGAGATTGATGCCTCCGGACTCACGGACCTCATTGCGTTCTCCGTCACGGATGCAGGTCTGGCCGACGGCAAAATCAAATACCCCGTATGTCCCGGCCTTGCCGAGCTCACGCTCGACGGCAATAACCTTACGGAACTTCCCATCGACAAGTATCCCTCACTCAACCTCCTCTCCATAGGCAAGAATCCGATCAGTACGCTTGACGTATCCTCGCTCAAGAGCCTCACGGGGCTCTATGCCGGCGAATGTGGCCTTACGCAAGTCCACCTCGACAATCCCATCCTGTGGGATCTCGGTCTGCAGAGCAACTCGCTCACCTCGATAGACCTGAGCGGAGTGCCCATGACAGACCAGCTCTGGCTCAGCAACAATAAGCTCTCCGAGATCGACCTCACGGGCCTTGACTATCTCAATGTATTGTTTATCGACGGAAACCGCTTCGACTTCACTACCCTGCCCGCGGTCAACAGTTCGTGGTATCTGTACAACTACAGCAATCAGGCACCCTTGGACGTGACAGTCACGGACGGCAAGGTCGACCTTAGCTCTCAGGCAACAGTCAACGGAGTCTCGACAGTCTATACTTGGTATATCGGAGTCCCCGAATATGACGAGGAGGGCAACCTGATCGGCGAGACCCTTGCCGAGGGTTCGGATTATACCATAGACAACGGCATCACGACTTTCCTCAAGCCTCAGACCGGAGTGATGTGCATAATGACCAACGAGCTCTTCCCCAAACTGCTCCTCTATACAGACCTGCTCGACATCACCGAAAGCTCGCTGACCGAGATAGCAACCGAAAACATCAAGGTCTATGCTGACGATGCCTCAATAATCGTCAATGCAACTGCCGGTGCCGATTGTGCCGTCTACGCCATAGATGGCAAGGTCATCGGCAGGACCGCGGTAGACAACAACGGCCATGCACGATTCGACAACCTCGCGTCAGGCGTCTATATCGTCCGCGTCTCAGACCGCAGCTTCAAATTGCTGGTGAAATAACGCCTAATCCATCAAGATCAATCACGACAATCCTCTGCGCCCGCATCGGCGCGGAGGATTTTTCTATATATAATATGTGGTAGCCCTTGCAACTGTTAAAAAATGTATATTGAGAAACTGTTAAATGAAAAAAATCGCCTGCTCGTTTGGTGGTGCGAACGAAAATGGCTAATTTTGTGTTATTAAAATACAACCACATCAGAGACGATTGGGAAACTCTTCAATTTTATCTGAAATACCGAGACAAGCTTAGCCGGCTAATGGCGGGCCTCATCCCTCTCGAGGGAGGCATCCATTGCCCGGAGGATTACAAAGGACGGCGAGCACTCAAATCCTGTCACTCGGAGTTTCATCATCCTGCTCTGATGTGGCTTTTTTTGTATCCATCCAAAAAAGAATTCAAAAAAATCTTGCCTAAAATTTGGAAATAACGATACAAAGCCGTAACTTTGCACTGCAAAAAGGGAAAAGCGGTAATCAAACCGCAATCAACACCCTCAAGGTCCTATAGCTCAGTTGGTTAGAGCA
>LUJS01000020.1 GCA_001689495.1 Bacteroidales bacterium M8 | reverse complement strand
CTTTGTTTTATGTTTTACAACACATTACGGAAGAGGCTGCGCCTATTTTGACACAGCCTCGTGTCATATAGAGATGCATCTCAATGCATTATGCGATCAAATCCAAGAAAGGAGTGCGAAAACTATTATCAATACTCCTATCACCTTGAGGACAGTGGCAAACATGCCCCTGATACCGAGCCAATACGGTACCTTCTCGATGAGGAGCCATCCAATAATGCACTGTACCACCGTGCTGATTATCATTGAAACCATAACAATATTCGATTATAAGATTAAAAACCATAAATCCGATCACAAGCCAAGCATTTCCCTGAATCTTTGATTCTCTGCGGCGAGAGCTTTGGCACGGTCTCTCATATTATTCTTTTCAGATTCGAGACGCTCGTAAGCCTTCTGCAAATCCAGATACATGGACCGGTAATCCGGGCCATTCCTGTCCGTTGACTTGTCGTCATTACCCTTGTCATCGTGCGTCATCCGAATCGACTCGTCCAGCCTTTTCATCAATACGTCAAGACTGACTTGTTCGCGCTCAAGCCTGACAAACCTCATTTTTTTCAATACCGGGTCTGACAGACATACCGTATCGTCAAGCAGGTTGTTGACCAAGCCGATGACAATGGAATGGGCACACGAACTGTTGCGGGCAATCATGTCAATGTTCTCGCGCCCTATCAGACGGGGATCAGCGGCAAGCCTGACGGCAGACTCAAAGAGTGGTCCGACAGAGACGGCTTTTTGCCTTGCCGAAGCAGTGATGGTGAACGAGCTCTCGTCGTCGGTAAAACCACATCCTTCGTGCGGGCATCTGATGCGACGCGGCCTCAAGGTCGGATTATCCGACACGGCGAACGGCTTACCGCAATCAGGACAAACAATTATCTGCATGGCGACATACTTACTTTAAGTTTCTCTGAAATCTTCAAGCATCTGTCTCGTCTGATCTGAGTCAGCGACAAGCGTCCCGGAGCGACCGCATGGAGCAACCGTAGATTGTCGCCCTCAACAACATCACAAGTCCGGCCCAACAGATCCAACAGCCTTTCCGAATCATCCATCTTGGGCCTGAACGACGGATTTATGGTATATTCCATCCTTGTCAGATCCAAGCAAAACACAGCATCGGAGGCTTCCGCCATCAGATCAGCCGCATCAAAAACGCCGTTCAATCTCGGCCCGTTGCTGAATACCCGTACACACCCCTGAACGACCTCGTCACAGGGCGCCGGTGACTTGCCGGCCAGCGTCACGTAAGGGGACACGAACACCACGTTTATCTCGGAAACCTTGTCCGAGCAATAACAGGTATCAGCGTCGGGATAGACGGCGCCATTGCGTCGGACTACAGCCGTGACACGGTCACCGACAGCAAGATTAAGCGAGAGCCATTTCAGGGTGTCACCCCTGTGCAGGATTCCCGAGGCATCGCTCAGTACGATGAACTTGGCCTCAGAGTCGTATATAAGCCTGAGTCGCGTGCCGTCGCCGAAAAGAAGATCGACAAGCGTGCCGGGCTCAAGGTTCAACAGACCAATGTCATTTACCGAGGTCGCGCCAAAATCTCCGGCAGACGTCAATATCTCGACAATATCCCTGTCTGCCTCGGTGTGGTCCCTGTAGCCATACGAACGGATGGCCAGATCGACGAGCCTATTGCTCTGAAGACTGTTGAGTTCGAAATCACATTCAATCCGCCGCGACTGCCCGTCAAAGCGGAAGCCTTGAAAAGCAGTCCGGCGGACTATGTCTGCAAAAGCATTACTTACCGGCATAGGGAACATTCTCACTGTCGAGAATATCTCGGACAATCTGCATGTCGACCGCGAAGTTGAGGTTGGCATTGGTATTGTCATATCCACTCGACGATATGCCCACAACGTGGCCACGGTCATTGACGAGTGCGCCGCCGCTGAAACCGTGGGTTATGGGAGCGTTGATCTGAAGCTGACCCTGATTCTCGCGCACGGCCGAAATAGTGCCATGGGCGTAAGACATGTTCAGGATACGGTCGCCGGGAGCCGGATTGCCGACCGTGGCAATCTTGTCGCCGCTGGCAGGACGGTGCTTGCCGACGGTGAGGTAAGAGAGTCGCTTCTTGGTATCCTCGTCTATATTGACATAGAAGATGGTATAGTCAGGTCCCGTACGATAGTCCTGAGTCTTGACAATGGTAGTGATGTCGTAGCCGCGATCGTAGTTGATGTTTCCTTGCGAATCCGAAAGATAGACCTTGTACTTGTTGCCGTGATTGACAACGTGATTGTTGGACACCGCGAGGCCGTTCTCGTTGATGAAGAAGGCCGTACCGATGAACTGCCCCTCCTTGCCGGCACCGCAGACAAGCATCGAGGATGCCTTGAGCATGGCAGAGAGCTCGTTGTCGGAGAGTACCCTGCTGTTGTCAGTGAATATCTTGCGATATGCCTCGAGACTGTCCGTGAGGTACGAAGTGTCGAAAGCCTTCTCGCCCGCCATTTTCAGGATCTTGCGGTTAAGGGGCATATAGTCGTCTGTCGTCGTGACATAGGCATATATCTCATCGTCATAACTCTGGGCCTCCTCATCAGCTCCGCTATCCGAGGTGAGGACCACCTCATGGTCAAGGATATTTGTCTTCAGATACTCTTCGGAGAAAGAACTGTTGGGAGATATACCCAGCAGGTGCACGACAAGACCGCTGTTGAGCTGAATGGTATTACCGTCAATCACATCTGTAACAACGTCAGTCTCGCCTGTCACGGGTATGCCGGAACAACCGGTTGTAAAAAGGGCCAATGCTCCGACGCCGGCCGACAAAGCGGATATAATTATTTTTTTCATTCCTTTATGTATGATATTTTAGCTTTTTGCGTAATCTTCCAGCCCTTGGCTGACTTGATTGCCTGACCCGGCTGCACTGTTTTAAGTCCAACCACATCAAAGTCATATTCACTGTCGCTCTCGGCCGCGGCCTCGATGTATTTGCTGAGGTCTCCCGTCAGGAATTCGAAAGCATCCTGATCTGGCAAAAGTGAAAAAAGAGCTTTATCGCCGTTGACTTCCAAAGAATATGCAGCCTCAAAACGATCTCCGGAAATGTGATTGTTGGGGAAAACCGGTTCTTCGTCCACAAAAGTCAACGAGGTGCAATACAGAGTCTCGGCGACAGAGGCAGGCGCTGACTGTACTGTCTGCGGCTCGGGCCGGGGTTCAGGCACGGGTTCAGGCACGGATACCGGAGGCGTCGGACGCGACATTACGGGTTCGGGATTGGCAGGCATCGACATGCAGGGATCCTCGGTGGAGAAACCGAGCATGCTTCTGACCTCGTCCATCTGGGCCCTGAGCCTTGCTATCTCGGCTTGCAGCTCTTCTATCTGCTGCATTGCCGGCTTCAATATGGGAGGATATGTTGTGATATTCATTTTGTGAACAGAATTATGTGGTTCAATCTATGGTGAGATGTATGGGTCTGTCCATCACCCAGCATCCGTCGGGCGCCAACGTCACCCCGGCGGAATTGTCACCGTGGATCGAAACTGGCGTGCGGGAATTAAGCGTGTATTCAAAATATGGCTCGACCTCACCCTCGATGTTGCCAAGACAGAATGACGAACTATCGGGATTGAAAGATACGGTGCCTGAATCACCCTTTGCCGTGATGACGAACTGGGCGCTGTTTCTTTCGGCGTCGCTGACCACGGAGAGCCTCAGTTCGTCTATCATTATGGCGAACAGGGTCCTGACGGGCGGAGCCTTTGGCTCGGGCGGCGCGACAGGCTTGTCCTCGACAGGATTATAGACCGGCTCCTGAACATAGGATTCGGACACGTCATATCTCGCAGTTTCCATCGCGGAGAGCTTACCCTGCACCTCGGCCATACGGGAATTAAGGTCAGCCACCACATTGACAAGGTGGTTGATCTCGGCCCTCAGATCCATCATCAGATGATTATTCTTCTCGACGGTGTCTATCTGTCGCCGGAGCAAATCAATCACCTGAGGAGTCATATCGTCTCCCCTACCTCCTCCAAATGATTTGAGAAAATCGTTTATAGGCATGAGTGCTTAAGGTTAAAAACTCCGTCCGTCCCGCATCCGGAGATGCCGGACAGACGGAGTAATGGTGATTAATTGAGATTGAACAGCGAGCCCTTGAGGGTCCAGAAGAAGATTGAATCCTTGATCTGGTTCTCGCCGGCGCTGTCGTTTTCGGCGGCGGTGGAGCTTTCCACCTGATCGAAACTGGTCATGGCATCGACGCGGAGACGTGCAGCCTCGTCGGAAGTCAGGTGAGGAATGTCGACACCCTGCATGGTCACGGACTGCGATGCCTTGATGAATTCATCGAAATACTTGATCACGTCGGGCTTGACGGCTGAGATGTCCTTTCGACGAAGCTCCCTCACCGGAGTGGCGAAACCATAGTGATATGCCGTCCTCGAGTCTATCGTATCCTTGCGGTCTGCCTTGTCACGGGCATACAGCGCGGCACCTTCGGCCGTGGCAGCCTTCGGGTTCTCGTCGAACTTGATGGTGAAGTTATCGGGTATTCGGTCTTTCGGGAATCCGAATGCCACAATGAGCTCCTTGGTATATGCAATGAGCTTGTCGTTGTGGCCTTCGCCGAACAGAGTCTCGATATACTTCGAGCCGAATCCGGTGAAATTGAGTGTCGCCGGGAACGTGCCTCCGGTCTCCTCGGACCTCGACATGAGCAGGTTGACGATATGATACATTATCGCCCCGTAGTGGAGGAAGATTACCTTGCGGCAAATATTCGTGTCTGGTGTCGAGAGAGCCTCGATGAAGAGCTTGTTGCTATCGCGCAGCAGCACGTTGATGAACTCCTTGCCGGTCTTGGTGATGTCCACGATACGGCACTTGTCCATGTCGATGATCAGGTCGTCATCCTTGAGCTTCTCCTTGGCAAACGTCGTGAAGATGTTTTCCTTGACGCCGCCGCCGGGGGCATTGGGTATGTTCTCATATCCGGTGCCCCAGAGATCGTCTCCGGCAAAACGGACAGAGTTGTAGAAGGCATACTTGTCGTTGCCGGAAATGCGATAATACTGGATGTCTGTCGTGCCACCGCCTATGTCGACATTGAGCAGACCTGCCACCGGCAGATGTCCGTCGTGGATGAGGCTGTAGGCCGGAGCGAGAGACTCGGGCATACGCACGATCTTGCGTGTCGCAACCGACTCGTTGACGCCAAACACCTTGGCGTACTCCCTGCCCCAGAGGCGAGCCATCATGGCCACGTTGCTCATGGCGAGAGGATACGTCAGTATGATTGAGGGGGTGTCTTCGAGGTTGGCTCCTGTCTGGCTGAGCCAATGCGTGCGTATCATCTCGAGAATCTCGTGGAAGAAGAGCGCGGCACGATACTTCACCTCGGCACCACTGCCTGTCTCGAGGGCCCACTTCACGTCGGTATTGTACTTTATCTCCGTGTCGGCAGGCATCACGAGTTCCTTGGAGAATCGGAAGCCGATCGAGGCTCCGCTATAGATCTCCGAAAGGTCGTCTATGGTGCTGTTCTGACCGGTGACGGTACGGATGGGGAAATTGTACTCGTTGCCGATGAAGTTGGGATAGAACTGACGCTCCTGAGCCATCTTGATGTTCTTGCCACGCTTGCCATAGACATTTTCCATGGCGTTGTGGGCCTGTCCGTCATTGTGATCCCTAATTGCGTCCTTGACCTTCTGGGGCACGGCGGCAAGATATACGGCCTGACTGCGGATGTCATCGCTGTTGAAGCTTCTGGGGTCATCGTTGCCGGACACGGCCAAGGCGATGTGCGTATTGGTCGTGCCGAAGTCGATGCTATAGTAATAGTGATTGCCGCCTATGTATTCGTGCTCGTCGAAATTGGGCAATACCATGCCTGCACAGGGCACAGCATTTTCAGACTTAGGTTCGTCGAACGAGATACGGATGGCATCGAACGCAGAACGCAGTCTGTAGAACTCGGAGATGGTCTCGAGACCGCGCGACTTGGAGTCGCCTACATCCGGATTTTTCTTGCCGAAATCGTAGAACGAAAGGCTCGTGCGCCCATAGTTGACGAGTCGGCCATGCTGGTATATGACGGTATAGCGGTTCAGGTTGTCGTCACTGAGGCGGAAGAACGGAGCAATACCGATCGAAACGGGATACTGTGCGAGTGATACGACATCCTTCATCATGTCATAGTCTCGCTTCAGCTCGACAACGCCCGTGGGATTACCTGCATTGTTGCGAATGGGGACCTTGAGGGTCACTTTTAACGTCGAGACGTTTCCATTGTGGTCGCGCACCTCGTTGACAACAAGCATCTGCCCGATCTTTTCGAGGCCGAAGTGAGCGATCAGCAGCGGCTTGAACGGGAGGAAATAACCCTTTCCGTCAATATTGAGTACATGATGGAAATGGTTTGAGTCGATCTCGTAGGGAAGCTGTATCAGCTTCTGCTCAAGGAAATCTATGGTCGTGAAATAGAGATGCTCTATGGCCGGAGCACCGGGCAACTGTCTCACCGCCTGACGGTCGTTGACAATCTGCGGCACCTTCGTGTTGTCATTCCAGCGCACGGTGTCATAGTAGAATCTCGTATGGTAAAGACCCTCGGCGAGTATCAGAGGTGTCTTAATCTCATCAAACGTCTTGTCCAGATCACTGTTGAGGAAGAAGTCGGACTTAAGAGCCCCCTTCTTGCGACCAGCAAGATAGAGGTCGGCAGTGGTGATGGTGTTGGCTATATCATCCGCATCCTTAAATGACACCGGAGTCGCCAAGCGAAAAGCTGCAGCGGGCATTGCAACCTTGTGATCCTTGTCGAGAATAATCGGAGGATAATCTTCCTGCAACTTGTGTGTAGGATAAGAGAGGTTGGTTGCGACAGCTCGGAGTGTCTTGTCGGGCTCGATTGCCGATGTGGCGGCAATATAATCCATAAAGCCCTCAATAGCTGCGTATTCCTCAGATTTCTTGTCTATATTATTCTGCAAGGCCGCATACAAGCTGTATATGTATTCCTTGAATTTTGGGTCTCTGGCAAGCAATGGAGTCACTGGACGGCCACTGTTCCAGTTGGCCGACGTGAACACGATGGTAAAGGGCGACGTGCCGCCGATGACATTCCATTCCTCGGCGGTTGCCCCTTGCTTCAGGACAAGATAGAGAGATGTGAGTCCGTAACACTTGAGATATTTGTTGAAATGTGATTCGAGAGCGTCTGCAATCTCTTCATGTCCGGTTTTCCTGAGTTTCTCAACTTGCTCAGTCTGGTTCCATTCAACAAACTTGAGCGAGCGGTCGTGATTAAAAATCATTTCCAGCAGATCAAAGCACTGCGAAACGACCTGATTATAGACCGGCTGAGTACCTTCGACTCCACCTATCGTTTTCTCGTCCACATTCTTGAATGCCGTGCGAAAGAACAACATTCGTGCAAAGATAGTCGGAATGGATGAGCCGGGCTTATTGGCTTGCTCTCCAGCCCGGCTCAATGGATCAATCCCCTTAAAAGACGAGGTCAGAGCCTTAGGCCCCTGCGCCACACCCTTTTGTTCGGTGGTAGAGCCGGATTTGTGATATGTGATGGTCTGTGCCATTTGATTATAGATTTGAGAGGTTAATTACCTGCGGCTTTTTCTTTTGTCCATTTCTGGATGACATCGTAATAATCTTTCATTATTTCCGTCATCCATTTGAGATACAGATAGCAGGGTCTGCCGACCAGCTTAGCCTTTTCTGCCGGATTGGTATCCAGATCGTTGAGTTTTTTGCCCAGTTGACTACGGATACCATCATCAGAAACAGCATGTTCGGTGATAAATCTGAACTTCGGCCGAGTCATGACCTTATCCACCAACAACTGCGAATAGTTGCTGTCATCGACATTGAACAGCTTGAGCGGACGTTTCGGATCTTCCATTTCCGTTATCCACTCCTCGAAGGCAGTTATAAACTCCCTGAGATGCGTGCGGAAGGCTGACTGAGCATCCAAGCTCGTATTTCGCAACCAGACATCGCTGTTTGCACCCGATCCGCATCCGAGATAGTAGTTCTTGCAGAATTCATTGAACATGGCAAGTCTTGAGAGAGGCGCTATGTAGGGCTCTTCAAGTTCCTTTTCATAGAAATCCGATACACGGATTACCTTAACCTCTTTTACTTCAGTGTCCTCATCAGGATCGTTATCTTGAGTGGGCAGGTTTAGCCATGTCTCAAAGAACATAGCCGAAGTGCTCGTATCGGTATGTTGTATATTGCCATTGTTCATGAAATCAATGGCACATATACCGGCTATGAGCTCGGCAACATGCGCAGGATTGCATTGCTGAACACCCCCTTCGTAATTCTGAAGGGCACCGGAAGTCTTTTTATCTCCAACATAGTAGATTGCATCTGCCTGTTTGTTCACGCTTATGCCAAGGTCATAGGCCTCGAGAGCGGCTTTGGTCTTTGCCTCGAAAGTAGCCGAGTTGATGACACTATTATTATCTGTCGCAACCTTGAAATAGGGCTCGACTGCAATGACCCCCACCTTGTTTTCCGGCAGGCCGGCAGGATCAGTGATGAGATCGAGCAGCATCGGAATGCCGGAGGCACCAGTGCCGCCGAATATAGATCCTATGATGAGAATCTTGTCATCACTATTGGCAAGTGTAATAAACTGCCTCAGTTCCTCGGTATCAGTGAGTTTCTTAGTGACGACACAACCGATATTGGGACAGCCCTTGAACCCCAGTTCGAGGGACAGTTCGAGTTCGGCATTCACGCCCTCAGACTTATCATAGAGGGCTTCGAGCAGATAGCGGGTAGGCAATGTACCGTTTGTATCGTTGATGGTATTGAACCCGATATGCTCGCCAAACGTACTGTTAACCTCGTCCGGTTCGAGGAATACCTCAAACTTTGTATCCCTATTGAAACGCGCCGGAGCCTTGCTGATCTCCTTTAGTTTTTTTATAGGGGTGCAAAAGAAACTTTCCTTATCCTTATCTTCGGGCTTGTATGCCGCATTGTGGATGTGCTGATAACACTCGAGCAGTTTCTGAGTCTGCACGGTCGAACCGTTCTCGGTGTCATAGTCTATGATTATCGGGATTATGGTCTCCTCGGCAGAAGAGCCCTTGCATCCCGCCGCCAACAGCATCGTGAGCGACCGCAAGACGCGGGCACCCGTGCCGCCGATGGCAAATATATATGTACTCATCGTGATGTTTTTTGGTTGTCTGAATATATGAACAGCTCTCTATCACACGGGGATATTGCGACCGTATCCGCCAAAGCGCTTGCATCCGAAAGATGCCACGAGGAACACGATGCCACCGACGGCAAAGTTGGTCCAGCAGAATGTGTTGACCGGAGCGCAACGGAAAACACCCTTGTTGAAATCCTGACGGAGTTTGCGTTTTTTGGCGCTTGTCTCTTCGGCGTTGCTCTGCTGTTTGCGCGCCTGCATCTCGAGGGTGTGGCCGAGACCGCGATTAGTAGTGCCTATGCCGACGGTATAGGCCGATGCGCCAAACGAAAGTACCGCTGCGACAAAGAGAGTCACGAACCAAGTGCCGATATTGGCAAACGACATGGATTTGCGTGTGTACAGATAGTAGCAGACACAAAGCACGAGGCCGATGGCCAACGATATGAGAAATGCGTTGTCAAATGCACCATCCTTAATAAAGTAGGTGCGATAGACATTCAGCGGATCACGGAAGGCCTTGCTTCCGGTGACTAAGAAATAAACCCAGTTAAACATGGTTTTGATGGTTTTTGATTATTGGATCTTTTGATGTATTGTGTAGTTGTTCTGTGCATCAATCAGTTTCGCCGCTCTGCCAGTCGAGCTGGATGCGGACGGAGCCGAGATCGGGTGTATTCATATCGTAGATGCCCCACTTCAAGCCCTTGGCAAACTCGTCGAGAAGGAAAGTCTTGCCGCTATCGGTCTTGATGCCGGAGTCATCGGAGGTAGATGTCTCCACGATCCAAGCCGGCATTGCATCGGTGAGCGAAATCTCGACCACAGGCTGGTCACCGGCCTCGATCTTGAACGGAACGACAAGAGACGAACCCGACAGCTTGTATGAGTCGACAGGTATTTCATTTCCGGCGAGCTTTATCTTCAGGCCGTTTTTCAATGCGTCGAGGTCGCGCATATACTCGGGGAAACGGTCGAGCGGGAACGACATCCGCAGGCTTGCTCCCCTCTTCGTTACCTTGTCGGCATAAGGCCGAACCACAATCACGGCATCGAGGTTTTCCTGCTCTTCGCCATTCTCGCACGAGGCTCCGTCGATGACAGGTATGAGCGAGCCGACGGGAGAAATCATTATCATCGACTGATTCTCGACCGGCTTGAAATTCTTGATTCCATTGGTGGTGAAATCCTTGACCAGATCGCGCTCGCCTATGGCTATGAGGTAGAAGGGACGTATGCTGCCCGACAGTGCGACCTTACCGTTGTCGTACTTGTAATAGTCGCCGTCAAAAGCTGCATTGAACTTGTATATTGCAGCGCCGTAACCTTTTTCGGAGGCTTTCTTCACGGCAGTCATAATGCGGCGGTTGAGCTCTCCGGCATTGTTGCGGTTGAAGTTGCGATCACCGCGGATCTCTCCGTTGGTACCCGAAAGGATGCCGTCGGTGATTATGAACGAGATGTTACTGTGTCCGGCATCATTGACGGATTCCTCGATGACGGAATCGAGAAGCGCGTCCATGGTGAACGCATCGCCCGGGATGACTTTCTTTGAGGTGAGCAATGAACTCATATCGTCGAATGTGGTATGGGCGAGCGAGGCGCCCTTGCCCTTGACTGGCTTGTTGACATATACCGCGTCGATCGAGTCGCCGGCATAATACACTCCGATACCCCGTGTGAACACGTTCGTGAAATCGGTAGTTATGGTATTCTTGGCATTTCGGGGATTCATGTATCCCATCATGCTCGAAGTATTGTCGAGATAGACCGTGACCTTGCGAGGAAGCTCCTGAGCCTGCTCGGCGCTCACGCGGATGCCCTTCAGGTCATAACCGGCATTATCGAATACAGACACGACGGTATCGTAGAATCCGGTAGTATCACCGTTTTCCTTCTCATACTCCTGCGACAGCCTGTCATAGTCTTGGACAGAGAGTGTCCCCTCGTCGGAGATGGCTTTTTCTATCTTGTCTTCGATTGAAGAACCACAGGACACGACCGAGAGGCCGACTCCGGCCACAAGCAATGCTCCCGCGGCAAAAATGATTGGTTTCATATTCAGGATATTTGATATTTTCAATTAAACAAAGAAACAATTGGCTTTTTGATTACCTCGCCTCCATCAAGCATGCCCGCACAATAGAGGTCTATCACGACATTGTCAGAACCGACGTGTCCGGCGACATCATCGACATAGGAATCTATGTTGCGGATCGTCTCGAACTCGAAGTCGCCCTCGTCGCTGCGAGTCCTGAACAGCTCGGGCCATGTGAGCGAAAGTCCACCCATGGCAAGGAGCTCGGACAGGGCCTCGACACCACGGGCCAGATCGGCCGTGTTGATATTCTTGGCGAGGAACTGCTCGGAAATGAACGGAACTCTCGAGTAGAGGTAAAGACGCACGAGGACATCCATCCAAGTGGCACGCGACGACTGCTGGTATTCGCGAACAGTAGCGTGTATGGCCTTGCGGATGCCGTCGGCATCACCGCGGGGAGCCTCGTCGATGGCCTTTGAGAGATCCTTGCAGAAGTATTCATAATCACCCGCAGGATTCTCGGTGAGTATGTTGGTCTCTATGGCCTTGCGTATCAGCTCTGAATCCGCCGCACTCTCGCAAGCGGCCTTTGTATTGTCGCCGATGCTCTCGAGGGCCCTGCGAATGGTGGCGAGATAGGCTTCGAAAGTCGCGTTGTGTCTTTCGGTCTCTGTCGCCAGATTGCCGGTGAGTGTCGAGATTCGTTCCGCGTCGCCATTTATCTTTTCCGTGAGGCTGGAATTGAGCCGGTCGAGACGCTGGTCGAGTGTCTTGCCGTCCAGACGGGTAGCAAGTGTTTCCGCAGCGATGTCGACAGCAGTTCCGACAGTTTCTTCGAGGTCCGTGAGGGCATTGGCCTTGAGCTCCAATTCTTGCTCTTTCTCAATCAGTCGTGACTCGGCAAACTTGCGTCTTGCGTCCAATTCCGAACGAACAAAGGCTATTCTATCGGACAACTTATCACCTTTGACCTGAATGTTTGCCTCCGTCGCAAACGTATTGTTCGTAGCATCCATTGCCTCTGCCTCAGAGACATACTTGTTGAGCGTTTCATTACGCTTCTTGGCAATGCCGGCCACCTTGACGGTCATTGACTCGATGCCCTTGTTCTGAGAAGCGACCTCGACAAGCTCTTGGTCGCCGGTTTCCTTGATACGCCTTTCGACCTGAGCCAAAAGATCGTCTTTGGATTTTTGCACGGCCTTGTCGCGGAAATCCTCGATGGTCTCACATTCGGCCTTCTCGAGGGTTTTGCGAATATCCTCGGCAAAATCAATATCGGCATTGACACGCTCGATGAGTTCGGACTCGTCGGGCGATGAGATTTTGATTTTGTCAAGGACTCGGGTTTTGACTTCATTGTCTGCAAAACGCCTTGCGGCCTCACCCAAACCGTCGGTTGACTCTATCGGGCCACCAAGTATGACGCCGATGGCCTTGAGACACTCCTTGCGAGCCTCTTCGCCTGCCTCTTCGCCGGTGCGAGGCGCATTGATGGCATCTGAGATCGACTTGAGGGTCAAATCCAACGTATCGCCGGCAAGCTTGCGGTCTTCATTGGCGACGAGCTCATTGATCTTGGCCGTAATCCAGTCGTTGACAATGGCTTCACGCTCAGGATTACCAACAGTGAGTTGCTGTTTGAAATATTCAGGCGTGTCCTTGAGTACTGACTCGCCCTCAATGCGATTCTTTTCTTTTTCAAGTTCGGTATACGCCTGCTTGTTTCGACGAATTTCTTCGGTGATAAAAGCCTTTATATCCTTGCCGTTAGGAATATAATATGCAGGTTCCAAAGCTTGCTTGAGATAATCGTCAAGGGCACGTTTTTCTTCGGAACTTGGAGATGAAAGAATCTCGGCAAGGGAACGCGAAGATGTCTGCGGCTTGGTATCTCGGATTGTCTTCAGATTGTCTGACAGAGTCTTGTATGCCTCTATCAATGCCAAGTATGGGCTTTTGCCGGAAGGAATGTCAAGGTCGGGCATAGCCATCACCTCAGCATCACAACTCTGTTGTGCTTCTTTTAGCTTTGTCAGTTTATTATTGAGCTCATTTTTCTCCTGAAGGCAAGAGTCCAGTACTTTTTTAATAGAGTCGAGACCTTCTTCATTCTCTTTCGCCGAGGATTTCGCAGATTCAAGTGTTCCATTCAGGGCTTCGACTTGACCCTCGAGCCCTTCGATCTGACTCTCGAGATCCGAGTTCCTTAACCTTAAATCCTGAATTTCCTGAAGTCGGACTATCTCGTAATCAGATGGCGTGAGCCAACCGGCCACCTTTACCATAAAAGGTTTGGCCGGCTCGTGGTCGGTATGTTCAGCCTGATAGAGATTGGCATCATCGTCTGCGACGACATCGGCATCTTCAGGCAAATGCTCGGTGGGTTGGTCCATGTCGGGCTGAGGAGCCGGAGTCTGTGCTGACGGCTGTGCCTCGGGCTTCCTATTCGGGTGTCTATCTTTCTTTGACATATCTGTAATTATTTCTTCTTGATTACGGGCCAGAAACTGCGACGTGATGTCTTGCTGGTCACATCAATCTTCGTAGCCGAAAGATCGGGAGTCTCATAGCCGTTGATATAGAATTTCATCATATTGTCGCGTGTCACCTCAAGCCTCAGACGGGTCTTAGACTTGTCGCTGAAAGTACGTGGATCGAACGAGGCGACCTCAGTGATATACTCCGTCAGACCCTCGTTGAGAGCCTTGACGGGGTCCTTGTGGTATGTCTGGATCAGGGTAAGACGCTGGTCGGCACCGACACAATGAGACAGGTCGACAATCATCTCGCCGCTGTCGAATGCCTTGACCACGATGCCCTCGCGACGCTCGGTCGATATGGGCTTGGCCCTGCGAGGGTCGAGCAGCTCCTTGTAAAGCATCTGCCCGTCGTGACCGGTATAGACCACGCCATAGCGAGCCGAAAGGTTGTCGGTCTCGAACGTGACAGTGTCCGACTGGCCTACGAGGTCGACATAATATGTCGCGCCTTCGGCCACGATGGTCTTGGTCTTGTCCTCGGCATCGTTGGCCGAGCCGAGATCCTTGACCTCGATGATCTGTGCGTCAGGAGCAGCGTACTTGGAGAAAATCTTGTCCAGCGCATCCTTGACGGGCTTCAGCTTGGCGCTGCGGCCTGACATCAGGATTGTGTCGACACGGATGTCGTCTTCGACCTTGAAAAAGTCAAAGAAATTGGCCAGCAACTGAGAGGTACATTCGTCGACAAAGTCCTTGAACTCCTTGGTATTCAGGAATACCTTGTCGAGATCGAGCGTGGTATTCTCTCGTATTCCGGACGAAATGTCACGCTTTATCTCTATCTTTCCACCCTTGCTCAAGGCGGGCTTTATGGAGTTCTTGATAAGCGCCTTGAGCGAGATGGCGCCTTTGAGCGCGTCACCGTCGATAATCGAATCGGGATCGGCATATCGCTTGAGGGCGGGGATTTCTCTGGCGAGAAGCTCGGCAAGCAAGGCATCGAGATAGTTGCCGGCCTTTGAGATGCCGAGTTTTCCGAGCACCCGCACGTTGACGGCATTTGTCTTGGGATTGCGGCCACGGGTGAAGAGCGTGAGATCAAGAGTGCCGGCGCCCATGTCGAACACGAGCACGGTCTCGTCAAACCTCAGCTCGTCGATGTTCTTGCGGTTGAGCTCCTTGTTTATCTCGTCCCAGCGTGTCTGATAGTAGCAGGCAACCGCATCGGACTCGCTCACGAAACGGATGTCGCGGATGTGGAATCCGGCCAGATTGTTCTGTATGATATTGCGGATGCGCTGCAGGTGGTAGGGCGAATAGGTGTTGGGGACCGTGAGGACAAGCTTGTTCACCTTGTTGGCCTCGCCCGACAGCGTATCGTTGATGTAATATCGGAAGAGTTGCTGATATACCTGACGGAAGACCTCGTCGACCTTTGCCAGCGGCGAGTAGAGGCGTGCGGTCTCCACGTCAGAGTCCTCGAGCACGAGCCCCACCCTCTGCAGCGGCTCGCCCTCGCAAGGCGAGCACCAGTACTTGAAATCGGAATAGTTGTCGATGTCAGGCAGATAATCATAGCCCACCATCATCTTGAGGCAAGGCAGGAGGGTTCGGATATTGGCTTCCTCGAGGCGCGATGTGGGAGACAGACACACGGCGAGATGTTCGAAAGATGCTGTTTTCTCGCCATTGCCCATGAGCTGTGACTCGGGGTCGCTCTCCTTGATGACATCCGCCACTTTACGGAGAATGACGTTGGAGGACAGGAATTTGGTGCCACGCTCGTACTTGTCATCGCTGTCGTCCCTGACATTCTGCAACTGGTTCTTGCGTCCATGCAGGTCAATGACACCCGAACTGAACATGCCGACAATGGCCGAAGTACCGAAATCGACCGACAGCCAGTTGGGGTTGGGCAGTTGATAGACAGGAATCACGATGTCAAGGTCGAAATGCTTCGACTTGGCAGGATCGTTCCATATTTCGGGGTCAACGGATTCAATGCCCTCCTCATCAATCAGATAATCGAATCCGAGCCTCATTGCAAGAGGCACTTGATAATTCCTCTTACCCTGACCGAGATCCAGATAGAGCTCGCGGGCCTCCCTGCCGTCAAACCGGATGCCTATGCTCTCGACCTTTCCGTCGCCGTTGGGAAGTCTTATTTCCGACGGCGCCTTAAGGGTCACAAGCGTGGCAAGGGATGCCCTGCGGTTGCTGGGCTCAAACTTGCCGGACGGGGGTATCGACGGTTCGGTCAGCTTGATGTTGCGAATGACTATGCCCGATCCGACGGGTCCGTTTTCGGCTGTATTGCGCAGACTCAGAGTCGTGGTCGAGAACAGATCCCATGAAGGCAGGAAACTGATCTCGCCAAGTTTGATGCGAGGCGAAGCGTTGCCCTCGAAATCAATTACATGCTGCTTGCTGTCCCTTTCGGTCAGCGTGCCTCTCAACTCCGGCTGGCTGACATTCTTGAGTACCGTGAACTTTGCGTCGGGTACCATCAGCTGTTCGACCGCACCGGGATTCGTGAGCGCGTGATACCTGAGATTCAGCCTGATGTCTATATCCGCCTTGCCGTCAGGCGCGTCACAGGGATTGCCTATGCGGTTCATGTCGCACATAATGTCAACCGCAAAGGTATCAGTGCCCGCATGTCCATCGGCACGGGTGTCGAGTTTCTTCATCTCGAATCCGGGAGTCTTGTCACCGGTCAAAGACAAACCTTCTATGTTGGACGGGAGTTCCAGCCATACGGCATCGGCGTCGACCGGATTGCCTTCGCGTGTGGCAGTGAAATCGGCCTTGAGCCCCACGGCAGGAATGCGCTCAAGCGTGTGAGTGTCGCGAACGACAATCTGACCAATCTTCTTTACGCCAATCGTACGCATGAACTGCAGGGGCGGTATCACCGACATCTCGACTTCGGGGCGGAAATCCACGGGGACGAGATCAATGCCGAGCTCTACTTTCTGCGAGCAGATCTCGTTATTCTTCTCGTCTCTCAGCGAGAGCGAGAATGAGATGTCGAACGTATTGGATCCCCTGCCCTGAACTCTCTTGCAGTCAAGCACGCTGGACGGATGAAAGATAAGCTGGAATCGCGTGGTTTCGCCGTTAATCTCGATGGGAACACTGTTGCCGCGACGCATCATTTCAGGCTCGCTGTCTATGAGCACGGAGATCATCTCGTCACTCAGGACAAGATCGGGATCGGCAGCAAAATTAACAAGAGATACAGACAGTTTCCTATGTATGGATTTACTCAGTCCAAAGAAATTCTTAAGTTTGTTCTTTGGCCGGGCATATATTTCAACCGCAGTCCCTATGTTCACGTTGTCGCGACGCTGGTGCGACAAGTCAACAAGGACCTGCTGGCGGATGACTCCGCCAGACTGCTCCTGTTCGTTATTGAAACCTATATTCATTGCTTCTGTTTTTTCCTGTTCTTAGTATTCTTTTTGAGATTGATGTCTCCCTTGCTTCCGACATTATGCCCCGAGGTTATAGCCCGAATGCCTATCTCGTCATTTCCAAGAGTGTAGACCGTAGACTTCTTGTTGTAATAGCCCACGGCGGCTATTGTAAGCAATATGACGAGGAGAACTATGATGACCTCCCATACGAAGGCGGCCATTTTGACATCGTCGCGCGCCCACCACCACATGACGTCAGGCATGGGGGCGCCGAATATCTTTCCGTCTTCCTGAACTGAAATCGAGCGCGAGGTGTGCATGCGCGGAGTATTGGCATTTCCCGGAGACATGAGCATTCCGTCATACATACCGTCTTTCTGAAGCACCTCGCCGTCAATGTCCACGCGAATGTCAGAGGGGTCCACGGCGCCATAGGGTATCACCATGTCGACATTGCCCTCGGAATCCGACTCGCCGACAAGAGACTCGCCAGACGGAGCATTCACTGTTACCTTGAGATTTCGGAACTTATAAAAATCGTCGACTGACTTGGCCTTGAAACCGATGCCATAACCACCCGGCACGCGATGTATGTTGAGCGAAGCGGGAATGTCCACGATACCGTTAAGCGACGGGATATTGGCCGGAACGATCTCAAGCAGAATAAGATAGTATGGCAGGGCTCTTGACGTTGATATTGCAGTGCGTGCCACCTCGCGCTCCTTGAAAAAGGAATGATATTGGTTCACCTGCCTTTCGAAGGGCTCGACGGGAGCACAGCCTCCGGTGATGCGGTAGTCTGCAAACTCTTTCCTGTAATTGTCATTGCCGTTATAGTGGTCATCCGTTATCATGAGCATGTAAGTCCTTTCGGCGGCCTTATCGGCATCGGGGCTCTTGACCGTGCTCATTATGAACGGCTTTGCACCCGAAAGCATCGAATATGGAGCACCGATCATGCGGCCTTCGGCCTTGTTGAGCACTTGGCCTGACCAATTAGGAAAGATTTCGCCCCAAGACGTGAAATCACGCCACACCAAAGGCTCGCCTTTGAGCGTGGCCGGCAGAACGAAACGGTCGAAGTTGTAATTCTGAGCGCCGAGTCCGAATGTCACCACAGAGACATAATCCCCGTCGGACAGCAGTTTGTCGCCATCCTGACGGAGAATTTTATCCATTTGGCTGAGCATGTAACTCTTGTTGCACAAGACATCCTCGTATAAAGGCACCACATTATCTACGGCAATGATTACATGGTTTCGGACCTTATCACTGTCCGGTATGGTATCTGCCACCGCCGTGATGTTGACAAGTCCAAGCAACAAGGTCAGGAAAAACCTTGCGATAGGCTTGGGGTCGAGCTGTGGTCTCAAGATCTCAAACATTATGTTATTAACTCTGGTGTTAGAAATTAGGCAAGCCGGAGGACTTGCGTTTGTTTAAGGTATCAGGTCAAGTAGAGTGCGGCTAAATGTGTATCCATAGCGATCTCTAAAAAATTTCAATGGTTTTCATCAGGCAAAGGTATACTCAACCGATGCGCAAAGATACGAATAAATTTATAATAGTGAAACTTATGGCCAATTTTTTCAGGTCTATGTGTATTTTTATATTGTATTTAGGATAAAAAGTGAATGGATGGAGTTCAGAAAAATATCAATATACAATCGGCGGGGAGATGCAATAAAGCGTGGGGATGGGGGTTTTATGGGTATGAGAGTTTTTGTCACTGTTATTGCTGCGGGGATGCTGGTGGCGGCCTGCGGCAGGGAGGAGGTCACGGTGGTCGTGGCCAATGATTCGGATTTGCCCCGGCTCGACGAGGTTGTAGAGCTGGAGGCAGGGCCGATCTTGTCGAGGCTCGGATCGGAGTATTGCAATGTGCTCGATACAGAGGGTAATGTGGTTGTGTCTCAGGTCACTGCTGACGGCTATCTGTTGTTTCGCGCGTCGGCCGACGGCGGATCCGAGACGGAGTACAGGGTGATTGCCTCCGACACCCTGCCGGTTTTCGATAGGCTCGTGTCGGGCAGGGTCTATCCCGAACGGGCCGACGACATCGCTTGGGAGAACGAGTCGGTCGGTTTTCGCATCTATGGTCCCGCTACCCAACGGAGGGGCGAGAAGGCTTTCGGCTATGACATCTTCTTCAAGCATCCGACCGAGCGTCAGGTGCTCGAGGAGCTCTATGCGGCACAGACCTCACAGGCCAACTGGCACAAGGCCGATTCGCTGCGGGTCATCGACAAGACTCTGGCCGAGGAGTTTGTCAACTCGTTCACATATCACATTGACCACGGCGCGGGCATGGACTGCTATGCCGTGGGACCGACTCTCGGTGCGGGTGTCGCCGCAATCGAGAAGGGCGACTCGATATGTTTCCCGTGGTGTTACGAGCGGGCCGAGGTGACGGACAACGGGCCGCTGCGATTCAGGGTCAGGCTCGACTTCGCCCCCGTGGCCATTGGGCGTGACACGACGGTGACCGAACACAGAATCATCACGCTCGACGCGGGGTCGCACCTGAACGAGTGTCTGGTGTGGTATGACGGGCTGACTGACAGCGTGACCACTGTGGCGGGTTTTCCGCGACGCGACGACAGCGAGGCTGTGACCGATGCAGAGCGGGGAATAGTCGCCTATGCCGACCCTACGCAAGGGCCCGACAATGGCAAGGCCATGCTGGGTATTGTCCTCGACAGGGAGCCCCGGGAGACCGCCGAGGCACACGGCCACATTCTGGCCCGCACCAAGATTGCCCCGACCGACACCCTTGCGTATGACTGGGGATTTGCGTGGGACAGGGCCGACATCACCTCGATGGAGGATTGGAAAGCGTATCTGACGAGACATGCCGCAGCCAAGAGCGCTCCACTGAGAATAGAGGTGCGCTGACAGGGCTGACAAAAAGATAATTTCCCGGGCATCCGCGTCACATGATGGCGGATGCCCGGGATTGCTTTATGCGGAAATTTTGAAAAAATGTGATTCGGAGCTGATTTTCAATGCAAAATGTGACATTTGTCACGCTGAATGTCAAATATTATTATTAAGTTTGCGAATGATTAATCCTCAACTTCCCCAATGCCCATGAAAACTATTGCCGAGACCGTGAAGAAAATCCTTATTGTCCTTGTCCTGACGGCATTGTGCGCCATGAGCGCCCATGCCAAAGGCGACCCGACAGACTATCACGTGATAGTGACCCTGAAGGACGGATCGGTGATTGACGGCTATATCACCACCGCCCTGAAAAATTATCTGCGTCCGCGCGTATCGGAGGTGGGAATAAGCAGCGAATATGGCGGCAAGGCCGTGAAATACACGTCTGACGAAGTCGTGTCGATTGTATATCCGCCAAGCGAAAAGGACACCACGACGGTGGTCTTCCACTCGGTCGTGGCCCAAAGCAAGATGCCCAACTATCTGAGCAAGAACCCCAAGGCGTATAAAAAGCCGATATTCCTGCGTCTGGTCTATGACGGCGACAACGTCAAGGGGTATGCCATGCCATTGCTGGACAGGACATTCGGCCAGACAATGACCATACTGAACTATACATGGCGATATTTCTACAAGACCTCGGACGGCGACATGGCCAAGGCGTATTGGGATGACGTGGACGACATTATCCCCGGCATGAAGAAGGTGATGAAATTCTATTTTCGCGAGTTTCCCGAACTGCAGCAGATGGTGGACGACAAGCAGCTAACCCCGAGCGAGTTTCGCGAAAATCCGACCATAGTGCTGCCGATAATGGACAAACTGTGCGAAGTCAAGAACCGGAATAATTCAAGATAACCCACGTCTTTACTCATCAAGATGGAAACGCAGCGGGCCAAGATAATCGGCATAGCGCGGCATCGCCTTTCTACCGACGGCGATGGCGTCACTACGCTTGTCGCCTTTCACGGCTGTCCGCTCCGTTGCCGATATTGCCTGAATCCGCAATCGTTGGGCGACAGCGGACGTTTCCGCGAGTATTCGCCAGAGGAGCTGTATGCCGATACGCGCATCGACGAGCTTTATTTCATCGCCACAAACGGCGGCGTGACTTTCGGGGGTGGAGAGCCGTGCCTGCGCCCACAGTTTATCCGTGAGTTCCGCGAACTGTGTGGCCCAGCATGGCAACTCAATCTGGAAACATCGCTCTGCGTGCCGTCGGCCAATGTCAAGGCATTGCTCCCGGTGGTAAATACCCTGATCATCGACATCAAAGATACGGACCCCGACATTTACCGAAACTACACGGGGCAGTCAAACGACCTTGTCCTCGACAATCTCCGGCTGATAGCCGATGCAGGGCGACAACAAGATTGCATAATCCGCATACCGTTGATTCCCGATTATAATACCGACGCCGACCGCGATAAAAGCCGCAAGGCACTCGAAGCCCTCGGCTTCACCCGATTCGATTTATTCACCTACCAAATACGCACACGCTGACCATGGCACGAGGAAAACAGACCTGCAAGATATTGAAAGAAATCCGTCGGCAGATTGCCGAGGCTAACGGCATTGAGTTCGCCACGTCGGAATGTCGCTACAAGGGCGACTGTCTTGGCACGTGCCCCAAATGCGAGGCCGAGGTGCGCTACCTTGAGCAGCAGCTCCGCGCCCGCTCCATCGCCGGAAAAGCCATCGCCCTCGCCGGTATCTCGGCGGGGATGATTCTTATGTCAGGGTGCAGCGACATATCGTCCAATCAGTCAAGTGAAACCTTACAGGGCGAGCCTGTGGAACTAACCGATCCCATGGATTGGGCTGAAGGAGAGGTAATAGCTGATTGGGACGAATCAGAAGTTGATGAAAAACCTCAATTTCCCGGTGGCGACGAGGCAATGCGTCAATTCTTTGACGAATGTTATCGTAAAGAAAAAGATGCTATAATCGGTAGTGTTACTGTGGGATACGTAGTTGGTGCAAGTGGGAAAATTAGATACACAGAAATAATCGAAGGCGATTCTCTGCTTGGAGAGCAGATTATTAGAATCATAAAACAGTTTCCTGATTTTGTTCCCGGGAAGAAGAACGGCAAATCCGTTGATGTGTATATGACATTTCCGTTTTCAATGTCAATTAAAATCGGAGTAGATACAATTAGATAGCTATGGCACGAGGAAAGCAGACCTGCAAGATACTTAAAGAGATACGTCGGCAGATTGCCGAGGCTAACGGCATAGAGTTTGCCACGTCGGAATGTCGCTACAAAGGCGACTGTCTCGGCACGTGCCCCAAATGCGAGGCCGAGGTGCGCTACCTTGAGCAGCAGCTCCGCGCCCGCTCCTTCGCCGGGAAAGCCATCGCTCTCGCCGGAATCTCGGCGGGCATGATTCTCATGTCGGGCTGCAGTGGCACATCATCAAATCAATCAAGCGAAACCTTGCAGGCCGAGGCTGAAACATCTGTAGAGCAGATTGAGATTACTGACACCATTGAGGAAGGTGAATTGCCTGCAATAGAAGATACGGTTGTAATCAAAAAAGGAGAAATTGACGATACTGAAAAAACTGTTGTGGGAGAAATTATCGACCCGGTACAAGGAGATAAGGTATCTGAGGCTATTGTAGATGTCCGACCGACATTTCTCGGCGGTGATAAAAAAATGATGGAATGGATTTCTCAACATCTTCAGTATCCTCAAGATGCTTATGGCTCCCACATTCAAGGACGTGTCATAGTCCAGTTTTTGGTTAAAGAAGATGGCTCAGTCGGAGATGCCAAAATTATAAGGTCAGTCTATCCTTCATTGAATGAAGAAGCACTACGTGTAGTAAGAACATTGCCCAGATTCCACCCTGCCATACTTGATGGGAAAGCGGTTGAATACTGGTTTACAATACCTGTAGTCTTTAGATTAGAGGATGATTTGAAAAGTCATGAGGCTCCTTCAACCAACTCTGACGAGAATAAGATAATATATCAATTCGTTGAGCAAATGCCGGAGTTCCCCGGAGGACAGGCGGCGATGCTGAAATTCATAGCTGACAACCTCATATATCCGACAGGAATGACTGATGATTTTCAAGGTAGTGTAAGAGTAAAGTTTTATGTTGACACATTGGGTCATGTTTGCGACCCACAGATAGTCAAAGGATTGGATTCTGCTCTCGACAGGGAGGTATTGAGAGTTGTCAGACTATTTCCTGAGTTTATTCCGGGACAACATGAGGGCAAGAAAGTTAACGTATATATGAATTTGCCAATAAGTTTTGACCCTAACCGCTATTGACTATGGCACGAGGAAAGCAGACCTGCAAGATACTGAAAGAGATACGTCGGCAGATTGCCGAGGCCAACGGCATTGAGTTCGCCACGTCGGAATGTCGCTATAAGGGCGACTGCCTCGGCACGTGCCCCAAATGCGAGGCCGAGGTGCGCTACCTTGAACAGCAGCTCCACGCCCGCTCCCTCGCAGGTAAAGCCATCGCCCTCGCCGGAATCTCGGCGGCATCCCTCGCCATGCTCATGCCGATGACTTCCGAAGCTCAGACACCAACAGATATTAAGATTTTGCCCAATGACAGCATTGTCATAACTCGTGTCGATTCCGTAAAAGTCAAAGGAACGGTTAAATCCACGACCGATGTCGACTCAATAGTTACAGAAGAACTAATTGGTGCGACAGTATTGAACCTTACAAACGGCAAAGGTACGGCAACAGACATTGACGGAAAGTTTGAAGTCGATGCGCAGGTAGGCGACACAATAAAGGTGTCTTATGTTGGCTTCAAGTCCAAAACCGTAACAGTCACAGATATTTCACAACCAATCACCGTGACGTTGGATATGAGGAGCGTATTATTGGGAGAAGTTGCGGTTATAAAGCAAGAGATAAATCATTACCTCGACCTCAAAGTGACGGACGAAAAAGGAAACGTGATTGATCGTGACAAACTTTATATTGAGCGAGTTTGGATTGATGAGGACGGAGAGGAAGATTCCAAACACCTATCTCCTGAATACCTTGATGATAAACACTCTTGTCGGATTTTCTGGGATTATGACTATGCTCTGCAAGACGAGGACGGCAATCCCCTTAAAGAAGCGACACTCCGCATAGAGGCCGAGGGCTATGACGACCCGGTCACAATCAAGGTCAAATATCCCAAACGCAACGCCAAGAAAACCATCAAATTCAAACACAAAAAGAAGTAGCCGATGACAAAATCCACCAGACATAGAGTATTGCTGTGGTTGCTATGGCTGCAACCCGCACTTATTGCCATAGCGATTTGTATGATAGAGTTCACCGGCCCCGGCCGTGTGTGGCGGTGGAATGTGCCGTTCTGGACTCTTTTAGTCGGCTATCTCCTTGGTTTTTTGCTGCTGCCGTTAAGTCGCGGACTCGAAAAACCGAGTATATTGAAATGGTGGCTTAGGATTGACCTTGTGATTACAATTCTGATGTTTATCCCGGCGTACTTCACGTTGGCAGGCTGTGACGTGAAATATAGTTCTTATAAAGGAGATTATATCCTTTTTAGTCGAGGCGGTTTCTTGTCTGCCCCGCACATAAACTTAGGAGTCAAGTCGGGATTGTTTATAACTGACTTGAATTATTTTCCTGTCGGGTATGTGGGTATTTCCGATTATGATTGGGAGATAGACAGCAGAACAGGTAGTTTTGAGCTGTTTGCAAGATACAACAATTCAGACAAAATTTATATCTGTCCAACAGACAGTAGCTTGTATCACGCGAATAGAGCCACAATCAACCATCGCATTGACAGTCTTTATCATGAATTCTATCCCAAAGGTATTGATAATATGGATTTTGTCATGCCTGACGACTTTTCAAGAATCGTCTATGCAGACTCTTCTGAAATTTCATTCGAAAATATTTTTATTGTG
>LUJS01000019.1:165-31767 GCA_001689495.1 Bacteroidales bacterium M8 | reverse complement strand
CATCTACACAGGTTTTTTACCATGCCCCACGGCTTACGCCCAGTGGACTGGCCTTTATAGCCAACTACAACGCATAGCACACCCTTTGCCACACTGGGAGCAGAGGGTGTGAGAGTGTAATAAATTTCTTGGTTTGCCATTTATTTTTCCATCGTTTGGCAATTAATAACGATTCTTAGACCTTGCGACCCGAACAAATTCGCTCGATTGTTAGTCCTTAATCGGTTTTTAGAACAAACGGTTTTTAAAATTTCAAAGCCGTTCACGGTGTTAACCGCCTAAAAATCCGTCAACTGCAAAAGGCCCAACCTTTAGTATAAAAGATTAGACCCTTTGGTAGTGGAGCTGGAGGGGTTTGAACCCTCGTCCAAACGTGGAACTAATGAGCTTTCTACATGCTTATTCTCAAATTGGTTTTCGTGTCGCGGCAGGTTTGAGACCACCAACCGCGGCCTTATCCTCTAAGTGTTCGGCGACTCTCGAGGCTTTTGTCGCTATATTCCCGATTTACCTGCACCGCCTAATCGATTAGTCTCGGGAAGAGGACAATCGGGCGATGTCTCGTCTCTGCAACTGTTGCGGAGATAAAGCTAATCTACTGTGCTTCGATTAGGCAGCGAGAGCGTAGTTGTTTTCGCCATTTGAATTGTTGATGTCTCTGATTATAGAGTGTGGGCATCATCACTCTGCATGCTTACTCACCACCTCTACACGCTGTCAAAGCCAGTCAGCCCCGTGTTCTTGATGATGAATGTGCAAAGATAAGTCTTTTTTTTCTCTCCCGCAAGATTATCCGCATTTTTAACACAAAAGTGCAAGAAATGGATAAGAAATTACAATTAGTTGGTTAATTTGTGTTAATTGTAGATGGGACTATATGTAGTTGTTAAATTATTATAACTATCTTTGTGTCGTATTTGCATGAAGGTTTCACTACAATAAGCGTTAAATCGTAACCTTAATATAAATAGTAATCTAAACCATGTCTGTATGAATGCAGTTCAGAAAATTCGTCTGTGGCTTGCAGTGTTGCTGGTCACGACATTTACTCTATCGCTTAGCGCTCAGGACATCACCGTCTCCGGCGTCGTGAGCGATGACACCGGCGAGCCCTTGATGGGTGCGACGGTATTGATCAAGGGCACCCAAAAGGGTGTGGCCTCGAACCTTGACGGAGAGTTCTCCATTCAGGCTCCTTCGAAAGGCACCCTTGTCTTCTCCTACATCGGTTGCAAGACCAAGGAGGTGGCCATCAACGGCCAGACCAAGATTGACGTGACCCTAGAGAACAATACCGAGATGCTCGAGGAGGTCGTTGCCATCGGCTATGGCACCGTCAAGAAGAAAGACCTCACGGGTGCCGTCTCGTCGGTTGCCGGCTCTGAGCTTGTCAAGGTCCCCGTGGCCACTGCTGCTCAGGCTCTTCAGGGCAAGGCCGCAGGTCTTAACATCGTGTCGCAGAGCGGCGCTCCCGGTGCGTCGATGAACGTCACCGTGCGTGGCGGTGCATCGCTCACTCAGGGCACCGAGCCTCTCTACATCGTCGACGGCTTTGCCATGGACAACGCTCTTGCCAACATCGACGTCAACGACATCGAGACCATCGACGTGCTCAAGGACGCCTCGGCCACTGCTATATATGGTGCGCGCGGCTCTAACGGCATCATCGTCATCACCACCAAGTCGGGCCAGAAGGGCAAGACCAAGGTCGACTACAACGCCTTCTTCTCGTGGGATCATCTGGCCAAGAAGCTCGATGTTCAGGACAACCCCGTTGACTATGCTTGGTATCAGTATGAGTTTGCCGAGCTCCAGAATCGTCAGGCAGGCTACAGCCTCTTCTTCGACGACGGCTACGGCACGACCGAGCAGGACTATCACTCTGGCGCCTACAACCGCATCCTCGACCGCTATGGCGACAGCTATGGTGTTGACTGGCAGGACCTCACCTTCGGCGGCAATGCCTTCACGCAGAATCACAACGTGAGCGTATCGACCGGCTCTGAGAAGGTTCAGGTGCTCCTCTCGTACAACCACAATGATCAGGACGGTCTTCTGGCCAACCACGACTACAAGCGCAACTCGCTGCGTGCCAAGATGAACGCCGAGCTCTGGAAGGGCGTCAAGCTCGACTTCGGCATGTTCTTCTATCACAACAACACCCACGGCGGCGGCGCATACTCGGGCATGAAGAGCGTGCTCCTCTCGCCCATCAACGGCGGCACACGCTTCACCCGCGACGAGCTCATCGGCACTCAGACCCAGCCCATCTATCGCAACGAGGGTCTGGCCGATACCTATAGCGTCAGCAACCCCCTCGTGCAGAACGGCGCCGTGCTCCAAGAGAAGCGTCAGCGCAAGCTCGACATCAACGGCGGCCTCACCATCGACTTCCTCAACGACTTCCGTTGGCGCACTGCCGTCAACTATGTCACCGGCTGGGACAAGTCGACATCCTTCGAGGACGAAAACTCGCTCAACTACATCCTTTATGAGAATACCGAGGGCATGACCGGCAGCATCGGCAACTCCGAGAAGTATTCTTGGCGCGTCAACAACACCCTCACATGGACCAAGACCCTCAACAAGGTTCACGATCTCACCGTGATGGTGGGTCAGGAGTATTCTTACTCCGAGAGCGAGGGCAACTCCATCTCGCTGCGCAAGTTCCCCGTGCCCAACCACAAGCTCGACGACATCTCGAAGGCCGAGGTCGCCAAGAAGTCTACCAGCCACAGCAACGGCAACATGCTCTCGTTCTTTGCCCGCGCCAACTATAGCTATGACGACCGCTACCTGCTCACCGCGACATTCCGTGCCGACGGCAGCTCGAAGTTCGCCAAAGGCAACAAGTGGGGCTACTTCCCCTCTGTCTCGGGTGCTTGGCGCGTGAGTCAGGAGAAGTTCTGGACAGAGAATCAGGTGGCCGAGTGGTTCAACAACCTCAAGTTCCGCGTGGGCTATGGTGTCACCGGCAACTGCGACATCGCCTCAAACATGTATGCCACCACACTCTCGCAGACCACCTACCCGATGGACAATCAGGAGTTTGACATGGCATTCACCACCGACGCCACCCTCGGCAACCCCAAACTGAAATGGGAGACCCTCCACGCCACCAACGTCGGCCTTGACCTCGGCATGTTCAACAACCGCATCAACCTGTCGGTCGAGTGGTACAACAACCAGATCTCCGACATGCTCATGCTCTGCACCATCCCCTCGTCGACAGGCTATACCAAGCAGTATCAGAACATCGGCAAGATGCGCAACCGCGGCTGGGAGTTCTCGCTCAACACAGTCAACATCGCCACGCACGGCTTCCAGTGGACATCGACCCTCAACATGTCGTTCAACAAGTCCAAGGTCATCGCCCTCGAGGGTGAGGTGCAGCAGAAGACCTTCTCGGCCGGCGACAACCGCTCGGGCTCTGTCAACTACTATGCTGTCGTAGGCCGCGGTCTCGGCGACATGTACGGCTACAAGTATGACGGCATCTATACCACCGACGACTTCAACCAGCTCCCCGACGGAGGCTGGGAACTCAAGGAGGGCGTCGTGCGTCCCGAGGACGGCAAGACTCCTCAGCCCGGCGACATCAAGTTTGCCGCCGACAACGAGGACGGCACTCAGTTCACCAAGCAGGCCGTCAAGATCGGCAACGGTACCCCCGACTTCTTCGGTGGTTTCTCCAACCAGTTCACATACAAGGGCTTCGATCTCAACGTATTCCTCAAGTTCTCTGTTGGCAACGACGTCTACAACGCCACCAAGCACTCGATGAGCCCCTATGCTCCCTTCGAGAACGCACCCAAGGAATTCGCGTCCAACTACTATCGTCTCGTCGATCCCGCCACCGGTCTCAAGGCCACCAGCCTCGACCGTCTGCGCGAGCTCAACCCCAACGAGTCGGCCCGCACATGGAGCCTCACCGAGAACAACGCCGGCTACATCACCTATCCCTCGTCATACTTCGTCGAGGACGGCTCGTACCTGCGTCTCGCACAGGTGACACTCGGCTACACCTTCCCCCAGAAGTGGATGAAGAAAGCCCTCATCTCCAACCTCCGCCTCTATTTCACCGCCAACAACCTCGCCACCATCACGGGCTACTCGGGCTACGACCCCGACGCATCGTCCAAGAACGACGACGTCATCTGTACCCCCGGCTACGACTCGTCGGCATACCCCATGTCTCGCAGCTATGTTGTCGGTGTGAACCTCTCATTCTAATCTCATGAAATCTATAATGAAAGCTACATATTTTACAGGCAAATTCAAGAGCATTGCCCTCGCCTTCGCGCTCGCCGCGGGCGTGCCCATGCTGATGACCTCGTGCGAGGACACTCTTGAGCGTCCGTCGTTCACCGCCGACGACGTCGACTACGTTTTCTCCGACATCCAGAAGTCAGACCTCTACGTCAAGGGCGTCTACCGCTACTTCTGCCTTGAGGAACTCTTCCGTGCCGGCAACACCGGCGACTGCGCCACCACGGCCAACGAGGATAACTTCACGCAGGCCAACATGCAGCGCGCCAGCTACAACTATGACGCCTACCGTCCTTGGGTGTTCGGCGACGTCTATCGCGAGAGCTACAACGCCATCGAGAGCTGCAACCTCGCCCTCAAGCGCATCAGCCTCCTCGCCGAGAGCCCCGAGCGCAACGCCCTTTTGGCCGAGCTCTACATGCTCCGCGCCTACGCATACCACAACCTGATACGTTTCCTCGGCGACGTGCCCACCCAGTGGGTAGCCATGGAGGACTGCGACATCGAGTCGACCGAGATCCTCTACCCCACCCGCCAGCCCCGCGACGTCATCTACGACCACATCATTCAGGACATGGTCGACCACGTCAACGACCTGCCGTGGCAGAGCGAGAACCCCTACGTCACCAACGAGCGCCTCACACGCAACGCCGGTCTCGGCGTCATGGCACGCATCTGCCTTCACGCCGCAGGCTACTCGCTGCGCTGGGACCTCGAGACCAATGCCGAGTCGTCTCTCAAGATGGCCCGCCGCGACGACGCAGCCCGCGTGCGCGAGATCTATGAGATTGCCGACAAGGCCCTCAGCGACGTCATCACCAAGGGCGAGAATCACCTGATACAGAACACCGCCGAAGAGAGCGGCTTCATGAACCTGTTCCGCAACTTCACCGGCGGCAACTATGGCGCCACCGCACCCGAGATGATGTGGATGATTGCCCAGCACGGCGAGAAGACCAACTCGCGTCTCGGCAACTACATCGGCGTCACCGGCGCAGGCTCGGGCAGCTTCTTCAACGGCATGAAAGCGCTCCAGATCAAACTCCCCACCTACTGGCTCTCGTTCGACCCCCGCGACACACGCCGCGACGTCACCGCCCCCATGTACACCATCGGCCACTCGGGCGATCAGGACATCCACTGCGGCACCACGTTCTCGACCGTCATGGGCGGCAAGTATCGCGTGCAGTGGGCACAGGCCCCATACAACGGCTCGAAGCGTAACATCGACATGGCTATGCTGCGATACTCTGACGTGCTGCTGATGTATGCCGAAACCCAGAACTTCCTCAACAACGGCCCCAGCGCCGCCGCCAAATCCGCCCTCAAGGAGGTGCGCGAGCGTGCCGGCATCGGCGACCTCCCCATCCCCGACGGACAGGACGCCTTCCTCGAGGCCGTGATGCAGGAGCGTCAGTGGGAGCTTGCCGACGAGTTCGTGCTCCGCACCGACCTTGTCCGCACCAACCTGCTCGACAAGTACATCACTCAAGCCAAGGCCGACCTCCGCGCCCTCTCGAAGCGCGAAGGCAAGTATGCCAATGTCCCTGTCTATCGCATCTACAAGAAATCAGTCAACGCGGGTGTCTATGGCGACCAGTTCCTCATGCCCGAATACTTTGACGTGACCGATCCCGAAGAGATCAAGCTCATCGAGACTATGCCCCGTGCCTCGCAGGCTGCCAAGGCCAAGCAGGCACGCGAGAACGTCAAGAAGATCGTCGAGGCTCACGGACATACCTACAACAACGACTGGTATCCCATCAACCTCTTCCTGTCGATCAACAACGACTACAACACCCGTTCGCTCCAGATCTGCGGCACCATCGTAATCGGTGCTTGGGGTCTCGGCTCGACCATCGCCACCAAGCCCACGGGCTTTGCCGAGAACAACAATGCATATCCAGAATGGATCGACGGCGAGAACGGCCTCTTCTTCGGCTACAAGAAGAACCACAGCGAGCTCTCGCCCTTCGCCGGCGACAAGACCGGTCATCCCCTCGTCGACAACCCCCGTCTGACACAGCTCCCCGGCTATCCCGGAGCCAAGACCGAATTCTAATCGACCAAGACCGTCTGCCGGGAGTGCCCGGCATTCCCGGCAGACAAAATCCTATTCAATAACCAAAATTCTTTTTACCATCAAACAATTCTACTCATGAAAAAAACTCTTGCAATCGCAGCTCTCTGCTGCGCAGCCATGGGAATGAACGCTGAGGTCGTTGCCACATACGACTTCAACACCACTCCCTCGTTCTTCCCCTACCTTCAGGCACCCCTCGAAGAAGGTGGCATGGGTCAGGGCGACAACTTCAACTTCATCCAGAAGGACGGCTCGACCGTACTCGAAGGCGCCGGCGAATGGAGCGGCAAAAAAATCATGGACAAGGCTGAGGACGGCACGTTCGTGACCCTCACCACCGACCTCCGCATCTCGCTGGCCGACGGTTGCGTCTACACCAAGGACGCCGCCGACGGCAAGTACAAGTTCGAGGGCGACGAGATCGACTACACCGAGCCCTTCATCGGCTGGAAGGATGGCGGTCCCACACGCACCATCTGGATGAAAGGCTGGGGCACTGAAGACGCTTGGGCAGATGCCAACTACAACGCCATCGACGCCGACAACTGGGTTGCTACCCGTCACGCCATCGCATTCAACCGCAACGACCACTCGGCAAGCCGCAAGGCCACATACATCCAGTTCCCCGAGGTTCAGGGCCCGTTCACTGTGACATACTACATCTCGTCAAACTCTGACTCAAAGCAGAACAAGACTCAGGCCCTCAGATGCCGCATCGTGCCCGTGGCCAACGACGTCGAGCTCGACGAGAAGGCAGACAACATCGACATCCCCCACGAGAACATCGTCGACAAGCGCTTCTACAAGAAGACCTACTCGTATGACGGCACTGACAAGGTGGCATTCCGCATCGGTGCCAACGGCGCTGTCATGGCCCTCTATCACGTAGTGGTCGAGAGCGGCGTATCGGGCATCGAGGACGTCATCGCAACTCCCGAGGCCGACAAGAACGCTCCCGTCTACAACATCCTCGGCCAGCGCGTCAACGAGAACTACAAGGGTCTCGTCATCAAGAACGGCGTGAAGTACGTTCAGAAATAATCACGCGCCATTCGGCTGACTGAATCCACCACGCTCCCCGAGCGGGCCCCGGCCCCCGGGGAGCGTTTCTGCATTATATGTAACCTCAAATAATTAATACCTCTGACATGAAGAAAACATTGACAGCACTCCTGCTTGCGGCCGTCATGGCCGGCGGAGACGGGCTGATGGCACAGGAGCAGCTCCTCGCCTTCCCCGGTGCGGTAGGCTTCGGCAGGTACACAACCGGCGGTCGTGGCGGAGAGATCTACCATGTGACCAACCTCAATGACTCGGGTGCCGGGTCGCTGCGCGATGCCGTCAGCAAGAGCAACCGCATAATCGTCTTCGACGTATGCGGCGTCATCAACCTCAAGAGCACGCTCATATTCAAGAGCAACATCACGCTGCTCGGCCAGACCGCTCCCGGCGAGGGCATTCAGGTCTACGGCAACCGCGTGTCGTTCTCTAACGCCCACAACATCATCGTGCGACACATGCGTTTCCGCATGGGCGTCAGCGGCGACAGCGGCAAGGACTGCTGCGGCACGGCCGACCAGACCCGCGACCAGATATTCGACCACGTGTCGGCCCTCTGGGGCAGGGACGAGAACTTCTCAATCTCGTCCAACGACAAGAAAAACGGTCCGCGAAACATCACCATCCAGAACTCCATCATCGGACAGGGCCTGCAGAGCCACTCGTGCGGCGGCCTGATTCAGTCTGACGGCGGCGTCACGCTCTATCGCAACCTCTATATCGAGAACAAGACCCGCAACCCCAAGGTCAAGGGCCTGAACCAGTATGTCAACAACGTCGTCTACAACTGGGGCGACGGCGGCGGCTACATCATGTCGGACTCAGAGGCAGACTCGTGGGCCGACATACAGAACAACTACTTCGTGCGTGGCCCGTGGAACGGCACGCAGCCCTTCGTGCGCGGCATCAAGTCGTTCCGCTATTACGGCGCCGGCAACTATTATGACGAGAACCGCAACGGCGTCCTCGACGGCCACCTCATGGATACCGACGAGACCTGCGGATCGCAGAACGGCACCGCCCCCTACAGCACATGGATGACACTCGACGCCATCAACGCCGACATCGACCAGTTCAACCAGAACAACCCCGCCGGCAACAATTTCTGCTGGCCCGTCCAGCACATCACTCCCATCGAGGACATGATGACCGCCGAGGAGGCTCTTCACTGGATAGAGAAGAACGCTGGCGCCAGCCTGCCCGCTCACGACGAGGTGGACACCTATCTGCTCGACGAGCTGATGACATACGGTGACATGACACCCACCACGCGCGACTGGCGCTCGGAGCACATGGATCCCACCCGCGTATATATCGGAGGTACGACCAACGGCATCTCGTCCGAGAAGCAGCTCCCGCATCAGGGCACCGGCGTCCTCTCGGGCGGCGTCAAGCCCCTCGACACCGACGGCGACGGCATACCCGACGCTTGGGAGACTGCCAACGGCCTCAACCCCAACGACGCATCGGATGCTGCCGCCATCGCCGCCAACGGCTATGCCAACATCGAGAACTATGTCTTCACCATCACCGAGGCATATCCCTATATCAAGAAGCCCGTCAAGCTCGCCGTGGCCAAGCAGGCCAAGACATCGCTCGACCTGACATGGGGCCTCAACAAGAACACCGAGTGCGGTTTCATCATTGAGACCTCGACCGACAATGGCGTGACATACACCGAGGCTGCCCGCGTACCCGCCGGCACCGAGGCATATACCGTCACCGGCCTCACTCCCGAGACTCAGTACATGGTGCGCATCCGCGCATACAACAACGACGGCATCTTCTCTGACTACTCCGACGCCGTCGCCACCGAGACCATCGGCGACCCCTCGGCTCCCAAGCTCTCCGTCAATCCCTTCCCCGCCGACGGCGGCAGGGAGGGCGTGGCCGGCGGCCTGACCCTGACATGGGAGAACACCACCAAAGACTATGACGGCACCGTATATTATACCGTCATGCTGGGCGAGAGCGCCGAGACACTCGCACCCGTGGCCGAGCGCATCACCGATAAGAAGTACGCGACCAAAGACCTCGTGGCCGGCAAGACATACTACTGGCGCGTCGATGCCGCCAACGACCTCGGCACCACCGAAGGCACTGTCTGGAGCTTCACCACCACGGCCGGCGGCGTGCTCTTCTACACCGACTTCCACACCACTCCCGCTGAGTATGCCGAGAAGTATGGCACCGTCACCGCCAACACCAACATCATGAACGCCAAGAACACCACTGTCTCTGTCGGCGGCATGACATTTGGCTCGGGCGATGCAGCCATCCGCATCATCGCCATGCCCGGCTGCTGGTCGGCTGACTCGTCCAAGGACTACGGCCCCGCCACTGCCGACGACGAGGGTGCCACCGAGCGCTGCGTACAGTTCTACACCCCGTCTGCAGGCGGCTACCTCACTCTCCCCGAGGTAACCGGTCCCTGCGTGGTGACCCTCTGGCTCGGCAACCCCGAGACCAAGGCCAAGACCGTCAAGCTCAACGCCATCTCGGGCGGCGAGGAAAAGACCGTTCAGGACCTCGCCCTCGGCAACAAGAAGAGAATCTTCAAGTTCACCTACACCCATACCGCCTCGGGTCCCGTGCAGTTCAAGGTCGATGCCAACGGCGTCAAGGTCGACATCAACGACATCCTCATCGAGCGCTACGTGACACCGAGCGGCAACGATCCCCTCGAGCTCACCTCGGGCAACCTCGTCAACGAGAACATGAGCTATGCCGACGGCACCCTGACACTCACTTTCAATCAGGACGTCAAGTATAACGGCAACGCCGACATCAAGGGCAAGCACCAGTTCGAGAACTTCTCAATCTCGGCTTCGGGCAAGAAGCTCAACATCGACTACGAGGCACTCGACATCAACACCGAGTACACCGTATCGTTCCCCGAGGGCGCACTCACCGACGTGGCCGGCGAGCAGAGCTACACAGGCTCCGTCAAGATGACCACATGCGACTTCCCCGCAGGGAAGAAGAGCGGCGAGACACACTTCGGCAAGGCCGCCAAGACTCTCCCCCTCAACTTCGCTCCCTTCTCGGCCGTAGCTCCCTTCGAGACAGCCGAGGGCCTTGTCCAGACCTCTGCCAAGGACTATCCCCACTGGGTACAGGCTTCTGGCGAGATCGCCGAGGACCACGCCACGATGACGTCGACCAACGACAAGATCATGACCTACTTCGACCCCGAGGCCAAGCAGGTGGCTCTTGAGATCGAGTATGAGGGCGAGGGCAACCCCCGCCTCAAGGTTCAGGAGTCGCGCAACTGCGACATCACTCCCGGATGGCGCACCCTCCGCGTGCTCGAGAAGGGTGACTTCCCCTTCCGTGGCGAACTCAACCTCAACCCCGAGACCCGCATGGTCAAGCTGGCCCCCGTCACCATCGGCGGCTCGCTCATCGTCAAGACCTTCCGCATCTCTGACGCCACCGGCTTCTTCGGCGACGACTACGTTTCGGGTCTCGAGGCCATCGGCGCCGACAATGTCACCATCCTCGTCTCGGGCAACACCGTAAGCGTGGCCGGCGTAACCGCAGGCACCCCTGTCACCGTCTATGACATCGCAGGTCGCACTGTCGCAGCCGCCCGCGGCGAGTCGACGTTCAACCTCACCTCCGGCCTCTACATCGTCAATGTTCACGGTGTCAAGACCGTCAAGGTGATGCTCTGATTCAGCACTCCATCATCCTCCTTTTTTCCGTCCCGCGCAACCGCGGGGCGGATTTTTTTTTGCTCCGGCTGTCAGAAAATGCATCCTTTGTACTCTCTTATATAGTATAACATCCGAAACAACCACGTCAGCCATGCCGATAATAGACGAACTTCCATATTCATCACACAGTTACACCTTCACCGAACTTATCAAAGAAGCCCGCCACTATGGCCGCGAGCTCTATCGCGCCGTCGCCCCCGACGGGCGCGATGTCGTCGTCGCCCTGTGCGACATGCTCTCGGACAGATACGATGCCGCGGACGAGCCCGAGGAGATTCCCGAATACAAGTATCTGTCGCAGTGCTCAGCCCCCTCGCTTCCCCGCGTCACGGGGTGCGGTATGCTCAGCGACGACGACGACGATTTCCGTCTGGCATACATCGAATTCGAGCCGTTCGGCGACGGATTCGTCTCGCTCGAGGACCACGTCGCCGCCAACGGCCCGATGTCCGAGGCCGATGTCGTGTCGGTGACCAACGACATCATCTCCGCCATCGCCGACATAGTCCTCGCCACCGACGGCGGCGGCCACTACAACATACACCCCGGCAACGTATGGGTGCGGTTCTCCGAAGAGGGCGCCAAGCCCGAGGTCCGCCTCACGGGCACGGGATATATCGGCCCGTCGTGCAACGGCATTACCCCCTTTCAGCGCAAATGGCTCCGTCCGTCATACAGGTGTCCCGAGTCATATCGCGGCAGGCTCGGCTACAACTCCGAACAGTTTCCCATAGCGCTCGTCGCCGGCTTCATGCTCATGGGCCGGCACCCGTGGGGATTCAGTGACGAGGAGACGACGGACACCGACGAGGCCATGAACAAGTTCAAGACCCTCAGACCGAGCCTGCGCAAGTTCAGGTCGCTCTCTCCGGCTTGGCAGAATCTGCTGACGCGCGCCACGGCCATCAACCGCGACAAGCGCTTCCGCCTGTTTGTCGACATGTCAGGCATGCTCGACAGGATCATCAACCGTCAGGACGGCGAGGACGACGAGGAGTACTACAAATCCGTGCAGAATACTTATCTCCCTCCCCGCCCGCAGCAGGTCACGGCCAAAGGTGCCGTCAAGGAGGAGGCGGGCGTAGCCGCCGCGATGACCCGCGGCGGCGGCACCCTCGACGACGTGGCCGGCATGGAAGCGCTCAAGACCACCCTGCGCCGCAACTTCATCGACATACTGCGCCACCGCGAGCTGGCGGCCAAATATGACATCACGCCCCCCAACGCCATACTGCTCTATGGCGCCCCCGGCTGCGGCAAGACATTCATAGCCGAGAAGGCCGCGCAGGAGTCCGGACTCAACTACAAGATAGTCAACCCCGGCGACCTCGGCTCGATATACATCCACGGCGCGCAGGAAAAGATTGCCAACCTCTTCGAGCAGGCACGCAAGAACGCCCCCACCATCCTGATTCTCGATGAGTTCGACGCCATAGCCCCCGCACGCTCGTCGGGCAGCGGCGAGGCCCACCATCAGGCCGGCGAGGTCAACGAGCTGCTGACGCGCCTCAACAACTGCGCCTCGGCCGGCGTATATGTCATAGCCATGACAAACCGCCCCGACATGGTCGACAAGGCCATGCTGCGCAAGGGGCGCATCGACGAGATGTTCTACGTGCCCATGCCCGACAAGGCGGCCCGCAGCGGCATCTTCAGACTCGAGCTGCGCAACCGTCCCGTGGCAGACGACGTCGACCCCGACGCGCTGGCCGACATGACCGAAAACCTCACCTGCTCGGACATCACGTATATCGTCAAGGAGGCCGCCCGCGATTGCTTTGACCGCACCATCCGCACAGGGGCCGACTCTCCCCTGCCCCTCACCGCCGCCGCCCTCGGCGACATGATAGCCCGTACCACGCCGTCGGTCACCACGGCCGACATACGCCACTACAACCGCCTTGCCGAACGGTTTGCATCCTCTACAGACCGCGAGTCACTCCCCCCGGCAGGTTTCATAATCTCAAGATAACTCTAAAACCACACGCCATGCAATCCGAAAAGATCCGTCCCATCCTCAACCGTCTGGGCTTCTTCACCAACAATGTCAGCGAGAGCTGGGACGCCCTCGCGTTCACATACGACAGCGTCAACCTGCTCTTCATCCCCGACGATGACGACAACACGCTCATCTTCACCGCCCCCAACCTCTTCGAGGTCGACGACGAGAACCGCGCCTTTGTCCATGACATACTCAACGAACTCGCCAACACTGTCAAGTTCATCAAGCCCAGCATACTCTATGGCAACTCAGTCTATCTGTCATACGAATACTATCTCGCCGACTCTGAGCCTACGGACGAGATTGTCGAGCACATCATACGCCTTCTGGGCCTGTCGTTCTACAAATTCCACGACCTCGTCAACCGCGACGGCGAGAGTGTCTATGACGACGACGAGGACGAGGAACTGGCCGCTCTCGACGACGAGGACACTGACGACCACGACGACGATACCGACAACGAAATGACGGACGAGGAGGACCGACTCTGACATGGAACACAACACGATAAAGCACATAACCGACATACTCGAATCGTGGCAGTTTCCCGTGCTCGAGAGCGACGAGTCATACCTCCTCTTCCGCTATCAGCTCCACTACATTCAGGTCTCGGTCTCGTCGGGCGACGACCCATTCATCGCGCTCAACCTGCGCAACTTCTTCCCCATCGAGACCGATTCAGAGAAGCTCGTCCTTGACAAAGTCTGCAACTACCTCAACTATAAGCTCATGCAGCTCAAGGTCTATCATGATCCCGATCTGAACGTGACCATATCGTTCGAATTCTTCTACACCGACCCCGCCGGAATCGAGCCCCTGATGCGCCGCGGCCTATCGAGTCTCATCACCGCCAAACGCGAATTTGCCCGCCTCATGCTCGAATTCGCCCCTCCCGGCGAGGAGGACGATGCCGATGACGACGGAAAGGAGGAGGAGTAAAGGCATGCCACCCGTCCATGAACAATCCGCACTCCCGGGTGTTATAATATAGATAACCGCCAAAATGTCAGTTCCGACTGACACGCCTCAGGTTTGGCACGGTTTATGCCACCTTAAATGACAGAAAACATTAAACAACAACCATAAACTCATACCTCAGACTATGAACATCAAGCCCTTAGCAGACCGCGTACTCATCAGCCCCACACCCGCTGAAGAGGTTACCGCCGCAGGTATCATCATCCCCGACTCAGCAAAAGAAAAACCCCTCAAAGGCACTGTCATCGCAGTAGGCGCCGGCACAAAGGACGAAGAAATGATCGTCAAGAACGGCGACGAGGTCCTTTTCGGCAAGTATGCCGGTACCGAAGTCGAGCTCGAAGGCACCAAATATCTCATCATGCGCCAGAGCGACATCCTCGGCATCATCGAGAAATAATCATCAATCAACTCCACACAACGACTAAAAACATCCATTCGAAATGGCTAAAGAAATAAAATTTGACATCAAGGCTCGCGAAGAGCTCAAGAAAGGTGTCGACGCTCTCGCCGACGCCGTCAAAGTAACCCTCGGCCCCAAGGGCCGCAACGTGATCATCGAGAAGAAATTCGGCGCTCCCCACATCACCAAGGACGGTGTGTCGGTGGCCAAGGAGATCGAACTCGAGGATCCCTTCCAGAACATGGGCGCACAGCTCGTCAAGGAGGTAGCCTCCAAGACCGGCGACGACGCCGGCGACGGTACAACCACCGCCACCGTGCTCGCTCAGGCAATCGTCAACGTGGGCCTCAAGAACGTGGCCGCAGGTGCCAACCCGATGGACATCAAGCGTGGCATCGACCGCGCAGTCGCCATCGTTGTCGAGGGCATCAAGGGTCAGGCTCAGGAGGTCGGCGACGACTTCAAGAAAATCGAGGACGTTGCCCGCATCTCGGCCAACAATGACGAGGCCATCGGCCGTCTCATCGCCGAGGCCATGCGTAAGGTCAAGAAAGAGGGTGTCATCACCGTCGACGAGGCCAAGGGCACCGAGACTACCGTCGACATCGTCGAGGGCATGCAGTTCGACCGCGGCTACATCTCGCCCTACTTCGTCACCGACACCGAGAAGATGGAGTGCGTCATGGAGAATCCCTTCATCCTCCTCTACGACAAGAAGATTTCCAACATCAAGGACATCCTTCCCGTGCTCGAGGCCACCGCACAGTCGGGCCGCGGCCTTGTCATCATCTCCGAGGACGTCGATCAGGAGGCTCTCGCCACCCTCGTCGTCAACCGTCTGCGCGGCTCGCTCAAGGTGTGCGCCGTCAAGGCTCCCGGTTTCGGCGACCGCCGCAAGGAGATGCTCGAGGACATCGCCATCCTCACCGGCGGCGTAGTCGTGTCCGAGGAGAAGGGCATGCAGCTCGCCAACGCCACCATCGACCACCTCGGCCGCGCCGAGAAGGTGACCATCAACAAGGAGAACACCACCATCGTCAACGGTGCCGGCAACAAGGAGAACATCGCTGCCCGCGTCAACCAGATCAAGGCCCAGATCGAGCACACCACATCAGATTACGACCGCGAGAAACTTCAGGAGCGTCTCGCCAAGCTCGCAGGCGGTGTCGCCGTGCTCCACATCGGCGCTCCCTCCGAGGTCGAGATGAAGGAGAAGAAAGACCGTGTCGACGACGCACTCAGCGCAACCCGCGCTGCCATCGCCGAGGGCATCGTTCCCGGCGGCGGCGTGGCATACATCCGCTGCGTCAAGCTGCTCGACGACGTCAAGGGCTCTAACGACGACGAGACCACCGGCATCCAGATCATCCGCCGCGCCATCGAGGAACCCCTCCGCCAGATCGTGACCAACGCCGGCGAGGAAGGCGCAGTCGTTGTCCGCACCGTCATGGACGGCGTAGGCGACTTCGGCTACAACGCCCGCACCGACTCTTACGAGAACCTCATGGCCGCAGGCGTCATCGACCCCGCCAAGGTGACCCGCGTGGCACTCGAGAACGCTGCCTCGATCGCAGGCATGTTCCTGACCACCTCGTGCGTCATCGCCGACAAGAAGGAAGACACCCCCGCCGCTCCCGCAATGCCCGCACCCGGCATGGGAGGCATGGGCATGATGTGATGACACTGTAAATTAGTCACATCCACTATATACGCATCCTCGCCACCCAATCGTGGCGGGGATGTTTTTTGTGTTAAAAACTCTTGCTCTCTTGCTTGTCACGTCCAAAATCACTACCTTTGCACCATCTTTAAGATAAGTGGACAAATTTGGCTGCTTGCAACCACTTCAAAAAATGCTAAAACTGCTGCCCGTATCTCCCCGCACCGCGAGATGCTTGCATAAAACCCCTGCCCCGCCCCTGTGGTGCGTGCAGACCGAGTGATAAGTTTAGTTTTTTATGTGATGCCCCGTCGGCGACAACGCCACCCGGCATGTTTGTTGAAGCAGCCCCTGCGCCCGTTTGTCGGCAAAGAGACTGTTTCGATTTTTTATATCAACATCATCATGAAGACATATCTTTTCACATCCGAATCCGTTTCAGAGGGCCATCCCGACAAGGTGGCCGACCAGATTTCAGACGCCGTCCTCGACGAGTTCCTTGCCCGCGACCCGTCAAGCAAGGTCGCCTGCGAGACTCTCGTCACCACAGGTCAGGTCATCATAGCCGGCGAGGTCAAGAGCAACGCTTACATCGACCTTATGGACGTGACCCGCGAGGTCATCAAGAACATCGGCTATGACCGTTCGGCACTCAAGTTCGACGGCGAGGCATGCGGCGTCTTCTCGGCCCTACACGAGCAGAGCGCCGACATCAACCGCGGTGTCGAGCGCGAGGAGGCCGAGGGTCAGGGTGCCGGCGATCAGGGCATGATGTTCGGCTATGCCTGCGACGAGACCCCCGACTACATGCCCCTCACGCTCGACCTCTCGCACCGCCTGCTCATAGAGCTCGCCGAGATTCGCCGCGAGGCCAAGGAGATGACTTGGGAGCGCAAGGGCCGCACGTTCACCTACCTGCGCCCCGACTCTAAGAGTCAGGTCACCGTCGAGTATGACGAGAACAACCGCCCCCTGCGCGTCGACACCATCGTCATCTCGACGCAGCACGACGAGTTCATCGCCCCCGTCGACGACACCCCCGAGGCTCAGCTCGAGGCCGACAAGGCCATGCAGCAGAAGATAGCCGAGGACGTGGAGCGCGTGCTCATTCCCCGAGTCAAGGCCAAGCTGCCCGCCGAGGTCGCTGCCCTCGTCGACGGCTACAAGCTCCTCGTCAACCCCACCGGCAAGTTTGTCATCGGTGGCCCCCACGGCGACACCGGCCTGACAGGCCGCAAGATCATCGTCGACACCTATGGCGGCCGTGGCGCACACGGCGGCGGCGCCTTCTCGGGCAAGGACCCCTCAAAGGTCGACCGCTCGGGTGCCTATGCGGCCCGCCACATCGCCAAGAACCTTGTCGCCGCAGGCGTGGCGCGCGAGGTGCTGGTACAGGTGGCATACGCCATCGGCAAGGCCGAGCCCGTCAGCCTCTGCATCGACACCCGCGGCACCGCCCTCGTGCCCATGACAGACGCCGAGATAGCCGAGAAGGTGATCTCGATGCCCTGCTTCGACATGACACCCTATGCCATCGAGCAGCGTCTCAAGCTGCGCCAGCCCATATATCGCGAGACCGCAAGCTATGGCCACATGGGCCGTCAGCCCCGCGTGGTCACCAAGCATTTCCACTCCAAATACGAGCCCGACGTGGTCCGCGAGGTCGAGCTCTTCACTTGGGAGAAACTCGACGCCGTCCCCGCCGTCAAGGAAGCCTTCGGCCTCTGACAATAAGGAAACCGGAATACAAAAAAACTCCGCGCATCACTCGGTGCGCGGAGTTTTTTCATGTATTACGGGTGTCGGTCAGGCCACCCCTATCAGTTCGATTTCGAATATCAGGGTCGAGCCGCCGGGGATTCCGGGCTGATTCATGCGCCCGTAAGCCTGCTCGGCGGGGATATACACCTCCCACTTGTCGCCGGCCTTCATCTGCGTCAGGGCTATTATCCAGCCTGGTATCAGGTCCCTGAGCCTGAATGCCGGGGCCACACCGCCGCGGCTGCTGTCAAAGGTCTTGCCGTTGATGGTCTTGCCGGTATAGTGCACCGTCACCACGCTGCCGCGGTTGGGCTGCGGGCCGTTACCTTTTTTCAGCGACTTGTAATATATACCTTTGTCAAGAGCCATGACGCCGGGCTCCTTGGCCTTGTCGGCGAGCCACTGACGGTTCTTCTCGATATACTCCTGCTTGGCCATGGCTTATTCCTTGACGCCGTATGCCAGATCTCCGGCATCGCCGAGACCCGGCACTATATATGAATGTGCGTCTATCTCGGCATCAATCGCCCCGACCCACACGGTGGTCTTGTCGGCGGGGAATGTCTGCGCTATGTAGTCGACGGCCTTCTGCGAGGCTATGATCGAGGCCACATGTATGTGTGCCGGGGTGCCCTTGGTCAGCAGCGCCCTGTAGCTCAGTTCCATGCTCGAGCCCGTGGCCAGCATAGGGTCGGCTATCACCAGTGTCTTGCCCTCGATCTTGGGCGAGGCGATATACTCGATGAACACGTCGAAGTTCTCCTTCTCCCTATACTTTCTGTATGCCGACACGAATGCGTTCTGGGCATGGTCGAAATACTCGAGGAAACCCTGATGGAAGGGTATTCCGGCGCGGAATATGGTGGCCAGCACCACCTGCTCGTCTATCACGTCGCACTGTGCCGTGGCCAGCGGGGTATTGATTTCCTCCTTGCGATAGCGCAGGCGCTTTGAGATTTCATAAGCCATGATCTCGCCTATGCGCTCGAGGTTGCGGCGGAAACGGAGCATGTCTTTCTGCACGTTGATGTCGCGCAACTCGCTCATATACTGACTCACCAGCGAGGGAGAGTCTGCAAAATTGATGATTTCCATATTCTGTCTTCAGATTATTTTTGATATTTCTTTTTCAACAAGTGCGGCAAACTGATAGTTTTTCAGACCCCATCTCGGCGATATTAGCAGATCGGCGGGCGACTGCGACACGAACCGCTCTATTGCTATGCCGGGCCTTAGCCGTCTCGCGATGCGGGCACAGAGGGCGGCATATTCCTCGGCCTCATACTGCCTCACGTCGTCGTGATGCTCGGCAAGGCGTGTGCCCCGCAATATCTGCAGCTGGTGCATCTTCACCACGTCGACAGGCAGGGCGTTGACAGCGTCGATGGTCTGCATCATCATCTCCTCGGTCTCGCCCGGAAGGCCCATTATCAGGTGCAGCCCCACCGGTATGCCGCGGGCCGCGGTCCTGACGACTGCATCCTCGGTGTCGGCCCACGTGTGGCAGCGGTTTACGCGCTCGAGGGTGAAGTCGTGGCAGCTCTCGGCGCCATATTCGACCATCACCCACGGCAGTTCGGTCAGCCGGTCCAGCAACCTGTCTGGCATGCAGTCGGGTCTGGTGCCTATTATCACGCCGTCCACGCCATCCACCCCGCAGGCCTCCCGATAGAGCGCCATGAGCCGGTCGATGTCGTCAGAATGGGTGTTGGTGTATGCCTGAAAGTATGCAAGATAGCGCATGTCTGGATACTTTCGGGCAAAAAACTGCTTGCCGCGCTCTATCTGTGCCGTCACGCTCTCCGTGGGGTCGCAATACGACGGATTGAACGAGTTGTTGTTGCAATACACGCACCCTCCCCTGCCTTTCGTGCCGTCACGGTTGGGGCAGCTGAAGCCGGCATTGACCGCCAGTTTCTGCATCTTGGCCCCGAAGTGTCCGGCCATGAAGTCCGAGAAGTCGCGCCAGTATTTCATATCCTCGCACAACGGTTCATCAGCATGGCGTCGAGTATCACCATTGCGGCCATGGCCTCGACCACCGGCACGGCTCTGGGCACGACACACGGGTCGTGTCGTCCGCGGGCCTTGAGCAGCACGGGATTGCCGTCGCGGTCTATGGTCTCGACATCCTGCATCAACGTAGCCACAGGCTTGAACGCGGCCCTGAAATAGATCTCCTCGCCGTTGGATATTCCGCCCTGTATTCCGCCCGAGCGATTGGTACGTGTCCTTGCGGGCGACGCGCATCCGGGCTCGAACAGGTCTATGCTCTCCGATCCGCGCATCGAGGCTCCGGCAAAACCCATGCCATAGTCAAACCCCTTGCAGGCGTTGATGCTGAGCATCGCGGCCCCGAGCAGGGCGCCCAGACGCGATGCCACGGGGTCGCCGACCCCTGCGGGCACACCAGAGATGACACACGTCACCACGCCTCCCACGGTGTCGCCCTGTTTCTTTACGTCGAGCACCAGCCGCTCCATCTCGGCGGCCTTGACGGCGTCGGGACACCTCACGACATTCTTCTCGGTCTCCGAGAGGTCATATTTCCTGTAATCTGCATCGAGCTCTATGTCGCCGATCTGCGATGTAAAGGCAGTCACCGTGACCCCCATCCGCTCGAGAGCCTGACGGGCAAAAGCTCCGGCCACGACCCTCGTGGCCGTCTCGCGGGCACTCGACCTGCCGCCTCCGCGGTGGTCTCTCAGGCCATACTTCGCCGTATATGTATAGTCGGCGTGCGACGGCCTGAAGGCATCCTTGAGCTGGTCGTAGTCTGACGAGTGCTGGTTTTCGTTCCTGATTATGAATCCGACAGGCGCGCCGGTGGTGACGCCGTCCATCATGCCCGAGAGTATCTCGACCGTGTCACTCTCCTTGCGCGAGGTCGTCACGGCCGACTGTCCGGGCCGACGGCGGTCCAGCTGTCGCTGCACCTCGTCGAGGTCTATCCTCACCCCTGCAGGCATTCCGTCTATGACACCGCCGATGGCGGCTCCGTGCGATTCGCCGAATCCGGTGAATCTGAAAATGGTTCCGAACGTATTCATGCCTCGCTGTCGTGATTATCGTTTTTGACAATATCGGCCACACCGGCGCCTACATAGTCTATCAGCGCATGGGGCTCTATCTTGAACTGCAGTCCCCTCTGTCCGGCAGAGACATATATGAAGGGGAAATCCGTGGCTGTCTCGTGGAAGAAGGTCGGGAAGGGCTTCTTCATGCCCACGGGCGAACACCCGCCCCTGATGTATCCCGTCAGGCCCAGAAGCTCCTTCATGGGAATCAGGTCCGCCTTCTTGGCCCCGGCGGTCTTGGCGGCCTTCTTGAGGTCGACCTCGCAGTTGCCCGGCACGACGCAGACAAAATATCCGGCCTTCTCGCCATGCAGCACGAGTGTCTTGAAGACACAATTTATATCCTCGCCGAGCTCCTCGGCCACATGGTCGGCTGCCAGATTGTCGGGGTCCACCTTATAGGGTATCAGTTCATAATGTATCCCCGCCTTGTCAAGCAGTCTTGCCGCGTTGGTCTTGTTGACTTTGTCCATATTGTCGTTTCTTTTCTGCAAAAATATCAAATCCCCGCCTAAATTGCAAATAATATTCCACATACGCCGCACGTTGGGTATGTATGAAAGTAATCCGTAACGACATAATCCCTTTCGGGCGCATGTTCGGAGCCGTCAACCTGTTCGGCATACTCTTCGCCAAGCGGCACATGCCGCTCACCCCACAGGTCATCAACCACGAGGAGATACACACGGCCCAGATACGCGAGCTGCTGTATCTCCCCTTCTATGTCGTCTATCTTGCCGAGTGGCTCTACAGGCTCGTCAAGCACAGGGGCAATATCGCGGATGCATACTTTGACATATCGTTCGAACGCGAGGCATACGCCTTCGGCGACGACCTCTCCTACCTGAGCCGCCGCAGGCACTTCGCCCAGTGGCGCACGCCGTCGTTATGATCAACCGCAGATACATGAGATCCTACACATCATATTACAAGCAGATAGGCAGACTCGGACTGCCCATACTCGTGGGCCAGCTCGGCACGGTCGTCGTTGGTTTCGCCGACAACATAATGGTCGGCCACTACAGCACCGAGGCCCTTGCAGCCGCCTCGTTCGTAAACAATATCTTCAACAGCGTCATGTTTGCGTGCATGGGCTTCACCTACGGCCTCCTGCCGCTGGCGGGCGCCCTGTTTGGCGGGCATGACAGGGAGGAGTCCGAGAGACGCATCGGCGCGCTGGTGCGCAACGCCATGCTGGTCAACGTCCTGTATGCGCTCTTCGTGGTTGGCATAATGACCGCGGTCTATTTCAACCTGCACCGTCTGGGCCAGCCCGAGGAGCTGATGCCGCTGATCAGGCCATACTTCCTGCTCTATCTTGCCGGCGTCGTGCCCATCAGCATATTCAACCTGATGGCACAGTGGAGCTATTCGGTGCGCAACACCACCATGCCGATGTGGATAGTGCTCTCGGCCAACCTGCTCAACATCTTCGGCAACTACCTGCTGATATATGGCAAGTTCGGCATGCCCGAACTGGGCCTGACGGGTGCCGGAATCAGCACGCTGGTCGCACGAGTGATAATGGTGACGGCCATATCGGGCATATTCTTCCTCAAGGCGTCCAACCGCCGCTACAGCATCGGATTCACCACCGGCAAGGTGACGCTCAAGAGCATGAAGGTGGTCTGGAAGACATCGCTGCCGGTGTCGATGCAGATGCTGTTCGAGAGCGGCTCTTTCTCGGCCGCCGCCATCATGGCGGGGTGGATCAGCACCGTCGCTCTGGCCGCCTATCAGATCGTCGTCATCGTGGGGATGCTCGGATTCTGCCTTTATTACGCCATCGGGTCTGCCGTGGCGGTGCTTGTCAGCAACGAGGCCGGCACGGGCGACAAGAGGGCCATGCGCCGTGCCGGTTGGGCCGGCTATCACGTCATGATCGTGTTGGCCACCTTCAGCTCGCTGATCTTCGTGTGCTTCGCGCCCAAGCTCACGGCCCTCTTCACCCCCGACAGCGAGGTATTGGCCCAGACCCTTCTCCTGATATTCCCTCTTGTGCTCTATCAGCTCGGCGACGCCACGCAGATTACATTCGCAAACGCCCTGCGAGGCACGTCGCACGTCATGCCCATGCTGTGGATAGCGTTCGCGAGCTATGTGGCGGTCGGCATCCCTGCGACATACCTGATGGCGTTCAACGCCGGACTGGGCATCTATGGCATAATCCTGAGCTTCTCGGTGTCCCTGTTCATGGCCGGTGGACTTTTCCTGTATTTCTTCATCAGGGCCACCCGAGTCCGACCATCCGACAAACTTTCATTGTCGTAAGCGGGGCTTTTTTGCTCATATCGTTATTTTTTGTAACTTTGTCATCTTTAAGGGACTAAACTGTCCGAAAGACCAATCTTTTTCACAATTCATAACCATTATTAATGAAAAAAACCTTAACTCTTGCACTCCTTGGCTGTCTTTGTGCAGTGCCGGGAGCAATGGGAGCCGACGGCGGCTTTAAGTGGGCGCCCAAGGCCAAAGGTGCGCCTGCCGAATGGCAGAAGGCAATTACCAAGCCGGCCAAGAAGACTCCGGCTTCACGTATGGCCGCAGGCATAGACCACGAGCTGCCTGCAGCAGAGTCGTTCGGCTATCTCGACATGCCCGACGGCTCGACATGGTTCATCACCACCGAACTCGAGAAGACTCTGGTGTCCGAGAACGAGTATTACAAGGAGTACAACATCACCGGCATCAAGGCAACCGTCTATGACGACAAGTATCAGAAGGTCGGCCTGATCGAAGACTCGTTCACACTCGCCGAGGGCATCGAGAAATGCACCGAGGTGCAGTTCGGCGTCACCGTGACCAAGAAGTTCTTCAACACGGACGACTCCTACGAGATAATGCTGATGGCCAACTACAAGCCCGTAGACCAGTACAGCATCATCTCGAAGACCTATGTATATTCGCTGCGCGGTGCCGACAAGGCAGCCGAAAAGGTGCAGGAGATCGACGGATACTACGTAGCCGCCGTCAACAACGCCACCGATGCGTGGAGCGAGGACTATTTCATCGAGTTCTTCTCGGGCGAGAGCTATACCGAGACCGAGATGATATACTCGTTCGACATCTATACCAAGGCATCGTGGGGTTCGCCCGTGGCAAGCTCGCTCAAGCACTTCGACGTTGACATGCTCTATGTGATGAGCGACGGCGAGAACGAGACTCTCCCCGTCATGCTCAACTCAAAGGGCCGCAACCTCTATGTCACCGTGGCAAGATACGAGAAGACATTCTTCGAGGATCCCTACGACTATAACAACAACAACCTCAGTGCCGACAACCACTATCTCATCGAGCTCTGGGCCCGCGAGGGTTACGCTCAGGACCTGACCCTGAAGAAGACCACCAGCATCAAATGCGAGACCCCGGCAGACGGTTTCTCGATGCGCTCTTACTGCATCGGCCAGTTCTCGGGCTACGAGGACATTACCTTCGACTTCACCGACGACGGCAATCCCGCCTATATCGTCTCGATAGCCGACAGCGACTATCAGGAGAACTCGTCGAACTTCTTTGCCGTCTATGACCTCGAGGGCAACGTAATACACACCTTCGGCGAGGACAACGGCGGTTTCCTCCGTCTCAGCTCCATCCCCGGCAAGTCCGAGCAGCTCTGCTTCATCAAGATCAAGCCCAACGGCGACGTTTACTATAGCTTCGTGGACTATCCCACGATGGAGGAAACGGCACAGATTCCCGCCACTATCCGTGACAACGAGTTCTCGATGACCCTGTCGATGGCTCTTGACCGCGCTCCCGCCGGCGGCTCGTACAACTATGTATTCGCCGACGCCCACGGTGCCACCGACGAGGCCGGCAACACCCTGCAGCCCGTGGCATGGTTTGACAGCGAGGGCCGTCTGCTCCGCGTAGACAAGATCAACGGCGGCAAGGATGTCAACCTCATCAAGCCCTATATCGTAGGTCACGCCCTCAATCCTTGGCTCTTCAACACCGACACCCGTCTCGAGTACATGGTGCTCGTGCAGCGTCAGGACTATCCCGGCTCGGCCATGGCCCACACCGAACTCTGCGTCATCAACACCGATGGCGACATGCTGTCGCAGTATGTGTTCCCCAACGACGACTCGGGCATCAGCGTGAGCCTCGTCAACCTGCAGGCCAACCCCGCCATCTGGCTCTCGCGCCGCAGCTTTGAGGACGGCCTGTTTCACACCGAGTTCATCTCCCTCCCCCTCAACCGTCTCCCCGGCTCGGGCACCGAGGCCGACCCCTATCTGCTGGCCACACCCGGCGACATGGGTCAGATCAAGTTCAACCTCACCTCGCACTATCGCCTCGCCAACGACATCGACTACAAGGGCGAGCCCTTCGTGAGCATTTCGGGCCAGTTCACCGGCAGCATCGACGGTGCATCGCACAGCATCAAGAACTTCACGCTCGGCGACGCCCCCATGTTCAGCGCCCTCTATGGCAAGGAGGATGCCAAGGTTTCCGTCACCGACCTCACCCTCTCGGGCGTGACCGTGACCGGCAGCGCCAACGCTATTCTGGCCGAATCGACCTCAAACACCGTGCTCTCGGGCGTGCATGTCTACAAGGCAACCGTCGAGTCTGATTCTGACGATGAGTTCGGCACCATCGTGGCACAGGCCAACTCGGGCACCGAAATCAGCGAGTGCTCGGCTGTCAAGACCGTGATCAACCGTCCCAAGTCCATCGAGGTGGGCGGCATCGTGGCCATCCTCGGCAACAACGCCCACGTCAAGGCAAGCAACTTCGAAGGCTCCATCAAGGCCGAGAGCGAACTCGGCGGCATCGCCGGATCGGCCCGCACGGCCAACTCGACCATCACCGACTGTCATGTCAACGCCACCCTCGAGGCACAGAACCGCATCGGCGGCATTCTTGCCATCTCGGCCCGCGGTCTCGTGAGCCGCTGTATCGTCGAGGGCGAGATCATAGCCACCGAGCCCCAGAACGTATGGTCTGACAAGGTAGGCGGCAACAAGCCCATGATGAGCGTGGGCGGTGTCATCGGCTACCTCCCCGCAGCTGCCATGTCATACGAGGACGGCAAGCCCGTTGAGCCCTCGACCGATCCCGTCGTCAAGGGTTGCGTAGTTGCCTTGGACGCCATCACCATCCCCACCGACAATCCCGTACTGGCCGAGACGGCCCACCGCATCGTTGGCCGCTCGCGCGTCAACAATGATCCCGAGATCATCGACGAGGTCTACAACCCCTCGACATACGGGTATGAATATGTATGGGGCGAGCCCGCAGCTCCCGAGAACTGCCTCGCAGACAACTATGCCGTCGATGACATCGCTCCCATTCACGGCGAGACCGCAGCAGACCTCACCTCGACCGAGGGCAAGTCAATCGAGTGGAACGCGCTCGTTGACGGCGAGATCTTCGACAACCTCGCATATCAGTTCAACGGCTATGCCGCAGAGCAGCCTTGGGTTTACTCCGACAACGGTCTGCCCCGCCTCTACTTCGAGGCCGGCGTAGGTGCCTCGATGGCATTCAATCCCTCAGAGATCTCGCTCAACGAGGGCGAGACCGCCAAAGTTGTTCTCGAGCTTGAGAACATCGAGTTCGACGCGCTCACCTTCGACTTCTCTGACGAGTCTGCCTGCACGGCCAACCCCGTCTTCATCACCGACGAGGGCAACGTCGAGATCGAGGTTTCCGTGACCAAGACCGGTGTCTATACAGTCACCGCCACCAACGGCACCATCTCGGCAGTCCTCACCGTGACCGGCACATCGGGCATCGGCGACGTGACCGTCAGCACGAGCGCCCTCACATACGACGGCACTACCCTCAAGGCCGCAGACTGCGCCATCGCGCTCTATAACCTCTCGGGTATCCTCGTAGCCTCGGGCAACGACACACTCTCGACCGTATCGCTCCCCGCCGGCGTCTACATGGCCACCGCCACCGCCGCCGACGGCACACGCAGCGTGCTCAAGATCGCCGTGCGCTGATCCGAGACACACTGAAACACAAGATGCCCGCACCTCTCGACCGAGGCGCGGGCATTTTTTATGCTTTCAATTGGCCGGTGCGTCAGCCCAGCACGACGTCGAGCACCATCATCAGGGCGAATCCGACGGCAAAACCGATGGTGCCCATGTTGGAGTGCTTGCCCTCCTGAGTCTCGGGTATCAGCTCCTCGACCACCACATATATCATTGCCCCGGCGGCAAACGCGAGCAGGTATGGCAGCAACGGCAATATCACCGATGCAAGCATCAGGGTGATCACGGCGGCTATGGGCTCGACAATGCCGCTCAGGCCGCCCATCACGAACGCGCGCCCCCTGCTGTTGCCCGCCGCACGCAGCGGCATCGACACGATGGCTCCCTCGGGGAAGTTCTGTATGGCAATGCCCAGCGACAGCGCAAGGGCTCCGGCCATGGGTATGTACGTGCTGTGCTCGAGCGCCGCGGCCAGAGCCACGCCCACGGCCATGCCTTCGGGGATATTGTGCAGCGTCACGGCAAACACGAGTTTGGTGGTGCGTGACAGCTTGCTCTTGGGACCCTCGCTCGGCCCGCCGTCGATGTGCTGGTGAGGCACCGCGACATCGAGCAGCAGCAGGAAGCCCATGCCAAGCATGAAACCGACCATCGCGGGCATGACCTGCATGAATCCCTCGCGTCCGGTCATCTCCATCGACGGTATCAGCAGCGACCACACCGAGGCCGCCACCATGACGCCGGCGGCAAATCCCATCAGTACCTTCTCGAGCTGTCGCGGCATACTGTGCTTCATCATGAACACGCACGCCGCCCCCAGCACAGTTCCCAAGAAAGGCAGCGTAAGTCCTATAGTCAATCCGTTCATATCTAAACAACGCACCACCCCGACCGAATGTTGTAAGGACGCAACAATCAAAAAAAGGCCCCGCCTGTTGGGGCGGAGCCGGGAGGGAGAGTTGTGGAAGGTGTTATTTTACCTGTATTTCCGAGACGGCCGACTTGACGCCGGGAGCGGAGACGGTGAAGCGGAGGGTGCCGGGGGTCTTGGCGCTGCGAGCTATGGCCGTGGCAGCACCGCTGAAGAGGTCCATCTCGGGTTTCTGGAACGAACGGAGAGAGGTGGGATCGCCGTTGGCGGTTGCCTCGAACGTGCCTGCGCCCTCGACCTTGAACTTGACGGCGCGGGTGTCGGTGGGCACTATGTTGCCATCCTTGTCGGCCACCTGTACGGTGAAGTAGACGAGGTCGTCGCCGTTGGCATCGAGCGTGGTGCGGTTGGGAGTAACCACGAGGTGGTGGGGCTTGCCGGCGGTGCGTATCACCTTGGTTTCGGCAGGCTTGCCGGCGGCATCGTATGCCACCACCTTGAGCTCGCCGGGCTCGTAGACGGTCTCGTTCCACATCAGGCGGTAGCGGTTCTGCACGGTCGAGTCATTCTTCTCGCGCATGCCCTGCGACTTGCCGTTGATGAAGAGTTCGGCCTTGGGATACGAGGTGTAGACGAACACGGGTGTCACCTCGCCCTCGCGACCCTTCCAGTTCCAGTGAGGGAGCACGTGGAGCGTGGGGGCCTCCTTGTTCCAGCGCGAACGATAGAGGTAGTAGCGGTCCTTGGGGAGCGACGCGAGGTCGATGATGCCGAAGACAGAGCTGTGGCTGGGCCATGCGTCGGTGTCATAGGGCGAGGGCTCGCCGAGATAGTCGAAGCCGGTCCAAACGAACTGGCCGATTACCCACGGATGGTCGTCGTCGCGGGCGAAGTCAAGGTCCGGTGTATTACTCCACGAGCAGGTCTCGTTGTCATAAGAGTTGCTCTGGTGGTCGGGGTGCATGACCACGTTGTGCTCCTTGAACTCGACGGGGAAGTGATAGACTCCGCGCGAGCTTACGGTCGATGCCGTCTCCGAGCCGAGTATCAGTTTCTGGGGCAGCTTGGCGTATGCGTCGTCGTAATACTGGGGCTTGTAGTTGAAGCCGGGGATGTCGAGCGTCGACGCGAATCCGTTGTCGAGCACGGCCCGTATCTGGTCCATGCCGTTGGTGCAGGGGCGCGTGGGGTCAAGGCCGTGGATGAGGTCCTGAAGCATCACGAGCTCCTGAACGCCGTCGGGGCCCCACTGCGAGGGAACCTCGTTGCCGGTGCTCCACATGACCACGGCGGGCGAGTTGCGATAGTGCTCGACCATGTTGGTGACATCCTTGACGGCCCAGTCCTTGAAGACGGAGCCATAGCCGTTGGGCGACTTGGGGCGGAAGCTCCAGTCGTCGAAGGGCTCGATCATGAGCATCATGCCCATCTCGTCGCACAGCTCGACCAGCTCGGGAGCGGGCATGTTGTGGGCGGTGCGGATGGCGTTGACGCCCATGTCCTTGAGCAGCTCTATCTGATGGCGCAGGGCCGAGCGGTTGACGGCGGCACCGAGGGGGCCGAGGTCGTGGTGGTTGCACACGCCCTGAAACTTGGTGGGCTCGCCGTTGAGGAAGAAGCCCTTCTCGGGGATGTATTCGATCGAGCGGATGCCGAATCGGGTGTCATAGCTGTCCATCTCCTTGCCGTCGACACTCAGCACGGTGCGGGCGGTGTAGAGCGCGGGATTCGAGGTGTTCCAGAGGTCAGGGTTGTTGACGAGGAAATTCTGGGCGAACTTCTGTCCGTGGGCGTGATAGACGGACTTGTCGGTGGCCACGACCTTGCCCTGCGGGTCGAGGATGTCGGTCGACACGGTGACCTTCTCCCCTTTTGCGGCACCGTCGATCTTCATCTCGAGGTGGACGGATGCATATTCCTTGCTCACCTTGGGTGTGGTGACGTATGTGCCCCAGACGGGAATGTGGAGGCGCGAGGTGTTGACCACGTGCACGTTGCGATAGAGGCCGGCGCCGGGATACCAGCGCGATGCCTTCTCGAAGTTCTCGAGGTCGACCTCGAGGAGATTCTCGCCGGGCTTGACGTTGTCGCCCAAGTTGACATAGAACGAGTTGTAGCCGTAGGGCCAGAAGGCTACCTCCTTGCCGTTGACCTTGACGTGGGCGTTGCTCATGGCACCGTCAAACACCAGCGTCACGGCACGGCCCGCGGTGTCGGGGACCTCGAAGGTGGTCTTGTACGAGCCCTTGCCTATGAAGGGCAGGCCGCCGGTGCGTCCGGTCTTCTCGGTTTTCTCGGTCTCGCCGTTCTGCTCGACAGCCACTGTCTGCAGGTCGTTGGCACGGTCGAAGGGACCATAGATGGCCCAGTCGTGGGGTACTCGCACCGACTCCCACTTGGTGTCGGCCGAGGGCACGCCCTTGGTGAACTGCCAGCCCTCGTTGAGGGTTGTGACGTCACGCTGGGCCGATGCCGAGAGGGCGAAGGCGACAGCAAGTGTGAGCCATGTAAATTTCTTCATGCTTGTAGGGATATGGGGTTGATGATTATTTCTTGAATGAGTTCATTGCGCCGTTGTGACGGCCATTGACAAAGCAGCCCTTGTCGTATCCGCCGTTGAATCCGGCCGGGGCCTCGGGCTCCCAGTAGAAGATGCCGTCCATGTATCCGAGCTCCTGAGTGCGCTCCTTGAGGCGGCTGATCATGGCATCGGCGATGGCACCCTGATCATGGCGCATGCCAATCTCGCAGACCATGACGGGCTTGCCATAGCGCTCGTGGAGGGTCTTGATGTTGGCTATCATGTCGTCGGTGTCTTTCTGCCAGTCGGCGGGCTCGGGATAGAGCGACATGCCAATCATGTCATACTTGCCGCCGTTCTGCTCGAGGATGCCGAAGATGTGGTCATATCGCCACAGGTCGTTGCCGCGATCGAGGTGCACTATGACCTTGGCGTCGGGAAATACCTTCTTGACGGCATCGTATCCGGCATTGACCAGTGCGGTGAAGTCGGCGGGACGGTCGTCGCGACCGATGGGCCAGAGCATGCCCTGAGTGGTCTCGTTGCCCACCTGCACCCATTCGGGCTCTATGCCCTCGGCCTTGAGGCGGCCCAGCATGTCGTCCACATGTGCTGCGACGGCACCCTTGAGTCCCTCGAGGTCGAGATTCTTCCACGCTTCGGGCGTGGGCTGGTGGCCGGGATCGGCCCAAGTGTCGGCAAAGTGGAAGTCTATCATCAGGCGCATGCCCAGCTTGTGGGCGCGGCGGGCCTTAGCCATCACGTCGTCGATGCCGTTCCACCCGTCGGCGGGATTGACCCACACGCGCAGGCGTATGGCGTTGACGCCTATGTCGTCGCGCAACAGCTGCATCAGCTCCTTCTGGTTGCCGTTAGCGTCATAGAACTTATGGCCCTCGCTCTCGAGTTGCGTCAGCCATCCCACATCGGCACCACGGGCAAAAGAGGTGGCCTCGGGGGTGTTGTCGGGTTTCTGGTCAGGCTTGGGAGTGTCCTTGGCATCGGAACAACCGGCAAAAACTGTCGACAAGGACACAAGCAGAGCCATCAGGCTCAGAGATATTCTTTTCATGTATTACGAAAGGATGATTATAATTCTACAGATTTGTAAATGTCAGGCTTTAGTACTTACAAAGTTACAAAAAAAACGCCGACCATACAAGCCGGGTTTAGTGAAAATAACATAAATAACATAGGGTACAAAAAAAATTATCCGTCGTCACGACGAATAATCTTCTTACCTTAAAT
>LUJS01000019.1:0-137 GCA_001689495.1 Bacteroidales bacterium M8 | reverse complement strand
AATACCATGAAAAACTGATGCAAAGGTACGCACTTTTTGGAATATGCCAAAAAATTATGCTGAAAAACATATTCAGTTTAACATTATTTAATACTATCGCTGGTTTTTGTAACTATTCAGCGAAAGAAAAAGGCGTG
>LUJS01000018.1:311-5268 GCA_001689495.1 Bacteroidales bacterium M8 | reverse complement strand
CTATTGTATTCGATTGGCTGAATAGTTACCATAGTAAAATCCTGTGTTAAAGTGAGTTAAAGACAGGGACGCCAAAACATTAGTACATTTTGATTAGAGCTAACGCCTTATGGGATAGCTATATACCCATAGTAACTGTCAAACTTGGGATTTTGGATTTAAAGCTGTGATTTTAGGCTAATTTCACCTATATCTCAGATTTTCTTTGTAACTTTGAGTTCTAATTTAGATTCGTCACCATGATAATTTCTAACAATCAGGCTATTGCCGATATATTGAAGTCAATCGACGAGGGTAAGACTCAGTTGCCCGATTTTCAGCGCGGATGGGTGTGGGAAGACCAACGTATCCGCGCGCTGATTGCAAGTATCAGCAACGGCTATCCTATCGGTGCCGCTATGTTTTTGCAGACGGGTGGTAACAATATTCATTTCAAGGCTCGCCTGTTTGAAGGAGTCGACAAAGCAAAGTCCGACGTTAATCCGGATACCTTAGTGCTTGACGGTCAGCAGCGAAACACCTCTATCTACCGCTCGCTCTATTCCAAAAAGCCGGTAGAAACCACCGACTCCAAGAAGAAACCGATTAAGCATTTCTACTATATTAATATACCCAAAGCGCTCGACACTCTTGTCGACAGAGTGGACTCCATTGTCTCAGTGCCTGAAAGCCGTATCGTTACCACGGACATCGGGCGCACTATTGTGCTTGACCTTTCTTCTCCTGAGAAGGAATATGAGAACCATTATTTCCCACTTAACCTTGTTTTCGACAACGTCGGGATGATGCAGTGGCAAATGCAATATGCTATGCACCACAATAACGACGTTGAGATTTTTACACGATGGACTCATTTTTTTAATTCCATCGTTGCTCCTATGTCGAAATATCAGATTCCGGTAATAATGATTGGCAACGACGTTCCTAAGGAAGCTGTCTGTCAGGTTTTCGAGAACGTTAATCAAGGCGGCGTTTCTCTCACGGTCTTTGAGCTTGTTACTGCTACTTTTGCTGCTGACAATTTCGAGCTCCGCAAGGATTGGGATGAAATCTGGAATACCATCAGCAAGAATCAGCTTCTCAATTTCAATGGCCAGAAGCCTTTTGAAGGTACAGATTTCCTTACGGCCATCACTTTGCTGACCAATTATCTCAACAAGAAAAATTCACCTGACAGCCGTGGTATAAGTTGTAAGAAGAGAGATGTGTTGCGGTTGGATTATAAGGATTACGCCACTAACCGTGACCGGCTCCTTGAAGGTCTCGCCGAAGCCGTGAAATTCGTCAACGAGCAATGTATTTACACGGCAATCGACCTGCCTTATACCAGTCAGCTGATACCGCTCTCTGTACTTTTCGCTATCGACAAAAACCTTTGGTTCTCGGCTCATAACCGCCGTAAACTTGAAATGTGGTATTGGTGCGGCGTGTTCGGGGAACTTTATGGTAGCGCAAATGAGGGCCGCTATGTAAATGACGTTGTTGGCATGATGGAGTGGATTGAGAACGATGATGCTCTGCCCGATACTGTGCTGCGTTCTAATTTCCACGCATCGCGTCTGCAACAACTTTATACCCGCAATTCTGCCGCATATAAGGGTGTTATGGCTTTGATACTAAAGGCTGGAGCCAAGGACTTCCTCAAAGGAACGGATATGAGCCACGCCACTTATACGCTCGAATATACTGACATTCATCATATTTTCCCACAGCACTATTGCGAGAAGAAAGGAATCGACCGGGCGCGTTGGAACTCTGTTATCAATAAGACTCCTATCTACGCCCGCACCAACCGTATCATCGGAGGTTACGCGCCCTCGCAGTATCTTTCAAGCCTTGAAAGAAATCATGCAGCGGACCCAGTACAACTCAATGAGAGCCTCGCGTCGCATCAGATTGATGTCGATGCTATCCGTGCCGACGATTTCGACACTTATTTCATCAAGCGTCAGCAGTCACTTCTCGACCTAATTGAAAAGGCAACAGGTAAAGAAGTCAGCGGACGAGAAGATCCGCAAGCAGTAATGTCGCAATATGACATTGCTGAAATGGAAGCTAATGAATACTGAGCACTCGGTAACACATAATCTTTCCCGAGATTAAACAAGTAGAGAAAAACAAGACATTATGCGATACGACGACAGATATAAAGAGTTTGAGCAGTATCTTGCTTCCGGGGAACCGGGAGTGGAGGAGCGTGCGCGTAACTGGTCGATGGCTATCAGTTTGCAGGATGTCGATCGGTTGAAGCCGTCGGAGTTTCTACTTGAACAGGCTAAAGCCAATATCGAAGGTCGAATTTCGAGCGAGGATGTCTGCAAGGGACTTGAGGAGTATTATAGCCAGAAGTCGGTTCGAGAGAAAGCGGAGGCCGACGGAACCTTTGAGGCAGACCGGGTGGCAGACCGAATAAAACTTCTTTTGGCGGAGAAGGCTTTTACGTTCTCCCCTATGGAGTTGTCGCGCATACATGGCTCTCTTTTCAAAGGTATTCTGCCTCATGCCGGAAAGTTTCGAACATATAACATTACTAAGAATCAATGGATTCTTGACGGTGATACAATCAGCTATGGCAGCGCTGACTCTTACTTTGCACATCCGTTGGGATGAAGCTAAACCTCAAAGCGAAGTCTCTAAACATCAAAATGACGTTTTGAAAACGTCATTATCCGCACAGCTTTCTCTGAAAGAAACGGCAGTGATACGACAGATTCAGGACAATCCAAACATATCCATTACGGATATAGCAGCCAACACTCGCCTCTCCAAAAGTACAATCGATCGCGTAATCCGCGCACTCAAAGAGAAGGATTGCTGACCCGCATTGGAGCTAAGAATAACGCTACTTGGTTAATAATTTTTGGACTCTAATCTTGACATACAGATAGAAGAGACTCTGAAGGCTTATCGAGCTTCGGGTGTTGAGGATCAGGTAGACTATCAAAAGTTCTACCTCTATTCCATTGTGACCAATTCCACCGCAATTGAGGGTTCTACTGTCACTGAAATAGAGAACCAACTTCTTTTCGATGAGGACATTGCAGCCAAGGGTCGCTCTTTGACCGAGCAGATGATGAACGTAGACCTGAAAGACGCTTATCTTTATGCATTCAGAATTGCTGCTGAGAATCCCACATATACGCCACAGTTATTGCAGCAACTGTCTGCTCTGGTTATGCGCTGCACCGGAAGTGAATACTCCACGATTGCCGGGCAATTCGATTCTTCAAAAGGCGAGTTTCGACTGTGCAATGTCTGTGCCGGTATTGGCGGAAGGAGTTATCTTGCCTATAATAAAGTGTCGCAAGCTGTGGATGATTTTTGCTCATGGCTCAACGAAGAAATATCTGATGTTGACAAGGGAAATATAGTAGCTTGCTACCGCTTGAGCTTTGAAGCTCATTTTAGACTCGTGACCATTCATCCGTGGGTTGACGGCAACGGTCGAACAACCCGACTGGTGATGAATATGATTCAACGTCAATTAGGTCTTGTTCCTTCTATCGTCAGAAAAGAGGATAAGGGAGAATATATCCAGTCACTCGTTGACAGCCGGGAGAATGACGATTCTACAATCGCACAAGATGTTATGCTTCGCCATCATATAACCAATCTCAACCACCGAGTTTTGCAGTATCAGGAAAATGACACTGTAAATGCACAGAGTGACACTGTAAATGACAATGATGACACTGTAACGGGACTAAAGAAATCTCTGCAAAAGGTCTATAATGTCATTCTAAACAATCCCGAAATAACACATTCTGAAATAATGGAGACACTTCATATTTCAGAATCCACTGCCAAACAGCAACCAGAGACCTTAAAAAGCTTGGCTACATTGCAAGAGAGGGCTCTGACAAAACAGGCAAGTGGGTAATTCTGAAATAGCCTTTGTCTTGAATAGCATCAAGTAACTTTGTCGGCATAGTAACACGAAACATTGATTATGGAAAAGTTTGGAGGAGCAAGATATAATTCACAATGGGATGGATCGACATGGTTCATCTTGGGATTGGTTGCGGTGTGCTACGTTGTTCCCTGTTTCTTGGATGACGGAATCTGGCCGACAATTATCTGCATTGTGATGTTGGCGTTTGTCTTAGTGACATTCCTCAGTATCTACTACCGCATTGAGGGAGATAAACTTGTGGTATATTCTTTCTTTATCCCTACCGCTTACCCCATTGATAAGATTAAGGAAATCAAGCCTACTAAAAGTGTACTCTCGTCGCCGGCAACTTCGTTGCCCCATCGCTTGGCAATTACCTTTACCGACCGGAAGATTCTCAAAAGCTCCATTCCACTCATTATATCGCCAGTGCGTCAAGAGGAATTTATCCAACATCTTCTCTCCATCAATTCCGAAACCAAACATTGAGCATAGGCAATGTTAGTCTTCAGCAATTATCCCTCGCTCAACATATCATATAATAAATATTTTAGCCACTTTTATAGTATTATAAGATATATAGAGTCATTAGTGTCCACTAAAAAATCATAAGAGTACTTTGAAATTATTGAAATTCAATTTGTTATAGTTGGTTTTGCCGCGCAACGATTTGAAATTACTTTTGCAGTCTGATTCAGGCTGTTATGAATAAGGATAAATACGTTTTCGCCCAATTAGTCGAGTTTCTTGATAATTTTAAGTTCTTACGCATTGTAAAGAAGTATGATGGTGACAAGTATGTAAAAAGTTATACTTGTTGGAATCAACTACTTACACTGATGTTTGGACAGCTGTCAAACCGTGAGAGTCTGCGCGATCTCATCGTTGCTATGGAGGCCCATGCAAGAAAACTCTACCATCTCGGAATCGGCAAATCGGTAACGCGTAGCAACCTTAGCAAAGCAAACGAGCAGCGCGATTACCGCATTTTCGAAGAGTTTGCCTTCTTTATGATTGCGGAGGCTCGCAGTAGGAGAATAGAGAAAATCTTCGAACTTGACGGTC
>LUJS01000018.1:0-218 GCA_001689495.1 Bacteroidales bacterium M8 | reverse complement strand
CGCAAACATAAGGGTGGAATCAAGATGCACACGCTCTACGATGTAGAGGCTCAAGTTCCTGCATTCGTGCATATTACCGAAGCAAAAGTCCATGATTCAAAGGCTATGCCGGAGATTCCGTATGAGAAGGGCGCGCACTATATCTTCGACCGTGGCTACAACGATTTCGGCAATCTTTACACGATAAATCGGATCGGTGCGTTCTTTGTTGTCAGGGC
>LUJS01000017.1:24600-213009 GCA_001689495.1 Bacteroidales bacterium M8 | reverse complement strand
GCCAACGACCTCGAGGAGTATGGCAAGGTTGACCAGATGCCCGTTCTCGAAGGCAAGCGCATGATAATCATGCTCAGCCCCAAGAAGAAATAAACAGACAACAGACACTCAAGAGCACCGCGCCGGGCCCAACTGTCGCCCGGCCGGGCCACGAATTAAATCAATTTATAACTAAATCACCAAATGCCTAAGATTAAGACTAACTCCGGTGCCAAAAAGAGGTTCGCCCTTACCGGATCAGGAAAAATCAAGAGAAAACATGCCTTCAAGAGCCACATCCTGACCAAGAAGACCAAGAAGCAGAAGCGCAACCTCACACACTTCGGTCTCGTGAGCAACGCCGACAAGAGCGCTGTCAAGGAACTTCTTGCCCTCAAGTAATCCAGCCCCAAAGGCAAGTTTTCACAAAACAAGACGCATCGCTGAATGCGTGAAAGTGATTAATTTCAATTCGTCAACCGGACGCTCAGCTCTAAGCGCATGACCCTCATGGACTGAGGGACGCCGCTGACATCCACAAATCGTTTTCAAAATGCCAAGATCAGTAAACCACGTAGCCTCAAGGGCTCGCCGCAAAAAAATCCTCAAACTCACCCGTGGCTATTTCGGCTGCCGCCGCAACGTCTGGACCGTAGCCAAGAACACATGGGAGAAGGGTCTCACCTACGCATACCGCGACCGCAAGGACAAGAAGCGCAACTTCCGCGCTCTCTGGATCCAGCGTATCAACGCTGCCGCCCGCCTCGAGGATCTCAGCTACAGCAAGCTCATGGGTCTCATTCACAAGGCAGGCATCGAGATCAACCGCAAGGTCCTCGCCGACCTCGCCCTCAACAACCCTGCTGCCTTCAAGGCCATCGTCGACAAGGTGAAGAACGCTTAATCAGCGTCACCCCCACCGACTGACGACATCCATACCCGCCGCCTCCCCGCACCCCGCAGGGAGGCGGCGTTGTGTGTATGTGCCCGTATGCAGATTTTGTTGTCCTTATATAGAGAGTCGTGGCGTTTCCCGCCGGGGAATTATGATTTATTCAAGGATTTTTCGTAATTTTGTCCTCAAAAGCATTTGCAAATAATGAAACTTACCGAGCTTACAGCCATTTCGCCCGTAGACGGGCGCTACCGCTCAAAGTGTGAGCGTCTTGACGAGTTTTTCTCAGAGTATGCATTAATACGCTACCGCGTCAAAGTGGAAGTGGAGTATTTCATTGCCCTGTGCGAGCTCCCGCTCCCCGCGCTCAAGGGCGTGGACCATGCCGTGTTCGCCGAGCTGCGCAAGATCTACGAGGACTTCACCGTCGAGGACGCCACCCGCATCAAGGAGATCGAGAGCGTGACCAACCACGATGTCAAGGCGGTCGAGTACTTCCTCAAGGAGCGCTTCGACCTCCTCGGGCTCGAGACATACAAGGAGTACATCCACTTCGGCCTGACCTCGCAGGACATCAACAACACCTCGGTGCCCATGAGCGTCAAGGATGCCGTGGCCACGCTGTGGCGTCCGGCTCTGGTCGAGCTGATCGAGACCCTCGAGGCCCGCGCCGACGAGTGGTATGACATCCCCATGCTGGCCAAGACCCACGGCCAGCCCGCGTCGCCCACCCGTCTGGGCAAGGAGATCAAGGTGTTTGCCTATCGCCTGCGCACACAGCTCAAGGCCCTCGACGCAGTGCCCGTGAGCGGCAAGTTTGGCGGCGCCACAGGCAACTTCAACGCACATCTCATAGCCTTCCCCGACATTGACTGGAGGGCTTTCGGCGCACGATTCCTCGGCGAGAAGCTGGGCATCGAGCGCGAGGAATATACCACCCAGATCTCAAACTACGACAATCTGGCCGCGCTGTTCGACGCCATGGCACGCATCAACAACATCATCCTCGACCTTGACAGGGACATGTGGATGTATGTGTCGATGGAATACTTCAAGCAGCGCATCAAGGCTGGCGAGGTAGGCTCGTCGGCAATGCCCCACAAAGTCAATCCCATCGACTTCGAGAACTCGGAGGGCAACATCGGCATGGCCAACGCCATCTTCGGGCATCTGGCCGCCAAGCTCCCCGTGTCGCGCCTGCAGCGCGACCTCACCGACTCGACCGTGCTGCGCAACATCGGCGTGCCCATGGCCCACACGCTCATAGCCATCGCCTCGACCATGAAGGGTCTGGGCAAGCTGCTGCTGAACCGCGAGGCCATCGACCGCGATCTCGACAACACATGGAGCGTCGTCGCCGAGGCCATGCAGACCATACTGCGCCGCGAGGGCTATCCCAAGCCCTACGAGACCCTCAAGGCCCTGACCCGCACCAACACCCATGTCACCGCCGAGAGCATCGCCGCCTTTGTCGAGACCCTCGATGTCAGCGACGCCGTCAAGGCCGAGCTCCGCGCCATCACTCCACACTCATATACAGGCTATTGAAGCCATACCGATAGATGGACACCTCGACCAAGATAAGATTCGGATTCATCGCCGCCCTCTGGTTGGTGCTGGTGTGGCTGGTGGTGATGTCGCAGCCGTTCACGCTCTGGACACTGTTCATGATAACCGTGTCCGGAATCGTGGTCTGGGTGCCACTCTACAAGAAATACATCAAGAATGGTAAAGGAAACAACAGGCAATAGCCGCGAGCACGAATACCCGCTGCTGGAGACGATCTCCACGCCGGCCGACCTGCGGAAGCTCCCGCTGGCCGAGCTGCCGCAGGTATGCTCCGAGCTGCGCTCGTTTCTCATAGACTCACTCTCAAGACATCCGGGCCATTTCGCCTCGTCGATGGGCTCGGTCGAGCTCACCGTGGCCCTGCACTATGTGTTCGACACCCCATACGACCGCATCGTGTGGGATGTGGGCCATCAGGCCTACGGGCACAAGCTGCTGACGGGACGGCGCGAGAGATTCCACACCAACCGCACGCTGGGTGGGCTCTCGGGATTCCCCTCGCCCAAGGAGAGCGAGTATGACACCTTTACCGCCGGACATGCGTCCAACTCGATCTCGGCGGCGCTCGGCATGGCCGTGGCCGCCAAGCTGCACAAGGACGAGCCTCGCCGCAACGTGGTGGCCGTCATCGGCGACGCCTCCATCTCGGGCGGTCTGGCGTTCGAGGGGCTCAACAATGCCGCCAACGCCAACGCCGACCTGCTCATCATACTCAACGACAACGACATGTCGATAGACCGCCCCGTGGGGTCGCTCAACTCATATCTGGCGCATCTCACGTCGTCGCGCACATACAACAACCTGCGCTACAAGGTGGCGCGGATGCTGCGGCGGATGAGGCTGGTAAACGAAAACGGCAAGGGGCGGATAATGCGTTTCAACAATTCGCTCAAGTCGCTCATCTCGAGCGAGCAGAATATCTTCGAGGGGCTCAACATCCGCTATTTCGGCCCGTTTGACGGCCACGACATCAAGACTCTGGTGCGCGTGCTTCAGGACATCAAGGACTTCACGGGCCCGCGGATACTGCACCTCTGCACCGTCAAGGGCAAGGGCTATGCGCCCGCCGAGGCCGACCCCGCCACATGGCATGCGCCGGGCGTGTTCGACCCCGCCACGGGGCGCCGTCCCAAGGAGGACCCCGCCAAGCCGCCCAAATACCAGCAGATATTCGGCGAGACCCTCGTCGAGATAGCCCGCAAGAATCCCGAGGTCGTGGGCGTCACCGCCGCCATGCTCTCGGGCACCTCGATGGCCCTGATGCAGAAGGCCTTCCCCGAGCGCACGTTCGATGTCGGCATCTCCGAGGGACATGCCGTGACGTTTGCCGGCGGCATGGCCAAGGACGGCCTCAAGCCATACGTGGCCATCTACTCGTCGTTCCTCCAGAGGGCATACTCGCACATCATACACGATGTAGCCATCGAGGGGCTGCCCGTGGTGTTCTGCCTCGACCGCGCCGGATTGGTGGGCGAGGACGGACCTACACATCACGGAGTCTTCGATCTGGCATACCTGCGCTCCATCCCGGGCATGACCGTGTCGGCTCCGCGCGACGGCGACATGCTCAGGCGCCTCATGTACACCGCATTGCCCTTCCCCGGGCCGTTTGCCATACGCTATCCCCGAGGCTCGGCCTCGCGGACGCCCGGCGACACCTGCGAGCCCCTCGCCGTGGGGCGCGGCGAGTGCCTGCGTCCCGGAGGCAAGGATGCCGTGATACTGACCATCGGCACCGTGGCCGACGGCGCCCTCGAGGCCGCCCGGCGCGCGGCCGACGAGTTGGGCATGGACGTGGCCGTCTATGACATGATCTTCCTCAAGCCTATCGACCCGGTCATCCTCGAAAAGGTGGCCGCCGGAGGCGCGCCCGTCATCACCGTCGAGGACGGCGTCACCGATGGGGGCCTCGGCTCGGCCGTGCTCGAATGGCTTGCCGCCGCCGGGGTGTCGCTGCCCGTGACACGTCTCGGCGTCCCCGACCGGTTCATACCTCAGGGCAAGCCCTCCGAGCTCTACAGGCTCTGCGGATTTGACGCCGAGGGCATCTTCGAGGCAATCCGAAACACTAAAAATCCCATCCGATGAGAATCCTCATAGCCGGTTGCGGCGAGGTGGGATCACACCTCGCCAAGCTCCTGTCGCGCGAGGAGCAGGACATCACCGTCCTCGACGAGGACAGCGACAAGCTCGCCGTGCTCGACGCCAACTACAACCTGCTCACCGTTCAGGGCAGGCCAACGTCGTTCCGCGACCTCAAGGCGGCCGGCGTCGAGGACTGCGACCTGTTCATAGCCGTCACGCCGTTCGAGACGCGCAATGTCGTGGCCTGCGCCATAGCCAAGAGCCTCGGCGCAGCCAAGACCGTGGCCCGAATAGACAACTATGAGTTCAAGGACCCGGCCAACCGCGCGTTCTTCACCTCGATAGGGGCCGACGACGTCATATATCCCGAATACCTCGCCGCGCTCGAGATCATCACCGCACTCAACCACAACTGGGCGCGCCACTGGTTCGAGCTCCACGAGGGGCAGCTCATTCTGGTGGGCGTCAAGCTCAGGGAGGGCGCGCCGCTCATAGACATGCAGCTCAAAGAGTTGGGACGTACCTCGCACGACTTTCACGTCGCCGCCATCAAGCGTCACAGCGAGACCATCATCCCCGGCGGCGACGACCGCCTCAAGAGCAACGACATCGTCTACTTCATGACCACGCGCGAGCATGTGGACGTGCTGGTCGAGCTGTGCGGCAAGGTCAAGCGCTCGATACGCGACGTCATCGTCATGGGCGGCAGCCGCATAGCCATACAGCTCTGCCGCATGGCCGGCGACAAGTTCAGGTTCAAGATCATAGACCCCGACCGCGACACCTGCATCAAGCTGTCCGAGCGGTGTCCCGATGCCCTCATCATCAATGCCGACGCCCGCGACACCGACGTGCTGCGCGATGCCGGCATTTCGGACACCGATGCTTTCATAGCCATATCCGATTCGAGCGAGAGCAACATCCTCACCTGCCTCACGGCCAAGGAGTTCGGCGTGACAAAGACCATCGCCGAGGTCGAGAATCTCCAGTTCATATCCGAGGCCGAGGGGCTCAACATCGGCACCGTCATCAACAAGAAGCTGCTGGCATCGTCGCGCATCTTCCAGATGATGCTCGACCGCGACACATCCTCGTCCAAGTGCCTCGCCATGGCCGATGCAGAGGTGGCCGAGATCGTGGCCAAGGAGGGCTCGAAGATAACCCGCGCCGCCGTCAAGGACCTGCGCCTGTCCAGAGACATGACCATTGCCGGACTGATACGCGACGGCGTCGGCCACCTCGTGGGCGGCAACACCATGATACAGCCCGGCGACAGGGTGGTGGTGTTCACCCTCAGCGGAGTCATCCACAAAGTAGAGCGCCTCTTCTCATGAGAAACCGTGTCCGCGACCTGCGCCGTTCCATGCCCACCATCAACATGCCCGTGCTGCTGAGGGTGATAGGCTTGCTCCTCATCATCGAGGGCATCTTCCTGCTCATACCCTTTGCCACCTGCCTCATCTATCACGAGGCCGACTGGCTCGACTTCCTCATAACGGCCGGATTCACCATCTGTGCCGGCACCGGACTGTCGCTGATACGCCCCTCGACATCGTCGATGGGCAAGCGCGAGGGCTTCCTGCTCACCGCACTGGTGTGGGTGGTCTTTTCGCTGTTCGGCATGATACCGTTCATGCTCATGGAGCGCGAGCCGCTGTCGGTGTCCGACGCATTCTTCGAGGCCATGTCGGGCTTCACCACCACCGGTGCCACCATCATGGTCTCGATAGACCATCTCAGCCACGGCGCCATGCTGTGGCGCGCGCTGATGCAGTGGATAGGGGGCATGGGTATCATCCTCTTCACCCTCGCGGTGGTGCCGATGCTCAACTCGTCGGGTGGAATGCAGATGTTCAACGCCGAGGTCACCGGCATCACCCACGACAAGCTCAGGCCGCGCATCTCGCAGACCGCCAAGGGCCTGTGGCTCATCTATACCGTCCTCACCCTGATACTGTTCGGCCTACTCTACCTCGGGCCTATGGAGGGCTTCGATGCCCTGTGCTATGCGCTGTCGGTGATGTCGACCGGCGGATTCTCAACCTCTGACTCGGGACTCTCGCTGTGGGACTCCGACTATATCGAGGCCGTCGTCACCATATTCATGTTTCTCGGCGGTGTCAGTTTCACGCTCATATACCGTGCCGTCCACCGCGAGTTTCGCGCCGTGTGGAGCAACGATGTGTTCCGTCTGTATATCTGGATGATACTCGGCGCTTACGTCCTGTTCGTGGCCAATATCTTCTATGTCGGCAGCTATACCGGGCTCAAGTCCGTCACCCTCGACCCCCTGTTCCAGATAGTGTCGATGATGTCGTCGACCGGATTCGAGGTCGCCGATTTCGGCACGTGGGGCACGTTCGTGCTCGCCGTTACATTCGTGCTCATGTTCTTCGGCGCCTGTGCGGGCTCGACCAGCGGCGGCGCCAAGCTGGACCGACTCATATACATGCTCAAGAACTGCCGCAACGAGATCGAGCGCTGCATCCATCCCAACAACATACTCACGGTCAGGGTCAACGGCAAGGTCATACCCCACGACACCGTCTCGAAGGTCATAGCTTTCCTCTGTCTGTACGTGCTCATAATCCTCGGCGGAGGCATAGCCCTCACCGCCATGGGGCTCCCCCTGATCGACTCGTTCTTCTCGGCATTCACCTGCATATCCAACACCGGACTCTCGGCCGGCGTGACGGGCTATGGAGGCACGTTCGCCATCGTCCCCGATGCCGGCAAGTGGCTGCTGTCGTTCATCATGCTCACGGGCCGTCTCGAGCTCTTCACCGTCCTGCTGCTCTTCACCCCGTCGTTCTGGCATAAATGATGCCGGGCCATCGGCATTACCGCACCTTCTGACGGTGTGACGCGGTGTAATTTTGCGGGAAAAAAGAGCTATGAGAAAGATCAACCGCATCATCGTACACTGCACCGCCACTCCCGCGGGCCGTCACGTGACAGTCGCCGACATAGACCGCTGGCACCGTCAGCGCGGCTTTGCCGGCATAGGATACCATTATGTCATATATCTCGACGGGTCTGTCCACGAGGGTAGGCCCGTCAGCTGTCAGGGCGCGCATTGCAGCGGCTATAACGCCACGTCCATCGGAGTCTGCTATGTCGGCGGAGTCGCCGCCGACTGCCGCACGCCGCTCGACACGCGCACCCCCGCCCAGCGGTCGTCGCTCGTCGACCTGTTGCGTCGTCTCAAGACCCTTTATCCCGGCGCCACCATCCACTCGCACGGCGACTTCGCCCCCAAGGCCTGCCCCTCGTTCGACGCCACCGCCGAGTATCGTTCGCTATGACACCCGCAACCTTTTTGACACCCTGTTCGTTATGAGGTTATATCTGAAAAACTTTTTCCCTCATTTACGAAAATATGAAAATGTTCTGTTACCAATGTCAGGAGACAGCCCGCGGCAAAGGATGTGAGCTTCAGGGCGTCTGTGGCAAGAAGGCCGAGACCTCGGCCCGCATGGATCTGTTGCTCTATGCCGTCAGGGGCATGGCCGTCGTCAACCGCGAGCTGCGCCGGGTGCATGGCGCCGACCGCGAGGCATCGCACTTCATCATCGACGCCTTGTTCACTACCATCACCAACGCCAACTTCGACAACGACATGCTCGACGGCTATGTCAGCCGTGCGTTCGAGCTGAAAAATCTGTTGTGCGCCAAGGCCAAGAAAGAGGGCATTGCCCTGCCCGAACTCCCCGAGGTCGAATTTCACGCCACCCCCGACCAATACGAGAAGGCCGAGGAGTTTACGGGCGTTCTGTCCGAGAAGAACGAGGACATACGCGGCCTGAAACAGTTGGCCGTGTTCGGCTGCAAGGGCATGGCCGCCTATGCCCGTCATGCCGCCAATCTCGGGTTCGAGGACGAGGATGTCTATGCCATTATCGAGAACGCGCTGGCCGAGGTGTGCCGCCCCGACGTCGATGCCGACGAGCTATTCTCGCTGGTGCTCAACGTGGGCGAGGGTGGCGTCAAGGTGATGGCGCTGCTCGACAAGGCCAACACCACGACCTACGGCAATCCAGAGATTACAAAAGTCGAGCTTGGCGTGAGGGACCGCCCCGGCATTCTGGTGAGCGGACATGACCTCAAGGACCTCGAGGAGCTGCTGAAGCAGAGCGAGGGCAAGGGGGTCGACATCTATACCCACTCGGAGATGCTGCCTGCACAGAGCTATCCCTATTTCAAGAAGTTCAGCCATTTTGCCGGAAACTACGGCAACGCATGGTGGCGGCAGACAGACGAGTTCGAGACATTCAACGGATGCTTCCTCTTCACCTCCAACTGCATAGTGCCCCCGCGTAAGACCACCACATATACCGACCGCGTCTATACGACCGGCGTCGTCGGCATGCCCGGCACGCACCATATCCCCGAGGGCAGGGACGGAGCGCCCAAGGACTTCTCGGCCCTTATCGAACATGCCCGCAAGTGTGCCCCGCCAACGGCGATAGAACAGGGCGAGATCACTGCCGGATTCGCCCATCATCAGGTGCTCGAGCTGGCCCCCAAGATACTCGATCTGGTCAAGCGCGGCAAGATACGCAAGTTCGTGGTCATGGCCGGATGCGACGGTAGATTCCCCTCGAGGCAATATTATACCGACTTCGCCAAGGCCCTGCCCGAAGATTGTGTCATCCTCACCGCCGGTTGCGCCAAGTACCGCTACAACAAACTCCCGCTCGGCGACATCGAGGGCGTGCCCCGCGTGCTCGATGCCGGACAGTGCAACGACTCGTACTCGCTCGTGGTCATAGCCCTTGCCCTGCGCGACGCCCTCGGCCTGAAGAGCGTCAACGACCTGCCGATAGTCTACAACATCGCTTGGTACGAGCAGAAGGCCGTCATCGTGCTGCTGGCGCTGCTGAGTCTCGGCGTGCGCGACATCCACACCGGCCCCACGCTGCCCGCATTCTTCACCCCCGACATCCTCAAGGTGCTCCAAGACAAGTTCAACATCGGCACCATCACCACTGTCGACGAGGACATGGCCACGATGATAGGCTGACCCCTCGTCCCCATACAACCGCAGGCACAGACCCTCCCCACAAGGACAAGTCTGTGCCTGTGTTATGCGGGGGGAGTCAACAATACCGTCGAGGGGGATGTTAATAATGTGTCGGAAATAAGATCATCCGACATTTCATCGTCATGTTGGACTGGCTGACAGAGATATTTCGTGAAAATCAGGTCATACCGATTTTTCTGACGCTCGGTCTCGGGTTCTGGCTCGGGGGACTGAGGTATAAGTCGTTCTCGCTCGGGCCTGTCACGGCCACTCTTATCGTGGGCGTGGCCATCGGTCAGATGGGTATTCCTATATCGCCCACCGTCAAGTCTCTGGCCTTCATGCTGTTTCTGTTTGCCATCGGATATAGTGTCGGGCCTCAGTTCTTCCGCTCGCTCAGGGGCGAGGGGCTCAAGCAGATATGTTTCGCGCTGGTCGAGATTGTCATTGTCGTCGGTGTCTGCGTTGGTGTCTGCCGCCTGATGGGCTATGACAAGGGCGTGGCCGTGGGCGTCTTTGCCGGGTCGCAGACCGTGTCGGCGGTGATAGGCGTCGGCTCTGACACGATAAGGTCGCTGGGCTATACGCCCGAGGAGACCCGCCGACTCATAGAGATAATACCCGCCTGCTATGCCGTCTGCTATGTCTTCGGCACGGTCGGATCGGCTTGGATAATAGCCAATCTCGGCCCGATGCTGCTGGGCGGACTCAAGAAGGTCAAGGAGGAGACCGCCCGCATCGAGGAGGAGATGAATACCGGAGACTTCACACCCGAGCCGGGACAGATGGTGGCCAACCGTCCGGTATCGTTCAGGGCATACAGGGCCGAGTCTGACTTTTTCAGGCGACCGCGCACCGTGCAGGAGATCGAGGAGCACATACAGTCGCGTCATCTCAGGCATTTTGTCGAGCGCCTGCGCATCGACGGCGAGATCATGGACCCCGACCCCGAGCTGAGGGTGCGGCGGGGCGACATAATCGTGCTGAGCGGCCAGCGCGAGAGCATCGTGGGCAATGCATCGTGGGTAGGCCCCGAGGTGACTGACCACGAGCTGCTCAACTTCGGCACCGAAAACCTCCCGGTCATCGTGTCCAAGTCGGGCGCGGCGGGCCTGACTCTGGGCGAGCTGCGCAACATGCCATATATGCACGGCGTGATGATACACAAGCTGATGCGCAACGAGATAGCCCTGCCGCTGCGCAAGCGCGTCGTGTTGCAGAAGGGCGATGTCATAACCCTTGTCGGTCTGCCTCAGGAGGTGGCCGAGGCCGTGCCCGAGATAGGTTTCTCGGACAGGGCCACCGTCGAGACCGACATGGTCTTCATCGGGTTGGGCATAGCCGTGGGGTGCCTGATAGGCGCCATCGTCATAAAATGCGGCGCCATCCCGGTCTCGCTCAGCACCAGCGGCGGCGCCATCATCTCGGGCCTCGTGCTGGGGTGGCTCCGGTCCAAGCGTCCCACGTTCGGGCGCATACCGCGCTCGGTGGTCTGGTTCATGGACAATGCCGGGCTCAATCTGTTCATCGCCGTGGTGGGTCTGTCGGCCGGACCGTCGTTCATCAGCGGACTGCGCGAGGTCGGTGTCGAGCTGTTCTTCGTGGGCATAGCCTGCACCACCATCCCGTTGGTCATATCCATCTTCATAGCCAACAAGCTCTTCAAGTTTCCGGCGGCCGTGACGCTGGGGTGTGTCGCCGGCAGCCGCAATGCCGTGGCGGCGCTCGGGGCCATTCAAGACAGCCTCGAGAGCACGCTCCCGGTCATGGGCTATACGGTCACCTATGCCGTGGGCAGCGTGGTGCTGATACTGTCGGGCATGGTCATTGCCCTGCTGTGCTGAAGGGGCCCATGCGGCGCTCTATCATCTTCTGCGGCGTGTCGAGGTGCCAGACGGTCTTTGACCCCGCGTGCGACTTGACGGACTCGGCGGGCGCGGCATAGAATTCGGTGGGGCAGTGCGGCACCTCGGTCAGCCTGCCGGCGGGGCAAAGCACCGGGAAGTTCTCGGCCTTGTTCTCGCCGTATGTCACGGGATAGACTATGGCATCCTCGCCTGTGTTGTTGTAGACATAGTCCTTAGACACCTCGAGGGAGTGCCTAATCCCCTCGGGGTCAGTGTATCCGAACGGGGCGCGATACGTGTCGTGGGCCTCGTCCGGCCCGACGCAGACCACTTCGGGCATGGTGAAATTGGCTATTATGCCGACGACGAGGGCAAAGAAGATGCCCGAGGCCAAGATGGTCCTGACAGAGCCCTTGCGCCTTGCGGCACGGACTATGATGGCGATGACGAGGCCGATGGCAATGGATATGACTATGAGTGCGGTCTGTGACAGTAGCATGGTTGATGTGAATTTATTGTTCGAGTCTGCGGGCCTTGAAGAACTCGCGGGTGAAGAATGTGAGCAGCAGCGTGCCCGTGATCTGCGATGCCGCCGTAAACCAGAATGCGGCCGAGTATCCGGCATATTCGACCAGCACGCCTCCGGCCAGAATGCCCAGACCCATGCCGACATCCCACGACGTGAGGATTGACGAGTTGGCGGTGCCCCTCTGGTCGTGGCGGGCCACCGAGATGAACATGTTGAGGAATGCCGGGAACATGCGCCCGTTGCCGAGTCCTATCAGCGGCGCCGACAGATAGAATGCCCACGGCTCGTGCACGAGGGCAAACAGGGTGAAGCCTACGGCGCTGATCGAGGCTCCCTCGAGGGCGTTTTCGGTGAGGCGTCCGCGGCGCAGCGACTTGCTGCCATAGAGGCGCGAGACGAACAGGCCCGTTGACAGCAGGGCGAAGAAGACGCCGGTGCCGTCGGTGATGCCGAGCCGCTCCTTGCCGTAGATGGCCACGTAGTTGCTCATCACGCCCCAGCAGAGCCCGAACAGGGTTATGTTGACGGCCATGAGCCATGCGCGGGTCAGGAAGAAGTGGTCCATGCTCAGGTGCGGACGCCCCTCGACCCGCGGACGCTTGGGGAGTCTTATCGACGACGCGCAATAGAATCCGCCGAACGCCACCACCAGCGACAGCCAGAACAGCAGGTCGAAGTTGCCCGTCATGCCGTATATCCATATGCCGGCCGAGGGGGCTATGGCCATGGCGAGGTTGTTGGACAGGCCGTAGAATCCGATGCCCTCGTTGCGGCGCGACGAGGGGAGGGTGTCTATGGCGACGGTAGAGTTGGCCACCGTGGTGGCGCCGAACGGCAGTCCGTGTATGGTGCGGACCAGTGCGAACATCAGCAGCGTGCCGGCGCCTATATAGCCCGTGAAGCAGATGAAGAAGGCAAAGAAGCAGAGCATCAGCACCTTCTTGCGATCGAACGAGTCGACGATGAATCCGCTGAACGGCCTGACGATGAGGGCCGCGACGACATAGCCCGACAGCACCAGTCCTATCATGTCCTTGTCGGCATGAAACTGGGCGTCGAGATAGATCGGCAGCAATGGGGTGAGGAGATAGAATGAGAAGAAAAGCATGAAATTGCCGAGCATCGCCCGGCAATAGTTACGGTTCCAGAGTTTTTCCATCAATCACGATGATAAAAAGGGTCCGGCCGGCCTGTCCGATGAAGGCCGGCCGGACCGACTGAAGTGTCTGTCTTAGCGTATGAAGAGCAGCTCGCGATATTTGGGCAGGGGCCACATCTCGTTGTCGACCATCAGCTCGAGCTTGTCGATGTGATAGCGCACGGTGCCGAGACAGGGTGCCACGTTGAGCGAGTATGCTATGGCCTTGTCGCGCTCGTTCTCGATCTTGTTGGCGTCCTTGCGGGCGTTGACCATGCGTGCCACCTCGGTCTTGATGGCCGAGCAGTGGTTCATGATCTTCTCTACGGTCACGGTGTCCTGCTCGGAGAGCTGTTCGCCCTTCTCGCCGGGGAAGAGCTGGCGTATCTTGACCATGTTGTCGAGAAGGATCGACAGATAGCGGGTGGCCACGGGGATGATGTGGTTGATGGCCAGATCGCCCAGCACGCGGGCCTCGATCTGGATTTTCTTGGTGTACATCTCCCACTTCACCTCGTTGCGGGCCTCGAGCTCGACGTGGGTCATGACGCCTGTCTTGCGGAACATCTCGATGGACGAGGGGCGCAGGTATGCGTCGAATATCAGGGCGGGGTTGGTCTCGCAGTCCAGACCGCGGCGGGCGGCCTCCTCCTTCCACTCGTCCGAATATCCGTTGCCGTCAAAGTGGATGGGCTCTGAGTAGAGCAACAGGGCCTTGACCTCGGCCAGCAGCGCGTGGTCCAGTCCTTCGCCGGCCTCGAGGCGCGAGTCTACCTTGCACTTGAAGTCGGCAAGCTGTTCGGCCACGGCGGCGTTGAGGGCTATCATGGCCGACGCGCAGTTGGCGCTCGAGCCCACGGCGCGGAATTCGAAACGGTTGCCCGTGAACGCGAATGGCGACGTACGGTTGCGGTCGGTCGAGTCTATCATCAGGTCGGGTATCTGTGCCACGCCGAGGTTCAGTTCCTCCTTGCCCGCCATGGCGATGAGCTCGTCCTTGTCAGAGTTCTTGATCTTGTTGAGGATTTCGCTGAGCTGGCTGCCGGCAAAGATTGAGATGATTGCGGGGGGTGCCTCGTTGGCGCCCAGACGGTGGCAGTTGGTGGCCGACATGATGGAAGCCTTGAGCAGCGCGTTGTGACGGTGTACGGAGGCCATCACGTTGGCGATGAAGGTGATGAAGCGCAGGTTCTCGCGTGGGGTCTTGCCGGGCGAGAAGAGCAGGGTGCCCGTGTCGGTGCCCAGACTCCAGTTGTTGTGCTTGCCCGAGCCGTTGATACCGGCAAAGGGCTTCTCGTGCAGCAGCACGCGGAAGTTGTGGCGTCTTGCCACGTCGTTCATCACCGACATGATGAGCATGTTGTGGTCGTTGGCCAGATTAGTCTCCTCGAAAATCGGGGCAAGCTCAAACTGGTTGGGGGCCACCTCGTTGTGGCGTGTCTTGCAGGGTATGCCCAGCTTGTGTGCCTCGATCTCGAGGTCGAGCATGAAGGCCTCGACGCGCTTGGGGATGGCGCCGAAATAGTGGTCGTCGAGCTGCTGGTTCTTGGCCGACTCGTGGCCCATCAGCGTGCGGCCTGTCAGTGCGAGGTCGGGACGGGCGGCATAGAGCGCCTCGTCGACGAGGAAGTATTCCTGCTCCCAGCCCAGATTGGAGATGACGTGCTTGACCTCGGGGTCGAAGTAGCGTGCCACGGCGGTGCCGGCCTTGTCGACGGCCGAGAGGGCGCGGAGCAGAGGGGTCTTGTAGTCAAGCGACTCGCCTGTGTACGAGATGAAGATGGTGGGGATGCACAGGGTGTTGTCGATGATGAACGCGGGCGACGATATGTCCCATGCCGAGTAGCCGCGGGCCTCGAATGTGTTGCGGATTCCGCCGTTGGGGAAGCTCGATGCGTCGGGCTCCTGCTGCACCAGCAGCTTGCCGGAGAATTCCTCGACCATTCCGCCCTTGCCGTCGTGCTCTACGAAACCGTCATGCTTCTCTGCCGTGGTCTCAGTGAGAGGCTGAAACCAGTGCGTGTAGTGGCGGCAGCCGTTGTCGATGGCCCAGCGCTTCATGCCGTCGGCCACGGCGTCGGCAACCTTGCGCGACAGCGGTTCCTTGTTGTCGATTGCGTTGATGAGAGCCTTGTAGGCGTCGATGGGAAGATACTCAAACATTTTGGCGCGGTTGAATACCTTGCTGGCATAGTAGGCCTGCGGACGCTCCTTGGGTATCTCCACGGCCACCGGCTTGCGGTTTGAGGCTTCCTCGACAACTTTGAATCGGTAACTTGACATAAATCTAATAAGTTGTAATGAAATATAAGGGAAAGATGTTTTTTTGTTTCTTGGTCGTTTACATTGAGATGATTCTCTCGACGGCCCTGACGGTGTTCTCGCGGGTGTTGAACGCCGTCAGTCGCAGATAGCCCTCGCCCGACGGGCCGAAACCGCATCCGGGGGTGCCCACGACGTGGCATCCGTGCAGCAGGCGGTCGAAAAATTCCCACGACCCCATGCCTCCGGGTGTCCTGACCCAGATGTAGGGGGAGTCGACTCCGCCATGACATTCATAGCCCGCGCCGCGCAGGCCGTCGAGTATCACGCGGGCGTTGCCGAGATAATAGTCTATGGTCTCGCGCATCTGTGCCGCCCCCTCGGGGGTGTAGAAGGCCGCGGCCCCGCGCTGGCTCAGATAGCTCGCGCCGTTGAATTTGGTTGTCTGCCTGCGCCTCCACAACCCGTTCAGGGCCACTCTGGTGCCGTCGGCGGCCAGACCTTTCAGTTCGTGGGGCACTATGGTGTACCCGAGGCGTATGCCGGTGAATCCGGCCGTCTTCGAGTAGCTGCGAAACTCAATGGCCACCTCGCGGGCGCCTTCGATCTCATAGATGGACCGCGGCACCTCGGGGCGTGTCACGTAGGCCTCGTATGCGGCGTCGAACAGCAGCAACGCCCCCTCGCGGCGGCAATAGTCCACCCATATCTTCAGCTCGTCGCGCGTCAGGGTGGTGCCTGTCGGATTGTTGGGATAGCAGAGATATATCACGTCGGGATGTCCGGCGGGCAGGTCGGGCACGAAGCCGTTTTCGGCCACGGCGGGCAGATACTCTATGTCGCTCCAGCGGCCCGACGGCAGCAGGTGTCCGGCGCGTCCGGCCATCACGTTGGTGTCGACATAGACCGGATAGACAGGGTCGGTCACGGCCACGCGGTTGCCGGCCGAGAGGATGTCGCCTATGTTGCCCGTGTCGCTCTTGGCGCCGTCGCTCACGAATATCTCGTCCTGCGACATGGCTATGCCGCGGCGGCGGTAGTCGTGCTCGGCTATCAGCGCCGTCAGGAACTCGTGTCCCTGCTCGGGCCCATAGCCGTGGAACGTCTCCGTCCGGGCCTCGTCGTCGACACCCCGGTGCAGGGCCTCGACCACCGCCGGACAGAGCGGGCGGGTCACGTCGCCGATGCCAAGACGTAGTATCTCCTCGCCGGGATTGGCCTCGGAGTATGCCCTGACCCTGCGGGCCACCTCGCTGAAGAGGTATGCCGAGGGGAGCTTGGTGAAATTGTCGTTTATGGCAAACATATCTATATCTGGTTTTATCGGCGGCGTGTGTATGTTCCTGTGAATACCTCTGTGGCCGTTCCGGTCATCAGCACTGACGACCCGGGCGTGCCGGGCCATTCGATTTTCAGGTCACCTCCGCGCAGGCTCACCGTGACCTCGTTGCGGGCGCGGCCGGTCAGTATGGCGGCCACGGCCACGGCACACGCTCCGGTGCCGCAGGCCAGAGTCTCTCCCGATCCGCGTTCCCACACGCGCACCCTGATGTGTCCGGGATCCAAGACCTCGGCAAACTCTATGTTCGCGCGGTCGGGCCACATCGGGTGCCTCTCGAGCAGCGGGCCAAGACGGTCGAAGTCGACATCGTCGAGCGCGTCGACGAATGTCACGCCGTGCGGATTGCCCATCGACACGGCTGTCAGCCTCAGTGTCTCCGAGCCCGCATCGACAGGCATGTCCGTCATCCGCGGAGTGTCGCACGTCACCGGCACCAGCGCCGTGTCCAGCACGGGTGCCCCCATGTCCACAGTCACCGAGCTCACTTCGTCACCCTCCATATTAAGCGTTAAAACCTTGACACCCGACAGGGTTTCAAGGTTTATGGGGTTTGCGGAGATGATGTTGCGCGAGTGGAGCAGGGCGGCTATGCATCGCGAGGCATTGCCGCACATGCGGCCTTCCGAGCCGTCGGTGTTGAACATCCTCATCCGGCAGTGGGCGTCGGGTATGGTCGGCGGGCATATCAGGACTATTCCGTCCCCGCCGACGCCGAAGTGTCGGTCGCTCATTTCGCGGGCGAGGTCCGGCAGGCGCTCGGGCTCGGACTCCATACAGTTGATATATATGTAGTCATTGCCGATGCCATGCATCTTGGTGAATTCGATCACCTCATTGCGGACGGAAGGATGGACGTTAGCCATAGCGGCAGCTTTTTACCTGTGATGACCTGAAAAATCTCCGCAAAGTTACGCATTTTGCCACAAATTCAAGCAACAAACACCGTGATTTTATTAACAATACGGAAATTTGCCCTAAATTCTATGTCATTTTTCCCTGTCGGGTTTATGCAGTTGATGAGATTGTGATGTCAAAAATGCAAGATATACCTGTGCATTTTTGACATCCGTGTCGAAAGTGTGCAGGTATATCGTGCATTTTTGCAAGGCGTCACTCGGCGTCGTCGGCGGGGAAGAGCTTGCCCTCCTGATCGAGATGATACGAGCGGGCCAGCGTGGAGATGAAGCGGCTTATCTGCGTGATGGCGTTGGCCGTGTCGGGGTTTATCTCCTTGCCCTGCAGCCGCAGCATCAGCATGCCGTAGAGGGCGTTGAAGCATGTCTCGAGCTCGCCTGCAGGGGTCTCGCCGCTCTTTGACCGCAGCTCGACTATGAACGGCAAGGTCCTGTAGAACTCGGCTGTGTATTGCGGGAAACGCGGGTCCTTGAGCAGGGCCAGATGCAGGTCGGTAAGGCGTATCAGCACGTTCTTGTTTATCTGGAGGTGGCCCGACTTCTCGACCCCCTCGCGGCGCATCATGTCGATGAGGCCCTCATACCAGTCGGTCATCTCCTTGCGGGCCTCGGGCGTGAGGTCGAATCTGTCGATGACGTTGGCCTTGATGCGGTCTATGTCGAGGCCGTTGGCGCGGATTATATCCTCGACCTGCCACATGTACAGCAGGTATTCTGCTATGTTTTCCTTGCGTTTCTGTGCTGCTATAATCATTTTTCAGTCTACTTTATATTCAAGTATCTGCCAGAACGAATCCTGTTCGTCTATCGAGGCCGATACCCTCAGGGTTCCGGCCACGGTGGGTGTGGCTGTTATCGAGATCACGCCGGTCGAGGGGTCCTGCGACCAGTCCGTGGTCCAGTTCTCGCCGTTAATCACGGCAAAGTTCCTGCCCTTGCCCGGTGTGAAGGCGAATGTGTATGTCTGACCCCTGCGCAGGTGTCCGTTGCAGGGCACCGACACCAGTCGGCTCTCCACCTTGGGGCTTATCACGGGCAGCTCGGTTATGCCCTCGGCCTTGACCGCCGCGAGCAGTCTGTGCGGGTCGAGGCCGCTGTTCTCGAGCGCCTTGCGGTTATATCCGGTCAGTCCGGTGATGCGGGGCGAGAGCAGGGGATGCTTTGCCTCGAGGCGGGCGATGTCGTCTGGGGTGGGGCTTGCCACCTCGAACTCGACCAGCGTAGAGAGCTGTTTGCCACCCGTGTCGACGCACACCGACAGCGGCCCCGCCGTGTGGGGCATGTATCGTATGGCGGTCTGCTTGCCGTTGCTGGTCCAGTCGCGCTCGAACTGGTCGCCGTTTATCAGCACGAACTTGCCGCCGCTCTTGGGCATGATGTAGAACTCATAGTCAGTGCCCACTCTCAACACCCTGTCGGCGGGCATCTTTATGGCCGAGGCGTGTTCGCCGATGGTCGAGTCATAGAACTGCGGCACCTTCGGGGCGTTGCCCGACAGCACGGCCGAGAGCGTCTCAGTGGCGTTATAGCCATAGTTGGCCATGGCCGGGGTGAAGTGGGGCAGAGTGCGGAATGTATCGAAGCTCACCTGCTGCGGCAGCAACTGATACTGCGGGTCGTCGGGATAGTGGGTATATATCATCCACTGCGGCGAGGCGTGAAACCACGTGTCGTTGGTGTTGCGGATGAAGCGGCCGTCATTGACGGCGCCGGCTCCCCAAGTCGGGTCGACGAGTATTCCGGAATTGCCGTCGGTATAGACAAACAGCCATGCGTGGCCGATGTCGCCTATCTTGCCGTCGCGGTCCTTGGACTTGCCGAATATGATGTCCGATTTCAGGCCCACGGCCTCGCCGAGACGATAGAACATCTCGCAGTAACCCTGACACACGCCGCGTTTCTGCTCGTAGGTCTCGTCGGCCGTGTGGATTGAATATGTCGTGTCATAGCTGATGTTGCGGGTCAGCCAGTCATAGATGTCGCGGGCCTTCTCATAGTCGGGCTTCGAGGCCGAGGTGATCGAGTTGGCGAGTCCGCTCCAGTCATAGCGGGTCTCCGAGATATAAGTCTCGGCGACGACAGGCAGCGACGACAAGGTCAGGGCCGCCGCCAATGTGAGTTTCTTGATGCTGATTATTGACATAGTATTCAGATTTTACGGCAAAAGTAATCAAAAACGACGTCAAAAACAATACCCCGCAGGGCCGATGGATATTTAAATACCATATCTTTTTGTCTTTTGTTTAACATATTTCTTAATATATTGATTGTTCTTGTCGGAGTCATTGTAAATGCGTTTGAGCCGGTATTTTTTGAAAGGGGTCGAATTCGACCCACTTTACAGTTTGGATTGTAAAATATAGTCTCTATTCACCCCTGTGCGTCCGCAGGACGCTGATTTATCAGTAACCGGTACGCCGAAGCTCTGCGTAGGCGTGCCCGGAACAGAGGTACTCTATGACTGGCGTCCGCAGGACGCCGATTTACATGTTGGAGAGAAGAGAGGGTACTCATTTTAGAAATTTATTCTCAATCGACAACTCAATATGCATAAATGCTCAATATTTGCAGTTGATGGCGAAAAATTATGAACTTTATCTCAATCTCTCTCGGGCGTTTAAACCTTTTGGGGCGGGGTGCGTCATAAATATATGTGACACCTATTAAACATGCCTGACTTATGAAAAGATTCATCCGCACCGTGATGCTGTTTCTGGCCTGCGCCTGCATGTCGGCGCCCACGGCACTGGCCGACCGCCACCCCGGCGCTAACCGCCAGCAGACTCGCAACGAACGTCCTTCGGGCTCGCGTGGCGGCAACTCCTCGCGTCCGTCGTCGACATCCGGCAGACCCGGCTTTGGCGGCAATCACAACAACGGAAATAACAATAACCGTCCCGGCAACGGCGGCAACAATCGCCCCGGCAACAACGGCAACCACAACGGCGGCAACCGCCCCGGCAATGGCAACAACAATCGTCCCGGCAACAATGGCAACCACAACGGCGGCAACCGCCCCGGATCTGGTCGCCCCGGTTTTGGCGGCAACAATAATCGTCCCGGCAACAACGGCAACCACAATGGCGGCAACCGTCCCGGAAATAACAACCACCGTCCCGACCGTCCGGGCAACAACGGCAACCACAACGGCGGCAATCGTCCGGGCAATAACAACCATCGCCCCGACCGTCCCGGCAACAACCACCGCCCCGGCGGCGGCAACGCTTGGGGTGGCGGCAACCATCGTCCCGGCCCGCGTCCGCCAATGCTCCAGCCGCCTCACCGTCCCTACCGCCCCGTGTTCGGACGCCCCCACTATCGCCCCACGCCTCCGCCGTCATGGCGTCCGCGCAGAGGCATCCCCGTGATACGCGGCATCCTCGGCCTGTCATTCGGCTCGGCCATCGGCATATCGCTCGACTATCTCTATAACAACGGATATGTAGTCGACGGATATACCAACGACATAGTGTACCTGCGCAACGTCCCGGCCCTCAACTATATGTGGACCGACGGAGCCCTCTATTACGGTCCCTCGGGTCTGGATGTGAGCTCGTTCTACTACTCGACGCCCGGCTATGATCTGGCCCGCTACAACAACTGCTACAATGCCCTTGTGTCCTCTTACGGAGTGCCCGTATCGGTCAACAATGCAGGCGGCTCGATGTCGGCCACATGGTTTGGCGGACAGGGGGGATACATAACCCTCTCGTTCGGCTCGGGCACCGCCGGACGCTTCCTGACCACCCTCACTTTCGGTCTCTGACACGGATATATTATAAAGAATGTCAAAACATGCTTCGCCACGCCTCCTTTTGGTGTGGCGGAGTTGTTTATAAGCGTGATTTTTCGTATATTTGCATTCGCGTAAAAAATCATTGATTCTAAAACATGAAGTATATCCGTTTCACAGTGGCAATGGCCCTGACAGCGTCTGCCGGCATGGCTTGGGCAGGCGGTGTCGACGTGACTACACCGCAGGGACGCAAGGTCAGCGTCGAGGCGGTTACCCCCGACATCATCCGCGTCACCAACACGGCCCCCGGCGAGAGCGTCAGGCCGTTTCTTGTCCCGCCATCGGCCGACAATAATGTCAGCGTCAGCCGCAGCGGCGACATCTCTACGTTCACTACATCGACAGGCGTCACGGTGCGTGTCGACGCGGCCACGGGCGGTGTCGACATCAATGCCGGTGCCCGCCGCGCGGTCTCTGACGGCGGCGTGCGCGAGACCGAAGGCGGCAAGCGCCGCATGGAGCTCTCGGTGATGGGCGGAGGCTCGTTCTATGGCGCGGGCGAGAGGGGATACTCCTTCAACCTCGCAGGCGACACTATGGTCATGTACAACAAGCAGAACTACGGGTACATGGCCTCCGAGCCGCGCATCAAGCAGATGAACATCTCGATGCCCCTCTTCCTGTCGTCTGACGGCTATGCAGTTGTCTTCGACGACTATGCCGCCGCCGAGATGGTGATGTCAGACCCCATCGTCTACATCACCGAGTCAAAGGCCCCCGTGTCATACTATTTCGTCAACTCGGCCGGCTCGCTGGCCTCGCTGACATCGACCCTCACCACGCTGACCGGGCGTCAGGACCTCCCCCCGCTGTGGTCGCTGGGCTATATCACCTCCAAATACGGATACCGCACTCAGGCCGAGACAGCCGGAGTCATCGACACCCTCAAGCGTCAGGGCTATCCCGTAGACGGCGTGGTGCTCGACCTTTACTGGTATGGCAAGGAGCAGGACATGGGGCGTCTGGCATGGGACCCCGTCCAGTGGCCCGACCACCGCAAGATGCTGGCCGACCTGAAGAAGGAGGGCGTCAACACCGTCATCATCTCTCAGCCCTACGTGCTGCGCAACGGCAAGGCCTTGGACAACTATAACGAACTGACCGAGAAACAGCTTCTGCTCCGCGACACTCTGGGCGGACAGCAGGAGGTGACCATCTGGGTAGGCGAGGGGGGTATGTTCGACGTCTCGAACCCCGACACCCGCGCATGGCTCAGACAGAGATACCGCGACCTGACGCTCGACGGCGTCGGCGGCTGGTGGGGCGACCTCGGCGAGCCCGAGGTGCATCCCGAGAGCGGACTGCACGCCAACGGCCAGACCACGCGCGAGTATCACAACCGATATGGCAACGACTGGAGCAAGATCATATATGACCTCTACAAGGAGGACTTCCCCGACACACGCCTGATGACCATGATGCGCGGCGGCACCACCGGACTGCAGCAATACAGCGTCTTCCCGTGGTCTACAGACGTGTCGCGCACATGGGGAGGCCTCAAGCCCCAGATCAACATCATGCTTAACTCGGGCCTGAGCGGCATGGGATACATGAGCCACGACGTGGGCGGATTTGCCATCACCGACAAGCCCTACGACCCCGAGCTCTATGTGCGCTGGCTGCAGCTGGGCACATTCTCGCCCGTGCTGCGCACGCACTCCCAGCAGGAGGCCGAGCCGTACAAGTATCCCGCCCAGCAGGACATAATACTGCCGCTGATACGTGAGCGTTACCGCTGGCTCCCCTACAACTACACGCTGGCGTGGGAGAATGCCTCGAAGGGCATGCCGCTGGTGCGCCCCCTCAACTTCTACACCCCCGGGTCGAAGAAGTATGACGACATCGAGGACGAGTATCTCTGGGGCCGCGACGTGCTTGTGGCTCCTGTGCTCGAACAGGGTGCCAAGGAGCGCCGCGTCATCTTCCCCGAGGGCCTGTGGGCCGACTATCGCGACCCCTCAAAGCTCTACAAGGGTGGCGACACCATCACCTATGCCGCGCCGCTCGACGTGCTGCCCCTCTTTGTCCGCGCGGGCTCGTTCATCCCCATGGCCGACTATGATATGGAGAACACCGGCGACTATCGCACGGACCGCTATACAATAAACTATTATCCCTATCTGGGCAAGTCGGAATATGTGATGTATGAGGACAATCCCCTCTCGGGCTCGTCGCTCGACAAGGGCGAATACAGCCTCGTCTCGTTCAACGGCGACGCCCGGATGCACCGTATCGACATCGAGGTCTCGGTCAAGGGCACGTATCCCGGCGCCAAGGCCGACAAGCAGCTCCGATTCGTGGTACACCTCTTCGACGGCAAGCCCGACGAGGTCACCGTGGACGGACGCAAGGCCAAGGGCTGGAAGTATGACGAGGCCAAGTCAATACTGACCCTCGACACCCGATGGAATACGGCCAAACCACTCAAAATCGAAATCAAATGAAATTTCTACCGCTGATTCTTCCGGGCCTCGCGCTGGCCCTCACCACCGCCTGCGACGTTCAGGCACAGTCCAACTACTCGCTCACGTTCCCCGCGCCTCAGGGCACGTCGGGCACGATGGCCTATCTGGTCGATTGGGACAACGGCGCCAAGGTCGACTCGGTCGTGGTCGGCTCTGACACCATCCGGTTCGAGGGCACCGTGGCCAACCCCTTCATAGGGCGCCTGATGATAGGCGGCGGTCGCGGCCCCGTCATGCTGATCGAGCCGGGCAACATCGCGGTCGACTCCAAGGGCATGGCCACCGGCACGCCCCTCAACGACAAGCTGACGGCCTCGATAGGCAAGCTCATCTCGTTCGAGGAGGAGTACCGCAAGCTCAACCTAAACGACTCGGTGCAGCATGCCAAGGCCGACTCGATAGCCAAGGCCGCTCAGGAGATGCCCGCCCGGCTCTATAAGGAGGATGCCTCCAACCTGCTCGGCCTCTACTGGTTCCTGCAGCTGGCATACGACATGCCCCTCGCCGAGGTCGAGGCCGAGGCGGGCCGCAACGCCGTCATAGGCAATTCGGCCCGTGTCAAGTCGGTCATCGACGCCGCCAAGAAGCGCGCCGCCTCGGGCGTTGGCAAGCACTATATCGACTTCACCGTCGACTATGACGGCAAGGCTCAGAAATTCTCGGACTATGTCAAGCCCGGCGAGTACACCCTCGTCGACTTCTGGGCAAGCTGGTGCGGCCCCTGCATGAGACAGGCCAAGGTGATCAAGGAGCTCTACAACCGCTATAAGGGCAAGGGGCTCAACGTGGTGGGCGTGGCCGTCTGGGACGAGCCCGAGGCCACCCTCGGCGCCATCAAGAGCCACGGACTCGAATGGCCCAACATCATCAACGCACAGACCGTCCCCACTGACCTCTATGGCATCAACGGCATACCCTGCATCATCCTGATAAATCCCGAGGGCATCATCGTGTCGCGCGACAAGCAGGGTCAGGACCTGATCGACGACGTCGACGAGTACATGTCCAAGTATCAGCCCGTCTCGGAGACCGTCAGCGCCACCGAGGCATCGGCCGACACCGCATCCGTGATATTCTGACGACCATGATACGCCCCCTCGACCCCGAGACTGACGCCGCGGAGATAACGGAGATATACAACCGTTATGTCCTCGAGACGGACATCAGTTTCGAGACCCTGCCGCTCGACCCCGAGCAGATGCGCGGGCGACTCGAGGTGTTTGCCGCTTCGTATCCCTGCTTCGTGGCGGTCGACGGCGAGGGGCGCGTCGAGGGTTACTGCTATGCCCATCCGTGGAAGGAGCGCGCCGCCTATGCGCCCACGCTCGAGACCACGGTATATCTGGCTCCCGGTGCCTGCGGGCGCGGCGTGGGCCGGAGGCTGATGGAGGCCCTGACGGACGAGTGCCGCCGTCGCGGTTTCCACTCGCTCATAGCCTGCATCACGGCATCCAACACCGCCAGCCGCCGCTTCCACGAGCGACTCGGATTCAGACAGGTGTCAGAGTTTGTCGCCGTCGGCCTCAAGCTGGGGCGCCGGCTCGACGTCACCGACTATCAGCTGATTCTATAAATAGATAATCAACACATACTTACACTTTTTTCCATATCTTCAAAACATGAAAATCCCAACCATCTTGACGACACTCGCATTATGCCTGTCGGCATCGGCCCAGAATCCCGATGAGAAATATTTCGCATTTCCGTCATACGACGGCGATGATCTCGAGCTGACCGTCGACTCGAAGGGCACCCGCTGGCGCCTCTGGTCGCCCGAGGCAACGGAGGCCCGCGTCATCATCTATCCCACCGGCATCAACACCGCCGCCATCGACACCATCGCCATGACCAAGTCCGAGAAGGGCACTTGGACCGCCTCGGTGCCCGAGCGTCTCTATGGCAAGTACTATACCTTCTCGATCAACCACAACGGCAAGTGGCTCAAGGAGACCCCCGGCGTGTGGGCCAAGGCCGTCGGCGTCAACGGCGAGCGTGCGGCCATCATCGACTTCTCTAAGACCAACCCCGAGGGCTGGAGCGCAGACAAGGGTCCCGCCATCAAGCACATCAACGATGCCGTCATCTACGAGATGCACCACCGCGACTTCTCAGAGCACCCCTCGTCGGGCATCGCCAACAAGGGCAAGTTTCTCGCCCTGACAGAGCCCGCGACCACCAACCCCGAGGGCGAGGCCACGGGCATAGACCACCTCAAGGAGCTCGGCGTGACACACGTCCACATCCTCCCCTCATACGACTACAACAGCGTCGACGAGACCAACCTCCCCGCCAACCAGTACAACTGGGGCTATGACCCGCTGAACTATAACGCGCCCGAGGGCTCGTACTCGACCAACCCCTCAGACCCCGCCACCCGCGTCATTGAGATGAAGGAGATGGTCAAGAACCTGCACGACAACGGCATCGGCGTCATCATGGACGTGGTCTACAACCATACAGCCGACAATGACGACTCCAACTTCTCGCTCACGGCTCCCGGCTACTACTACCGTCACCGTCCCGACGGGTCATACTCTGACGCATCGGGCTGCGGCAACGAGACCGCCTCGGACCGTCAGCAGATGCGCGACTTCATCGTCAACTCCGTCAAGTACTGGGCCAAGGAATATCACATCGACGGATTCCGCTTCGACCTCATGGCCATCCACGACATCGAGACCATGAACGCCGTCACAGCCGCGCTCAAGGAGATCAACCCCGACATCTTCGTCTATGGCGAGGGCTGGACCGCCGGTGACTCGCCCCTGCCCGTCGAGCGCCGCGCACTCAAGGACAATGTGTCCAAGATGCCCGACGTGGCCGTGTTCAGCGACGACATCCGCGATGCCGTCAAGGGTCACTATACCGACGCCGCCGACCGCGGTTTCGCCACCGGCAAGCCCGGCCTCGAGGAGACGGTCAAGATAGGCATCGTCGCCGCCACCGACCATCCGCAGGTAGACTATTCGAAGGGCGCCAACTCCAAGGCCCCCTATGCAGCCGCACCCACGCAGGTCATCAACTATGTGTCGTGCCACGACGACCTGATGCTCACCGACAAGCTGCGCAAGTCGATGCCCGACGCCACCGAGGCCGAGCGCCAGCGCGCCGCACGTCTGGCCCAGACCATCGTGCTGACCTCGCAGGGCACACCCTTCATCTTTGCCGGCGAGGAGATTTTCCGCGACAAGAAGGGCGTGCACAACTCATACTGTTCGCCCGACTCGATCAACGCCATCGACTGGAACCTCAAGCATGCCAACGCCGAGCAGATGGCATACTATCGCGAGCTCATCAAGCTGCGCAAGGCACACCCCGCATTCCGTATGACCACCACCGCGGACGTGGCCCGTCACCTGAAGTTCGACAAGACCGAGCCCGGTCTCATCTCGTACTCGCTCACCGACAACGCCAACGGCGACGTCTGGAAGGAGATCAAGGTCATCTTCAACGGCTCAGACGAGCCCCGCGAGGTCAAGATTCCCAAAGGCAACTGGACGGTGATTGCCGAGGACGGCAAGATCAACGCCGAGGGCCTCTCGACCAGCCGTGGCGGCAAGCTCACGGCCGCTCCCCGCGCCGCACTGATTCTCGCCCGCGAGAAATAACCGAATATATCCCCCACAGGGCCGGTAAGTCGCCGCGACGACCTATCGGCCCTCTCTGTTCAATCAGACCCAACACCACACCGAAAAATGCTCCTTTTCCCCAACGCCAAGATCAACCTCGGCCTTGACATAGTGTCGCGCAGGCCCGACGGATACCACGACATAGTCACCGTCATGGTGCCCGTGCCGTGGCGCGACATACTCGAGATAGTCCCCGCCCGCGGCGGCGAGACCACACTGACCGTCACCGGCCGCAAGGTGGACTGCCCGCCCGAGAAGAATCTGGTGATGAAGGCATATCGCCTCATGGCCGAGACCTGCGGCCTGCCGCCCGTAGACATATATCTGCGCAAGATAATCCCCGACGGCGCCGGGCTGGGGGGAGGGTCGGCCGACGCCGCCTTTACGCTCAGGGCCCTCGACTCGCTCTTCGGCCTCGGCCTCGGCGACGAGGCGCTCGCCTCGATGGCCGCCCGCCTCGGGGCCGACTGTCCGCTCTTTGTCTACAACCGTCCCATGCTCGCCACCGGCACCGGCACCGATCTCGAGCCGATAGACGTTGACCTGTCCGGGCTGACCATCGTCATCGTCAAGCCCCCGGTGAGTGTCCCCACGGCTCAGGCATACTCGCGCGTCACCCCCGCCGAGCCCGCCGAGCCGATACCGGCCATACTCGGCCTGCCGCTGACAGAATGGCAGGGACGCCTCAAGAACGACTTCGAGCCCTCGGTGTTCCCCCTGCACCCCATGATAGCCGATGTCAAGACGAGCCTCAGGGAGATGGGAGCCCTCTATGCCTCTATGTCGGGGTCGGGGTCGTCGGTGTTCGGACTCTTCGCCTCTGACATTTTGGCAGACACGGTGGCAGATAGATTCAAGGGATGTCAGACTTTCACGGCAACACTTTGACACAACGCTTTTTGGCCCCGGCGTTCAACCGCCGGGGCCATTATTTTGTTTATATAATGTAGCCGCCCGCAAGGTGTGGCAACATTTTTGCATATATAAGTATAAATAAGCATAACGCATCATGGCAAATAACGACAATAAACATAACGACAAGGCCCCCGACAGCAAGCTCGACCGCGAGGACGCAGGCGTCGAGAGCCTTGACGACGTGCAGGAAGCACAAGAGGAGACCGCGTCGCAGGTCGACGAGGCCAACGAAATGATAAACGAGCAACTGGCCGACATCGACACCCTCAACAAGCAGCTGCTCGACGCTCAGGCACAGGTCGAGAAGGAGAAGAAGGAATATCTCTTCCTCATGGCCGAGTTCGACAACTTCCGCAAGCGCACCGTCAAGGAGAAGAGCGAGCTCATCAAGAACGCCGCCGAGGGCGTGCTCAAGGGCCTCCTGCCCATCGTCGACGACTTTGAGCGCGGCCTCGAGGCAAGCGCCAAGGTGAGCGATGCCGAGGACGTGCGCAAGGGCATGGAACTGATATACCAGAAGCTCGTCAAGTATCTGGCCCAGAACGGCGTCAAGCCCATCGAGTCGACGGGCAAGCCCTTCGACCCCGAGCTGCACGAGGCCATAGCGATGGTGCCGGCGGGCGAGGACCAGAAAGGTATGGTCATCGACACCCCCACCAAAGGCTATACAATCAACGACAAAGTGCTGCGCCACGCCAAGGTGGCCGTCGGCCAATAATAAAACCCCGTTAAACCCATACAATCCACATGGCAGCCAAAAGAGATTACTACGAAGTGCTTGGGGTCGACAAGAACGCCGACGAAAAGACCATAAAGAGCGCCTATCGAAAGAAAGCCATACAGTATCACCCGGACAAGAACCCGGGCGACAAGGAGGCCGAAGAAAAATTCAAGGAGGCTGCCGAGGCCTATGATGTCCTCTCCAACCCCGAGAAACGTGCCAAGTATGACCAGTTCGGCCACAGCATGGGACCGCAGGGATTCCCCGGCGGAGGTGCGGGCGGATTCCACGCGGGCGGATTCTCGATGGAGGATATTTTCTCGCAGTTCGGCGACATTTTCGGCGGAGCATTCGGCAACATGGGCGGATTCGAGAGCGCCGGCGGTCGTACGCGCCGCCGTCAGCGCCGCGGCTCCGACCTGCGCATCAAGATCAAGATGACCCTCAAGGAGATTGCCGAGGGCGTCACCAAGACCGTCAAGGTGCCCGCGATGGTCAAGTGCGAGCAGTGCGGAGGCACCGGTGCCAAGGACGGCACGGCATTCCACACCTGTCCCACCTGTCAGGGCTCGGGCACGGTGCTGCACCAGCAGCAGACCATTTTCGGCATACAGCAGTCGGCGGTCGAGTGTCCCCAGTGTCATGGCGAGGGCAAGATCATAACCGAGAAGTGCCCCCACTGTCACGGCGACGGCGCCGTGCGCAAGGAGGAGACCATCTCGTTCACCATCCCCGCGGGCGTTCAGGACGGCCAGACCCTCACCCTGCGCGGACGCGGCAACGCGGCCCTGCACGGAGGCGTCAACGGCGACCTGCTCATCGTCATCGAGGAGATCAAGGACCCGCAGCTGATACGCGACGGCAACGACGTGATATACAACCTGATGCTCGACATCCCCACCGCCACTCTGGGCGGCCAGATCGAGGTGCCCACCATCACCGGACGCGCGCGTCTCAAGATTCCCGCAGGCACCCAGCCCGGCAAGGTGCTGCGTCTGCGCGGCAAGGGACTCCCCTCGACCGACGGCTACGGCACCGGCGACGAGCTCATCAACATCATGGTCTATATCCCCGAAAAGCTCTCGGACGACGAGCGCAAGGCCATCGAGAGCCTGCAGGGCAAGCCCAACCTCACGCCCGACGAGTCTACGAAGACACGCATCTTCAGCAAGCTCAAGCATATATTCGACTGACTTATAATCCCTGTATATCAATGCGGAGAGTGTGGCACGGGCCACGCTCTCCGTTTTTTTGTAACATTGTTCCCGAAATGTGTAACGCGCGGGGCCGTGACCGTTTGTAATTTTGCAGTGTAAAAAAACTACGGTAACGAATCACATTTTTTTTCAACATGGAACAGTTCATAACGTCTCTTCTCAACATACTCAACGAGATGTCGCCATACATCCTGCTCGGCTTCCTGCTGGCCGGGGTGCTTCATGTCTTCGTCAGGCCCTCGGCCATGACTCGCCACCTCTCGGGGCGCGGGGCGGGGCCTGTCATCAAGGCCGCGCTGTTCGGCATACCTCTGCCTCTCTGTTCGTGCGGAGTGCTCCCCACGGCTGTCTCCCTGCGCCGCAACGGTGCCTCTAAGGGCGCCTCGACATCGTTCCTCATAGCCACCCCGCAGACCGGAGTAGACTCGATCGCCGCCACATACTCGCTGCTGGGCCCGGCATTTGCCGTGATACGCCCCGTGGCCGCCCTCGTCGGCGCCGTGGCCGGAGGTATGGCCGTGAGCAGGGGTGACGCCGAGGACAATGCCGGAGGATGCCGCATTGCCGATGCCGACGACGACCGCATCGCCTCGATGACCCTGTGGCAGAAGATGGTCGAGGCCGTGCGCTATGGTCTCGTGGACATGGTGGGGTCGGTGGGCAAATGGCTCGTGATAGGTCTTGTCGTGGCCGCCCTCATCACCGTGCTCGTGCCCGACACGCTGTTCGTGTCGCTGAGCCGCTATCCCATACTGGCCATGCTCGCCATGATTGTCGTGGCCGTGCCGATGTATGTATGTGCCACCGGCTCAATCCCCATCGCCATGTCGCTGATGCTAAAGGGTCTCACCCCCGGCGTGGCCTTCGTGCTGCTTATGGCCGGACCTGCCGCCAACTTCGCCTCGGTGATGATACTCGGCAAGACCCTCGGACGTCGCGCCACGGCTGTCTATGTCGGCTCGGTGGCCGTTACGGCCATGGCCTTCGGTCTCGCCATAGACTATCTGATGCCCGCGTCGTGGTTTGTTCCCGCGGGTGTCATGCACGGAGCGTGCCACGGTGCCGGCGCGTCGTTCCCCCTCTTCCCGACGCTCTGCTCGGCCCTGCTTGTCGGCCTGCTTGTCTTGGCGTTCATCAAAAACAGCGGACATTCACATAACCATAACATAACAGAAGGAGAAATGAAAAAGGAATATCAGATTTCGGGCATGTCATGCCCTCACTGCCGCGCCACTGTCGAGAAGGCTCTCAGCGGCCTCGAAGGCGCATCGGCCGTAACCGTAGACCTCGCCTCGGGCAAGGCTGTAGTCGAGGGCGAGGTGTCGCCCGCAGCCGTGCGTCAGGCCGTCGAGGCAGCAGGTTTCGACCTCGTGGGCTAAGATTCGAAATAATCTCTCAGCACCCGTGCCGACAGTGCCCCGTCCGTATGGATGGCAAGCAGTGCCGGACGGCGAGACTCGGCGGCAAATGCCGCGAAAGCCTTGTCCAGCTCAGGCTCAGACGAGGCTTCGTCATATCTTATGCCGTATGCCTCGCACAGTCCCCTCAGCGGCAGGTTGGTGCCGACGCTGAGATAGCGGTCCAGCTCGGGCAGGTCGCGTGTGGCGCCGATGAATCGGAATATCCCGCCGCCGCCGTTGCACATCACTATCATCTTGAATCGCGGACTCATCAGTTGTGACGAGAGGGCGGCGATGTCATACTGGAAGCTCATGTCGCCCGATATGAGCAGGGTCACGCCGCGATATATCGCCGAGGCGCCGAGGGCTGTCGAGGTGCAGCCGTCGATGCCACTGACGCCGCGGTTGCAGTCCGAGCGGTGTATGCGCGAGCAGTCCATCAACTGGGCGTAGCGTATGGGGGTGCCGTTGGACAGGTGCAGGTTCCATGTCGGGGGTATTCGGTCGAACACCATGGCGAGTGCCTTGAGGTCGCACCACGGCGCCGACTTGACCTTCAGGCCGTGTATCACCGCCGCCTCTGCCGCGGCCTTGTGCCACATCTCGGCATAATCGCACTCACTGCGATGTATCTGCATGGCCGAGGCGAGCTGGCGCATGAATATGGCGGGCTGCATCTCTATGCGCAACGACAAGTGCTTGAAACAGTCTATCGTGGTGTGGCTCACCCCGACATGCCAGTGTTCGGTCTCGGGTGGCAACGACCGTATCCACTCCTTGACGTGGCGCGACACGAGCGCGCCACCGAGGGTGATGACCGTGTCGGGGGCCATGGCCTCGCGCTCGGCCTTGCCGAGTCGGCAAAGTGTCGAGTCGATGCGGCTGACAAACAGCGGGTTGTGCAGGTTTGAGATCGTCTCGGTGAGCACCGCCACGTTGGGCAGCGCTGCCATCTTGCCCAGCGCCTTGTTAAGCCTGAAATCGGGCACGTGGAATCCTGTAACCACCATCACCCTGTGGGGCGAGGCGAGGAGCGTGCCCAGCTCGCGCGACCGCGCCGTGGTCAGTTCGCCGGTCGGCTCAATCTCGCGTATCACGCGCTCGTGCCCTTCGTCGGCATCGACGGTGCGGTTGAGCGGGGCATCGAGGCGTATGTTGATGTGCACCGGCCCCGGGCGACCGCTCACGGCCTCGAGCAGGGCGTCGTTGACGGTGCGGTTGACCCACCAAGCCCCGTTGCCGAAGTCCAGACGGGCCGATATGTCGCAGCGGCGCTTGACGTATGGCGCCAGCGCATCCTGCTGCCAGAGTGTCTGCGAGTCGTCCTGATCAATCCACTCCTCGGGGCGGTCGGCCGAGATAACCACCACGGGCACCTGACGGTAGAACGCCTCGGCCACCGCAGGGGCATAGTTGAGCAGGGCGGTGCCGCTGGTACAGCACACGGCCACGGGCTTGCCGCTCTGCAGGCTCATGCCGAGGGCCGCGAATGCCGCCGACCGCTCGTCGATGACCACGCTGCACTCGAGGTCGGCGTTGCGCGTCAGGGCCATGACCAAAGGGGCGTTGCGGCTCCCGGGGGAGACGACAACGCGCTCTATGCCGTGTGCGGCGAGAAGCTCTGACAGAGTTCTCGCCGCCGGTTTGTCTGTCGTTTGGCTCATCAGGCCTGTTCCTCTTTTGTGGCCAGCGGATTCCACCCCTGTGCGCGGAGCGGTATCTCGGTGCCGTCGCGGGTTATCATGGCGCAGCCGAGCTCGGGTTTAGTGACATGGCCTATCACCTTGACGCCGGGCACTTTCTGTATCTCCTCGTGGCAGTGCAAGGGCACGGTGAAGAGCAGCTCGTAGTCCTCGCCTCCGTTCAGGGCGGCAGTGACGAGATTCATGCCCAGTTCCTCGGCCATGATGGCTGTCTGATAGTCGATGGGGATGCGGTCCTCATAGATACGGCATCCGGCATTGCTGTCGTGGCAGATGTGCAGCAGCTCGGAGCTCAGTCCGTCGCTGATGTCCATCATCGACGTTGGCAGGATGCCGGCCTTGTCGAGGGCCTCGACGATGTCGCGGCGCGCCTCGGGCTTGAGCTGGCGCTCGACGATATACTCCTTGCCCTGAAACTGCGGCACGAAGTCCTTCTGTCCGGCCGAGGCGATTTTCTCGCGCTCGAGCAGTTGCAGGCCCATGTATGCCGCGCCCAGATCGCCCGACACGCATATCAGGTCGGTGTCCTTGGCGCCCGAGCGGGTCACGACCTTGTCTGTCGGAGCCTCGCCGATGCAGGTTATGGAGATGACGAGTCCCTGACGCGACGACGTGGTGTCGCCGCCAACGAGGTCGACGCCATAGATCTCGCAGGCCAGACGGATGCCCGAGAAGAGGGCGTCCATGTGCTCGACGGTAAAGCGGCTCGAGATGCCCAGAGAGACCGTGATCTGGCGGGGACGGCCGTTCATGGCATACACGTCAGAGAAATTGACTATCGCCGACTTGTAGCCGAGGTGCTTGAGAGGTACGTACGTGAGGTCGAAATGAACCCCTTCGAGCAACAGGTCGGTGGTGACGAGTATGTCAGTCTCGCGGTTGCGCAGCACGGCACAGTCGTCGCCGACACCCTTGACGGTCGAGGGGTTGAAAACAGGGAGATCTTTGGTGAGACGGTCTATGAGCCCGAACTCGCCAAGCGATGATATTTCCATATTACAATAATGTGTATCTTGGGGAGTGGGGAATGGGGAGTGGGGAATTGGGAATTGGGAGTTTGGAATTGGGAGTTGGAAATTGGATGTTAATTCTTAGAGAGTCGAAATTGAATAAAATAATTCCCAATTCCCAATTCCAAACTCCCAATTCCCAATTAGCTTAGCATCTTGCTACGAGTTCTTTCATTATCTCGAGGCACTTGGGCTGGGCTATTACCGCGGCCTGCTGTACCTCCTCGTGGGTGGGCACCTGTGTCACGTCCTTGCCGCCGAGGTCGGTGATCACCGAGATGCCATAGACGCGCATGCCGGCGTGGTTGGCCACGATGACCTCGGGCACGGTCGACATGCCCACGCAGTCGCCGCCGATGATTCTGTAATACTCATATTCGGCCGGAGTCTCGAATGTGGGGCCGGTCACGCCAACATAGACGCCGTGCATCAGGCGGATGCCCTTCTCCTCGGCGATCTTGTCGGCCAGAGCCTTCAGCTCGGGGTCGTATGCGTATGTCATGGCGGGGAAGCGCACGCCCAGCTCATTGTAGTTCTTGCCGCGCAGCGGATGCTCGGGGAACAGGTTGATGTGGTCGGTGATGGTCATGACGTCGCCTACTTGGAACTCCTTGTTCATGCCGCCCGAGGCGTTCGAAACGAAGAGCACCTCGACACCGAGAGCCTTGAAGACGCGCACGGGGAATGTCACGGTCTTCATGTCATAGCCCTCGTAGTAGTGGAAACGCCCCTGCATGGCAATGACGGGCTTGCCGCCGAGACGGCCGAAGATGAGGTTGCCGCTGTGGCCCTCGACGGTCGAGACGGGGAAGTTGGGGATTTCGGAATAGGGGATGAACAGTTTGTCGTCGATATGGTCTACCAACGGGCCGAGACCTGTGCCCAGAATGATGGCTATGCGGGGCATTTCGCCCTTCACGCGCGAGCGCAGATACTCGGCGGTCTGATTGATCTTTTCAAGCATGGAGATTAGATATTGATGATAGTATGATTACGGGCGCCGACTCCTGAAATGGGGGGATGTGAGTGACGGAGTCGTCTTATTTAAACAACCGCGACTCGCGGATGGTTCTCTCTATGCAGTCCGAAAACTCGGCGTCGCCACGGTCTATGAATCTCACCCTGACTGGCAGATAGAATATCTTGTCCCTGAGCCGCTCGGGGAAATAGGGGTTCGAGCGCAGGCGCACGGCGTCCTTTTCGGTGGTGACTATGAATTTTCTGTCGCCCGGCAGCGCGTCAAACTCAGACGTGATGCGTGCCATGTCGGGCTCTGAGAAGTTGTGGTGGTCGCCGAATCGTTTCAGCTTTACCTTGGCTTTTGACTTGCGCAGATACTTGACGAACGGCCTCGGATTGGCTATGCCACTCACCGCAAGTATGTTGGTGCCCGGGTCGAGCGCCGAGAGCGACGGAGTCCTCGCGTCGGTGCCGTCGAAAACAGGTATCAGCCGGCCATAGTCGAATGTCGAGAAATAGAGCTTCTGGAACGGGAACAGATTCAGATTCTCCTCGAAGATGCGGTATTGCATCGGCTTCATGTCGGCGGGACATTTGGTCACCACCACGATGTCGGCCCTGTTCAGCGCGCCGCGCCCTTCGCGCAGACGCCCGTAGGGCAGCAGCTTGTCGTTGAATACCGGGCGGTTATACTCGGTCAGCACCACCGAGACCGATGGCTTGACATATCGGTGCTGGAATGCATCGTCCAGCAGTATCATGTCTATCTTGGGATTCAACTCGGTCAGGCGCTCGATGCCCTCGACCCTCTTCTCGCACACGGCCAGCGTGACGCTGTCGCCATACTTGCCGTACATCTGATATGGCTCGTCGCCTATCTCGTCGGGGCGCACGTCGGGGCCCGCAAGCACGAAGCCCTTGGTCGACCGCTTGTATCCGCGCGACAGCACCGCAAGGTTGTGGGTGTCGCGCAGCGCCTCTATCAGATATTCGACATGCGGCGTCTTGCCGGTGCCCCCTATGGCGACGTTGCCCACCACGACGACAGGCACGTCAAACTCGCGGCTCGGCAGCAGCCCGTGGTCAAACATGCGGTTGCGCACCCATACGCCCAGTCCGTATAGACGCGACAGGGGATAGAGCAACAGCATGGACAGCAGGCGTGATCGGGCCATGATAGGGGTCGTATCTGTATTTTGTTGATTGTCAGAATGTGACGCGCGACATCTCCATGCGGGCCTGAAGCACCGACATGTTCTTGACGCGGTTTATGTGGTCGTATACCGGAGCCATCTCGCCCAGCTCGTCGCGCACGATGGATGCCTTGATGTCGGCACCGGCCTCGATGATGGCGTCATACCATTTCACCTCGACCGAGGGATACTCCTTGATGGTCCAAGTCTCTACGTTGAGCTCCTTGGCCATACCGGCTATCGCGGCGTCAAGGCCGCCCAGCTCGTCGACGAGACCTATCTTCAGTGCCTCGGCGCCGTCCCAGACGCGACCCTCGGCTATGGCCTTGATCGAGTCCTGACTCATGCCGCGACCCTCGGCGCAGCGGCGGGTGAAGAGGTCATAGCCCCTCTCGACATATCCCTGCATGGCTGCACGCAGGCCGGGCGACATGGGCTGGAGTATGCCGGGCACCTCGCCGTCGGGGCACGAGCGCACCACCGAGAGGTTGACGCCGAGTTTCTCGGACATCAGGGGCTGTATGTCGGGAATCATGCCGAAGATGCCGATCGAGCCTGTCAGCGTGGTGGGCTGGGCATAGATGCGGTCGGCACCGCACGATATGTAGTAACCGCCCGAGGCGGCATAGTCTGACATTGATACGTAGAAGGGCTTGCCGGTGCGCTTCTTCCACTGCTGCAGGGCCTCCCATATCTGCTCGGAGGCATAGGCGCTGCCGCCGCCCGAGTTGACATACATCACCAGACCGTCTATGTCCTTCTCCTCGGCCAGCTTGAGTATCTCGGGCACCATGTCCTTGCCCACGATGCCGTCGCCATCCTCATCGGTGATGTCGCCGCAGGCATAGAGCACGGCGATGTTGGCGCCCTTGCCCGAGCCTTTCTTGAGTATGTCCTTGCCCTTGACATAGTCGGTTATCGACACCGAGGGAAGGTCTTCGGGTTTCTTGGTGTCGGTCAGGGCCATGAGGCGCTCGTCAAATTCGTGACGGTAGAGCAGCACGTCGGCTATGTGTTCCTTGATGTATTCGGTGGCGGGGCGGGTCATCAGATATGAGTTGGCCCAGCGGTTCACCTCCTCGACACTCACGCCGCGGCCTTTGGCGACAGCGTCGGCAAGGAATCCCCACACATTGTTGATATAGACCGAGGCCTGCTCGCGGGCGGGCTCGCTCATGTCGGTGCGGATGAACGGCTCGACGGCGCTCTTGTATGTTCCCACCTTGACAACCTGCACGTTGACGCCCAGCTTGTCAAGCAGGTCCTTGAAGTAGAATCCCGCCTGACCGATGCCGTGGATGTCTATCATGCCCTCGGGGTTGAGGAAGATGGAGTCGGCCAGCGAGGCGATGTAATAGTCGCCCAGAACGTATGTGTCGCCATAGGCATAAACCCACTTCTCGGGGGCCGAGGTCTTGAAACGGCCCAGAGCCTCCTGAATGGCCTGCATCTGTGCCGTGCCGGCGTTGACGCCACCGGCCTCGTAGACAATGCCCTTGATGCGGTCGTCGGTGGCGGCGGCCTCGATGGCCCCGACGATCTCGTTCAGGCCCACGGGCACGTCGGTGTCGCCCTGCAGTATCTGCATGGGCGTCAGGCTGCCCGGACGGTCGGCTATCGGCCCGGACAGGTCTATGGTGAGGTAACTACCTTTCTTTATCTCCTTCACCACGGCCGCATTGCCTCCCGACGAGGCCATGCCGGCTATTATGGCAATGAAAAAACCGAAGAATGCGATGAAAAGCGAGAACCAGATGCCTGCGAGAGCACCCAGAAATGATATAAAGAATTTTTTCATTAGGTGTAGTCTGTATATTTGGACACAAAAGTAGTTCAAACCGACGGCAAAAACAAATTTTTCACCTATTTATTGTGTCCGGGACTACCATACTTGCGTGAACGCCCCTTTTTTTGGGAGATGACGGTGTCTCAGAGTGGATTGAAGATGGCTTTCCAGTCATAGTCTTCGGTCCTGAATGTCTGGGCGAAGAATCTGGCCAGACATCTGACACAATATGACGAGGCTAATATCATTGCCGTAACGATGAGTAGATTCAGGGGCCATATATGATTGTACCTGTCTGTGAACAGCGTGAACTGTATCAGATATGACTCGAGACAAAGTCCTGAGACAAACATTATTACAGTGTGCCATCCTCTACGGTTGTAGAGTCTTGTCATGAAATCACATCCGCACCACCTGTAAAAGCTGTAGATTATGCATCCGAGTGGCAGCAAGGTGATGATTTGCAAAGATGCCAGCGATGGTTGCAGTTTTCCTGCAAGCTGTATGCCATAAAAGACGCCTGTGCTGAGTAACAAAGAGCAGAAATACACCCATCCGCTTCTACGTTTTTCAAGAGCGCCCTTGCTCTTCAGCAGGCCCGCATATGCCCCTCCAAGCATGAAAGCGAAGAACGGTATCCATCTGTAGAAAGTTGTGATGCCGTAAATCCCCTCGGAGCCGGTCTTGTTTTTGTCAGGGAACCACAATATGTATATTGCCAAAGATGCCACGGCCACGACAGTGAGCACTGTCGGGATATGTCGTACTGCATATCTTCGCACGAGATACAACAATACATAATAAATCATCAGCGCTACGATAAATTCTCCTCCTGCCATTTCGAGCGGTGATATGGTCCTTGAGGGATTCATGGCCATGATAAAAAGCAAAGAGGCAAAAACCGAAGGGAAAATCCTGTTGATGCGTCGTTTGTAATAGTTGTCGAATCTCTTCAGCTCACCGAGAAACAGCGTGTATCCGGAGACAAAGAGAAAGATGCAGTCACCGATGGCTCCGCCTGTCGCAAGGGCTGAGAATCGAGGATACATCATGTCGGCATGCGAATTGATGATCAGGAAAACTGCAAAAAACTTGAGTATGTCTACTGATGTGTCTCTTTGTCGTGGCATTGAGGTTATGTGAGTATTGTATATTTCTCAAACGCAAAGGTCTGTTGGATATTGCCTGATAATCGGGTGTATAATTCCATCGGTCCGACATAAATTGGATTGAAATGTTAAAAATCGGGGATATGAATGATACAATTTTAACATAAGAATGCTAAAAGTGGACAAGGCGCTGTTTTTCTTTGCTTTTTTTGCATTATTTTTCAAAATAAGTGTTTACCTTTGCCGCCACAGGTCGCCCGCGTGCGCGTGACTCTGCAGACCGCATTGATAGTAAAACTTTTTGTAATTACCACGACATACCATGAACAAGATCATCACAGAGATCACCCCGTTGTCCGAAAAGGACTGCTTCTATCTCATAGACAGGCTGAAGGATAGATTCACTTATCCCGTGCACCGTCATGAGGAGTACGAACTCAACTTCCTCTCAAACTGTAACGGGGCGCGCCGCGTCGTGGGCGATTCGGTCGAGGAGCTCGATGGATATGATCTTGTGCTTGTCGGCCACGGCATAGAGCACGGATGGGAGCAACACAACTGCTCTAATGACAAGATACGCGAAATAACGATACAATTTTCTCACGACCTCTTCGGCGAGTCGCTGCTCGGCAAGACTCAGCTTGCCCCGATACGCAAGATGCTCGAGCGCAGCGCCAACGGGCTCGTCTTCGGCAACGAGGCCATACTCAAGGTCTTCAACCGCCTCGACCGACTCACCAAGACCGAGAAGGGTTTCTTCCGGATGCTCGAGCTGCTGGCCGTGCTGCACGAGCTGGCCGAGAGCGGCGACTATCGCCGTCTCTCGTCGTCGTCGTTCGTGTCCAACCGTCCCGCGGTCGACTCGCGCCGCGTGCTCAAGGTGCAGGAATACATCGACGCCCACTATCGCGAGGAGGTGCGTCTGGCCGATCTGGCCGACCTCGTGGGCATGACCCCGACAGCCTTCAGCCGCTTCTTCAAGCTGCGCACCGGACGCTCTATCTCCGACTATCTCATCGACATTCGCCTCGGCCACGCCACCCGCGCGCTGGTAGACTCGACCATGTCCGTGGCCGAGATATGCTACTCGTGCGGATTCAACAACATATCCAACTTCAACCGCATCTTCAAGAAGAAGAAGGGGAGCAGCCCCAAAGTCTTCAGAGACATCTATCAACATCATAAAACACTTGTATGAAATCATCAGTTCTGCTATGCATCGGTCTGGCCGCGTCAATGCTGCCGGGTCTTTTTTCCTGTTCGCAAAAACAATCCGCCTCAGACACACAGCAGGCCGACAGTGTCGCCGTCAGCGGCGTGAGCCCGCTCAGCGTCAACGGCACCGCTCTTGTCGATGCCGAGGGCGATACCGTCGTGCTCACCGGTCCCTCGATGGGCTGGCACACCAACTGGGGCCGTTTCTATAACGAAGGCACTGTCAAGGCCCTCAAGGAGAAATGGGGCGCCAACATCACCCGTGCCGCCATCGGCGCCCACGCCTCGGGCGACTGCGAGCGCTCATATCAGGCCGACTCCGCCTATGCCGTCAACTCGGCCATCGCCCTCATCGACGCCGCCATCGCCAACGACATGTATGTCATCTGCGACTGGCATTCGCACGAGAACACAATGGACGACGCCATCGAATTCTTCTCGACCATCTCGTCCAAATATGGCGACGACCCCCACATCATATATGAGATCTGGAACGAGCCCCTCGACGTGCAGTGGAGCGAGATCAAGGACTATGCCGCCAAGGTGATTCCCGTGATTCGCGAGAACGCACCCTCGTCGCTCGTCATCGTCGGCACTCCCCGCTGGGATCAGGAGGTCGATCTGGCCGCCGCCGACCCCATCGACGGCAAGAACATAATGTATGCCGTGCACTTCTATGCCGGCACCCACAAGGACTACCTGCGCGAAAAGACCGAAAAGGCCATCGCCGACGGGCTGCCCCTCTTCATCTCCGAGTGCGGCTCGATGGATGCCTCGGGCGACGGCAACGGCATCGACTACGAGTCGTGGCAGGCTTGGGTGGACCTTGCCGACCGCCACAAGCTGTCAATGCTGATGTGGGACATCGCCGACAAGGACGAGATATGCTCCATGCTCACCCCCGACGCCTCTGACAACGGCATGGAATGGACCGACGCCAACTTCAAGGAGTGGGCGCGTCTGGCACAAAAGACCATCACTGACCGCAACGCCAAGTTCAACAAATGAGAAGACCGTTCCTGATACTCGCCACCACTCTGGCCACGCTATCCGCTCCGGCGCTCGAGCTGCCCGACATCGTCAGCTCGAATGCCGTGCTGCAGCAGCAGGCCGACGCCCGCCTGTGGGGATGGACCGATCCCGGCCGGACCGTCACCGTGACCCCCTCGTGGTCCGGCACTCCCGTCACCGCCAAGGCCGACTCCAAAGGTCGGTTCGACGTCACCCTGCACACCCCCGCGGCATCGTTCACACCTTATAATATAACATTCACCGACGGCAAGGACACCAAGACCATCGACAACGTCCTGACCGGCGAGGTCTGGTTCTGCTCGGGCCAGAGCAACATGGAGATGCCCCTGCGCGGATTCGGCATCCAGCCCATCGAGGGGGCGGGGCAGGCCATAGCATATTCGGGCCGCTATCCCGGCATACGCATGGCCAACGTGCCCAAGCTCTCGAGCTACAAGCCCGAAGAGCGCACCGTAGGAACGTGGAAGGTATCCTCTCCCGCCAATGCCCCCGAGTTCTCGGCTCTGGCATACTTCTTCGCCCAATCGCTCTCCGACATCCTCGGCACCCCCGTCGGCATAATCAACTGCGCCTATGGCGGAGCCTCGGTCGAGGGCTGGATGCCCCGCGACATCCTCGACACTTATCCCGGCTATGACATGGCCCGCGAGGAGACCGACTCGACCATCGATCCGTGGGCGAGGATAGGGGTCATGTACAACGCCATGCTCCATCCCATCGCCGGATATACCGTCAAGGGATTTCTCTGGAATCAGGGCGAGTCCAACGTCGGCCGCCACAAGGAGTATCCCGCCCACCAGCGCGACATGGTCGAGCGGTGGCGCAAGGACTGGGGCGACCCCACGCTCCCGTTCTACTTCGTCGAGCTCCCGCCGTGGAGCTATTCCGACCCCTCGGGATGCACCGCCGCATACTTCCGCGAGGCCCAGCACGAGGCCGCCCGCATCACCCCCAACAGCGGCATAGTCTCGACCACCGACCTGATCTATCCCCGCGAGCTCGAGGATGTCCACGCCTCGCGCAAGCAGCCCATCGGCGAGCGCCTCGCCTTCATGGCCGCCGGACGCACGTATGGCATCGAGGGCATGCCCGAGAGCTATCCCCGATACAAGAGCGTCGACCTTCAGGGCGACAAGGCAGTCCTGTCGTTCGAGAACCGCTATGGCGGACTCAACCCCAACCTCGACCTCGAGGGCTTTGAGGTGGCCGGCGATGACCGCGTGTTCCACCCCGCCAAGGCCACCGAAGACTGGAACGCCCACACCGTCACCGTCACCTCGCCCGAGGTCGCCGACATCAAGGCCGTGCGCTATTGCTTCCGCAACTTCTCGCCCGGCACCCTCCACGACATGGTCGGACTGCCGCTGGTGCCGTTCCGCACAGACAACTGGGAAATTGAAACAGTAAAATAATACCGATGAAACTCAGATCACTTATCATCCCCGCCACCGTCGCCGCCCTCAGCATGGCCGGCGGCTGTGCCGGCAAGACCGAGCAGAAGGCCGAGCCCGACCCGCACCCCGGATTCGTCACCGTGCGAGACGGCAAATTCTATCTCGGCGACTCGGTCTACCGCTATGTCGGCACCAACTTCTGGTATGGCGCCATTCTGGGGTCCGAGGGGCGCGGAGGCGACCGCGAGCGTCTGGGCCGCGAGCTCGACTCGCTCAAGGCCCTCGGCATGGACAACCTGCGCATCCTCGTGGGCGGCGACGGTGCCGAAGGGCTCGCCAGCCACATCTCGCCCACGCTCCAGACAGCCCCCGGCGTCTATAACGATACCCTGCTCGCCGGCCTCGACTATCTCATAGACCAGCTCGAGCAGCGCGACATGCGCGCCGTGTTCTATCTCAACAACGCTTGGGAGTGGAGCGGCGGATTCTCGACATATCTCGAGTGGGCCGGGGCAGGGGAGGCCGTCAACCCCGCCGACGCAGGCTATCCCGCCTACATGGAATATGCCTCGAAGTTCGTCCGCAACGACTCGGCCAAGGCCCTTGCCGCCAATCACATCCGCAACATCGTGGGCCGCACCAGCTCGCTGACGGGCAAGCCCTATGCCGAGTCGCCCGCCATCATGGCGTGGCAGATAGCCAACGAGCCACGCGCCTTCTCAGACGAGAGCAAGCGCGACTTTGCCGACTGGATACACCGCACCTCGCGTCTCATCAAGGAGATAGACCCCAACCACCTCGTCTCCATCGGCAGCGAGGGGCTCAAGGGTTGCGAGGAGGACCTCGACCTCTGGACCGAGATACACACCTATCCCGAGGTCGACTATGCCACCATACATATATGGCCCTACAACTGGAGCTGGATCACCGACCGCACCGTCACCGACAGTGTCGACGTGGCCTGCCGCATGACTCAGGACTACATCGACCGCCACTATGACGCCCTCAACTTCGTGCTCACCGACAACGGCGCGCAGATGAAGCCCCTCGTGCTCGAGGAGTTCGGCTATCCCCGCGACGGCATGGCCGTGGCACAGGGCTCGCCCGTCACCGCCCGCGACAAGTACTACGACCGCGTCTTCTCCATCGTGGCCGACGGCGGCAAGATCTCGGGCCTCAACTTCTGGGGCTGGGGAGGTCTGGCCAAGCCCGCCCACCGCACTTGGCAGCCCGGCGACGACTATACCGGCGACCCCGCGCAGGAGGCTCAGGGCCTCAACTCGGTCTATGCCTCAGACTCGACCACCATCTCCGTCATCACCTCGGCCACCCGCCGGATAGCCGGAAAACACTAAGAAGGCCACTTTTTTGCATTGCTTTTTTTGACATAAATTGATACATTCCCGACATTTCCTGAAAATTGGTTAAAAACGGATAATAAAGTACCATTTTATATCCTTGCTTTGCCCTAATTTTGCCGTAATCAATCTCAAATTACAAACCATAAAACCATTACTACTTATCACCTTAAAGACAATAACCATTAGAAATCCGAGACTTTAGAACATTATCATCTTTTTACCTTAAAACTGCAATATGAATAGTAAAATCTACGACCTTCGAGGTCTGCTGACAGCTCTCCTGCTCTGCGTCACGCTGAGCATGGCAGCCCAGACCTCTGTCAAAGGCATCGTGCAGGATAAGTCGGGCGAACCGCTTATCGGCGCGACAGTCCAGGAGAAGGGCAACACTACCAATGGCATCGCCACAGGTATTGACGGAGACTTCGCCATCAAGGTGAAATCGCCCAACGCCACACTCCTCGTGTCCTACGTGGGCATGAAATCTCAGGAAGTGGCCCTCAACGGCCGCACCGACATCACAGTCACCCTCGAGGATGACTCCGAGGTGCTCGACGAGGTTGTCGTTGTCGGCTACGGTACGATGAAGAAGAGCGATCTTGCAGGTGCTTCGGCATCGCTCAGCGAGGACGCCCTCAAGGGATCGGTCATCACCAACATGGATCAGGCTCTTCAGGGCCGCGCCACAGGTGTCGTTTCGATGGCCTCTTCGGGTGCTCCCGGTGCCGCATCGTCAATCCGCGTGCGTGGTCAGGCCACCATCAACGCAAACGCCGAGCCTCTCTATGTGATTGACGGCGTCATCGTTCAGTCTTCAGAGCAGAGCGGCGCAGGCCTCGGCCTCGGCGACAAGCTGGGCAACGGTCAGTCTTCTCCCGTGTCGCCCCTCTCGACCATCAACCCCTCTGACATCGTTTCGATGGAGGTGCTCAAGGACGCATCCGCAACCGCCATCTATGGTGCGCAGGGTGCCAACGGCGTCGTGCTCATCACCACCAAGCGTGGTAAGGCCGGCGAGGCCCGCTTCACATACGACGGCATGGTGGCTTGGCAGCATCAGAGCAAGCGCCTCGACATGATGAACTTGCGCGAGTATGCCGAGTATTACAACGACTTCGTCGACAACGGCTATATCTCCAACCCCTCCACGCAGTATACCGATCCCTCTATTCTCGGTGTCGGTACCAACTGGCAGGATGCCGCCTTCCGTACGGCCTTCCAGCAACAGCACACCGTTTCGGCTCAGGGCGGTACCGAGAAGGTACAGTACTTCCTCTCGGGCTCGTTCATGGATCAGGACGGTACACTTATCGGTTCCGAGTTCCGCCGTTTCTCGGTGCGCTCCAACCTCGACGCCCAGCTCAAGAGCTGGCTCAAGATCGGCATGAGCACCACATACTCCAACACCCACGAGAAACTGCAGCGCGCCGAGGGTGACGAGGGTGTCATCACCTATACCCTTACCTCTCTCCCCGACATACCCATCTATGACGTGGACGGCAACTATTGCTCTGTATCGCGCGAGGGTTATACCAACCCCAACCCCATCGCTCTCGCCCTCCTCATGGACCGTCGCCTGCAGCGTTCCAAGCTCACGGGCAACATCTTCCTCGAGGCCACTCCCATCAAGGGCCTGACATGGCACTCCGAACTCGGCTATGACATCTCGTCGTCGATGGCCAAGACATACGACCCCAAGGTCGACCTCGGAAACTGGGTACGCGACAACAACGAATCGCGCCACCAGAAGAACTCCTCGTGGTTCTGGCAGGTAAAGAACTACCTGACATACAACGGCGAGTGGAACAAGCTCTCATACACCGCCATGGTCGGTCAGGAGTGCTGGGAGTCCTCTTACAACTATACTTCAGTATTCGCACAGGGGCTTCCCCTCGACAATGTCCAGAATCCCGCTCTCGGCGAGCCTACCACATTCAAGATCGGTGCCGGTTACGGCTCTTCGTCGATGGCTTCGTTCTTCACCCGCGAGAATCTTAACTGGGACGGCCGCTACCTGCTCACCTATACCTTCCGCTATGACGGTTCTTCGAACTTCGGTCCCGACAACCGTTGGGCAGGCTTCCACTCGGTGGCCGGCGCATGGCGCTTCTCCAACGAGAAGTTCTTCGCAGGCATCCAGCACGTCATCAACAACGGTAAGCTCCGTCTCGGCTGGGGTCAGACCGGTAACGCCAACATCGGCGGCTACAAGTGGGGATCTCCCATGAAGGTTATGGAATCGGGTCTCGGCAACTCCTATCGTCCCGCGCAGATTGCCAACACCGGCATCAAGTGGGAGACTCAGGAGCAGTGGAACCTCGGTCTCGACCTCAACTTCCTCAACAACCGCATCAACTTCGTGGCCGACGCATACATCAAGACCTCAAAAGACATGCTCATGTCTCTCCAGCTCCCCACCTACATGGGATCCAGCGACATCACCAACGGCTCCTCGCGTCTCGACGCTCCCATGGGCAACTATGGCGAGATCGAGAACAAGGGTCTTGAGTTCGAGCTCCGCGTGCTTCCCTTCGTGGGCGACTTCGAGTGGGAGACCGACCTGCAGATCTCGTTTAACAAGAATGAGCTGAAGAGCCTCTCGAACACCGCAAACGCCGCCATCGTGGGCTATGGCCAGTACAGCGACGTCGTTTCGCGCTCTGAGGTTGGTGGTCCTCTCTACAGTTTCTACGGCTTCAAGACCGACGGCATCTATCAGGACTATCAGGACATTCTCGACTCTCCCCGTACCGAGAAATTCCCCCAAGACGGTAACTTCAACAAGAGCAACACCGTATGGGTGGGCGACATCAAGTACAAGGACCTCTCCGGTCCCGAAGGTGTGCCCGACGGCGTGATCGACGACTATGACAAGACCTCTATCGGCAACCCTATGCCCGACTTCACCTTCGGCTGGAACAACACCTTCCGCTGGAAAGGCTTCGACCTCAACATCTTCCTCAACGGCTCTTATGGCAACGACGTCATGAACTACATCTCCCTGCGCCTCACCGACATGAAGAGCGTATGGGTCAACCAGCTCGACAAGGTCAACGACCGCGCACGCCTCGTGCCCGTAGACCCCGACAAGGTATATCCCGCAGGCCAGAGCTGGCATGACGACATCACCAACATCCGCGTGGCCAACCCCGGAACGGATGTCCCCGCCGCCCGTCTCAACGACCCGAACGACAACGACCGCATCTCTGACCGCTATGTCGAGGACGGCTCGTATATCCGACTCAAGAACATCTCGCTCGGCTATACCTTCCCCAAGAAGTGGATACGCACACTGCGTCTCGAGAACGTACGCCTGTACTGCAACATCCAGAACCTCCACACTTGGACCAAGTACTCGGGATATGATCCTGAGGTGGGCTACAACACTCAGGATTCGTCAGGCCATACCTATGGTTTCGACTCGGGCCGCTATCCCTCGCCCACAACCTACTCGTTCGGTCTGAATTTCTCATTCTAAATCCCGATCCAAACATGAAAATCAGCAAATATATATCGCGTGCGGCGTTTGTCTTGGCCATGGGCCTGCTCACAGTGTCGTGCGACGACTTCCTCGACAAACCCTCCGAGGACCAGTATAACAACGATAATTTCTATGCCGATGATGCCAAGTGCTATCAGGGCGTGAATTATCTCTACAACTCACCTTGGTACGATTTCCAGCGTGGCTTCATCAACGTAGGCGAGGTCCTGTCGGGCAACTCATACCTCGGCAGCTCTCCCTATCTCACCTTCACCGTCAACGGCACGGACACCGACCTGCGCAACATGAGTGCCTCGCTTTGGTCCGAGATCGCTCACTGCAGCATGGTGTATAACAGCATCGCCCGTGCCGAGGGGCCCTCTGCGGCTGCCAAGAGCGCCACGATGGGCGAGGCCCTCACCCTCAAGGCTCTGGCATATTTCTTCCTCGTACGCTCGTTCGGCGACGTGCCCATCATCCACGACAACTCGGAAGAGTTGCAGAACGGCAACTACAACGAGATGTTCAAGGCTCCCAAGGACGACGTCTACGAGTATATCTGCATGACCCTCGAGAAGGCCATGGAGCTTCTGCCCAAGAGCGCGGACATAGGCCGCATCGACTACTATTGCGCCGAAGGCCTTCTTGCCAAGGTATATCTGACCCGTGCCGGCGTTGGCATGAGCGGTTCGCGCAATCAGGATCATCTCGATGCCGCAGCAAAATATGCCAAGGATGTCATCGACAACTCGGGCCGCAAGCTGCTCGCCAACTATGGCGACGTGTTCCGTCTGGCCAACAACAAGAACGAGGAGTGCCTCATCTCGTGGCACTGGACCTCGGTCGGCAACAACTGGACCCGCCAGAACACCCTGCAGAGCGACCTCGCCCCCAAGGGCTTCGACGAGAACGGCGACTGCTGGGGCGAATGGCGCGGACCTTCCGTAGACCTTCAGGACGCATTCGGCGTGTCGGCCATGGACGATCCCTCGAGCCGCATCGACGTCGATACCCGCCGCAAGGAGTGCATGATGCTCCCCGGCGACTTCTATCCCCAGTTCTGGCAGGACAAGGGCGGATTCGACGTGCTGAAATTCTGCTATGATCCCGAGTATGGCAAGGGTGGCCCCGGCGAGTTCTCGTGCGGCACCGGTGCATGGAACGTCAAGCACCTCTTCGGCAACAACGGCGACCACATGGCAGCCCTCGGCGTTCCCGCCGAGCGTATGTGCAACGGTCTTGCCACACACATCCTGCGCCTCTCTGACGTATATCTGGTATACGCCGAGGCCGTCATCGGCAACAACGGCTCTACAACGGATGCCTCGGCCCTCAAGGCCTTCAACGCCGTGCGCTCTCGCGCCATCCCCTCTGCCACGCCCAAGACCTCGATCACGTTCGACGACGTGTGGAAGGAGCGCCGCCTCGAGTTTGCAGGCGAGGGCGACCGCTGGTATGACTTCGTGCGCCGCAGCTACTATGACGTGCAGGCTTGCATAGACGAGCTCAAGGCACAGCGCCGCAACACGTTCTGGAACACCAACGCTCTGTTCAAGTACTACTATGAGACAGGCCAGTGGGACATCAAGCTCGCTGCCGAGAAGGAAGGTGCCGGCGAGGCTACATACGACGACCAGACTCCCGCTCCCAACGTGACGGCGTCGTCGTTCACTCTGCCTTTCCCCGACTCGGACGTGGTGTTCAACCAGAATCTTCTCAAGGACCCCGTTCACATAGACGTGCGTGCAACCTACAGTTACTAACCACCTTGAACCCATTAGCATACAATGAAAACCCTGTTCAATAACAAATGGCTGGCAGCCGCCGCCGCTCTGGTGGTTGGCATGATGTCCGTGGCTTGTGATGACGAGCCCGACAAGTTCGAGCCTACCGACGGCAGTCCCGTCGTGAAGTATGTCCGCACTGTCGAGCCCGCCACCAAGGACTCTCTGCTCACCGGCGCCTATCTCGACAACCAGATCTGTCTGGTGGGCGACAACCTCACCTCGATCCACGAGATATACTTCAACGACCAGAAGGCGATCGTCAATACCGCCCTGCTCACCGAGCACACCATGCTGGTCACTGTCCCCGGCACCATCCCCGTCAAGGTGTCCAACAAGATCTACCTGCACAACTATGCGGGAGAGGTCACCGAGTATGACTTCAAGGTGCTTGTCCCCGGTCCTACAGTGCGCTCCATCTCTTGCGAGTATGCGAAGCCCGGCGAGGAAGCCACTATCTATGGCGACTATTTCATCGACGAGGAATCAGTGCCCCTGCAGGTACTCTTCGCAGGCAACATCGAGGTGCCCCGCGAGAACATCAAGTCCATCTCGAAGAACGCGATTACATTCGTCGTGCCCGACAACTGGACCGAAGGCTACATGACCGTGTCGAGCATCTATGGCTCGGGCCGTTCAAGCTACAAGTTCCACGACACCACCAACATCATCTTCGACTTTGACGGCTCGCATGGCGGTCTGGCCTCAGGTCAGGGCTGGCGTGCCGGCAAGATCCACAACCCCGGCGACGATGCCGGCATCGAGGCCATCGACGGCAGCTACCTCTATTTCGGTGGCGCCACGATGAGCGGTGAGGTCGGCGGAACATGGGCCGAGGATGAGTTCTGCTTCAACTTCTGGCCCAGCGAGAGCGGTGACATGGGTCCCCTGAACAAGCGTCCCGAGTTTGCCGAGCTGCTCGACCAGTATGGCCTTGACAAGCTGCAGGTGAAATTCGAGGTCTTCGTGCCCACCACCAACTCGTGGTCATCGTCGGCACTGCAGATCATCTTCACTCCCTACAGCGTGGTTAACAACGACAATGCCACCAACAGTTATTATGGCGATGCAAGCCTGCCCCGCGGTCTGTGGGCTCCATGGATCGGCAGCGGCTCATACAACACCAACGGCCACTGGATGACAGTCTCGCAGTCTCTCTCGAGCTTCACCTATACCCACGAGGGTCAGAAGTGCGACAAGAACCTTTCGCCCTCCGATCTGGCAGGTCTCACGCTCTTCGTATGGAATGGCGGTACAGCCGGTACCGATTGCGATCCCGTGTTCTGCATCGACAACTTCCGTGTCGTTCCCATCGAATAAACCCCTTAAGAGAATATCACAATGAAAAATTTCCGTAAATTCATGGCTTCGGCCATGGCCTGCATGGTGTTGTCGACGGGGTTTGTCATGACTTCGTGCTCTGACGACGACGACGAATTCGGCACCAACCAGTATATCGGAGGCGTCACCCTCAACGTCTTCGGCCCCTCGCCCGTGGCACGTGGCGGCGAGCTCCGCTTCCTCGGCTCGGGCATGGACCAGATTCAGTCCGTGACCATCCCCGGCTGCGGCGACATCACCGACATCACCCGCGTGTCGTCCGACGAGATCCGCGTCACCGTACCCCAGACAGCCGAGCCCGGCTATGTGGTGCTGCACTACGCTTCGGGCGAGATCAAGACCAAGACCCTGCTCACGTTCACCGAGCCCATCGTGCTCGAGTCCATTTCGCCCCTCGCTGTCAAGGCTGGTGACGAGATCACCCTCAAGGGCGACTATCTCAACCTGATCCACGAGGTCATCTTCACCGACGAGGCCATCGTGCCCGAGGAGGACTTCACCTCGCACTCGCGCTACGAGATCAAGCTGCGCGTGCCCGCCGAGGCCCAGTCCGGCAAGGTCATCATCAGCGACGCCGCCGAGATACCCAACTGGATATACTCTGAAGAGGAGATCACCGTGGCTCTCCCCACCGTCGACAAGGTGCTCGACCTCACCGGCGCCAAGCCCGGCCAGACAGTCGAGATCAAGGGTAACAACCTCGATCTGGTGACCAAGGTGACCATGCCCAACGAGGACGAGGTCGAGTTCACCGTCAAGGGCAACGTACTCACGTTCATCCTCCCCGCCAACGTCACTGACGGTACCGTCTGCATCATCCCCGCATCGGGTGTCAAGGTCGCAGCCGCCACCATCGGCGTGGCCATCCCCGAGGAGGTCGTTGCCGAGCCCGCCACCGACCTCTGGGAAGGTGACGCAATCAAGTTCAAGGGCGTGAACATGGAGCTGGTCAACACCATCATGTTCCCCGGTGCCAAGGAGGCCGTCGAGCCCGCCTCGAAGAGCGCCACCGAGCTCGCCGTGACCATCCCCGCCGGTCTCGTGTCGGGCGATGTCGTCCTCACCACAGGCTCGGGCGCCGAGGTCAAGGTTGCCGTATCGACCATCAAGCCCACCGGCATCGCCTATGATCCCGCACCCGCCGCACTGGCAGGTCCCCTCACCGTCAAGGGTGTCAACCTCGACCATGTCAAGGCCATCCGCTTTGCCGGCGACACCGATGTCGATGTCGAGAATCCCACCGCCACCGAGTTCTCGGTGACCGTGCCCGCCACCCTGCAGGCCGGCAGCAACGAGGTTGCCTTCGTGCTGACCAACGGTGAGGTTGTCGAGGCTCCCGCCATCGAGCTCACCGCTCCCGAGTGCGCCTATGCAACCGCCCTCCCCGGCGAGGATGTCGAGATCCGCGCAGGCGAGACATTCGTGCTCACCATCGCCAACGAGGACAAGCTCACCGCCGTCAAGGTCAACGACCAGAACGTGCAGTATATCCTCAACGGCACTCAGCTTATAGTTCAGGTGCCCGGCAGCTGCGGCAAGTCGGCCAAGGTGACGCTCGTGTCGAGCAACGGCGAGATCTCCTATGACATCGCCGTCATCCCCGCCACCCACGTCGGCATCACCGCTTGGGAAGGCATGTGGAAGAACAATGGCTGGGAAGGCAATCAGGACCTCGCATGGGGTGGATTTGACTGGAGCACCGTTCCCGCCGGAGCAACCCTGACCCTCTACATGACTCCCACCGTGGCCGAAGGCGAATGGTGGTGCGTATCCCTGCGCCACGCCGATGGCTGGGGCAACCTGCCCGATCCCATCCCCGGCCAGTATGACACTCCCGAAAACGGCATCGTCTCAGTCGAGCTCACCGCAGGTGTCCTCGCCGACCTCGTTGCCAGCAACGGTCTGGTCATCACCGGCTCGGAGTTCGTCCTCAACAAGGTGATGATCGAGTGGGAGAACTCGCTCGAGACAGTCATCTGGACAGGTCCTTGGACCAACAACGGCTGGGAAGGCAATCAGGACCTCGCATGGGGCGGATTTGACTGGTCTACGGTCAAGCCCGGCACCACCGTGAGATTCTATACCACCTCGACCGTAGCCGAAGGCGAGTGGTGGTGCATCTCGCTGCGCCACGCCGATGGCTGGGGCAACCTGCCCGAGCCCATCCCCGGCCAGTATGATACCCCCGCATCGCCCCTCGAGGTCGTGTTCACCGCCGATGTCCTCAATGACATCATCAACTCCAACGGTCTCGTGGTGACAGGCTCGAACTTCCAGCTCGACAAGATCACCATAGAATAAGACTCCCAATAGGTACAATTTCAATTTCAAACGGGAGGGGAGCAACCCCGCTCCCCTCCCGTTTTCACTTTTTGCAAGGGAAAATAGCAAGACAAATCGCGAATCTGACATTAAAAACTCAAAACATAATCCTTAATCAAAAATGAAACCATTCAGATACCTCTTTTTTGCTTTAGCATCACTGTCATTACTCACCACATCGTGCGGCGGCGACGACCCCGACGAGCCGGCACCCGTACAGATACCCATACATGTCAACCAGTCTTCGGTGGCCGACGGCAGCACCGTCAGCGCCGATCTCAAGGAGATTACATTCACGTTCAGCACCTCGGTCACCGCGACATCACAGAACATCTGTTTCCTCAACGGCAACAACAACCCCTATACAGTCAACATCAACAAGGTCACGGCATCGCTCAGCCTCAAGCCCGGCACTGCCTACGAGCTCTCGTTCCCCGAGGGGGCCTTCACCAACTCGACCGGCGCCAAGTCCAACGAGATCAAGCTCTCCTTCTCGACCGAGCCCGAGGTCGTGGTGCCCGACGTGACCATAGCCAAGAATCTCGTCAACCCCAACGCCACCGAGAGCGCCCGCAAGGTCTATCAGCTGCTCTATGACAACTATGGCAAGAAAATCCTGTCGGGCGTGATGGGCGAGGTCGCTTGGGGCTCGGCATACTATGACGAGGTGGCCAAGGCCGCAGGCAAGCAGCCCGCCATCATAGGCTTCGACTATATCCACATACCCTATTCGCCCGCCAACTGGATCGACTATGGCGACATCACTCCCGTCAAGACGGCTTGGGAGGCAGGCAGCATCCCCGCTATCTGCTGGCACTGGAACGTGCCCGACGGCAAGGGTGGCTACAACACCGGCAACGACGTGCCCTTCGACCCCGCCAAGGTGCTCGTCGACGGCACCGAGGAGAACAAGATTGCCGTGGCCGACGTGGCCGAGATGGCCGAGTCGCTCAAGAAACTTCAGGACGCCGGCATCGCCGTGCTGTTCCGCCCGTTCCACGAGGCTGCCGGCGACTACACTTGGGGCGCTTGGTTCTGGTGGGGCAAGGATGGCGTCGAGACCACCAAGTCGCTCTGGAAGTGGCTCTACAAGAAACTCACCGACGAGTATAAGCTCAACAACCTCATCTGGGTCTGGAACATGCAGACATCCGACGAGGGCAAGCTGGCAGGACTCTCCAAGCTCCGTGCCGCATATCCCGGCGACGACTGCGTCGACATCGTGGGCGTAGACCTCTATCAGCCCTCGTTCTCGGACCAGTCTGCCCAATTCAAGCTGCTCACCTCGGCTGTCGAGGGCCGCAAGATGGTGGCTCTGGCCGAGACCGGCAACCTCATGTCGCCCGACAAGGACCTCGCCAACGGCTGTCTGTGGAGCTACTTCATGGGCTGGTACGAGTGGGACAACAACGGTCCTAAGCTCGGCAAGGAGTGGAACAAGAACGGCGAGTGGAAGACCGTCCTCAACAATCCTCTGGTCCTGAACCGCGGAGACTACAAACTTTAAATACCACAATCACCTACCGATAATCCAATCTAACCACATACCGATCCCGACATGAAATACGGTCACTTTGACGACGCCGCGCGCGAATACGTAATCACCGAGCCCAAGACACCTTGGCCGTGGATAAACTATCTCGGCAACACCGAGTTCTTCTCGCTCATCTCAAACTTTGCCGGCGGATATTCGTTCTACCGCGATGCCAAGTTCCGCCGCCTCACGCGCTACCGCTATAACGGTGTCCCGATGGATGCCGGTGGCCGATATTTCTACATCAAGGAGGGCGACACCGTGTGGAATCCCTCGTGGAAACCCTGCCGCACCCGCCTCGACGACTACGAGTGCCGCCATGGCCTGAACTATACCGTCATCAACGGTGTCAAGAACGGCCTCAGGGCCAAGGCTCTCTTCTTCGTGCCCCTCGACACCAACGCCGAGGTGACCAAGCTGACGCTGACCAACGAGTCGACCGAGACAAAGAAGTTCACGCTCTTCTCGTTCATCGAGTGGTGCCTCTGGAATGCCGCCACCGACATGGAGAACTTCCAGCGCAACTTCTCGACAGGCGAGGTCGAGATAGACGGCTCGACCATCTATCACAAGACCGAATACAAGGAGCGCCGCAACCACTATGCGTTCTATACGGTCAACGCCGAGGTCGATGGCTTCGACACCGACCGCGAGACCTTCATGGGCCTGTATAACGGCTTCGACACCCCCGATGCAGTGACCGACGGCCGCTGCCGCGACTCGGTGGCCCACGGCTGGAGCCCCATAGCCTCGCATCAGCTCGACATCACCCTCGCCCCCGGCGAGAGCCGCGATCTGGTGTTCGTGCTCGGATACATAGAGAACGCACAGGAGGACAAGTGGGGGTCAAAGGGCGTCATAAACAAGAAACCCGCCCGCGAGCTCATGGCCCGCTTCGATACCGCCGCGAAGGTGGATGCCGCCTTTGACGAGCTCCGCGCATACTGGGACGACCTTCTGAGCCGTTTCAGCGTCCGCACCGGCGACGAGCGCCTCGACCGCATGGTCAACATCTGGAATCAGTATCAGTGCATGGTCACGTTCTGTTTCTCGCGCTCGGCCTCGTTCTTCGAGAGCGGCATAGGCCGCGGCATGGGATTCCGCGACTCCAATCAGGATCTCGTCGGATTCGTACACCAGATACCCGCCCGCGCCCGCGAGCGCATCATCGACATAGCCTCGACGCAGTTTCCCGACGGCGGTTGCTATCACCAGTATCAGCCCCTTACCAAGCGCGGCAACAACGACATCGGCGGCGGATTCAACGACGATCCCATGTGGCTGGTGTTCGGCACGGTGGCATACATCAAGGAGACAGGCGACTTCTCCATCCTCGACGCCCCGGTGCCGTTCGACAACGTGCCCGGCTCGGAGGTCTCGCTGATGGAGCACCTGCGCGTGTCGTTCGACCACGTCATCAACAACCTCGGCCCTCACGGACTCCCCCTGATAGGCCGCGCCGACTGGAACGACTGCCTCAACCTCAACTGCTTCTCCAACGACCCCAACGAGTCGTTCCAGACCACCGAGAACAAGGCCGAGGGCTCTAAGGCCGAGTCGCTCATGATTGCCGGCCAGTTTGTGGTCTGCGGCCGCGACTATGCCGCCCTGTGCCGCCGCGTGGGCCTCGACGCCGAGGCCGACCGCGCCGAGGCCGAGGTGGCCAAGATGGTCGAGGCCGTCAGGAAGCACGGCTGGGACGGCGAGTGGTTCCTGCGCGCATACGACTATTATGGCCGCAAGGTGGGCTCGCACGAGAACAAGGAGGGCAAGATATTCATCGAGTCGCAGGGCTGGTGCACCATGGCCGGCATCGGACTCGAGGAAGGGATGGTCAAGACCGCACTCGACTCGGTCAAGACATATCTCGACTGCGAGCACGGCATCGTGCTCAACAATCCCCCGTTCTCGGAATACGTCATCGACTACGGCGAAATATCGTCGTATCCCGCCGGATACAAGGAGAATGCCGGCATCTTTGCCCACAACAATCCGTGGGTCATCATCGGCGAGACCGTTCTGGGCCGCGGCGACAGGGCTTGGGAGTATTATGCCAAGATATGCCCCGCGTTCCTCGAAGACAAGAGCGACCTGCACAAGGTCGAGCCCTATGTCTACTGCCAGATGACCGCCGGCAAAGACGCCGCCCGCCCCGGCGAGGCCAAGAACTCGTGGCTCACGGGCACGGCCGCTTGGAACTGGTATGCCATCACCCAGTTCATCCTCGGCATCAGGCCCGACTATGACGGCCTGCGCGTCGAGCCCTGCATCCCCGACGCTTGGCCCGGATTCGAGGTAGACCGCACCTTCCGCGGCGCCCGCTATCACATCAAGGTCGAGAATCCCGCCCGCGTGTGCCGCGGAGTGCGCACCATGACGGTCAACGACAAGCCTGTCGAGGGGAATCTGATACCCCTGCAGCCCGAAGGCTCTGACAACAGCATAGTAGTAACCCTTGGATAAAACCTGAAGAATGAAACTTATAAATCTCTCTATCGCGGCTCTGGCCGTAGCGCTGGCATCTTGCTCGGCCGAAAAAAAGACAACCGTTCAGGAGCCTGACATGACCCCTGCACAGACCCTGATAGCCCGCATGGACTCGGTGGTGAAGTCCGGAAAATTCTATTTCGGTCATCACGACGACACCGCCTACGGACATACATGGGAGTATGAGGAGGGCGCCTCGGACGTCAAGGGCGTCACCGGCGAGTATCCCGGCCTGATGAGCTGGGATCTGGGCATGATCGAGCTTGACTCGGCCAAGAATCTCGACGGCGTGCCCTTCGAGTTCATGGCCTCCGAGATAGCCCGTCAGGATGCCCGCGGCGGCATCAACGCCATCTCTTGGCACCCCCGCAACCCCGTCAGCGGCGGCGGCTCGTGGGATGTCTCGGCGGCACCCCTCGCCATGATGGACTCCGTGCCCGCGGTCACCGACACCCTCACCGCATGGATAGACCGCGCGGCGGCGTTCATCGGCTCGCTCAAGGACGCCGAGGGCAACCGCATCCCGGTCGTATTCCGTCCGTGGCACGAGAATTCGGGCTCGTGGTTCTGGTGGGGCGCCGACCACTCGACCCCCGAGCAGTACATCGCCCTCTATCGCCTGACCCGCGAGCGCTTTGACTCGGCCGGCATAGACAATGTCGTGTGGGCCTATTCGCCCGACAAGGACCTGACCCGCGAGCAGTATTTCTCGACCTATCCCGGCGACGAGTATGTCGACATCCTCGGCACCGACATCTATATGTTTGACGGCGCCGACGGCATCGAGCCCTACAAGGCCCGCATAGCCGCCCAGATGCCATACGTGGTCGAGGAGGCACAGAAGCGCGGCAAGCTCGCCGCCTTCACCGAGACCGGCTCGGAGGGTATGCCCGTCAACGACTGGTATACCGGCGTGCTGATGCCCTCGATACAGGACCTGCCCATAGCATACGTCTGCGTGTGGCGCAACGCCATTGAGAGCCAGAATCCCAAGCACTTCTACGTGCCTTATCCCGGCCACCCCGCCGAGGCCGACTTCAAGGCATTCCACGATAACCCCAAGACAATCTTCGTAAAATAATAAACGACAATACATATCATGTCTACATTCGAATACCGCAAGAATCTTGTCCTCGCCCGCTATGAGGAGCTGGTGACACGTCCCAACATCATGCTCGAGGGCAATGGCATCTACAACCGATATAAAAATCCCGTCGTGACCGCCGACATGGTGCCTCCGACATGGCGATATGACTTCAACCCCGAGACCAATCCGTGGTTCATGGAGCGCATCGGGTGCAACGCCACGCTCAACTCGGGCGCAATCAAGTGGAACGGCAAGTATCTGCTGGTGGTGCGCGTCGAGGGCATGGACCGCAAGTCGTTCTTCGCCGTGGCCGAGAGCCCCAACGGCATCGACAACTTCAGGTTCTGGGACCATCCCATCACCATGCCCGACACCGAGGATCCCGCCACCAATGTCTATGACATGCGCCTCACCGCACATGAGGACGGCTGGATATATGGCCTGTTCTGCGTAGAGCGCAAGGACCCCGCCGAGCCCGGCAATCTGTCGGCAGCTACAGCCGCCTGCGGCATTGCCCGCACGCGCGACTTCAAGACTTGGCATCGTCTGCCCGACCTGAAGTCCAAGTCGCAGCAGCGCAACGTGGTGCTGCACCCCGAGTTCGTCGACGGCAAGTATGCCCTCTACACCCGCCCGCAGGACGGATTCATCGACACCGGCAGCGGCGGCGGCATCGGCTGGGCACTCATCGACGACATCACCTGCGCCGAAGTCAAGGAAGAGGTGATCATCGACCCGCGCTACTATCACACCATCAAGGAGGTCAAGAACGGCGAGGGCCCGCACCCCATCAAGACCTCGCGCGGATGGCTGCATCTGGCACACGGCGTGCGCGGCTGCGCGTCGGGCCTGAGATACGTGCTCTACATGTACATGACCTCGCTCGAGAAACCGTGGGAGAAGATAGCATCGCCCGGCGGATACCTCATGGCCCCCGTGGGCGAGGAGTATATCGGCGACGTGATGAATGTGCTGTTCGCCAACGGCTGGATCGCCGACGAGGATGGCAAGGTGTTCATCTACTATGCGTCGTCCGACACCCGCATGCACGTGGCCACGTCGACCGTCGACCGCCTCGTGGACTACTGCCTCAACACCCCCGAGGACGGCCTCACGACATCCGAGTCGGTCAAGACCCTCGACAGGCTCATCGACGCCAACCTCGAGTTCCTGAACAAGAAGTAATCCGCGAATCCTCATGGCTAAGTTAAGCGAAAAAATAGGCTACGGCTTCGGCGACATGGCATCGTCCATGTTCTGGAAAGTCTTCAGCTATTATCTCCCCTTCTTCTATGCCAACGTGTTCGGCATCTCGCTTGTCGACACCGGCATACTCCTGCTGGTCACCCGCATCTGGGACGCCGTCAGCGACCCGATGATGGGCATCGTGGCCGACCGCACCTCGACCCGCTGGGGCAAGTACCGTCCGTATCTGCTTTGGGTCGCCGCCCCGTTCTCGATCTGCGGCATACTCCTCTTCACCACCCCCGACTGGGCCTATGGCGCGCGTCTTGTATGGGCATACGTCACGTACATACTCATGATGACCGTCTATACCGGCATCAATGTGCCCTATGGTGCTATGCTGGGTGTGATGACCGACAACTCGCAGGAGAAGACCGTGTTCTCGTCGTTCCGCATGTTTTTCGCTTACGGAGGCTCGTTCATAGCCCTCTTCGCATGGGATCCCCTGTGCAAGATGTTTGCATCCGACTTCGGCTTCTCGCTCCAGACAAGCTGGCAGGCCTCGATGATTGTCATCGCCGGTTGCTGTTTCGTGCTGTTCCTGCTCTGCTTCTGGCTGACCCGCGAACAGCTTGCCACCGTGGCCTCGGCCTCGCTGGGCAGCGACATCAAGATGCTCGTCACCAACAAGCCGTGGTGGCTGCTCAACGGAGCCTCGCTCTGCTTCAACCTCTTCAACACCGTGCGCGGCGCCACCGTGGCATTCTTCTTTGCCGACATCATCGGCGGCGACCAGCACATACTGATATTCTCGGCCTCGATACTGTTCTATTCGGGTCTGTTCCTCGGCGTGGGCGAGGTCGCCAACATGGTGGGCGTGGCGCTGGCAGTGCCCGTCACCGCCAAGATTGGCAAGAAGCCTACCTTCCTGATGGTAGACCTGCTGCTGATCGTGTTCAGCGTGCTCTTCTTCACCCTGTCGCCCGCAAGCAACGGCGGCCTGCTGCTGATGCTGTTGCTCCAGATAGTGATTTCTGTACTCACCGGCATGATGTCGCCCCTCGTGTGGTCCATGTATGCCGACGTGAGCGACTATTCGGAGCTCCGCACCGGCTCGGCCTCGACCGGCCTCATCTTCTCGTCGGCCTCGATGGCCCAGAAGTTCGGCGGCGCCATCGGCGGCGCGGCCGTGATGTGGACGCTCAGCTCGCAGGGATACATCGAGCGCAACGACTCTAACGTGGGCATGGACATCGTGCAGCCTGACAGCGCCCTCACCTGTCTGTGGATGCTGATGACGTTCATCCCCGCCGCCGTGGCCCTCGTCTCGATGTGCTTTGTATGGCTCTATCCTCTGGGAACCTCCGAGATGGACGAGATCGTGGCCAAGCTGCGCACCCGCCGCGAGAATCCCGTGAGAATTGATGCCGAGGAATTCGTAGAACCCGCATGACCATGGAGAAAGCGATTTTCAGACAGCAACTGCTCGACAACCTCACCGACTGCATCCTCCCGTACTGGCTGCAGCGGATGACCGACCCCGAGGGGGGATATTACGGACGCCGCGACGGCCATGACCGCCTCGACGCCGATGCCCCGAGGGGGGCCATCCTCAATGCCCGCATACTGTGGACATTCTCGGCCGCCGCACGTGTGACCGGGGTAGGGGAGTATGCCGAGGCCGCACGCCACGCCTACGGTTACATTCTCGAGCATTTCGTGGACCGCGAGTTCGGCGGGACATACTGGAGCCTCGACGCTCAGGGCAATCCCCTCGACCCCAAGAAGCAGTTCTATGCCATCGGATTCATGATCTACGGTCTCACCGAGTATTATCGCCTGACCGGCGACAACGAGGCCCTCGAGAGAGCCGTCGAGTTGTTCGACATCATCGAGACACACTCGCGCGACCGCGTGAAGGGTGGATATGTCGAGGCCACGCAGCGCGACTGGACACCCATCGAGGACATGCGCCTTAGCGAGCATGACGCCAATGCCTCGAAGACCATGAACACCCACCTGCACATCATCGAGGGCTATACCAACCTGCTGCGCACGCTCAAGGAGAAGGCGCCGTCGCATCCCCGCATCGGCGATGTCGACGAGGCCACGCGCTATCTGCTGCGCCTGTTCCTCGACCGGATAGAGAATCCGCGCACGCATCACCTGACGTTGTTCTTCGACGGCGACTGGAACGAGCTGCCTGGAGCCGAGAGCTATGGCCACGACATCGAGGCCTCATGGCTGCTGCTCGAGACCGCTCAGGTAATAGGCGACGAGGCCCTGACGGCCGAGACCCTGCGACACTCATGGCACATCGCCATGGCCGGCCTGCAGGGACGATGCTATGACGGGTCGATGGTCTACGAGCGTCACCCGGCTGGCAACTATGACAACGACAAGCACTGGTGGGTGCAGGCCGAGAACGTGATTGGCCAGCTCTATCTGGCCCGCTTCCACGGCATGCCCGAATACATCGGCAAGGCATACGAGACGTGGCGATATATCGCCGACAATCTCGTAGACCCCGAGGAGGGTGAATGGTATTGGTCGCGCCGCGCCGACGGCAGCATCAACCGTACCGACGACAAGGCCGGATTCTGGAAATGCCCATACCACAACTCACGCATGTGCCTTGAGGCCATGCATGTGCTGGGCTGACGACTTGACAGAGCCCGCAATTTTGCGTAACTTTGTGGCACCATGATAAAACGTGTCACGACCCTCATACTGATATTTGTCTCTCTGGCCCTCTACGGCGCCGGCAAATACACCAATCCCGTCATCCATGCCGATTACTCCGACCCGGACGTAATCCGCACGGGTGACGATTTTTGGATGGTGGCCTCGAGTTTTCACGCCATGCCCGGCATACCGGTGCTGCACTCGCGTAACCTTGTCGACTGGGAGATAGTCTCGTACGTCTATCCCTCGCTCCCCTTCGGGCGCTATGACCGTCCCGCCCATGGCGAGGGGGCTTGGGCGCCGTCCATAAGGTTTCACGACGGCAGGTATTATGTCTATTTCTGCACTCCCGACGAGGGACTTTTCGTGGCGGTGGCCGACGACCCGCGCGGGCCGTGGCAACTGACGCACATGGTCGACGTGGCCAAGTGGGAAGACCCCTGTCCGCTGTGGGACGACGACGGCCGGGCCTATCTGGTACACTCGCTGCACCGCGGCGGTCCCGCCATAGTCCACCGCATGAGCCCCGACGGGATGCGGCTGCTCGACGACGGCGTGACGGTCTATTGCGACACCGTGGCCAATCCGATTCTCGAGGGGATGAAGATGATGAAGCGCGACGGCTATTATTATATCCTCGCCCCCGCGGGCGGTGTGGCCGAGGGGTGGCAGACAGTGCTGCGCTCGCGGTCGGTCTACGGGCCGTATGAGGCCCGCCGCGTGCTCGAGTCGGGCGACACGGGCATCAACGGCCCGCATCAGGGTGGTCTGGTCGACACGCCCGACGCCAGCGAGTGGTGGTTTGTCCACTTTCAGCAAAAAGGGATTCATGGCCGCGTGGTGCATCTGCAACCGGCGCGGTGGACCGATGACGGTTGGATTGAGATGGGAGAGGGTGGCCACCCCGTGGCCGGTCATCGACGCCCGTCGGCGGGAGAGGGGTGCGAGCCTGTGAGGATACAGGGTTCAGACGACTTCAACGACTCCGTGCCCGGTCTGCAATGGCAGTGGCAGGCCAATCCGCGGGCCGAATGGCTTAGCCTCGCCGACAGGCCCGGATGGCTCAGGCTCAATGCCGTGAACTGTCCGTCTGAGAAGGGTAATATCTATTACGCCCCCAATCTGTATCTGCAGAAGATACCGTCCGAACGGTTTGTGGCGACGACGGTGGTCGAGCCTCACTTTGCCGACTCGCTCACGCGGGCCGGGCTCGTGATGTTCGGTAAGGAATACTCGTATGTGGCGGTTACGTCAGACTCGGTGATTGTCGTGACCGGCAGGGGTAACAAGCGCTTTCCGGTACGGCTCAAGACAGAGGCGAGCGCGCCCTGCAAGGCTTCGCGGATATGGCTTCGTGCCGAGCTGCTGCCCGGCGATGTGTGCCAATACTCGTGGTCTACGGACGGAAAGGATTTTGCTCCGCTCGGCCCGCCGTGCCGCGTCACTCCCGGCGTGTGGGTCGGCGCCAAAGTCGGCCTCTTCTGCATCACCCCCTCACTCGTTCCCACAACCTCGCATGCCGATTTCGATTGGTTTGAGATAGAGTAAAAAATGTCAATGAGCGCTTGCCGTGCGATTTGTCTTTGGGACGCGCAGCACGGCGTAGCGCAATGGCCGTCGATGAGGACGATAATTGGGAGTTGGGAATGGGGAATTGGGAATTTTTGGCGCGAGGGCCGGGAGCGCTGCTCCCTGAACTTGGAAAGGTGCAAGTGAAGGGGCGGCGGGGGCACCTGAAGGTGCCTGGCAGGGGACGAAGGGGCCCTGACGGGCCTGCACGGCCCAAAATGGGGCCCCGCACGAGGCGGGGCGGGGGCAGCTGATGGGCCTGATTTTAGCGGAGTTGCCAGATGGCGACGGCGGTGGCGGCGGCGACGTTGAGGGAGTCGACGTTGTGGCTCATGGGGATGCGGGCGGTGTAGGTGGCGGCGGCGATGGTGGCGGGGGGGAGGCCGTCGCCTTCGGTGCCCATGATGATGGCGAGGCGGGGCTCGGCGCCGAGACGGGGGGCGTCGATGGGTATGGAGTCGTCGGTGAGGGCCATGGCGACTGTCTTGAAGCCGAGGTCGTGGAGCCGGTCAAGGCCGCCGTCGAGCCATGTCCACGGGACGAGGAATACGGAGCCCATGGAGACGCGGATGGAGCGTCGGTTGAGGGGGTCGCATGAGTTGGGGGTGAGGAGGATGCCGTCGATGCCGAGGGCTGCGGCCGAGCGGAAGATGGCGCCGATGTTGGTGGTGTCGACGACGCCGTCGATGACGACGATGCGACGGGCCGAGGGGGTGCATATCCGTTCGAGGGGCAGGGGGGCGGGTCGGTGCATGGCGCAGAGGACGCCGCGGGTGAGGGTGTAGCCGGTGAGGGTGGCGAGCAGGTCGCGGGGCCCGGTGTAGACGGTCATGTCGGGGTGTCGGGCAATGAGTGGCGCGGCGTCGCCGGTGATGTGGCGCTCTTCGCAGAGCATCGAGACGGGCCTGTAGCCGGCGTCCATGGCGACGGCTATGACCTTGGGACTCTCGGCGATGAAGATTGCGCGCGAGGGGTCGAGACGGTTGCGCAACTGTGCCTCGGTGAGCGTGGCGAAGACGTCGAGCCCGGGGGTGTCGAGGGAGTCTATGCGTATGATGGCCATCGGGTCAGGATTTCTTCGGGCTTTCGTTGCTGATGACGTATTGCTTGACTTTCTGGAAGAGGTCGTTGGCGAAGACGAATTCGTTGAGGGCCTCGTTTGAAGTGTGGTATATTGCCTTCATGTCGCCGACCCATTCGCGGTGGCCCTTGTTGATGAATACGATGTTCTCGCCGATGCCCAGCACGGAGTTCATGTCGTGGGTGTTGATGACGGTTGTGATGTTGTATTCGTGGGTGATGTCGCTGAGCAGCTCGTCGATGACGATCGAGGTGCGGGGGTCGAGGCCCGAGTTGGGCTCGTCGCAGAAGAGGTATTTGGGGTTGAGGGCGATGGCGCGGGCGATGGCGACACGCTTCTGCATGCCGCCCGAGATCTCGGAGGGGTACTTGCTGTCGGCGCCCTTGAGGTTGACGCGCTCGAGGCAGAACTGGGCACGTTCCTTGACCTCGGCCGCCGACATGTCGGTGAACATGGTGAGGGGGAACATGACGTTGCCGAGCACGGTCTCGGAGTCGAAGAGCGCGGAGCCCTGAAAGAGCATTCCGATCTCCTTGCGCAGGTCCTTGATCTGGCGGTGCTCCATCTTCATGACGTCGCGTCCGTCGAATAGTATCTCGCCCTTTTCGGGCATGAGCAGGCCGATGATGCTCTTGATGAGCACGGTCTTGCCCGATCCGCTCTGTCCGATGATCAGGTTGGTCTTGCCGGTCTCGAACGTAGCCGAGACGTCGTGTAGGATTGTCTTTCCGTCGAAGGATTTGGTGACATTCTTGACTTCGATCATTGCAGGAGGAGTTTGGTGAGTATGACGTCGAGAAGGAGTATGAGGATGCTGGAGGCGACGACGGCGTTGGTCGAAGCCTTGCCCACCTCGAGGGCTCCGCCCTTGACGTAGTATCCGTAGAAGGATGCGACGGAGGTGATGATGAACGAGAAGAATAGTGACTTGATGAGGCCGTACCAGACGTACCATTCCTGAAACATCGTCTGCAGGCCGTAGAGGAACCTGCTGAGGGGGATGATGTCGGTGAGGATGGAGATGAGGACGCCGCCCATGAACGAGGTGAAGATGCAGAAGACGACGAGCACGGGCATGAAGAGTAGGAAGCCCACGATCTTGGGGAGGACGAGGAAGTTGGCCGAGTTGATGCCCATGATGTCGAGGGCGTCTATCTGTTCGGTGACGCGCATGGTGCCGATCTCTGAGGCGATGTTGCTGCCGACCTTGCCCGCGAGGATGAGGCACAGGATCGAGTTCGAGAACTCGAGCAGGATTATCTCGCGCGTGGCCAGACCGGTGGAGTAGGCGGGGATGAGGGGAGAGACGATGTTGAGCTGCATCTGTATGGTGCAGACGGCTCCGATGAAGATGGATATGACGATGACGAGGGGTATGGAGTCGATGCCGAGCTTGGTGATTTCGGCTATGGTGCGGCTGAAGAACGTACGCCAGCGGTCGGGTATGTTCCAGACCCGTGTCATGAATATGCAGTAGCGCCCGAAGGTGGCCAGCGAGTCGGAGATGATCATTGGATGGGTGTTGGGATTGGGTAACAGTGGGAGCGTGAGCGGGGCGCGGGTGACCCCAAGGGCTCATAAACCTATAACCCCTGTTATTTCAGTTTGTTTATGAGTTCGTCTTCGGTGAGGCTCTGCTGGGTGCCGGTGGCCATGTCCTTGAGGGTGACGCGGCCTTCGGCCAGTTCGGTCTCGCCGATTATCGCCACGAAGGGTATGCCGAGCGCGTCGGCGCGTCCCATCTGTTTTTTCATTTTGGCGCAGTCGGGATATATCTCGGCCGAAATGCCCTCGGCGCGCAGGCGACGCATGACCTCCATGGAGCGGAGGGCCTCGGCGGGGCCGAAGTTGGTGAACATGACGCGGGCGGCGCCCGAGATCTCGGCGGGATAGAGGTCGAGGGTGTTGAGCACGTCGTAGATGCGGTCGGCGCCAAACGAGATGCCTACGCCCGAGAGTCCGGGCATGCCGAAGACGCCGGTGAGGTTGTCATAGCGACCGCCGCCGGTGATGCTGCCTATCTGCACGTCCTTGGCCTTGACCTCGATGATGGTGCCGGTATAGTAGTTGAGGCCGCGTGCCAGCGAGACGTCGAGCTCGACGTCGGCGGTGAGGCCGAGGTGCGAGGCCATGATGAGGACCTCGCGCAACTCGTCGACACCCTTGGTGCCGATCTCGGATGCGGCGAGCAGGCTTGCGAGTGCCTCGAGGCGCTCGTCGTTGGTGCCGCTGAGGGTGATGACGGGGGTTATCTTGTCGATGGCCTCGGCCGAGAGACCGCGCTCGAGCAGCTCCTCCCTGACCTTGTCAAGACCGATCTTGTCTATCTTGTCTATGGCGACCGTGATGTCGACAATCTTGTCGGGGGCTCCGGCCAGCTCGGCGATGCCGGCGAGGACCTTGCGGTTGTTGAGCTTGATGACGATGCGTATGCCCAGACGGCGGAACACCTCGTCGACCAGACCGATCAGCTCGGCCTCGTTGACCAGCGAGTCAGAGCCGACCACATCGGCGTCGCACTGATAGAACTCGCGGTAACGGCCTTTCTGGGGACGGTCGGCGCGCCATACGGGCTGTATCTGATAGCGCTTGAAGGGCATCTGGAGCTCGTTGCGGTGCATGACGACAAAGCGCGCGAAGGGGACGGTGAGGTCGTATCGCAGGCCCTTCTCGCAGATAGCCGATGCCGTGTGCAGCGAGTCGCCGGCTGCAAGCATCTCCCTGTCGGCGCACTTGAGGAAGTCGCCCGAGTTGAGCACCTTGAAGAGGAGCTTGTCGCCCTCCTCGCCGTACTTGCCCATGAGGGTGGACAGGTTTTCCATCGAGGGGGTCTCGATCTGCTGGAATCCGTAGAGGCGGAACACCTCGCGGATGGTAGAGAATATATAGTTGCGCCTTGCCATTTCGGCGGGCGAAAAGTCGCGTGTACCTTTAGGAATGGACGGTTTCTGAGCCATTTTTGATATGAGATTGATGTTCAAAATTTTGAAATCCACCCCAAAATTAGACATTTTATCGCAATCCACCAAATATCCTTGACCCCCCGGGCGCCAATGTGGCAATATGTGCCATAATCGGGGTGCGCGGGGCGAAAAAACACTCCCCGTCCGGCCTTACGCCACCGGGCGGGGAGATCTGAAGAATATAAATGGTGTGTCAGTCGATGACAAAGTGTATGGTGTCACCGGCGAGGATGTCGTCGTGGGTGATGTCGAGACCCTTGTGGGGACGTCCGTCGCGGGTTATGCGGCGCACCCTCGTGCTGTCGGCCCTGCGGCGGTCGGCGGTGACGGTGAAGTCGCGCCCCGAGGGGAGGTGGAGCGTGCAGCTGTCGAACAGAGGTATGCCGATGCTGTAGCTCCATGCCGGCATGCGTGGCGGGTGGGGGAGATACAGGCATAAAGAAAAATCCGCAAGGATTGAATAATCAATCGCTTACGGATTTTACGAGTGTCCGAGATGAGATTCGAACTCACACAGCCTAACGGCCACTACCCCCTCAAAGTAGCGTGTCTACCAATTCCACCACCCGGACATGGGTTTTTGAGATTGTGATTCCGGAACGGGTCCGGAAGAGGGATTTGAGCGAAAAACGGGACTCGAACCCGCGACCCCAACCTTGGCAAGGTTGTGCTCTACCAACTGAGCTATTTTCGCATTGGGTCTTTTAAATGTTCTCTTTTCTTTGAGCGAAAAACGGGACTCGAACCCGCGACCCCAACCTTGGCAAGGTTGTGCTCTACCAACTGAGCTATTTTCGCGTTTCTTTCAGAGGTCTCTTCCTCGTTTTTGCGATGCAAAGTTAGTGACTATTTTCGGACTGTGCAAATTTTTGGGGTTATTTTAACACCAGTTAACATTTGGTGGGTGCCGGTGATAAGACTTATGGGTCTTATAGGTCTAATAATCAATGCTATATGCTTTTGTATCGGATTTTTTATGATCGGGGTGTAACTTTTGGGGAGTCCTTACGTCATATATATATGTGTTATAATCTCACATCATGATTATCGAACTTAAAGACATAAACAAGTCATATCCGGGCGTGGTGCCCCTGCATGTGCTGAAGGATGTCAACCTGTCCATAGACAAGGGCGAGCTTGTCTCGATAATGGGTGCGTCCGGCTCGGGTAAGTCGACTTTGCTAAACATACTCGGGATTCTTGACAACTATGACTCGGGCGAGTATCACCTCGACGGAGTGCTGATAAAGAATCTCTCGGAGAACCGCGCCGCCGACCTGCGCAACTATATGATCGGATTCGTGTTCCAGTCGTTCAACCTCATCAACTACAAGAACGCGCTCGAGAATGTGGCGCTGCCGCTGTTCTATCGCGGTATCTCGCGACGCAAGCGCAATGCCATGGCCATGGAGCAACTGGAGCGCATGGGCATGGCCGAACGCGCCACGCATCTCCCCTCCGAGCTGTCGGGCGGCCAGAAGCAGCGCGTGGCCATAGCGAGGGCGCTGATAACGAATCCCTCGATAATACTTGCCGACGAGCCCACAGGCGCGCTCGACTCGAAGACCTCCAAGGAGGTGATGCAGGTGTTCCGCGACCTCAACGCCGAGGGGCGCACCATAGTCATAGTGACCCACGACCCCGGGGTGGGCGAGCAGACCAACCGCATCATCCGAATTGCCGACGGGCGCATTGTTGATCGGACATGATAGACCTTGTCAACGAGATACTGGCCACCCTGCGCCACAACAAGCTGCGCACGGCCCTGACGGGATTTGCCGTGTCGTGGGGCATATTCCTGCTGATAGTGCTGCTGAGCGTGAGCCGCGGGCTGGTCAACGGCATGGAGGACATGTTCGGCAAGAGGGACTTCAGGACCATGTCGGTCTCCGGCGGCTGGGCGCACAAGCCCTATCGCGGACTCAAGGATGACCGACCGATAGCAATCGTGGCGGGCGACATGGAGGTCATCGAGAATCAGAACGCCGAGTTCGTCAGCTCGACGGCGGCCCGCATCAACTCAGACTCGGCCATAGTGTCGACCACCAAGGATTATATCACTCAGGGCTACATGGGTGTCTATCCCTCGGGTCTGCGGTCGGAGGGTGCCACGATTGAGAAAGGCCGATTCATAAACGATGCCGACATGAAGGACCATCGCCGCGTCATAGTGATACACAAGGACAATGTCGAGACGCTGTTCGGCAAGAACGAGCCGGTGGGCGAGAGGGTGAACATGTGCGGCCTGTCGTTCACGGTGGTGGGCGTGTATGCCCACGAGTGGAACCGCCGCAGCTTCATACCCTATACCACCGCCCGCAATCTGGCGGGTGGCAGCGACACCATACGCGAGATGACCGTGGGGCTGAAAAACCTCCATACGGTCGAGGACGGCACCCGCGCCGAGACCGCCATACGCGAGACCATGGGGCGCAGGCATCAGTTTGACCCTACGGACAACAGCGCCGTGTGGATATGGAACCGTTTCAACCAGCATCTCACCACCTCGTCGGCCATGGACGTGCTGCGACTGGCGGTGTGGATAATCGGCCTGCTCACGATGCTGTCTGGCATAGTCGGGGTGAGCAACATCATGTTCGTGTCCGTGCGCGAGCGCACGCACGAGATTGGCGTGCGCCGTGCCATCGGCGCCCGTCCGCTGAGCATACTCCGGCAGATCATGCTGGAGAGCGTGGCCATCACCACGCTGTTCGGCTATGTCGGCATCGTGGCCGGGGTGGCCGTGGCCCACGCCATAGGCAACATGACGGCCAACAGCTCGCCGCAGATAATCAAGGACCCTTCGATAGACCTGTCGGTGGCACTGCAGGTCACCTTGGTGCTGGCGCTGGCCGGAGCGCTGGCCGGACTGTTTCCGGCACTGAAATCACTGAAAATAAAGCCCGTCGAGGCGCTGCGCGACGAATGACATGAAACTCACCATACTTGACATAGACAACTGGCGCGAGATAGGTGCGACACTGTCGCAGAACAAGACGCGCACCTTCATGACCGGATTCGGCATATTCTGGGGCACGGCCATACTGGCCCTGCTGATCGGTGGCGCCGACGGCCTGAAGCAATTCATGAGCCGCAATTTCGAGGGCTTCGCTACGAACGTGGGCGTCATCTTCCCGGGACGCACCTCCAAGCCGTATGCCGGATTCAACAAGGGCAAGCCTCTCGAACTCGACATAAAGGACGTAGAGAATATACGCCGCTCAATACCGCAGATAGAGAACTCGTCTGCCGTGAACATGAAGTGGACCAACGCCATGTACGGACAGAAGAAATCGAACGCCCAGCTGACCGGCGTCGAGTCGCAGTATTGCCGCATCTTCGAGCCGATAATGTATGAGGGCCGATTCATCAACACGGCCGACAACGCCAACTCGCGCAAGGTCTGCGTGCTGGGGCTCGAGGTGGCCCGCGAGCTGTTCGGCTCGGGCTCGGCGCTGGGCAAGGAGGTAGACCTCAACGGCATATATTATAAGGTGGTGGGCGTGGCCGGACAGACATCCGAGGTCAACATCGGGGCCAAGATGGACAACTCGGTCTTCATCCCCTACAACTCGATGCGCAATTCGTATAACCTCGGCAAGAAGGTAGACTCGTTCATGATGACCCTGCGTCAGGGCTACTCGCCGTCCGAGTTCGAGCCCCTGCTGAGGCGTCTCATCGCCTCCAACCATCCCATAGCCCCCGACGACAAGGCGGCATTCTTCTTCATGGACATATCCGAGCAGTTCAAGATGGTAGACAACCTGTTTCTGGGCATCTCGATGCTTGCGATATTCGTCGGCGCGGGCACGTTGCTGTCGGGCGTCATCGGCGTGGGCAACATTATGTGGATAATAGTGCGCGAGCGCACGCACGAGATAGGCATACGCCGCGCCCTCGGCGCCAAGCCGCGCGACATCATCACCCAGATCCTCTCCGAGAGCATGGTGCTCACGGTGGTGGGCGGACTGGCGGGCATAGTCTTCGCCACGGCCATCCTCGCCGCCGCCGAGCACATGACCGCCGGGCCGCGCGGGTCGCTGGGATTCCAGCTCTCGTTCGGGCAGGCGTCGGCCATTCTGGTCACGTTCCTCGTGCTCGGCACCGCCGCAGGCATCATCCCGGCTGTCAAGGCCATGAAAATCAAGCCCATCGAGGCACTAAACGACAAATAAACAAAACAACATCATATCCACGACAATGAAAAAGTATTTCAGGATACTGCTATGGGTGCTGGTCGCAGCACTGTTCATCGGAACATTCGTCTATCTTTATCTCAACTCGCGTCCCAAGGAGACGACATACGAGATAGTGTCGCCGACCACGGGCGACATAAGCCGCTCGACCGTGCTGACGGGCAAGATCGAGCCCCGCGACGAGATCGAGATAAAGCCACAGGTATCGGGCATCATCTCGGAGATCAACGTCGAGGCCGGCGACATGGTCAACGAGGGCGATGTGGTGGCCAGAATCAAGATTGTGCCCGACGAGGGTCAGCTCTCGTCGGCCAAGGCCCGCGTGGAGACGGCCAAGATAAGTCTGGCTGACGCCCGCACCCGTCACGAGCGCAACAAGCTGCTTTATGGCAAGAAGGTGATAAGCCGCGAGGAATACGACACCTCGGAGACGACGCTGTCGCAGGCCGAGGCCGAGCTGCGCGCCGCCGAGGACGCATATTCGATTGTCCGCGAGGGCGTGTCGCGATCGAACGCCAAGGAGAGCAACACGCTGGTGCGCGCCACCATCACGGGATTGGTGCTCGACGTGCCCGTCAAGGTCGGATCGTCGGTGATACAGTCAAACACTTTCAACGACGGCACCACCATTGCCTCGGTGGCCGACATGAGCAACCTGATATTCAAGGGCAAGGTCGACGAGACCGAGGTAGGCCTGCTCTCGGCCGGACAGCCGATGGAGATCTCGGTCGGCGCTCTGCCCGGTGAGGTCTTCATGGCCGACATCGAGAACATAGCCCCCAAGGGCACCGAGACCAACGGCGCCAACACATTCGAGATCAAAGCCGCCGTCAAGGTGCCCGAGGGGGTGACGCTGCGTGCCGGATACAGCGCCAATGCGTCGGTGCTGCTCAGCAAGGCCGACGGCGTGCTGTCGATACCCGAGCGCGTCATCGAGTGGGCCGGAGACTCGACATACGTCTATGTGCTCACCGACACCGTGCCCTCGCAGAAGTTCGAGCGCGTGGCCGTGACCACCGGCACCTCTGACGGCATCAACATACAGGTCACCGGCGGCATCGACGACAAGGCCCGCCTGCGCGGAGCCGCCATAAACAACAATAACAAATAATGCCCGGTCAGATGTACTTACTCAGACATATCATCGCCCCCGTTTTGGCCTTAGGCTGCGTGTGCGCCTCGGGGGCCGAGAAATGGAGCCTCGACAGTTGCGTCAGCTATGCCATAGAGCACAACCTCAGCGTGCGGTCGGCCGTCATAGACAACATGAACACCGAGCTCGGCGTCACCGAGGCCAAGGACCGATTCCTGCCTACCCTCAGCGCCGGCGCGCAGCAGAGCTGGGACTTCGGTCGCTCGCTCACGTCAGACAACACATACGCCAACCGCAATACCTCGGTCTTCGGGTGGAATGTCCAGCTCTCGTTGCCCCTGTTTCAGGGTCTGAGCGCCGTGCGTCAGTTGCGTCAGGCCCGCGCCGCACAGCGCGCCGGCCGATTGCAGACCGAGGCCATCAAGGACGAGGTGACGCTGATGGTGATGTCATATTATCTTCAGGCCCTCTACAACCGCGAGCTGCTGGCCGTGTCGCGCGAACAGTTGCGCCTGTCACGGACACAGCTGGAGCGTCAGGAGGTGCTGCTCGAGGCCGGCAAGGTGCCCGAGGTTGATGTGATACAGGCCCGCGCGCAGGTGGCGTCGGCCGAGGCCGATACGGTCAATTCGGCCAATACGCTCAGGCTCTCGCTGCTCGATCTGGCTCAGGCCCTCGAGCTCAGGGACCCCGAGGGCTTCGACATACTCCCCCTGCCCGAGGGCGAGGAGACACCCCGCCTCATGCCGCTGGCCGAGGTGACGGGCAACGCTATGGGCTCCTATCCCTCGCTGCTCGCCGCGCGTGCGTCGCTCACAACCGCCGACGAGGCCGTCTCGCTGGCCAAGTCGGGCTACCTGCCGCAACTCTCGTTCAATGCCGGACTCTCCGACAGCTATTACCGCATGTCGGGACTCAGCAACAACTCATTCTCGCGCCAGATGCGCGATAACTTCGGCAAGAGCCTCGGATTCAGCCTGCGCATACCCATCTTCGATGCCTTCTCGACCCGCAACAACGTCAACCGCGCCAAGGTGAGCCGACTCTCGGCCATGCTCGAGGTCGAGCGCCGCGAGAGCGACCTGCGCAAGGCCATAGAGCAGGCATGGACACAGGCCGACGGCGCCTCGAGCCGCTATGAGTCGCTCGGCGTCGCCGCCGACGCCGCCAAACAGGCCCTCGACGCCATGACCGAGAAATATACCTACGGCAAGGCCAACGCCACCGAGTGGGAACAGGCCCAGTCAAACTACATCACCGCCCGCATCCGCCAGACCCAAGCCAAATACGAAACCATCCTCCGCACCCGCATCCTCAACTTCTACAACCGCAGGTGAGGGGCCAGAGATGACGAATGGTAAAATATTGGAGCCTGATACTCTTGCCGTATAGCGAGAGTGTCAGACTTTTTTGTCATATACGGTAATTCACATATACTAATTGCCTCTGTTGATTTGTATGCTAACAGTTTTATTATTACTTTTGTAACTGATAAATAATCTTATAGATGGGCATTACGACCGCATACAGAATGACGCATATAGATAACATTCCGCATATTTCTGATGATAACTTACCGAGTAGGAGATATATTCGACGATGATGCCGTTGCCATTGTAAATACTGTCAATACCGATGGCGTGATGGGCAAGGGACTTGCCCTGCAGTTCAAGGAAAGGTATCCTGAAAATTATAAGCTGTACCGAAAGGCTTGTAAAAACGGAGATATTGGTATTGGAAAGCTGCTTGTGGTAAGAGAGACCGTAGACTTTAGTGAAAGAATAATAATCAATTTTCCGACAAAAACCACTTGGCGGCGACCTTCTGAATATTATTATATCCAATCAGGACTTGAAGATCTTAAACGCATAATCACGGCAGAAGGCATCGCCTCGATAGCAATACCGCCGCTGGGATCACATAACGGCGGTCTTGACTGGATTCGTGTCAAAAGTATGATTGAAGACATGCTGAGTGACATGGATTGCGATATTCGCATATACGAGCCATGTGACAGGATAAGGGAGCGTATCAATTCAGAGAGAGTACGCCTGACCCCGGCGAGAGCCATGCTGTTGCATCAGATGTGCGAGATTGCTGCATACGATGAGTTCAATTCGGTGCTGTCATCGGAAAAACTGGTTTATTTCCTGAAAAAACTCGGTGCATCCGAGGAGTTTAAGAATATAAGTTTTCAGCGGGGGTATTATGGCCCATATTCCGGAGGCAAGGTGGCTCACGTGTTATATCATCTCAACGGAAGCTATCTCAAAGGAATGCAGGCAATGGATTCAAAACCTTTTGATCCAATATGGCTGATGGATGGTACCCGTGAGTCGGTCAATAACTTTTTTGCGGAACAGGGTAACGAAAAATATCTCAGCATACTTTCCGCAATGTCGAATTTTCTTGCCGGATTCTATTCACAGTTTGAGCTCGAACTGCTATCGACCGTAGACATGATTCTTGAGTCCAACACTGTCATTGATAATTGGCGGGAATTGCCCGATAAGAAACTTGCGGCATTTCTTGCCGATGAAATAGTTAAGTGGAATCCTCGGAAAGGCAGGGTTTATTCAGACCGAAACTATATCGAATTGGCCTTGGGCAGGTTAAGGGCTGTCTGATTTTACAGCCGTGGAGTGAGATATTTAAATTTATAGCGTCTTTTCCATATCTACTTTTAGCCGGGGCGTTGGTGGTTTCGAGGATTATTAGTATTTTTGCGGTGCGAACCGTCGGTGTGGCTGCTGCGTTATAATGTCAGAAGCACTCCGAGTCTCACGTATAATCATCACGCCTATGTCAACCTCACGACTGCGCGGCATGGGGGTCGCGCTCACAACCCCCTTCAGGTCCGACGAATCAATAGACTATCCGGCCCTCGATGCCCACATCGACTTTCTGGTCGATGGAGGTACAGACTATATTGTTGCCCTCGGCACGACTGCCGAGACTCCGACTCTCACGGCCGATGAGAAACGTGAGCTGGCCCTACATATTCTCGACCGCGTGGCCGGACGCATTCCGGTGGTGCTGGGCATGGGCGGCAACTGTACGCGCAATCTTGTCAGCGAGATACGCAACATGCCTCGCCTCGACGAGTTCTCGGGGATTCTATCGGTGGTGCCTTATTACAACAAGCCGACTCAGGAGGGCATGTACCGCCACTTCACCGAGGTGGCCAAGGCTTCGCCCGTGCCTGTGATACTGTATAATATCCCGGGTCGCACGGGTGTCAACATGAGTGTCGACACCATCGTCAGGCTTGCCAACGAGAATCCGGGCAAGATCGCCGGTATCAAGGAGGCTTCGGGCAACATGGAGCAGGCGGGACTGGTGATAACGCGCCGCCCCGAGGGCTTTCTGGTGATTTCGGGCGACGACTCGCTGGCCCACACCATGATTGGTCTGGGTGGCGACGGCGTGATTTCGGTGCTGGGCAATGCCTATCCGCGCGAGTTCTCGGAGATGATACACATCAGCCTTGACCCCGAGCGACATGCCGAGGCCACGGTGCTGCATCAGAAGTTTTCGGCCCTCTACTCGCTGCTGTTCAAGGATGGCAATCCCGCGGGAATCAAGTCGCTGCTGCACAGTCTGTTCCCGACATACGGCGAGGTGCTGAGACTGCCCCTCGTGCCCGTGAGCGAGCCCGTGCGCCGCGCCTTGCGTGCCGAGGCCGGCAAATGAATCCATAACCTGTTATTTCTGTTTCTGCCGCAGCAGGAAGTTGCTGATGGCAAGTGCCACCTTGGGAAGTCCGGCGGGCATCTCGCCGGCAAGGATGTCGTATAGCCTCTCGGGATGCTCCTTGGCCACGCTCATCACCCTGAGGTATTGGTCGCGGGTTATGACCGACGAGAATTCGGTGAGCATGTCGTTGTCTATCAGTTGAGCTATGTGGCCATAGACGGTCTGGGGCTTGATGCCCTTGGTCTCGGCTATGGCTTCGATGTCATATCCCGACTGCAACAGCAGCAGGGTCTCGCGGGGCGAGAATCCCGATCCGAGCTTCTGGCGTATCCCCTTGTGCTTCCTGATGGCAGTGACGAACGGTTTCCAGTATCTGACGGTCTTGCGCTCGCCGATGCCCTCGACGCGCGAGAACGCCTCCATGTCGAGGGGCTCGGTGCGCACCAGTTCGAGCAGGGTCTTGTCGGTGAGGACGAGATAGGGGGGCACCTTCTCCTCGCGGGCCAGCTTGAGGCGCACCTCCTTGAGCGTCTCGAGCAGAATCTCGGCGGGCGACATCCTCGTCTCCTCTTCCTCGACGGTGGCGCGGCGTCCGCCCTTGCGCCTCTCGACGGGCTGGTAGACGGCCAGCTCGACCGGCAGTCGGCCGGTGAGGATCTCGCGTCCGTAAGGGGTGATCTTGAGGTGGTTGCCCTCGTTGTATGCGATGTCGATGAGGCCCAGCTGTATCATCTGGGTTATGTATGCGTTCCACTCGCCGAAGCTCATGTCGCGCCCCGCTCCGTATGTCTTGATGGTGTGATAGCCCCTCTGAATCAGCTCCTGACGCGAGGCTCCGCGCAGTATGTCTATGAGCATGGTGATGCCCGCGCTGCCGTTGATGCGCACTATCGCGCTCAGGGCCTTCTGCACGGCTATGGTGCCGTCGAAACGGTGTGGCGGGTTGAGGCAGACGTCGCAGTTGCCGCAGTCGTGGTCCATGCTCTCGTTGAAGTAGCTGAGCAGTATGCGCCGGCGGCACAGGGATGCCTCGGCATACTCCTTCATGCGGGTCAGTTTCTCTGAGTTGAGTGCCTGCTGTCCGCTCTCGTCCACGAAGCTCTGCAGGGTGGCGATGTCGGCATACGAGTAGAACATCAGGGTCTCGGCGGGTGCGCCGTCGCGTCCGGCACGGCCTATCTCCTGATAATAGCTCTCGATGTTGCGGGGCATGTTGTTGTGCACCACCCAGCGTATGTTGCTCTTGTCGATGCCCATGCCGAAGGCCACGGTGGCGCAGATGACCTGCAGGTCGCCGTTGATGAATCGGTCTTGGGCCTCGTTGCGCTCGTCGGCGCGGAGTCCGGCGTGATAGACGGCCGACCTGTAGCCGCGCTCGGACAGCTGGCGGTGCATGTCTTCGGTGCCCTTGCGCGATATGCAGTAGACTATGCCCGAGTCCGTGCGGTGGCGGTCTATCATCGAGCATATCATGTTGATGCGCTGGGTCTTGCCGGGGTTGACCATGACCTTGAGCGAGATGTTGGGGCGGTCGAACGACCCGATGAACAGTGCCGGGTCCCTGAGCCTGAGCTGGGTGGCTATGTCCTCGCGGGTGATGCGGTCGGCTGTGGCCGTGAGGGCCATGACCGGGACGTGGGGGTATATCTCCTTGATGCGCGAGAGCTGCGTGTAGCCGGGACGGAAGTCATGTCCCCACTGAGATATGCAGTGGGCCTCGTCGATGGCAAACAGTGTTATGGGGAGCGAGCGCGACCAGCGGTCCATCTCGAGCAGCAGGCGCTCGGGCGAGATGTAGAGCAGGCGTACGCGGCCGGTGGCGAGCTGCTCGAGTATGTCGCGATTCTCCTCGTCGGTCTGCATCGAGTTGACCGCCGCGGCGGGGATTCCGTTTGATGTCAGGGCGGCCACCTGATCCTTCATCAGGGCTATCAGGGGCGAGACCACTATCACCACTCCGTGGTCAGAGAGCAGGGCGGGTATCTGATAGCATATCGACTTGCCGCCGCCGGTGGGCATCAGCACCACCGAGTCGCGGCCCGAGACGGCCGACGATATGATGTCGAGCTGCAGGGGTCGGAATGTGTCGTAGCCATAAAACCGTCTCAGCAGGGCGGTGGCCTTGTCTGTGATGTCGGGCGTCATGCCGTTGTCTGTTGCCGGGTTAGAATGCATTCTCGTCTTTGTGGAATGCGTTGATTATGGTGCGGATGATGATTTTGATGTCGAGGAGGAATGTCCAGTGCTCTATGTACCAGATGTCGTGTTCGACACGCTTTTCCATCTGCCACAGCTCTTCGGTCTGTCCGCGATAGCCTCGCACCTGCGCCCATCCCGTTATGCCGGGCTTGATGAAGTGGCGCACCATGTAGTTGTCTATCAGGCTGCTGTAGTCTTCGGTGTGCTTGAGCATGTGCGGCCTTGGGCCCACCACCGACATGTCGCCCTTGAGGACGTTGATGAACTGGGGCAGCTCGTCGATGCTGGTGCGCCTGAGGAAGTCGCCCAGCCGCGTCTTGCGCGGGTCGTCCTTGCTGGCCTGACGCGAGTCGGCGTCGGCGTTGACGCGCATGGTGCGGAACTTGTAGCACCAGAAGTCCTCGCCCATGTATCCCGTGCGCTTCTGCCTGAAGAACACCGGCCCGGGCGACGACAGCTTTATGGCTATGGCAACGGGGATGAAGATGAGCGGAGAGACGATGAGGAATGCCGACGAGAAGAGTATGTCGAACATGCGCTTGAGGGCGGCGTTATACGATTTTTCGAGCGGATTGTTCAGCACGGCCATCACCGGCACGCTGCCTATGTGCTCCTGTCCGAAGTTGCGCGAGAGATAGGGCGAGATCTGGGGCACGTAATAGAATCGCATCATGCGTGCGTCGCACACGCCGAGGGTCAGTTGCACCAGCTCGCGGTTCTCGCCCGAGTGCGTGTAGAACAGCTCGTCGGGACGGTTGCCGTCGGCAAACGCCGCGAGGTCACCGAAGTTGCCCTTGTAGAGATGCTTGTACGGGAAGTCGGGTGGGCAGTAGAGGTCGAAGAATCCCTGCACGTCATATCCGAAACCGGTGTCCGAGAGCATCTCCTCGTACAGGCGCCGGGCCGTGTTGCCACAGCCGATTATCACCACCTTGCGCGAGTTGCCTCCGGCGCGGCGATAGTGTTTCAGCGCCATCTGTCCAGACACGCGCCACAGCATCAGCGCGCTGCCCAGAATCAGGTACAGCTCGGCAAACGCCTGCCACGGCACCCCGTCGAGCTGCATTATGTATAGCAGCGTGATGAAACAGAGGGCGTGCGTCATGGCCGCGAGTATGGTCGAGCGCATGATGCGCTCCATGTGCAGGTATCGCTCGCGATAGACGTCGCTCACCCACAGGGCCGCGGGTATGTATGCGACGTTGAGCAGCAGCCACACCAGACGTGTATGCAGATCGCCGACACCCGGATTGAGCAGTGCGGTGACGAAAAAGGCACAGTTCAGCACCACGAAGTCAATCAGAGTGAACAACGTGTGTATGAATCGTCCGTATTTTCCCCTTTGAAACATTGGCGGTCAGTTAAACATAAGGCATCCGCCCGCGGTGGACGGGCGGCAGGGCACAAAATAGCGCCAAGCCCTTTACTTAGTCGGGTCCGGACAGACGGTCCTCTCCTCTCTCCTCATGCACAGGATCCGTCACCGGGGGGCCGAAGGCTTGGCGCTTATATCAGAATGTCAAAGCTTGCTGTCGATGGACTTGATCTTGGACTCGAGGTCGGCCAGATCGTCGCGCAGTCTCTGCACGCGCCTCTGCATCTCGCGCAGCATCGAGTCTGCGTTCTTCGAGCGGGCGGTGAGGAATCCCATGTTGTTCTCGTATGTCTGGAGCTCGCCCTTGCGCTGCTCGTAAGCGCGCAGCAGACGCTCGCGCTCGCGATACAGACGCTGCGAGTCGCCTTCCATCTCGGAGAGCGAATTCTCGAACGCCTCCATCTTCGAGCCGCGGCGGCCCATGTTGAGGCTGTCATAGAGCGAGTCTACGACGGCGCGATAGTCGGCATATATCTTGTCCTTGTCGGCAAAGGGCACGTGGCCCACGCTCTGCCACTCGGCCTGCAGGTCCTTGACGGCCTTGACGGTGGCCTCGCGGTCGGCGACTGGTGCGGCGGCCAGAGCCTTCAGCTTCTGTATAATCTCGTTTTTCTGCTCGAGGTTGGCGCGCTCGTTGCGGCGAGTGCCCGAGCTGTTCTTCTTCTTGCGCTCGAAGAAGTAGTCGCAGGCGTCGAGGAATCGTCTCCACACCTGATCGGAGTGCTTCTTGGCCACGGCGCCGATGGTCTTCCACTCCTTCTGCAGGGCGGTGAGCTCTTCGGCGGTCGCGCGCCAGTCGTTGCTCTCCTTCAGGGCCTCGGCGCGTTCGCACAGGGCAATCTTCTTCTCGAGGTTTACGGCCAGCACGTCCTTCATCTTCTTGAAGAACTCGGCCTTGGCGGCAAAGAACTTGTCGCATGCCTGACGGAAGCGGGCAAAGAGGGCGGTGTTGGTCTTGCGCGAGGCATAGCCGAGTTTCTTCCACTCCTCCTGAGCGGCTATGAAGTCGCGGGTCATTGCGTCCCAAGCGGCGTATGTGGCCAGCCCCGAGTAGTCGAGGGCCTCGACGCGCTCGCAGATGGCGGTCTTAGCCTCCTCGTTCTCGCGCTCGCGGGCCTTGCGCTCTACAAAAAAGTCCTGATACCTCTTGTGAATCTCGGTCGAGAGTTCCTTGAAGCGTCCCCACATCTGCTCGCGCACGTCCTTGGGCACGGGGCCTATGGCACGCCACTGGTCGTGCAGCTCCTGCAGGCGCTTGAAGGCCACGATGACATCCTCCTCGGCCTGAAGTTTCTCGGCCTCGGCGATGAGGGCTTCCTTCTCGGCAAGATTCTTCTTGAAGTCATAGTCGCGCAGCTCCTTGTTTATCTTGAGCTGGTCATAGAAACGCTCCACGGCGTCCTGATAGCTTTTCCAGAGGTCGCTTGCCACGGTCTGGGGCACCTCGCCGATGGTCTTGAACTGTGTCTGCAGCTCGCGCACGGCCGGGAAGGCGCGGTTGACGTTGTCGGTGTCGGCGCTCAGCTCGAGCAGCTTGTCTATGATTGCTTTCTTCTTGTCATAGTTGGCCTGCTGTTCGGCCTCGACAGCCGCCCTGTGTGCGGCCTTTTTCTCCTTTATCACGGCGAGAAGGGCCTTGAACACCTCCTCGGTCTTGTCTGTCTGTGGCGTGAAATCCTCATCGCTTCCACCGGCCTCGGCATGAGCCGCGCGCTCGAGACGCTGCTCCTCGTTGCGCAGGGCATAGAACTGCTGTTTCAGGCGGGACACCTCGTCGTTCGAAATATCGGCGGGATCCTTGCCCGACAGCTCGGCCAGCGAGGCTGTAAGCTCTTCCTTGGACATATTGTGGCGTGTCGCCTGATTGTCGGCGACATTCTCGTCGGTTTTCATGTCCGGTGTGGTTTCTGTTTCAGTTTTCACGGTCTCGGCTGCAGGTGCGGCCTCGTTGTCTAAGGTGTTGACCTGAGCCTTGACGGGCTCGGTCGACGGGTCACGCTGTTCCATAACAGTTCGTAGTGGGGATGAGGTATGTGATAAGTTTGCTTCTGCCACAGGTGATTTCCCGCAAAAGAGGCAATCGCCCGTGACCGAAGGGGATCGGTAAAAAATAGCATTCAGGAAAGCCGCAGCATTTCCGACGGCTAATTTAAGCATTATTTTGTAGAATAACAAAAAAATGCCAAAAAATTTCCAATTTCACCGCCGAAAAATACATTATCCATCCCAATGACTACGGTATGACATCATCGTGGCACAGGGGAATAATTGTAATAAAAATTAAATGAAGTATCCTCTATTATCCCCAAACCCGTAAACCGGCGTCCGTTCGGACGCCATTTTGGGGAGGGTCCATACCGGGCACGCCTTCGCAGAGCTCCGGCGTACCACGGTTACTGATAAATCAGCGTCCTGCGGACGCATTTACTCATAAGACTTGTTTTCGCCTATACCTCTGCCCCACACATTATGGACTTGCGACCATTACGTGGTGGGGAATTGGGGAAAGGGGGTTGGAAAAATAAGTTTTTAAGTGGTTTTGAACAATAAGGAGGTAAAATTTGTTGTCAAAATATAACGGAATTAACAAAATTTCATTAATTTTGCGGTGGCTCCCTGTGGAGTCAGAGCAATAACATTTAAAAAATCACTTGACAATGAACACAGAGACTATTGGCCAGATGGCCGGATGTGTATGGGCCGCACTCAACGAGGCCGAAGCCGTAGACAGCAAGCAGCTTAAGAAAATGGCTAAACTGAAGAACGACCGCGAGCTCTTCGCCGCCATCGGCTGGCTCGCACGCGAAGGCAAAGTCGTCTTCACTCCGGGTGAGGATGGAAAGGAAATTCTCATCTCGCTCGCTCAGGACAAGTAACATCATCACCGCCGGACCGTATGTCGGTCTCACGGATGATTCCATCCCATTACTCTCGCCGCACACACCTTATATTATTTGTGCCGCGAGAGTTTTTTTGCACCCTGCCGCAAAACTTTAATCGTGCCGTCGGGGTTTATAATATGTCATCACTCTCTCACGATCTGATTTCAACTGAATAATTCATCCATCAACCTGCTGTAGCCCCGTGCGTAAGATTGTCAAAATATTGGGCGGTATCGTTCTCGGTCTGCTGATCGTGGCACTTCTGGTGCCCGTGCTTCTCTATGTTCCGTTCATACAGGACCGGGTCGTAGGTCTGGCCGCGCGCAAGGCGTCAGAGGCCACCGGCATGAAGATCGAGGTGGGGCACCTGAGGCTCGGATTCCCGCTGCGACTCAAGGTGGACGACGTGGCCGTGATACAGGCCAATGCCGACACCATGATAACGGCCTCGCATGCGGCGGTGAGTGTCAGGCTGATGCCGCTGCTGAAAAAACAGATTGACGTGGAGAGCATCGAGCTCGACTCGGCGTTCTATCAGTTGGGCAACCGCGACTCGGTGATGTGGCTCAGGGCCCACCTCGAGCGAGGCGTCATCGACGGCGCCGACATGGATCTGTCCACCAACGCCATCAGTCTCGACCAAGCCGACATCGAGGGCGTCAGGGTGCGTCTGCGCATGCTCGAGGACACAACCGCCACCCCCGTCGACACCGCAGCCTCGACACCTTATTTAATAAAGGCCGGCCTCATCAGGATGAGCCGCGTCAACTACTCGATGGAGATGCTGCCCGTCATCGACTCGCTGGGCTGCACCGTTGACATGGCTGTGCTGCGCGACGCCACGGTCGACATGGCCAACAAACGCATTTTTGGACAGAGCCTGCGCATAGACAGCGTGGGCGCGACATATTTATACCCGGCTCCCGACTCGACGGCAGTCGCCGCAAGGACGGACACCGTGGCGGCGACCGACGACTCGGAGATGTGGACCATCACCGCCGACACCCTGCGCCTGACGGCCCGCGACGGCCTCTATGCCCAGCGCGGCGTCAGGCCCCTGCCCGGATTTGACCCTGCATACATAGGCGTGTCGGGCGTGACTATCGAGGTCGACTCGTTCTATAACCGCGGCACCTCGATACGTGTGCCCCTGCGGCGGCTCGACGCCACCGAGCGCTGCGGCCTGCCCCTCCATGCCGACGGCCTCTTTGTCATGGACGACACGGCCATGAAGGCATCGGGATTCTCGATAGAGACCCTGCGCTCCATGCTGCGTCTGGATGCCGTGATGGGCGTGGGCGACCTGATGACGGACACCTCGCTGCCCCTGACGCTCAAGGCTTCGGGGCGCGTGGACCCCGCCGACGTGGCTCTGGCATTTCCCGACATGAAGGCCATGCTCGCGCCGATGCGCCCCGCCTCGCTCAGCGCCGACATCGACGGCACCACCGGACAGCTCAATGTCTATGCCCTCGACCTGACCATGCCCGGCGTGGTGCGCATGCGCGCCACAGGCACCGTGGACAATCCGATGAACGCCGAGAAGATAGGGGGCGACCTCTCGATAGACGGCTCGCTGGCCGCGCTCAGCGACAGGCAGTTCGCGTTCCTGCCCATAGCCCATGTGCCCGCGCTGAAACTGCACGGCGATGTCGACTATCATCCCGGCGAGGCTCAGGGCTCGGTCGAGGTCACCGTGGGTGGCGGACGCATAGCCGCCGACGGCTCGTGGACCGCCCGCAGCGAGGACTATGACGCCGACATAAGGCTGGCGCACTTCCCCGTGGGCGTGTTCATGCCCGAACTCGGCATAGGCGACGTGACCGGGCGTGTCAGGGTGGACGGACGCGGATACAACCCCATGTCGCCGGCCACATCGGTTGACGCCGACATGAAGATCGTAGAGATTGAGTATCAGAAAGAAACATACAGGGACATAGCCCTCGACGTCGCTCTCCACGCCGGCGAGGCCACTGGCAAGCTGACGAGCCACAACCCCGGCGCCGACGCATCTGTCGACTTCACGGCACTGCTGCACGGCGACACGGTGAGGTATGACCTGTCGGGCGACCTGCGCGACATCAACCTGCAGGCGTTGCATATGTCGGACTCGGTCAACGGCGGACACGCCGCCATAAAGTCTGCCGGATTCTATAACGTGGCGTCGGGCGGAATGGATGTCACCGCCGCAATCAGCGGCCTGTACTGGCGTCTGCCGGGCATGGCCATCAACCCGACGGCACCCATAGACCTGACGCTGGCGTCCGAGAAGACCGGCACGCACGCCACGTTGGTCAACGGCGACTTGGACATGAAATTCTCGTCGCCCTCGGCCCTGCTCGCCTTCGTCGACTCGGTGACCCCCGCCGTGACCGAGGTCATGGCCGAGGTGGACAGCATGCGCATAGACGTGCGGCGCCTCAACCGCGTCATACCGCGCTTTGCCATCGACGCCTCGGTGGGCCGCTCCAACGTGGCCTCGCAGATACTGGCCTCGTCGGGCCTAAAGTTCAACTCGCTCCATGCCGCCATGGCCAACGACTCGCTCATCACATTCGGCGCCGACGTGCTCAGGCTCGATGCCTCGGGCACACGCCTCGACACCATCAGGGTCAATGCCATACAGCACGGCGACTATCTGGTCTACAAGGCCACGGTCAACAACCGTCCCGGCACTTTCGACGACTTCGCCCACGTCACCATCAACGGATTCGCGGGATTCAACCGCGCCTCGGTGTTCATGAGCCAGCGCAACATCAAGGACGAGCGCGGATTCAACATCGGCGTCAACGCCGCCATCGTCGACAGCGTCGTCACCGTCAAGCTGGTGCCCCGCAAGCCGATAATAGCCTACAAGACTTGGACCCTCAACGACAGCAACTTCATCAGTCTCGATCTGGCCGACAAGCACATAGACGCAGACCTGCGCATATCCAACGGCGACAGCTACGTCAAGATATTCACACCGGCCCATGTCGACGACTCGGCCTCGATAGCACACCACCACCATGCCGGCGGACAGGAGGACCTGATCGTTCAGGTGTCTCAGGTGCAGCTTCAGGACTGGCTGTCCATCAACCCCTTCGCGCCCCCCGTCAAGGGCGACCTGTCGGCCGACCTGCACTTCGCATACAAAGACCCCGTGCTGACCGGCAAGGGCATGGTCAACCTCACCGACCTGTATTATGGCCGCGAGAGGGTGGGCACGTTCGGCCTCGACGTCAACGTCGAGAACTCGCCCGGCGGCAAGCTGATGGCCGACGTCGGCCTGATGGTCGACTCGGTGCGCACCATCACCGCCCACGGCGTGCTCAACGACTCGGCCCTCGCCTCGCCGTTCCTGCTCGACTTCAACATGATACAGTTCCCGCTGCGGGTCGTCAATCCGTTCATCCCCGAGGGCATGGCCACGCTGGCGGGCACCCTCAACGGCACTATGAAGATAACAGGCGACATGGCCGCGCCCGTGTTCGACGGATTCATCAACTTTGACAGCACCACGGTCAAGGTGGCCATGCTCGGCACCGACTTCAGGTTCTCTGACGAGAAGATACCCGTAGACAGCAACCTTGTGTCGTTTGACGGATTCAATATCTGGGGCTGCAACGACAATCCCCTCACCATCGACGGCGACGTCGACCTGCGTAGCCTCTCTAACATGAACATGGCCCTCGTGGCCAAGGCCAAGAACATACAGGTGGTCAAGTCCGACCGTCCGCGCGGCGCCGAGGTCTACGGCAAGGCGTTCCTCGACCTCGACGCATCGGTCAAGGGCAACATGGAATATCTCGCCGTCAAGGCCGACGTCTCGCTGCTCGAAGGCACCAACGTGACATACGTCCTGACCGATGCCGGCAACGGCATATCGCAGCAGAGCACCGACGACATGGTCAAGTTCGTCCAGTTCTCGGACACCGCCCAGATGGCCGAGGCCGACTCGATCGTGCAGACCTCTATGGCCATGAACGTCAGCGCCGACCTGCACATAATGGAGGGCTCGGTGGTCAACGTCGACCTCAACGCCGGCGGCTCGAACAAGGTGCAGTTGCTCACGTCGGGCGATCTCGACTTCTCGATGTCGCCGCTCAACGGCATGCGCCTCACCGGACGCCTCAACATCAACAGCGGATTCGTCAGATATACCCCGCCGATGATGTCGACCAAGAATTTCCAGTTCCAAGATGGATCGTACGTGGCCTTCAACGGCGACGTGATGAACCCCGTGCTAAACGTCCATGCCGTCGACGTGCTCCGCGCCAACGTCACCCAGAGCGGACAGAACTCGCGTCTGGTCAACTTTGACATCGCGCTGGCCGTGACCAACACGCTCGAGAACATGAACGTGGCCTTCGACGTCTCGACCGACGACGACATCACCGTCCAGAACGAACTCTCGTCCATGTCGGCCGAGCAGCGTGCCAATCAGGCCATGAACCTGCTGCTCTACGGCAAGTATACCGGCGCCGGCACCAAGGGCAACACCAACCTGTCGGGCAACCCGCTCTTCTCGTTCCTGACCTCGCAGCTCAACTCGTGGGCCGCAAGCAACATCAGGGGCGTGGACATATCGTTCGGCATCGACCAGTATGACCGCACCATGGACGGGTCAACCTCGACCACGACGTCATACAGCTACAGGGTGTCGAAGAGCCTCTTCGACGACAGATTCAAGATTGTCGTGGGCGGCAACTACTCGACCGACGCCAACGCCGACGAGAACTTCTCGCAGAATCTCATCAACGACATAGCGTTCGAGTACATGCTCAACCGCTCGGGCACGATGTACCTGCGCATCTTCCGCCACACGGGCTACGAGAGCATACTCGAGGGCGAGATCACCCAGACCGGCGTGGGCTTCGTGCTGAAGCGCAAGCTCAACTCCCTGTGGGAGCTTATCGGAATCAAACGTGACTAAAAGCAGCATACTGTAATGAAACATTGCCTGACATACATAATGGCCGCGCTGGCGGCCGCCGTGCTGGCCACAGGATGCTCGACCACCAAGCGTCTCGGCAAGGACGACATACTCTATACCGGACTCAAGGGGGTGGACATCACCACCCCCGGCCACGAGCCGTTTCCGGCCGGCGTAGCATCGACGCTCGAGGAGGCCGTGTCGGTCAAGCCCAACAACGCACTGCTCGGGTCGGCCAAATACCGCATACCCATCCCTTACGGCCTGTGGGTCTACAACAACTGGCCCAATCCCCCCAAGGGATTCAAGCATTGGATATACGAGAAGCTGGCCGAGGAGCCCGTGCTGGTGAGCGACGTGAGGCCCGAGGTGAGGGTGCACATGCTGGACAAGCTGCTCGACGACAACGGATACTTCTCGGGCACGTCGTCGTACGAGCTGGTGCAGAAGAAGAACAAGAAGAAGGCCTCGATACTCTATCGCGTCGAGTCGGGGCGCCCATACCTCCTCGACTCGATAGAGCTGCTGCCCGACACCACCCATCTCTATCATCTCATAGACTCTGTGGCGCGCGGGTCGCGATACCTCAGGACCGGGTCGCGATATTCGACCGACTCGCTCTCGGCGCTGCGTGTCGAGATTGCAAACGCCGTGCGCAACAGGGGATACTATTACTTCCGTCCCGAATACATCACCTATCTTGCCGACTCGACCATCGAGCAGGACCGCATAGCCCTGCGCATGGACGTGGCCGACAACCTGCACCCGTGGGCGCTCGACCGATTCAAGACAGGCAAGATCACCACCGTCGTCAACCGCAACAAGGGTGGCGGCACGCCCGACACCATACAGACATCTAAGGGCACGCTGATACGCTACATGCCCTCGAGGCTGCGCGACGGCCTGATACCCGAGTGCATAGCGTTCAGGGAGGGGCGCACGTTCTCTGTCCGCCAGATGAACCTGACCCAGACCCGCCTGTCGCGCATGGGCATATTCAACAACATCAACATCAACGTCATACCAGACACCACGCAGCGCGACAAGAGGCTGCTCGACGTGCTGATAGACTGTACCTTCGACCGTCCACTCGAGGCTTCGATCGAGGCCAACGTCTCGTCAAAGTCAAACTCATACCTCGGCCCGGGCCTGACGCTGGGCGTGACCAACCGCAACATATTCGGCGGCGGCGAGCAGCTCAACGTCTCGCTGACGGGGTCTTATGAGTGGCAGACGGGCAGCGGGCGCAACTCGGCGTTCAACTCTTACGAGCTCGGCCTGAACGGCACGCTGGCCTTCCCGAGGCTGCTCGCGCCCAAGTTCGTGCCCCGCTCGCGCCGCGACATCAACTGGACGCGCATCAATCTGGGCATCGACATGCTCAACCGTCCCCACTACTTCAAGATGTATCAGTTCAACGCCGGCATATCATACGACTGGCGGTCGACGAGATACATACAGAACTCGTTCACGCCGTTCAAGATCTCATATACCAAGCTGCAGCACACCACCGAGGTGTTCGACTCGATCATGAACGCCAATCCTGCCATCGCCCTCAGCTTCATGGACCAGTTCATCCCGCAGATGTCATACTCGATGATATTCGACCGTGCCATCAACCGCGACAATACCCTCAACGTGCAGGTGACGCTGCAGCAGGCGGGCAACCTGTTCTGGAGCATCTACGAGCTCTGCGGCAAGAAGAACGAGAAGAAACTCTTCGGCACGCCATTCTCGCAGTTTGTCAAGGGCTACGGCCAGATCGTCTACGGACGGCGCCTGATGGGCAAGATGTGGCTGGTAAACCGCGTGGCCGTCGGCGCGGCATACGCCTATGGCAACTCCAAGGAGGTGCCATACAGCGAGCAGTTCTATTGCGGCGGCGCCAACTCGGTCAGGGCGTTCACCGTCCGCTCGATAGGCCCGGGCTCGTATCGCGCCCCCGCCGACCAGATCAACGGCTATTTCGACCAGACGGGCAATTTCATCTTCCTCGCCAACACCGAGTTGCGTTTCCCGATACTCGGTCCGCTCGAGGGTGCGGCCTTCATCGACGCCGGCAACGTCTGGACCCTCAAGAACGAGCCCACCCGCCCCGGCGGACAGCTCAAGGCATCGACCTTCCTGCGCGACCTCGCGCTGGGCACCGGTGTCGGCCTCAGGGTCAACATCTCGATGCTCGTGATACGCGGCGACCTCGGCATAGGCATCCACGCGCCATATCACACCTCGAAGCGCGGATACTATAACATGGAGTCGTTCGGCAAGTCGCTGGCATTCCATCTGGCCATCGGATACCCGTTCTGACAGAACATTAGGCACCGCGACATTGTTGTCACTATAAGCAGGGGGGCGCATAAGGGCGTCCCCCCTTGCGGATATTATGAACAAGACGCTGAAGTATATCGTATTCTGTATCGTGATAGCACTGATGGTGGCCGTGTTTGCAGTCAGGGTGAACCGCGAGGACACCGATCCGCAGGCCGTGCCGCATATCGACACCGCCAGCAACTCGGCAGGCACCGTAGACCTCTCGTCGCTCAAGGGCAAGTATGTCCTTGTCAATTTCTGGGACTCGCACAACGCCGTGTCGCGTATCGCCGCGGGCGAGTATGACCGTTTCCTGCGCTCGCACCGCCACTCCAATCTCAGGCTGCTGTCTGTCAACACCGACGACAACCGCCGGCTCTATGACGAGATAGTAAGCCACGACGGGCTGGACCGCTCGACCCAGTATCATATCTCTGACACCCGCCGCGGCAAGGCCGCGCCAGACTATCACCCCTCGCAGGGCTATGCGTCGTATCTCGTCAACCCTCAGGGCAAGGTCGTGGCCGTCAACCCATCGGTGACCCAGCTCGAGAACATACTGCAGAAATAGCCGCACGGGGCTTGTGAGAAAACATTTATGACGCCGCCAAATAGATTTATTTGGCGGTTTTTGTATTTTTAACTAACTTTGTGGAAATCAAAACCAGCTTATAATCTATGTTGTATTCCATGACGGGTTTCGGGAAAGGCGTGGCCGAACTTCCCGGCAAGAAAATCACCGTTGAGGTCAAGTCTCTCAACAGCAAGCAGGCCGACATAGCCATGCGCGTGCCCTCGTCGCTGCGCGGCATCGAGCTCGAGATGCGCAACAGGGTGGCAGCCACTCTGTTGAGAGGTAAGATAGATGTCACGGTCAGTGTCGAGACACAGGCCGGCGAGGCCCAGCAGACCCTCAACATCCCCGCTCTGCGCCAGTATGCGGCACGCATCGCCCAGATGCGCGACGAGCTCGGACTTCCCGAACCCAACGACTGGTACACGCTGCTGCTCCGTTTTCCGGATTCGATGAAGTCTGAGAGCCCGGCCGAGGCCGACGACTCGGAGAACGAGGCCGCCCTGCAGGCACTCGACATGGCCCTCAAGGCGCTGATGAACTATCGCCGCACCGAGGGCGAGAAGCTCGAGAGCTTCTTTGCGCTGCGCGTCGAGCGCATCGCAGCCCTGCTGGCCGAGGTGCCCCGCCATGAGGGTGAGCGCATAGAGCGCATCCGCCTGCGCATGGAGGAGGGTCTGGCCAACCTGAACGGCATCGAGTTTGATCGCACGCGCCTCGAGCAGGAGCTGTTCTTCTTTATCGAGAAACTCGACATCAACGAGGAGAAGCAGCGTCTGGCACAGCACCTCGAGTACTTCATGCAGACCATGGCCGCCGAGGCCGATGCCGAGGGCAAGAAACTCGGATTCATAGCTCAGGAGATGGGCCGCGAGATCAATACCCTCGGCTCGAAGAGCAACCACTCGGAGATGCAGCGCCTCGTGGTGAGGATGAAGGACGAGCTGGAACAGATAAAGGAGCAGGTGCTCAACTTATTGTAACCCGTTATTCGGAATGAACAAAGGCAAGATAATAATAATCTCGGCCCCCTCGGGGTGCGGGAAGTCGACCATAATAAACGCCCTGCTGCAACGGGGCGAGATAGATATGCAGTTTTCTGTCTCGGCCACCAACCGCGGCCCGCGTCCCGGCGAGGAGCATGGCGTGAACTATTACTTTCTCACCGACGACGAGTTCCGCTCGGCCATCGGGGGCGACGAGTTCGTAGAGTATGAGGAGGTATATCCCGGACGCTATTACGGCACCCTCAAGCGCGAGGTGAGCCGCATAGTCGACGAGGGGCACAACGTAATCCTCGACATTGATGTCAAGGGTGGCGTCAACGTCAAGAAACTCTATGGCGGCGAGGCAGTCAGCATCTTCATCGCTCCGCCGAGCGTCGAGACCCTCAGGGCCCGGCTCGAGGGACGCGGCACGGAGACCGCCGAGGCGATAGACCAGCGCGTGGGTCGTGCCGAGTACGAGCTGTCGTTTGCCCCGCAGTTTGACCGCACCGTCGTCAACGACGACCTCGACACCGCCATCGCCGATGTCGACGGCATCATCAAGGAGTTCACCAAAAACTGATTACAACACTGTCGTAGGGACGTGGCAGGCCACTATCCTTTACCCACAAGTAGGCTAAAGCCCTGAATCTCAAGTGATTGCAATTTTAGTTAACTTGTTGAAAATCAAATAGATACCCCATTTATGGGTAAAGGTTAGTGGCAGGCCACGTCCCTACGATCGGGCAAATTGTCTGGCATCCTTAAAGTTAGAGACACAAGCATCCATAACAAAGCATGATCATCGGACTGTTAGGGGGATCGTTCAATCCCGTACACATAGGCCACATGATGCTGGCCAGCTATATGCAGCAGTATGCAGGCTTTGACGAGGTCTGGCTGATGCTATCTCCCCTCAATCCTCTCAAGGTCAACAGTTCGGAGCTGATACCCGACGTGTATAGGCTCAAGATGCTCGACATGGCGCTCGGCGATGCCAAGGGCTTGAAGGTAAACGACATCGAGCTCTCGATGCCGAGACCGTCATATACCATCAACACCCTGCGCTATCTGTCAAAGCGCTATCCCAGACATACGTTCAAGCTGATCATCGGCGCCGACAACTGGAAGATATTCCCCCAGTGGAAGGATGCCGAGACCATACTCTCGGACTATGGCGTGGTCGTGTATCCCCGTCCCGGATACCCGGTCGGCACCATCTATGACGACCGCGTGGAGGTGGTGAACGCCCCCACGGCCGACATCTCGAGCACCTTCATCCGCAAGGGGATTGCCCGAGGCAAGGACATGACATATTTCCTCCCCGCAGGCGTCTGCGAATACATCAAAACCAACAATCTTTATGGACCTAAAGCCTAATACGCTCAGCCTCATCGGTCTGTGCAGAGAATATTGTTCGACGCTCGAGGGTGTCGAGTCCATGGACATGCAGAGTTTCACGGCCCTGCTGGTGCGCCTGCTGCCCCGCATCTACATCACCGCCACCGACCTGACACGCATGGTGACCATAGACGGCGACGATGAGGGGGGCATGGACAACTATCTCGAGGAGGATTACTATGAGTCGCTCCGCGTCAAGATCGAAAACCTCTTCGGCCCCGACGACGTGTATCTCGAGGTGTTCGAGGAGGAGATGAAATATTCTGACACCCCCATCGGCGCAAGCGTGGCCGAGGGGCTGTGCGACCTGTTCCAGTATTTCTATAACTTCACCGAGTCCATACGTTGCTCGCTTGGCGACGAGATGATGGCACAGGCCATCAACGCCATGCGCGACGAGTTCGAGATGTCGTGGAGCCAGACGCTGGTCAACGTGATGCGACCCCTCAACGCCCTCGCGCACAAGAATGCCGACGGGGCAGACGAGGATTTCTGAAACACGAACAACAAAAAACACGATATAGATTATGATACTTAAACCCGGTATTCCCGTTGGTTTCTGCAGCGACCACGCGGGCTATGAGATGAAGATGGTGCTCGAGGGCTATTTTGACGCCCAAGGCATTGAGTACAAGGACTTCGGCACGCACTCGTCAGAGAGCTGTGACTATGCCGATTTCGCACACCCCTGCGCCGAGGCGCTCGAGCGCGGCGAGGTGTATCCCGCCATCGCCCTGTGCGGATCGGGCAACGGCATCGGCATGACCATGAACAAGCATCAGGGCGTGCGCGCCGCACACTGCTGGAATGTCGAGCTGGCCGAGCTGGCCCGCCGTCACAACGATGCCAACTGCCTCGTGCTGCCCGCCCGTTTCATAGACAATGTAACCGCGATAAATATTGTGGAGAAGTTTCTCGAAACACCCTTTGACGGTGGCCGCCACGAGCGCCGCATCGAGAAAATCCCCGTGAAGTAATCCGATGCATACACGTCAGGAAAAAATCGAGGCTCTGGGCCGTGTCATTGATACTCTCGACATACTCAGGGTAAAATGCCCGTGGGATGCCAAGCAGACCAACGAGTCGCTGCGCCCCAACACCATCGAGGAGGTCTACGAGCTCTGCGATGCCCTCATCAAGGAGGATGACGCCAACATACGCAAGGAGTTGGGCGATGTCCTGCTGCATGTGCTGTTCTATGCCAAGATTGGCGAGGAGAAGCAGCAGTTTGACATTGCCGACGTGTGCGACGCCCTGAACAGCAAGCTCATATTCCGCCACCCGCACGTGTTCGGCACCACCGAGGTCAGCGGCACCGACGACGTGCTGCGCAACTGGGAGGAGCTGAAGCTCAAGGAGAAAGGCGGCAACAAGACCGTCCTGTCGGGCGTGCCCGTGGCGCTGCCCGCCATGATCAAGGCCGAGCGTATCACCGAGAAGGCCGCTAACGTGGGTTTCGATTGGGAGAAGCGCGAGGATGTCTGGGACAAGGTCAAGGAGGAGATAGCCGAATTCTCGGAGGCCGCATCGGGCATGGACAAGGACGAGATGGAGTCCGAGATGGGCGACGTGCTCTTTGCCGTGGTCAACGCCGCACGCCTCTATGGCATCAATTCGGAGAATGCCCTCGAGCGCACCAACGCCAAGTTCATACGCCGTTTCAATCACATAGAAAGCCGGGCCAAGGAGATGGGCAAGTCGCTCAGGGATATGACCCTCGCCGAGATGGACGAGCTCTGGAACGAGGCCAAGGCCGCCGAATGACAATATGAATTACAACGAACTCAACGCGCACCGGCGGGATCCGTTTCTCGACTTCGATCCCGCCGGGCACGTCTATACATACGAGGGGCGGGAATTCAAGTCGGTCACGACTCTGGTCGAGGAGTGCTTCCCGCAGTTCGATGCCTCGGAGTGGGCGCCGCGCATAGCACTGCGCGAGGGTGTGGACCCGCAGGTCATAATGGACCGCTGGGAGGCCGAAGGGTGCCGCGCCCGAGAGCTGGGCACCGCCATGCACGAGAAGATAGAGAGATATTATCTCGGCGACGACTGCCGCGAGGAGACAGATGCATATCGCCTCTTCCGCCCGTTTGCCGAGTCGACGCGCCTCACCCCATACAGGACCGAGTGGCGCATCTATGACGAGGATCACGATCTGGCGGGCACGCTCGACTTTCTCGAACGCACCCCCGGTGGCACCTTCAACCTCTGGGACTGGAAGCGGTCGTCGAAGCTCGTTGACTGCCACGGCAACGTCTGCGCCCGCAGCCGTTATGGCAAAACCGGATTCTTTCCGGTGTCGAACATCGACGACACTCCATACTGGCACTATGCGCTGCAGCTGAGCGTCTACAGATATATCCTCGAGGAGAAATACGGCATACACGTGTCGCGGGCATCGCTCGGCGTGTTTCACCCCGACTATGACCGCGCGTGGGTCATAGACATGCCCGACATGCGCGCCCACGTCCGCGCCATACTCCGCCACCGCCTCTCGAAGGCGGCCGCGGCGTGTGGCTGATTGTCATTTCCCGTTCCCGTGGCCGAACAGCAGGGGTAGGGTCTCGGCCAGAAACTTGCGGGCGTTCATCCAAGTGTGGCCGCCCGTGGTGTCGTATTGCACGAATCGGATTCCTTTGTCGCGGAAATACTCGCGGTTGCGTCTCACGCCGTCGACGAGTATGTCCGAGTCTCCGACGCCAAACCATATCAGGTCGTATCGGTCGTTGGTTGCCTCGGGCGAGTTGATCATGTCGGCAAAGCGTGTCTCGTACATCCTGTCGGGCAGATATGCGCTGTATGCGCACACCGCCGCGAATCGGTCGGGCATGCTGAAGGCCGTGTAGAGGGCCTCGCCGCCACCGCGCGAGAATCCGGCTATGGCACTGTTCTCCCTGCCCGGACGTACGCGAAAATGGCTCTCGACGTATGGCATGACGCATTGGGCCATCTCGCGGGCGAATATCTCGTAACACTCTGCGGCTGCGTCTGACGACGGCTGCGGATTGCCGGTGTTCATGTAGCCGTAGGGCATCACTATTATCATCTCGGACGCCTTGCCGTCGGCCGCGAGGTTGTCGGCAATGACGTTGGCGCGACCGGCCTTGTGCCAAGTCTCCTCGGTGTCGGTGGTGCCGCTGACGAGATAGAACACCGGATAGTCGCGGTCGGTGTCCCTGTCATATCCGGCGGGTGTATAGACGAGCATGTTGCGGTTCTCGCCTAGGACGCTCGAGCGGTAGGTGCAGTATCTCACCTGCCCGTGCTCTATGTCGCGTACCGTGGCGACCGATGAGGTGTCGGGCATCTCGAGCAAGCTCTGCTTGAAGAGTTCGTTGGGAAAGATCTCCTTGTTGGCGGGGTCGTTGATGGGCGTGCCGTCGACGACGAAGGAGTAGGGATATATGTCGGGCACGGCGGGACGGACTGTCACTTTCCACACCTGTTCGTCATCGTCCCACGTCATAGGTGTTTCGGGGCCGAACTGTGAGTTGAGCTTGACCTCGCGGGCATGTGGGGCAAAGAGGCGGAACACGACATTGCCGTCGGGCAGTATTTCGGGCGACTTCACGCTCTCGAACCATCCCATTTGCTGCCGACGCGGCTTGGAGTCGGGTTGGTCTGCGGCGATGCAGGGGAGCGCCATGGACATGGCAAGCATTAGAATTGATGTTTTCATGATATTCTTGCGGTCTTCCGTCCGTCAGTCGAGGTGTGCGTCGAGATAGCCGAACAGTGCGGTGATGCCGCCGGCCTTCCAGTTCATGTCCGAGCCTTTGACGTAGGGTTTGTCTGAAAAAAGAAACTGCGAGACGCCGTCGCCGTTTTTGACATAATACTTGCTGCTCACCGCGGCGTCGATAGACTTCTGGTTGGGGCGTCTGCCGGGATATTTATCTACGGTGACGGTATATATCTCGGAGTTGCGTGCCTGAGGATTGTCGGCTATCTTGATGACCATGCTGACGTCGTTGCCGTCAGCGTCTTTAAGCCAGAATTCCTTGCGTATCGAAGAGCCTGCATAGCGCTCGATCGTATATGTCTTGGTGCCGTTAGTCGAGTTGACGATGAGAAGTTGCGGCGTCCGGCCCTCTGGCATCACGAATATGAAGTCGTACATGTAATGATAACCGTCGGGAGTGGTCTGCGATGTCATGAACTCGGCCGATACCGATTTTGAGACATTCTTGGGGTTGACTGCCTTGAACTCGCTTGCGGCAGATGCGCCTAAAGGCATCATGGCCGTCAGCAGCATGAATAGCGTGATGATTCTGTACATGGAGATTATGGTTTGTCGTTGGTTTGAAGTTTCGGATTGCCGTCAGTGGCTGGCTCTTGGCGAGAGTTCGATGACGTCGAGGGTCTTGACCGTGCCGCCGTCGAGGGTGAGGCGCACGAGGGTGCGCACCTTCTGCCAGCCGTGATGGCCCGCGGCGCCGGGATTGATGTGCAGCAGCCCCAGACGAGGGTCGGGCATCACCTTGAGTATGTGCGAGTGGCCGCACACCATGACGTTGACGCGGTTGTCGGCGAGTATCCTCGCCACCCCCGGAGCATATCGTCCCGGATAACCGGCTATGTGTGTCAGCCAGACCGTAACCCCCTCGGTGGTAAACAGTTCGGTTTCGCGGCACTCGCGGCACACGTCGCCGTGGTCTATGTTGCCGCGCACGGCGCGCACCACCGGGGCAATGTCGCGCAGACGCTGCAGTATGGTGATGTCGCCGATGTCTCCGGCATGCCATATCTCGTCGCATCCGGCAAAGTGGGCGGCATATCTGTCGTCCCAGCACGAGTGGGTGTCTGAGAGTATTCCTATGGTTTTCATTGTTTTCTGAGCAATTCTATGCGGTTCAGCAGCACGGTTCCGGTTACATAGGTCAGCGACAGCCTGTTGGGGCCTTCGGTCAGATCGGCCTCGGCCCACGTCGACGGCGCGGTGCTGATCCAGTCGGCCTCGCGCACGGCGGGCGATGCCAGCAAGCCCACGGGGCGGTCAGTGCCCGAGGTGTCTATGATGCCGAGGGTGCGCACGGCAGTATTGGCCGAGCCGTTCGAGCAGACTATGCGCACGAAGTAGCGTCCGGCCTCGGGGATGTTGACGTAGAACGTGAGTCTGGTGTTGTGCCGCGGGGCAAGCTCGATATAGCGCGTGGCCGTCTCGCGGTCCTTGATGAGGTTGAGCGGCGGGCGACGCGGCGTAATCGAGGTGGCGTTGACGGTGATGAGCTTCTTTGTGTCGAATACCGGCGCGGCCGACAGCCCCTCGATGCCATCCTTGTCGATGGAGGTGACTGTCAGCACCGACCCGTCGGCGGGTATGTCGAACACGCTGTTGTCGGTGATGCGGCCGAGGGTGCCGTCGTCATAGAGTCCGTATCTGACGTCCGGCTCGGGGTGCGTCACTGCCAGTAGGCCCGGCGCGGTCTTGCGCGTCTCGGGCATTGCGGGGAGGCGGTGCAGGGCCTTGTCGTCGGCCGACATCTCTCCGCTCTCGGGCAGCATGTTGCTGGCCATGACTATCTCTATGGAGTGTGGGCCGGAGAGCGTGCCGGGGATGAAGGGGTCCGAGGCGACCGAGTCGATGCTGAACGACGCTATGCGGTCGCCGGTGCCGTGGATGGATATGTCGAGGGTGGCGTCGCGATAGGTCAGCGACGACAGCCGTCGCGAGCCCTTGAATTTTTCGGGGATGAAGGGACTGACCTCGATTCCGCCGGGCACGGGCCTCAGGCCGAGCATCGACCTGAGCAGCACCGATGTCCACGGCCCGCTCACGTCTGCCGTGTCAGACATGGCCCAGAGGGCCCCGACGGTGTTGCAGAACATCCGCCCGTTGCCGGTCTTGGCAGCCGCCATGGCCATGAGCGCCTGTGTGTCGGGCGAATAGCGTGGAGTCCCGTCGGGCAGTGGGTAGAAGTCGGGCACGCCTCCGGCGCCCACGGGGAGGGACGACACGAGTGCCGAGCTCATCTCGGGGATAGAGATGGCGAGCAGCGCGCACGCCGCGTTGGCGCCGCAGTCTGAGGTCTGTGCGGCTATGGGGCAGGGCATCCCGTAGAGCATCGAGCCGTATCTGCTGGCCTGCGGTATCCACAGGCGGTTGTTGATGGCGCTGCGGGCCTGCTTGGCCTCGAGCCTCAGCGTCTCGGCGGCCCCGAGCCCGAGTATCTCGGCCATCTGCGCGGCCACGTCGAGTGTGCGCCAGTGGAAGACGTTGACATACAGCGACATGCTCTGCGCGCGGTCGGCCACCGTCATCCATTCGGGATATATCTTCTCGAGTCTGGAGTCCGACCCGCAGACAAGTCCTTCCAACCACAGACCGGTCGTCTCCTCGGCCCTCAGCGTGGCCATGATGATGTTGTATGCCTCGCGCAGCCACTCGTCCGAGCCGGTGACGCAATATATCTCCCACGCCGCCGCGCCCCATTCGGGAATCGGGTAGGCGAGGGGATAGCCCTGCCGACGCACACGCCCGTTGTCGGTGAGCCGCCGCAGCACCTGCATCGACGCCTCGGGGTCGAGCATCGCCCCCGACATCCATATCGACAGTGGCGTCAGCGCCGTGTCGGCGATGGCCGACGAGGTGAGCGCGTCGGCCATGCGCGAGTCTGACCGCAGCGTCATGTCAGACACTACCCTGTCGGGCACGAACGTCCTCCCCCCTCGCACCATGCTGTCGGCATATACCTCAGTGTCCCCCGACACGAAGAGTGCATCGGGAGATATTCTGTCGTGCCCGCCGCAAGAGGCAAGCATCAACAGCGACATCAGATATATGGCAAGGCGCACGTCGGGTGTGGATATGACAATGACGATGAGGTTTCGCACCCCCTTGTCCGGGGCCGTGAACTCTCACCGCCAATGTGGTGTCTTGTGTGATGTATATATCGCTTTTTCAATGGTCGGGCGAAAAACGCTATTCTCCGAATCAGCGTCGCGCCTCTGTACAGTCTTGCAAACCTCCTTTCGGTTAGTTACGGGGGGAGTTGAAGATCTCAGTCGCAGGTCGGGGACAGATTAGTCCTCGTTGAGACGAAGCTGCTGTACATAGACAGCCTTCATCATCTTCTTGCGGTTGGTTACAGAGGGCTTCTCGAAGGCCTGACGTGAGCGGAGCTCGCGCACGATGCCGGTTTTCTCAAATTTACGCTTGAATTTCTTGAGGGCCTTCTCGATGTTCTCGCCTTCCTTGACTTGTACGATGATCATTTTAGGGTTTCTTGATTTTGTTGATTTTGGCATTGCCCGAAGGCTCAGCCGGGTGAATGATTATGATTGAAATTTATTCTTGCCATCCGCCTTTCGCAAATAGCGAGGCAAAATTACAAAAAATTCCCGACCTGACAAAATTTTTTTTCACTCTGAGTCTTCGGGGTTTTCCGTCGTAGGCTGTTTTGGGGCTTTTTCGAGGGTGAATGTGAATTTCAGGCCACCTTCGGGGAGGTTTGAGGCGGTGATGGTGCCGCCGTGCAGTTGGACGGCGTTGCGGACTATGGAGAGGCCCAGTCCGGTGCCACCCATGAGGCGCGAGCGCCCCTTGTCGATGCGATAGAATCGCTCGAAGATCCTGTCAAGGTGTTCGGCGGGGATGCCCGAGCCATTGTCGGCAAAGTTGAACGTGAATGCCTCGGGTGTCTCCCCCTCGAGGCTTATTTCAATGCGGTCGCCGCCGCTATATGCGATGGCGTTGTCCATGAGGTTGCGGAATATGGAGCTGATAAACGTCCGGTTGCCGATGGCGGGGAGCGTCTCGGGGAGTCTGACGTCGAGCGTCACGCCCGCCCTCTCGAGTTGCGGAGCCAGCGACTCGGCCACCTCGGCGACAATCGAGGCGATGTCGAGGGGCTCCTTGGATATGTTGGCCGCGCCGTCGTCCATGCGCGTGATGGCCGAGACGTCGCCCAGCAGGTGTACCAGACGGTCGGTGTGGTGGAGCGACTGCTCGATGAAGAGCCATAGCTTCTCGGGTGGCAGGTTGCGGTGCTCGAGCACGGTCTCGAGGCACACCTTGATGGATGCCACCGGGGTCTTGAGCTCGTGGTTGATGTTGTTGGTGAGCTGCTTTTTTATTCGGGTCTTCTCCTGCTGCTCGTGTAGGGCGCGGCTGTGCTCGGCATCGCGCTCGGTCATGGTCTGTTGCAGGCGGGCATAGAGGCGGACGATGTGGTTTGAGATGCTGCCGAGCTCGTCGGGCGGAAACGGCTCCCAGTCATATATCCGCTCGCCCTTCTCGGCCTTTTCGGCAAAACGGTTTAGGCGCGTGATGGTGCGCCCCAGACGGCGCGTGGCCAGATAGGCCGCGAGGCTGACGCACAGTGTGGTGCCGAGCATGAACCACAGGAACGTGCGGTCGGCCTGAAGTATCTCTTGCAGCGAGACGGAATAGGGGACGGCCGAGCGCACGATGATGTCAGACTCGCAGGTTGCCGAGTAGAAATATGTGTTGTCCGTGCTGGCCGAGTGGCGGCGGATGGTGCGTCCGCTGCCGTTCTCGATGGCCTCCCTGATTTCGTGGCGGCTCAGGTGGCTTTCGGCCGGAAGGGTGTCGAGGGTGTTGTCGAAAGCCAGCGTGCCGTCGGGGTTGATCACCGAGATGCGCAGGTCTTCGAGCGGGAGCCGCTGGCGCGATATGGTGGCGAGAAAGTCTATCGAGTCGGTGGCGAGGGCGTCGATGAGGTGGGTGTTGAACATCTGCAGCTGCGCGTCGAGCTTCTCGATCTTGTAATGCTTCTCTCTCTGATACTGGAACGCGACGAAACACGCCACCAGAAACCACGAGAATCCCAGCAGCAGCAGGAACAGTCGCTGATGATATGACAGTCTAAGCCTTGAAGCCATAGCCATAGCCCGAGCGGGTCACGATCATTTTGCCGTAATGTCCTATCTTGGAGCGCAGTCGGGTGATGTTGACGTCGACCACGCGGTCTATCACCACCACCTCCTCGGGCCAGATGCGGGCCAGTATCTCCTCGCGCGAGAAGATGCGCCCCCTGTTGGCCAGCAGCAGGCAGAGTATCTCGAACTCCTTGCGCGGCAGGCGCACCTCGGTGCCGTCGACGGTGCATCGCTTGTGCAGGGGGTCGACCGACAGTCCCTCGCACGAAGTCGCTCCCGTGGGCTGCTCGGTCTGTACGGCGCCCGTGCGGCGCAGCACGGTGCGCACGCGCGCCAGCACGTTGCGTATCGAATATGGCTTGGCTATATAGTCATCAGCGCCGATGTTGAGCCCGGCCACCATATCGTCCTCGTTGTCGCGCGCGGTGCAGAATATTATTGGCACCGAGGCCAGAGCGGGGTCCTTCTTCATGGCCCTTGCCATGTCAAACCCGCTCGTCTCGCCCATCATCACGTCGAGCAGAATCAGGGCATACTGCTTCAGATCGAGAACCATGGCCTCCTCGGCGCTATATGCCGTGTCCACCTCATAGCCCTCGATTTCGAGATTGAATTTCAGTGTGTCGCACAACGTAGCCTCGTCATCGACCACGAGTATCTTCTTAGCCTCCATATCAGTTGCAAATATAGGCAATTTTACTCTTCAAACAATCCCCCGAACGCAGATTTAATAAAAAAGTAATACAAAAAGCACCGATTTGCCGTGACATGATTAGGGCGTGGTCATTTTTTCGCGTTTTTCCGTGTTCCGGCATTATTCTCTTGAACAACAATGGTTTTATTGAGCAATTGTGCTAATTTTGCATTATGAATCATGGCATAAGGATATTTTTGGCCTCACTGATGGCGTTGTCAGCTCAATATATTGCAGATATAGCCGGTTTTATGGTGACTGCATTGTTTGCTCACGGCGTTTCGGACTATTTAAAATCTTTTATTGTGGCAATAACCAATATAGTTATTGTAGCAATCCTATTCAGGTGTTGTGCGTTGAGATGGTTTCGCCTAAAACCTTCGATGGCAGAATTGACAATAAACATTCACGGCATGGTTTTGGCGTTGTTACTATGTCTGTCGTTGTTCGCCGCGATATTTCTCATATCCCTGTTTTGGGTGGATGAATATATTGTGGCAAATTTCGAACGCATCGGTCTGATTCTATTTAATTCATTTATTAATAGAGGCATCAGCACAGCCATTGGTGAAGAGCTGCTATTCAGGGGATTTCTGTTTTCCTATCTCTTGTCAATAACAAAACCCATCAATGCATTTGTCATCTCGATAATGGTATTCGTCCTGCCCCATATGTTGGTTTTCCAACCAGATTTGACGGCATTATTCATATTGATCAATTATATATCGGTATCGCTGTTGCTGACGGCATTATATTATAAGACAAAAAGCATATCCACGTCGATTGTATTTCATGCCCTATACAATTTTATATTATACGGTATCTGGAATGTCGGCAGCACAGGAGAATCAGACAGTTCGATTTTTACGTCGATAATGAGCAATACGGAATCTGATGGCATTATTTTGTTTTCTGCGGTTTGTCTGATATTGATGTCCTGTTTCATCTTCAAATCAAATAAAAACTGGCAAGTTTGCGCGGCGATTGAGCTCACGGATTAAATATCCAATGCCTTACAACCCTGTATGACAAAAACGTAGGTTACCGATTATTTGCAGTAACCTACGTTTTTGATCATTTACCCCATTTCGCCTTGAGGCGGGAGAGTTCGGTGGCGGTGATGGGCATCACGGTGCCGTGGCGCGGGGCGAAGTCTTTTGTGAATGGCTTGGGGTCGGAGAATGTCTTGAGGTCCTTGGATGTCTGATATTCGTAGCGCTTTGAGGTATAGAGATCGTACATCAGCACGTACTCGTCAGAGTCGTTGAGCTTGAATACGCCCGAGCCCTCGACCGGCGGGTGTCCGGCGTAGGCGTCGACATAGTGTCCGCACTCCTCCCACGGGCCGTGCAGGCTCTTTGAGGTGGCATACTTGATGCCTTTCATGTGCTTCTCGAGGTTCTCGTTGTCCTTGAAGAACATATACCACAATCCGTCGGGACCCTTGACGATGTCGTTGTCGATGCATCCGTTTTCGGTCGAGAAGAGCACCTGAGGGGCGCTCTCGAACGCGGTGAAGTCCTTGTTGGCATAGGCGTAGTAGGTAACCAGCCCTTTGGATTCGTCCTGACGGCGCACGGTGAAGTAGACCATGTATTTGCCGGCTTCGGGGTCGTAGATGGTCTGCGGGGCCCATACCCAATAGGCGTCGCCGAATTCCTTGGGAAAGGCTTTGGACAGATGCACTGCCGAGTGCGTCCAGTTGACCATGTCGTCAGAGCGCAGCATCACTATGCCGGGATTCTCTTTCCAGCCGTTGCGCACCGTAGACATGTCCGTAGCCACGATCATAAAGCTCTTGCCGTCTTCGGAGCGGAGTATGTGGGGGTCCCTCATGCCGCCGCTCACCGAGATGGTGTCGGCCATGACTACGGGCTTGTTGCCGTTGAGGGCTTTCCAGTCAAAACCGTTATCGCTCACGGCGAAGTGCAGGTTCTCCTTGAGGGGCCCTTCGCCCTCGAAGTATGTGAATATATAGGCGGTGGTCGGTTCGGTCTGCGCACATGCCGTCGCGACAGCCAACATTGCCCCCGCCAGTAACAGGGTTTTCATGGAGATGTGAGGTTATGGGGTTATGGGGGATATGGGGTTATGGGGTTGTGGGGTTATGGGGTTAAATGGTTAAAAGGAAGGTGCTTATCTGCAAAAGATAACCCTATAACCTCATAACCCTATAACCCCATAATCCCCAGTGTTACATTGCGAATACGTTGAATCCGCCGTCGACTACAGCCACCGAGCCGGTGACGAACGACGAGGCGTCGGAGATGAGATACTGGATGGTGCCGCAGAGCTCTTCGGGCTTGCCGAAGCGCTTGAAGGGGGTCTGGCGTATAACATCCTCGCCGCGGGGCGTCAGCGAGCCGTCGGGGTTGGTGAGCAGCGAGCGGTTCTGGTTGGTGAGGAAGAAGCCCGGGGCGATGGCGTTGACGCGGATGCCCGAGGTGAACTTGGTGGCTATCTCGTTGGCCATGAAGGCGGTGAAGTTGTTGATGCCGGCCTTGGCGGCGGCATAGCCCATCACGCGGGTCATGGGACGGAACGAGGCCATGGACGAGAAGTTGACAATCGCGCCCTTGCCTGCGTCGACCATGGGCTTGAGGAATATCCGGGTGGGGATGACGGTGCCCGTGAGGTTTACGTTGAGCACCTTCTCGAACGCCTTGACGTCGATGTCGAAGAATGTGCCCGTCGGGGCTATGGTGGCGCCGGGCATGTTGCCGCCGGCGGCGTTGAGCAGTGCGTCGACACGGCCATAGCGGGCCATGATCTCGTCGCAGTTGCCCTGCACGACAGCGGGGTCCATGACGTCGGTGACGAGGAACATGGCCTCGCCTCCCTCGGCCTCGATTTCGGCCACCAGCTTGTCGCCCTCCTCCTTGCGGCGACCCATCAGCACCACCTTGGCGCCTTCGGTTGCCAGATACTTGCCTATGCATGCGCCGAGCACACCGGTACCGCCGGTGATGACCACGACTTTGTCCTTGACTGAGAATAATTCGTTCATATTATGCTTTTTTCTTGTTTTCTTCGTCTACTGTCGCCATGATGCCCGAGACCATACCCAGAGCGAGCATGCGTCCGTGGAACGAGTATCCGGCGTTATATCCCATCTTCTCGTCGCCGAGCATCAGCGGTGCGTGGTCCACGCGCATCGGCACGCCGGGACGCTTGGTCTCGAAGGTGCGCACAATCTCGATGAGGCGCGGGTCGAGGTGGGTCGACTCCTTGAAGTCGCCGTTGGGGAGCACCTGACAGATGCGCGCGTGCACGAAGTGCGTGCGGTCGGCATATTTCTCGGCAAGGGCGGGCACGTCGTTGTGGGCGCCGCCGCTCAGCGAGCCCGCGCAGAATGTCAGGCCGTTGTGGGGGTTGGGCACGGCGTTGAGAAACCACTCGATGTCCTCGTCGCACGTCACGATGCGGGGCAGTCCGAGTATCTGCAAGGGGGGATCGTCGGGGTGGACGCACATGTCGATGCCATATTCGTCGCACACGGGCATGATGGCCTCGAGGAAGTATTTCATGTTCTCGCGCAGTTGGTCGCGGTCGATGCCGTCATAGAGTGCCAGCAGGCTGCGGAACGTCTCGACCGGGGCCTGATCGTCCTCCGAAATGTTGCCGTTGACGAATCCCTGTGTCTTGACGATGATGTTCTCGACCAGACGGTGTTCCTGTTCGGGCGTCATGCCGGCCTTGATCTCCTCGAGGCGGGCGCGGGTCTCGTCGTCATAGTCGTCGATGGCGCCGGGACGCTTGAGGATGTGGACGTCGAAGTATGCGAATTCGGCGCGGTTGAAGTAGAGGTTGGACGTGCCGTCGGGGTTGGGATGCTCGAGGTCGGTGCGGGCCCAGTCGAGCACGGGCATGAAGTTGTAGCAGATTGTCTTGACTCCGGCCTTGCCGAGATTTGCCAGACTCTCCTTGTAGTTCTCGATGAGCCTGTCGCGGTCGGGTCCGGCATATTTGATTGACTCGCTCACGGGGAGACTCTCGACCACCGACCAGCGCAGTCCGTGGCTTTCGATGTATTCCTTCATCTTCATTACCTCCTCGAGGCTCCACACCTCGCCGTTGGGGATGTGGTGGAGTGATGTCACGATGCCCTCGACGCCGATCTGCCTGAGCATGTCGAGGGTGATTTTGTCGTTGGGGCCGAACCAGCGCCAAGTTTTTTCCATAGTCTATTGCGTTTTGTTAGTGTTTACCGTATATCAACACCCTGTCGAGTACGATTCCCTCGCTCAGAGGCGTTAAAGTTATTGAATTCCTGTTGCTTGCGTCGGGCTTGAACGTGAGCCTCCTCACGGCCTGACCGCGCAGTATGTTCTGTTTCCACTCCTCGCTGCGCCCCTGCGTGGCATAGTCGACTGTCTGCGGCTCCGAGCCGTTGATACTGACGGTCATGGCAAGTGCCTTGCCGTCGATGGGGTGGGAGGGGAGCATGGCCAGCTCGACTACAAGCGAGTCGCCCGCGGCCGGGGTATCGAACCTGAATTCCACCGGCTCGCCCTTGACCAGCGACGCGCTGCGTGCGCCGTGGCCCAGTCCGGGGCATGGCTTGTGACTGCCGACGGCGTCCATGCCGTCGAGGATGGCCAGAGGCTCGGCCACATAGGGGTAGGGGACACCCGAGCTCTCGTGGGGCACGGGGCCGAACACGGGCAGCTTGCGGGGCTCGTGAGACATGATGCCGCGCCACTTGCCGTTGTTGTCGTATCCCTCGTTATATATGCGTGTCAGTGTCTTGATGCTGTCAAGGGCACGATCAGAGTCTGCCCAGTCGGCCTTGCCGTAGCGGGCCAGTTGTGCCGTGAGGGCCTTCACGTTCATCTGCGTGGCCCCCTGCACGGGATACTTGACCAGCTGGAAGAATGCGTCCCTGCGGGCTTGGGGCACGAGTGCCGCAAGGCGCTCGACGCTGTCCGACATGGCGCGGTATTGACCGAGGCGGGTGTTGACTTGGCTCTCGGTCCACGGTATGTCGCGTATGGTCGACCAGTACTTGCGGTCGGCCTCCTCGGTGCGGGTGCCCCCCATGAACTCGGGTCTTCTCTCCTGCGCCAGACGGTAGTGGGTGTCGAGTATGGCGGGGAGGCTGCCGCCGACATCGTGTCCGAACTCGCGGACGTAGAAGTCGCGCATGTGGTCGCGCACGCCCTTGCGGCGCACGCCGTCCATGTCCCACGCCATGTCCATGAACAGTTCGGTCTGATACTCGGCGGGCTTGATGTCGCCCACGTTGAGTATCCACATGTCGCGGATGCCGCGGTCGTATGCCTCGGACATCTGCTGCCATAGCATGTAGGGGCTGAACGTACACAGCCACAGGTAGTCGTGGGGGCGACCCCAGTATGAGACGTGATAGTATATGCCGTTGCCACCCTTGCGGGCACGCTCGGTCTCGGTGGGGAAGTGGCGTATGTATCCGTAGTTGTCGTCGCACCACATCAGCGTGACGTCGTCGGGCACCTCGAGCCCTGCGTCATAGACGTCGAGCACCTCCTTGTAGGGGATGAAGACCTGTGGCACGCTCTCGACATCGGGGCTGACGTGCTTGGCTATGAGGCCGCGCTGGTCTGCCAGCACGCGGGCCAGAGCCTCTTTCTGATCGTCGACGGTCTTGGCTCCGAGCATCTTGCTGTCGTGCACGCCGCGCATGCCCAGCGTGTAGACGATTTCCTGACCGGCCACCTCCCTGACGCGCTCTTCCCAGAAGTCATATACGCTGTCGCGGTTGTTGACATAGTCATACTTCCCCTTGCCTCGCACTGGCCACTCGCCCGCGGTGCTCGATGCCATGGGCTCGCAGTGAGACCCGCCTATGTATATGCCGTATTTCTCGGCGGCCTCGCGGTTGCCGGGGGTGAGGAAGAATGGCTTGGTGCACTCGTGCATGGCGGGCCAGTAATAGTTGGCGCGCAGGCGCGTCATCAGCTCGAATATCTTCTCGTTGGTCCTCGGACCTATGGTGTGCAGACCGCACTCGGGCTCGTATGTGGTGCCGCTCCACGGCATCAGGCCCCAGTCCTCGTCGTTTATGAATATTCCCCTCAGCCTCACCGACGGCGACTGCACCGTGCGATGGCCCGCGGGTATCTCGACGCTCTCCCTTGGCTCGGGTGTCACGTCGGCCCACCACTCCCACGGCGACACGCCGAGCATCCTCGACAGTTCCATGATGCCAAAGACGGTGCCGTGGCTGTCAGACCCGGCTATGACTATGCGTCCGTCGGGCAGCGATTCGAGCACGAAACCCTCGCGGCGCCCCTTGAGGTCGCCGAAATCCAGTCCGAGGCTTTCGATGATGCCGCCGTTGCCCAGCGTGCCTATGATGACGTCAGCCTTGTCGGCACTCCTCTCGACCGGACTCGAGAGCACCGAGCGGAAATCCTTTTCGAGAATCCCGACTGCCGTCCCGACATGTATCGGCTCCGTGTCGGACACCGCGACCCTGACGGGCTCGCCGTGCCTGAAGACCGTCGCGCCGACACTCGCGGCCGACATTATCAGGATTAACAAAAGCGATAGTCTGTTCATTGAAAAATCGGATTTAGGGTTGTCCGTTGGCAAAGTTAGCAATTATTCCGGTTTCCGCGGCACATTTTTTCTTGCAATCGCCCCCGATATTCGTGCCATGCAACGCCAAACTCCCATATTTATATCATTTGGGGCGGTTTTTCAATCAAATGCCCCATCGGTGATACTGTGTTTGAACTATTCTTTGTATATTTGCAACACCAAGACACCGGATACCTTAAAACTAATCGAGACAGAGATGCTTCGCCACCTGCTTTACGTCATATTCATCATATTTCCGTTGCTATCGGGAGCCGCCGTCACCATGAGCCCGCACATCAGGCACATCGGTGTCAAGGAGGGCCTGAGCAATGGATTCGTCAATGACATGATCGTAGACAGCCGAGGTTTCGTATGGGTGGCCACCAACTCGGGCCTCAACCGCATTTCGGGCAGCAATATCGAGCGCTACAGCATGGGCAACTCCGACATCCCAAGCGACGAGATTGTCTGCCTGTTCTATGAGCCCGCCACCTCGTGCCTGTGGATGGGAACGCGCCTCAAGGGCATCGGCGTCTATGACTTCAACACCGGCGAGATGACGAGGCTGCATGCCTCGAACGGACTGCTCAGCAACGACATCGCCGATATCAGCAGGGCCGCCGACGGTCTGTGGATACTGCACCGCAACAAGGGAATACAGCACTACGACACCCGCACCGGAGAGTTCACCAACTATACCGACACCGATTTCCCCGAGCTGGCCCACCACACCCGCGTGCTGGTCGACGACGGCGCCGGCAAGCTCTATGTGGGGCAGTTCGGCAACGGCCTCACGATAGTCGACGTGAACCGCCGCAAGGCCGAAAATTACAAAATTGAAGGTGAAGCCCCCCCTAAAAACTTAATATCCAATTATATAAGGGTCGTCAAGATTGACTCGCGCCAGAACGTCTGGATAGGCACCAACAAGGGCGTGGTGATGTTCAATCCCGCCACGCGCAAGTTCATACCCGTCCCGACCCGTCCCGGCGCCATCACCGTAGACAACATCTATGACATCACCGAGACGATAGACGGACGCATAGTCCTTGCCTCCGATCTCGGCGAGGTCACCATCCTCGACCTGCGCACCGACTCGGTCACTGCCGCCGCCTATTACGGCGTCCGCAGTCTCAGACCCGACAACACTCTGCTCTCGTCGCCCAACATCCGCAAGATATGCGAGGACAACTACGGCAACGTGTGGGTGGGGCACTACAGCACGGGTGTCGACTTCATCCCTTCGACAGTATCCGAGTTCCGCACCGACAATCTCTCGTCGGGCTTCGGGGCGCCGCAGCGCATCTATGGCATCGCGTCAGACATGGACGGCAACCTGTGGCTGGGTGGCGAGAACTCGCTGGCCCTCTATCGCAACGGCACAGTGGTGCGCGTCTGGGACCTCGGTCCATATCTCGACCGCAACCAGTCTGTGGTCTCGGTGGTATATCCCGACCGCAAGGGAAATGTATGGCTCGGAGTCAACGATGTCGGCGTGCTCAGGTTCGACATCAACGCCGACAGGTTCGAGCACGTGGATCTGGGACAGACGTTCAACGTGGGCGCATTTCTCGAAGACCGCGACGGACGCATCTGGATCGGCACCGAGATAGGTCCGACAAGCTCGCTCTTCTCATATCGCGACGGAGTAGTCAGCCCCGAGAAGGCATACAACGACGATATGCCCCGTCCCACCATATCGGCGCTGATGAAGGACTCGAAAGACCGCCTGTGGATAGGCACGAGAGCCAAGGGCCTGTTCATCTTCAAGACCAGCGGAGTGCGCCGCGTGCGCATCGACGGCCGCGACGGACTACCATCGAACAACATCAACCAGCTCTATCAGGACAGCGACGGCACCGTCTGGATCGCCACCGACGAGGGGCTCGTCAGGATAGCCGACGAGGACAAACCCGCCGACATGAAGGTCTACAACCACGCCAACGGGCTGCCCGAGAACAACATACGCTCGGTGTGCGAGGACCTCAAGGGCAATATCTGGGTATCGACATACTCGGGCGTGTCGTGCCTGCGCAAGGGCAGGTCACGGTTCGAGAACTATGACTATCGTGACGGCCTGCCCGAGAGCGGTTTCTCGGCGGCATCTGTCGCCCTCGTCCCCGACGGCACGGTCTACTGGGGCTCGATAGGTGGTCTGAGCTCGCACAGCCCGCTCATGTCCAAGGCGGTTCATCCCTCGCCTGCGGTGAGGCTGGTGAGCGTCGAGTGCGTTACGGCCAACGGCAACGAGCCACTCTTTGCGGGCGACGACGGCCGCATCTCCGTGCCCTACGACCGCAACTCGCTGCGCATACACTTTACGGTCGACAACTATGCCGAGGCCCCGCAGATAGAGTATGCATACCTGCTCGAGGGGCTCGACCGCGAGTGGCAGTACATAGGCAACGACAACTCCATCTATTTCAAGAATCTCAGGCACGGCAGATACCGCCTCAAGCTCAGGGCCCGCCTGAAGAACGGCGAGTGGAACGATGCCAACACGCTGGTGCTCGACATCGTCGTGCGCACGCCCCTGTGGCTGACGTGGTGGGCCATCACCTTATATATAATAGCGGTGGTGCTGATAGGGTGGTACGTGATACGCTCGTACAAGAAGCGCCTGAAACTGCACAGCAAATACGAGATACAGCGCAAATATCTCGACATGGAGCGCAAGCGCCGTCAGGAGGAGCAGGACCTCAACGCCGAGCGCATGAGGTTCTATACCAACGTGGCCCACGAGCTGCGCACCCCGCTCACGCTGATACTCGGCCCGCTCGAGGATCTGGCGCAGGACAAGCTGCTGCCGCAGGCCTTCGTGCCGCAGATCAAGAGCATACACGGCAGCTCGGTGCGCCTGCTCAACCTGATAAACCAGATCATGGAGTTCCGCAAGACCGAGACGCAAAACCGCCAGCTCACCGTGGCCCGCGGCAACCTCTCCGACCTCGTCACCGAGATTGGCCTGAGATACAAGGAGCTATACAAGAACGACAACGTGGAGTTCAGGCTCTCGGTCGAGAAGCTGAGCTCGCGCATGTACTTCGACCGCGAGATCATCACCACCATCGTCAACAACTTCCTCTCCAACGCCATCAAGTACACCTCGCAGGGCCACATAGCGCTCTCGCTCGACGCCTGCATGCACGACGACGAGCAGTATGCCCGCATTTCGGTCGAGGATACCGGCTATGGCATCGAGGCCGACGTGCTGCCGCACATATACGACCGCTATTTTCAGGCCAAGGGCAAGCATCAGGCATCGGGCACCGGCATCGGTCTGGCACTTGTCAAGTCGCTGGCCGAGCTGCACAAGGGTCTGCTGCGCGTCGAGAGCAAGCTCGGCGTGGGCTCGACGTTCAGCTTCCTGATACGCATGGACGAGATCTATCCCGACGCCATACACAAGGAGGCCCCCGACACCGAGAAGAAGGAGGAGGGCGCCGGCACGGACGACGCACCTGTCGAGAATCGCCCCGTGGTGCTCGTCGTCGAGGACAACGCCGACATACGCGACTATGTGGGCAAGTCGCTGATTGGCGACTATACGGTGATCAGCGCCTCAAACGGCAACGAGGGGCTCGACATGGCCCTGCGCAACACCCCCGACATCGTGGTCAGCGACATCATGATGCCCGGCATGAGCGGCATAGAGCTGTGCAAGACACTAAAGGCCGACATACGCACGTCGCACATCCCCGTCATACTGCTCACGGCCAAGGACACCACCGCCGACAAGGAGGAGGGATATGAGAGCGGCGCCGACTCGTACCTGACCAAGCCGTTCAGCGCCAAGCTGCTCAAGACCCGCATAGCCAACCTGCTCGAGGGGCGCAGGCGCCTGTCGCGCACGGTGGCCGAGCACGCATCGTCGGCCGACGAGGTGACACACATCGCCGAGACTCCGCCTGAAGTCGAGACGGTCAAGGAGGAGAGCGCGCCCATGCCGCGGCTCAGCAAGCTGGATCGCGAGTTCCTCGAAAAGCTCGACACCCTGATCAACGACAATATGACCACGGCCAAGATAGATATGGCCTTCCTGACCGACAACATGTTCATGAGCCACTCGACATTCTACCGCAAGGTCAAGGGGCTCACCGGACTGACCCCTGTCGAGTACGTGCGCAAGGTCAAGCTGGGCAAGAGCATCGAGCTGCTCAGGAGCCGCGACTACAGCATAGCCGAAATATCGTACATGACCGGATTCAACAGCCCGGCACACTATCGCGAGGCATTCAAGGACGAATACGGCATGTCGCCCTCGCAATTCCTGAAAAACAACTGAAAATCAGATAGACCAAATAACATACCATGAAACCATCATCACTGATACTGCTTCCTCTCGCGATGTCGCTCGGCCTCACGGCCGCCCATGCGCGCGACACGCACAACATCAATTCAGGCTGGCGATTCAGCCCGGGCGACATCGCCGGTGCCGAGGCTCCCGCCTTCGACGACTCGTCGTGGCAGAGCGTCAACCTGCCCCACGACTTCCAGATACACCAGCCGTGGGTGGCTCCCGACGCCGCCGAACAGGGCGACAAGACCAACGAGATGGCCAACATAGCCAGCCGTCTCAGCTCGCGCGGATTCAAGGAGATGGGCAAGGGATGGTATCGCAAGGCATTCACCCCCGATGCGTCGTGGGACGGCAAGCGCGTGCTGCTCGACTTCGAGGGCATAATGCTGGTGGGCGACGTGTGGCTGAACGGCCGGCGCATCGGCGGCACCGACTACGGCTATCTCGGCTTCGAGTCTGACATCTCGAAGCTGCTTAAATACGGCGAGCCCAACGTCATAGCCGTCTGCGCAGACACCGGCAAGCCCGAGAACTCGCGCTGGTATACCGGCGGCGGCCTCTATCGCGACGTCAACATCAACGTCACCGACCCCTCGCAATACTTCACCCGCCACGGCCTGCACATCACCACCCCCGTCGTCAGTCCCGAGCGCTCGACCGTAGTGGTCGACGCCGAGATGGCAAACTATGTCAAGGCCGACAGCATCGAGGTGGGCATCGAGATAACCGCCCCTGACGGCTCGAAGGTCTATTCGGGCCGCAACAAGCTATGGAACTACCGCCGCCAGAAGGTGCGCGAGTTCCGTCTGGACAGCATCGCCGTGGACAACGCCCTGCTGTGGGACTGCGAGAATCCCAACCTCTATACCCTCGAGGCCACAATCTATCGTCCCGACGGCACGGTGGCCGACAAGGTGACCGAGAGATTCGGCATCCGCAGCATCGAGTTCTCGCCCGAGTTCGGCATGAAACTCAACGGCAAGAAGGTGCTGCTCAAGGGCATAGCCAACCATCACACCCTTGGGGCACTCGGCGCCGCGGCCTATCCCGCCGCCATCGAGAAGCGCATCAAGCTGCTCAAGGATTTCGGCTTCAACCACATACGCTCGTCGCACAACCCCTATAGCGAATCGCTGCTCGACCTGTGCGATGAATACGGCATACTGGTCGTCGACGAGCTCTATGACAAGTGGACCGGCCAGTATTGCGGAGGACGCACCGACTGGACCGAGCGCTGGCAGCACGACGTGCCCGAGTGGGTGCGCCGCGACCGCAACCATCCCTGCGTGGTCTTCTGGAGCCTCGGCAACGAGTTGCAGCTCATTCCCGACCTCGCATACAACGACTGGGGCGTGACACCCTATCACCTGCAGAAGACACTGCTCAACCGCTATGACACCACCCGCCCCGTCACGGTGGCCATGCACCCCCGCGGACGAAACGAGAAGACTGACTCGCTGCCCGCGCCGCTGGTCATGGAGACCGACATCGCGGCATACAACTACCGCTACATGTACTTCCCCGGCGACTCGCGCCGCTTCCCGTGGATGATGTTCTATCAGAGTGAGGCCAACACCAGCGGCCTCGGTCCCAACTTCTTCGAGATGGACCTCGACAAGGTAATCGGTCTGGCCTACTGGGGCATGATCGACTATCTGGGCGAGTCGCACGGATGGCCCGCCAAGGGATGGGCACAGGGCGTGTTCGACATCTCGCTCGAGCCCAAGCCCATGGCATGGTTCCTGCGCTCGTTCTTCAAGCCCGACGAGCCCATGGTATATGTCGCACCCTTCCGCGAGACCAAGACAACGCAGTGGAACGGCGTGGCCATGGGCGGTCGCACCTTCACCGACGGCTGGAACTTCGAGCCCGGCGACTCGGTCAAGCTCTACACATATACCAATGCCGACGAGGTCGAGCTGCTGCTCAACGGCAAGAGCCTCGGCCGCAAGCGCAACGACGTGGGCGACACCAAGGCCCGCAACCGCATAGTCTGGGACGGCATACCCTATAAGGCCGGACGCATCGAGGCCCGCGCCTATCGCGACGGTCAGGCCAAGCCCGTGGCCACGCATCAGCTCCAGACCACAGGCAAGGCCACCCGCCTCAGTGCCGCCGCCGACAACGACGCTTGGAGCGCCGACGGCATGGACCTGCAGCATGTCAAGATCGAGGCCCTCGACTCGAAGGGTCGCCGCGACCGTCAGGCCACCGGCCTTGTCAGCTTCAAGGTCGACGGCCCCGCCGAGATAGTGGGCGTGATCAACGGCGACATCAACAGCCACGAGCTCACCGTGGGCGACTCGCGCAGCCTCTTCAACGGCGCCGCCACGGTGATACTGCGCAGCCGCCCCGAGGCAGGCCCCGTCACCCTCACCGCCACCGCCCCCGGCCTCAAGGCAGCGACCCTGAGGCTGGAGACAAAGTAATTGGCGATAGTTGGTCTGGTTGGTCTACTTAAACTAGTTCAACCAGTCCAACCATCCCCCAATCACCCCCGAAAATAGCCCAAAAGCAGGGTTTGACAGAAAATCCACCCTATCTGAACGATTATCATCCCTGCCATTCTGTTAATAAATGTAATTTTGCTGCGTCGGAGGTGTGCCTCCGCAGGTGGTGTCAGCCACCATTTCATCACACTTGCCTTAAACAAATACTCAACCATTTATTTAATACCTAAATTATCATGAACCACCTTATGAGTTTGGGAAAACGGGGGCTCCAATCGCCTCGGTTCTTCCTTGCAGCCCTGCTGATGCTGGTTGTCTCGATGACAGCCGTGGCACAGGCGCTCACAGTGCATGGTACCGTCACGGACAACACCGGCGAGCCGGTCATCGGCGGTACAGTAATGGTAGTCGGCACCCAGAACGGTGTCGCCACCGACATTGACGGCAACTACACTCTCAACAAAGTTCCCGCCAATGGCAAACTCGAATTCCGCTATGTCGGATACAACACCGTCGTTGAGGACGTGAACGGCCGCAACGAGATCAACGTCACCATGTCTGAGGACAGCGAGATGCTGGACGAGGTTGTGGTCGTAGGTTACGGTGTTCAGAAGAAGAGCGACGTCACCGGCTCACTCAGCCACGTCAGCGCCGACGAGCTCACCTCGCGTCCCGTATCCAATGCCCTCGAGGGTCTTCAGGGCAAGGCTGCCGGTGTCGACATCGGCTCGACCGACCGTCCCGGTACCGTAGCTTCGATCCGCATCCGTGGCGAGCGTTCGCTCAAGGCTTCAAACGCTCCTCTCTACGTTGTCGACGGTGTGCCCCTGATGTCTGCCTCGGGCATCGAGACCATCAACCCCCGCGACATCGAGTCAATCGACATTCTCAAGGACGCCTCGGCAACCGCCATCTACGGTTCGCGCGGTGCCAACGGTGTCGTCATCGTGACCACCAAGTCGGGCAAGCCCGGCCAGTTCTCGCTCAACTACTCCGGCTCTGTCACATGGCAGAATCTCGTTGACCGCGACAAGGCTGTATCGGCTGCCGACTATATCGACTATCGCCGCTGGGCAGCATACAACAGCGATCCCAACAAGTATGCCGATCCCCGCAACCCCACCAAGGCAAGCGACGAACTCCTCTTCGCCTCGCTCGACGAGCGTTCGTACAACAACGTGATGAACGGTTGGGCCAACGGCTCGTGGGACCGCAACGCAGTCGAGGATGTCGACTGGACCGGCATGGCCACACGCACCGGCGTCGTCAACGAGCACACCGTATCTGCTTCGGGCGGTACCGACAAGATGAACGCCTTCGGTTCGTTCGGCTACCTCAACAACAAGGGCACGCAGTATGGTCAGGAGTACAACCGCTACACCTTCCGTCTCGGCGCCAACATCACTCCCGTCAAGTGGATGACCATCAACATGAACATCAACGGCTCGCGCGAGGAGCAGGAATATGGTATGTCGAGCGCCTTCGCGCCCTCGAGCACCAACTCTGCCGCCGGCCTCTACGAGCTCTACAAGAGAAATATCCGCTACGCCTATCCCACCAACGAAGACGGTACACGTATCTTCAACCCCGGTGGCGACAAGGACCAGTACGACCCCATCAGAGAGTGGGAGCACAACATCTCGAATCGCGAGACATGGCGCTTCCTCGGCTCGTTCTCGGCCCAGCTCCATTTCGGCGAGATCTGGAAACCCCTCAAGGGTCTCGAGTACAAGATCGCCTTCGGTCCCGACTACCGTCAGTATCGCAAGGGTGACTATATCGACGCAGAGTCTGCCTATACCTATTATAAGGGCGCAAGCAACTCGGCAAAATGGAATACCCGCCGCGACTTCTCTTGGACACTCGACAACATGATCACCTATAACAACACCTTCAACAAGGTGCACAACGTAGGTCTTACCCTTCTTCAGTCGGCCACCAAGTACAACATCGAGGAGGGCTCTATGAACATCTCGCGCATCGAGGAGGACAGCTGGCTCTGGAATGCCATGGGCACCCTCGACATCACAGACAAGAACAACGGCGCAGGCATGAGCACCTCGCTCAACGAGCGTCAGCTCGAGTCTTACATGATTCGTGTCAACTACGGTTTCAACGACCGCTACCTGCTCACCGCATCGGGCCGCTGGGACGGTGCCTCGCAGCTCTCCAAGGGCCGCAAGTGGGCGTTCTTCCCCTCTATGTCGCTCGGCTGGCGCATCCAGCAGGAGTCTTTCCTCCGCGACGTGGCTTGGATGAACAACCTCAAGATTCGCGCCGGTGTCGGTACGACCGGTAACTCGGCCATCGACCCCTATTCGACCCTCGGCGGTATCCAAGGCATCTTCATCCCCACCACCGACGGAACACAGGTCAAGGGCTACACCATGAATGACCCCTCTGTTGTCAAGAACCTGCTTGTCATGGCCAACACCGAGGTGGGCTGGGAGAAGACCACTCAGTGGAACGTCGGTATCGACTACGGTTTCCTCAACAACCGCATCAACGGTAGCGTTGAGTTCTACTGGTCCAAGACCAACGACCTCCTCCTGCCCATGAAGGTCCCCACCGTGACCGGCTATGGCGAAACCACCGCCAACATCGGCAAGACCTCTAACAAGGGTATCGAGTTCACGCTCAACGCCATCCCCGTTCAGACACGCGACTTCGACTGGACCACATCGTTCAACCTCGCTTGGCAGAAGGACAAGATCGACGAGCTCGCATACGGCAAGAACGATGACGTGGCATCAGGCTACTTCATCGGCGAAGCCCTCAGCGTTTACTACGGCTATACCGCCGACGGCATCTGGCAGAACACTCCCGAGGATCTCGCCGAGATGGAGAAGTGGAACGCCAACGGCGAGAAGTTCGTGCCCGGCCGCGTGCGTCCCCACGACGTCAACGGCGACTATATCATGGACGACGATGACCGTGTCATCGTAGGCTCGCGCCGCCCCGCCGTCACCGCTGGCTGGACCAATACCTTCACATACAAGGGCATCGACCTCAGCTTCATGATCTATGGCAAGTTCAACTACTGGGTACAGAAGAAGGTTGCCGTGAGCGGTTTCGGCCAGCTCGGTCAGGCCACCGACTACTGGACTCCCGACAACACCGACGCAGAAGTGCAGATGCCCTATCTGACCTCGGTCGACACCGGCGACAACGACAAGTACAGGGATGCGCTCTCATACAAGAAGGGCAACCTCGTGCGCGTGCGCAACATATCGCTCGGCTACAACTTCCCCCGTCAGCTCATCAACCGTCTCACCATCCAGAACCTCAAGATCTACGGTCAGGTCATCAATCCGTTTGACATCCACCAGAGCGTGGCAGGCATCGACCTCGATACCGGCAAGTCGTACTACAACCGCTCTTGGGTAATAGGTCTTGAAATCGGTTTCTAATCCTCAACCCATCTAAACCCTTGAAAACAATGAAATTCTATAAATATCTCGCAGCAGGTCTTGTTGCCTCGACAGCTATCGTGGGTCTCACAGGCTGTTCGGAGGATTTCCTCGACGAGGAGATGCCCGCCGGCCATACCACTGCTTTCTTCCAGACCTCTGAAGGCATTCAGTCGTTAACCCGCTCTCTCTATGGCCACATCCGCTGGTGGGCCGGATATGAGGGCAACGGCGACGTGCAGACCATGCAGGGCACCGACGAGTTCGGCATCGGCACCGATGCCTGCAACGAAATGTGGCTCACATACGACAACCGTATGGCTGCCTCTTTCATCACTGTCAACGGCAATACCGGCACCAACGCCGGTCTTTGGGACGAGCTTTACTACGGTATCGCCGCCGCCAACAAGATCATCGCCTCGGCCGACCTCATCAAAGACGAGAGTGTGCGCAACTCCTGCCTTGCACAGGCATATTTCCTGCGCGGCTTCAACTACTATCAGCTCACGGCACAGTTTGGCCGTTGCGTAATCCAGACCGTTCCCGCCGACGGTGTGATACGCACCTTCGAGGTGAAGACTCCCAAGGAGTGCTGGGAGCAGGTGATTTCCGATTTCCGCGATTCCTACAACCTCTTCGAAGGTGAGGATCAGAGCTTCATGGGTGCCGGCATCACATGGACCAAGGCTTCGGCCGCCCACTTCCTCGCCAAGGCTTGCCTCTTCGCAGCCTCCGAGCGCAACAACGACTGGAACGCCGACGTCAAGAAGGCTTATCTTGAGGAAGGCCTCAAGGCTGCCGACTATGCAATCTCGGCCCGCTCGCTCGAGAACGACGTGATCGACCTCTATGGCAACTGGGACAAGCCCGACGCAGCAATCGAGAAGAGCAGCGAGAACCTCATGGTGGCTCCCCAGAACGCCAACTTCCCCTCTGCCCGTACCAATATCCGCAATATCGGTGCACACTTCAATCCCCAGTTCTCCAACTGGGCCAAGACCACCGTGCTCAAGAACCTTCGCGGCTGCATCACCGGCGGCAAGGACTTCCAGCGCTATCGTCCCACCGAGTATCTGTACTCTGCATACGACATCAAGAACGATGCCCGTCTCTTCAAGGCATTCCGCACCGTCTATGGCGCAGCCACAGAGTACAAGCACACCTATGCCGACGGAACCACCCATACATTCAAGGTTGGTGACCCCGCCATCGTCATGATCTTCAACACCCCGAACGACAACAAGTATGACAAGTTCACATTCGGTGCCGTCGAGAAGGCCATGCAAACCGATGCAAACTTTGTCGACGAGGAGGGCCGTCTGCCCGTCTGGACTCCCGGCGAGCGCCCCGTGCGCAAGGAGAATACCCGTCTGTCTGGCGTTTCAACCCCCATCCTCGACTCGTGGATCATGTATAAGAACGGTCAGTTCGTAGGTCACAGCTTCGGTGCTACACAGAACCACGCCATGGGTGCCAAGGGTAGCAACATGTGGGCTGGCATCAGCAAGCACGCTTGCGGCTACCTCAATGCCTTTGCAGGCGACAATGGCTCGCGCGACGTTGTCCTCGCCCGTCTGGCCGAGACATATCTCGTGCGTGCCGAGATCAAGATCCGCCTCGAGGATTATCCCGGTGCCAAGAATGACATCAACGCAGTGCGCAAGCGTGCCGCATGGCACGAGGGCGAGAACCGCGGTTTCTATGTAGACGGCAACAAGGCCGCAGAGCAGTCGGCATTCGTAACTGCCGATGCCAAGCACCCCGAATACATCGCAGCCAATCAGGGCTGGAACCTCGGCATCAACTCGTACTACCTGTCCAACCACGACCTGACCCCCACCACTGCCTCGACAGAGGCCGAGATGACCGACTGGGACTGGAACAGACTGCCCAAGGAGGACGAGGCCATTCTGGCCAAGCTCGGCGTATCGAGCCAGTTCGACCGTGCCCTGCACTTCATCCTCAACGAGCACTCTCGCGAGCTTTGCGGTGAGTTTGTACGCTGGGAGACCCTCTCGCGCACCAAGCAGCTCGAGAACCGCGCTGTCAAGCTGAACCCCGACGTAAATGCCTTCAACCCCTCGAAGCACTATCTGCGTCCTGTACCTCAGGCGTTCATCGACGGTCTGCTTCAGGACAACGGTGCCAACCTCACCGACGAGCAGAAGGCAGCATGGCAGAACCCCGGTTATTGATGACCGGAGGGCTCGGCCCCACCATTACTATTGGTAAATAAGATTGATAAGGGGGCATCGACATTGGGCGATGCCCCCTGCTTTTATGAATAACTGAATATGAAAATCATGTCTCTGAAATCTCTGACACTTCTCTCCGCCCTATTGCCGGCCGTCACTGTCTGCGGCCAGTCGGCATACGACTACTCGCGTCTCAAAGGTGAGCCCCTCGACCGTGGCGTCGTGGCCGTGCGTCAGGACGCCGACACCGTGGCCCTGTCGTGGCGCTATCTGTCGGCCGACCCGATGGATCAGGCATTCGACATCTATCGCGACGGACGCAAGATAAACAGAAAACCACTGACAGACAAGACATTCTTCAAGGATCCGTATGGAGGCAAGGCCGAGGTCCGCTATGAGGTCAGGGCCCTGAAAGGCAAGAAGCAGGGGGGCGCGTACACCCTGCCCGCCGAGGCTCCGCACGGATACATAGACATACCCCTCGACAAGCCCGAGCTGGGGGTTGATCCTTTCGGCAAGGAGTACCATTATATCGCCAACGACGCCTCTATCGGCGATGTCGACGGCGACGGGCAGTATGAGATCTTCCTGAAATGGGATCCCACCAACGCTCACGACAACGCACACAACGGGTTTACAGGCCCGGTCATCATAGACTGCTACAGGCTGGACGGCACCCGGCTGTGGCGCATAGACCTTGGCGACAACATACGCGCCGGGGCACACTACACGCAGTTTCTCGTGGCCGACTTTGACGGCGACGGCCGTGCCGAGATGATATGCAAGACCGGCGACGGATCGGTCGACGGCACCGGACGCCTGATTGGCGACCGCAAGGCCGACTGGCGCAACATCAAGGGGCGCATCGTGTCCGGCCCCGAGTACCTGACCGTGTTCAACGGCCTGACGGGCGAGGCCATGGCTACCGTGGACTATCTGCCCGAGCGCGGCGACCTCAGGAAGTGGGGCGACAGCTATGCCAACCGCTCGGACCGCTTTCTGGCCGCCACGGCATGCCTCGACGGCGTGAAGCCCTCGGCCGTGATGTGCCGCGGATACTACACCCGCGGCGTCCTCGCCGCTTGGGACTGGGACGGCAAGGAACTGAAATCGCGCTGGGTATTCGACAGCGACAACCCCGGATGCGGCGAGTATGCCGGTCAGGGCAACCACAACCTCAGGGTGGCCGATGTCGACGGCGACGGCTGCGACGAGATAATCTATGGCCAGATGGCCGTAGACCACGACGGCACGGGCCTCTATTCGACCGGCATGTATCACGGCGACGCCATGCACCTGCTCTCTGACGTGAACAACGAGAAATATTATGTATGGTGCTGTCACGAAAATCGCAAGGACGGCTCGACGCTGCGCGAGGCCGCCACGGGCAAGGTGATACTGCAATATCCCAGCGATCAGGACGTTGGCCGCTGCATGGCCGCCGACATCGACCCCACGCACCCCGGCGTCGAGCTGTGGTCGCCCAACACCGGGGGGATCCGCGCATGGGACGGCACGCTGCTGACAAAGCCTCAGGAATACAATATGTATGCCACCGCCGGCGTTCCCATAAATATGGCCGTGTGGTGGGACGGCGACCTGCTGCGCGAGCTGCTGGACAAGAACACCGTGAGCAAGTATGACTGGCGCAAGGGTGTCTGCGAGCCGCTGCAGGTGTTCGAGGGCACGGTGTCGAACAACTGGACCAAGGCCAACCCCTGCCTGCAGGGCGACATACTCGGCGACTGGCGCGAGGAGGTGCTGATGCGCACCCCCGACAGCTCGTCGCTCAGGCTGTATGTCTCGACCTTCGACACTCCGTACAGATTCCACACCTTCCTCGAGGAGCCCGCCTACCGCCACAGCATCGCCAACCAGAACGTGGCCTATAACCAGCCCACGCAGCCCGGATTCTATTTCGGACCCGAGCTGAAGGGCACGACATTCCGCGGCACCAAGATAGACTGACAATCATCACATCAAAACCAATACAATACCAATCACAACCATGAGACTCAAAGGCGCATTACTGACATTGGCTGCGCTGGGCATGGGCATGGCCCTGTCCGGACAGCAGAAAATCTCATCGCCGATGGAGGATGTCAACGGTGTCATCGACAACACCCTCGACAGCCTCAACAAGGCCCGCACGGCGCGTCCGGTGCCGGGCTCGACACGCAAGGGCAACAACCCCGTATTGTTTCTGGTCGGCAACTCGACCATGCGCACGGGCACGCTGGGCGACGGCGGCAACGGCCAGTGGGGCTGGGGATACTACATGCCCGAATATTTTGACGCCGACCGCATCACCGTCGAGAACCACGCCCTCGGCGGCATGAGCAGCCGCACGTTCTACAACCGCCTGTGGCCCGAGGTGCTGCAGGGCGTACGCCCAGGCGACTGGGTGATAATCGAGCTGGGCCATAACGACAACGGTCCGTATGACTCGGGACGCGCCCGCGCCTCGATTCCCGGCATCGGCGAGGAGAGCCTTGCCGTGACCATCAAGGAGACCGGACAGCCCGACACCGTATATACATACGGCGAATACATGCGCCGCTACGTGCGCGAGGTCAAGGCCAAGGGTGGCCGCCCGATACTCTTCTCGCTGACCCCGCGCAACGCTTGGGACGACCGCGACTCGACCAAGATAACCCGCGTGAACAAGACGTTCGGCCTCTGGGCCCGTCAGGTGGCCGAGGCCGAGGGAGTGCCCTTCGTCGACCTCAACGAGATCACCGCCCGCAAGTTCGAGCGATTCGGCAAGGAGAAGGTCAAGACCATGTTCTACATAGACCGCATCCACACCTCGGCGTTCGGCGCGAGGGTCAATGCCGAGTCGGCTGCCGAGGGCCTGCGCGGCGTCAAGGGTCTCGAGCTGGCCGAGTATCTGCTCCCCGTCGAGGTCGACACCAAGACCGGCGCCTCGCGCAAGCCGGGACGCCCGGTGGTCTTCACCATCGGCGACAGCACCGTCAAGAACGCCGACAGCGACGACGACTCGATGTGGGGTTGGGGCAGCGTGCTGCACGAACTCTTCGACACCACCAAGGTCTCGGTCGAGAACCACGCCATGGCCGGACGCAGCGCAAGGACATTCCTCGACGAGGGTCGCTGGGACAAGGTATATAATGCGCTGCAGCCGGGCGACTTCGTGATAATGCAGTTCGGCCACAACGACGGCGGCGACATCAACACCGGCAAGGCCCGCGGCGAGCTGCATGGCGCCGGCGGCGAGAGCAAGGTGTTCAGGATGGAGGCCACGGGCAAGAATCAGGTCATCTATACCTATGGCTGGTATCTGCGCAAGTTCATCATGGACGCCAAGGAGAAGGGTGCCATACCCATCGTGCTCAGCCACACTCCCCGCAACAAGTGGCAGGACGGCAAGATAGAGAGCAATGCCAACAGCTTCGGCCTCTGGGCCCGTCAGGCCGCCCGTCAGGGTGGGGCATACTTCATCGACCTAAACGCCATCTCGGGCAAGAAATATCAGGCCATAGGCCCCGAGGGCACGCCCCCTTACTTCAAGAAAGACCATACGCACTCGTCCAAGAAGGGCGCGCGCCTCAACGCCGCCAGCATCGCCGAGGGTCTCCGCGGCACCACATGTCCCCTCAAGGACGCCCTGCTCCCCGTCAGCCACTCGTATACCATGGATGCCACCGTGCCCGCCTATAACGAGTTCGACGGATACGGCTATGACTTCGGCACCGCTCCGACCAAGGACGGAAAGCCCTATTTCTTCTCGGTCAGGGTGCCCGACGGCAACTATAAGGTGACGGTGCGCCTCGGCGACAAGCGCCGCAAGGCACAGACCACCGTCCGCGCCGAGAGCCGCCGCCTGATGCTCGACGACGTGGCCACGGCCAAGGGCAAGTTCGAGGACAGGACGTTCATCGTGCACAAGCGCCAGCGCGGCATCAACCTCAAGGACTCGGTGCGCATCAATCCCCGCGAGGTGGGCACCCCGACTTGGGACGACAAGCTCACGCTCGAGTTCACCGGCCATGCCCCCGCCGTGCAGAGCGTCACCATCACCCCCGTCACCGACGCCGACAGCGTGACCACCGTATATCTCTGCGGCAACAGCACCGTGGTAGACCAGACCAAGGAGCCGTGGGCAAGCTGGGGACAGATAATGCCCGCATACTTCGACAGCAACGTATGCGTGGCCAACAACGCCGAGAGCGGCCAGAGGGCGTCGTCGTTCCTCGACTCCAAGCGCTATGACAAGGTGCTCTCGATGGCCCGCCCGGGCGACTGGGTTCTGGTTGAGTTCGGCCACAACGACCAGAAGGAGCGCGGCGCCGGTAAGGGTGCGTACTATAACTTTGCCACCTGCCTCAAGATCTTCATAGACCGCGCCCGCGCCGCCGGACTGAATCCCGTGTTCATCACCCCGACCGCCCGCCGCCACTTCGAGGACAACGGCAAGATCAAGGACACCCACGGCGACTATCCGCAGGCCATGCGCGAGGTCGCTGCCCGCGAGGGCGTGCCCGTCATCGAGCTCAATCCCATGACCAAGACGCTCTATGAGACACTCGGAACGGAGAACTCGAAGAAGGCCTTCGTGCACTATCCGGCCAACACCTATCCCGGACAGACCGAGCCGCTGGCCGACAACACCCACTTCAACCCCTACGGTGCCACACAGGTGGCCAAGTGCGTGCGCGAGGGCCTGAAGAAGGCCGCGCCCCGGCTGGCCAAGCACCTCAAGGAGGCTCCGGCATACGACCCCGCCCGTCCGGACGACCCCGAGGCCTTCTATTGGCCCGAGGCACCTTTCTTCGAGGCCGAAAAACCGTACGGTAACTGAAAAACATCCCTTTTTGCAATTATTCCCCCTTTATCTGACCGATAAAGGGGGATTTTTTTCAGATAAACCGACTAATTTTGCAATAGAAAAACTACCATTCATCCATTGCCGTGAAAAAACTCTTTGTACTGCTCTTTGCAATAGCATTTTTCATCCCCTCGCTGAGGGCCGAATACCGCACAGTCAGGGTCGAGGCACCGTTCGCCATGTCCGACCTGCTTGAATTCGTCTATCCGGACAAGGACTTCCCGATAACCAAATATGGAGCAAAGAAAGGGCCGAGGAACATCAACACCAAGGCGATAGCCAAGGCCATAGACGCCTGTCACCGCGCGGGCGGCGGCAGGGTCGTGATACCCGCCGGCGAGTGGACAACCGGCCCCATTCACCTCAAGAGCAACGTCAACCTGCACCTCGCCGAGGGGGCCGTGGTGAGATTCACCGACAACCCCGCCGACTATCTGCCCGAGGTGATGACGTCGTGGGAGGGCATGGAGTGCTACAACTACTCGCCGCTGGTATATGCGCTTGACTGCGAGAACATAGCCATCACGGGCACGGGCACGCTGGCGCCCGTGATGGATTTGTGGAAGGTGTGGTTCAAGCGCCCGGCGCCGCACATGGAGGCCCTGAAGCAGCTATACACCATGGCGTCGACCGATGTCCCCGTGGAGCAGCGCCGCATGGCGAGGGGCGAGAACAACATGCGCCCGCACCTCATACACCTCAACCGCTGCCGCAACGTGATGCTGGACGGTTTCAAGATTCGCGAGAGTCCCTTCTGGACCATTCACCTCTATATGTGCGACGGCGCCATTGCCCGCAACCTCGACGTGCGCGCCAAGGGGCACAACAACGACGGCATAGACATCGAGATGACCGCAAACGTGCTGGTTGAGAACTGTACGTTCGATCAGGGCGACGATGCCGTGGTGATAAAGTCGGGCCGCAACCGCGACGCTTGGCGCCTCGACACCCCCACGCAGAACGTGGTGGTGCGCAACTGCAAGGTGCTGGCCGGACATGTGCTGCTGGGCATTGGCAGCGAGATCTCGGGCGGCGTGCGCAACGTCTACATGCACCACTGCACGGCGCCGGGCAGCCTCTACGAGTTGTTCTATCTCAAGACCAACCACCGCCGCGGCGGCGTGATAGAGAACATCATCATGGAGAACGTGACCGCCGGACACGCCAAGAGCGTCATGGAGATTGCCACCGAGGTGCTGTATCAGTGGCGCACGCTGGTGCCGACATACGAGAAGAGGCTGACCCGCATAGACGGCCTGCACATGCGCGACGTGCACGTGAAGAGCGCCGACGTGGTCTATCTGCTCGACGGCTGCCCCGAGCTGCCCGCCCGCAACATCACCATGCACGACGTGAGAGTGGACACTGTGAAGAAATACATGGGATTCATAAACAACGTCGAGAATGTCAGCATCATGAATCTCTCACCCTCAAGACCCGCACAACCCAATGAATAGACTGAGCATAGCATTGCTGGCCGCCGCCCTTGCGGGTAGTGCGGCCCTGAGCGCCGGAGAGCGCTATAACATCAACCCCGGTTGGCGTCTGGCCATAGGCGATGTGCCCGGAGCCGAGAATCCAAAGTTCGACGACTCGGCTTGGAAGACCGTGACCCTGCCCCGCGCCCACAACGAGGACGAGGCATATCGCGTGCTGATAGACAACCTCACCGACACCGTGGCGTGGTATCGCAAGCACTTCACCCTGCCCAAGTCGGACAAGGGCAAGAAGGTGTTCGTCGAGTTCGAGGGAGCGCGTCAGGTGGCCGACGTATATATCAACGGCCATCATGTCGGCGCTCACGAGAACGGCGTCATGGCATTCGGCTTCGACCTGACCCCATACGTCAGGTTTGGCAAGGAGAACGTGCTGGCCGTGCGCACCGACAACGACTGGAACTATCAGGAGCGCGAATCGGGCTCGAAATTCCAGTGGAACAACAAGAATTTCAACGCCAACTACGGCGGTCTGCCCAAGAACGTGGTGCTCCACGTCATGGAGCCTGTCTATCAGACCCTGCCGCTATACTCGTCGCTGGGCACGACGGGCGTGTATGTCTATGCAAGGGACATCGACGTCAAGTCCCGCACGGCCGAGGTGTGCGTCGAGTCACAGGTCCGTAACGAGACCTCAAGACCCGCCACTGTTAGCCTCGTGACTGAGATAGCGGACCCCGACGGCAAGAAGATAGCGACATTCAACTCGGACAGTCAGACCGTTGCCCCCGGCGCGCTCGCCACGCTCAAGGCGTCAGACCGACTCGCCGGCCTGCACTTCTGGAGCTGGGGCTACGGATACCTCTACGACGTCAAGACTCGTCTGGTGGTCGATGGCCGCGATGCCGACGAGACCGTGACGCGCACCGGATTCCGCAAGACCGGATTCGGCGACGGTCGGTTCGAGCTCAACGACCGCACGATGATGGTGCACGGCTATGCCCAGCGCACCAGCAACGAGTGGCCCGGCGTGGGCATGAGCGTGCCCGCATGGCTCAGTGACTACTCCAACCTCGAGTGTGTCCGCTCGGGTGGCAATCTGGTCAGATGGATGCACGTGGCTCCGTGGCGTCAGGATGTCGAGTCGTGCGACCGCGTGGGCCTGCTGCAGGCCATGCCCGCGGGCGATGCCGAGAAGGATGTCGAGGGGCGCCAGTGGCAGCAGCGCGTCGACCTGATGCGCGACGCCATCGTCTACTATCGCAACAACCCGAGCATAATTTTCTACGAGTCGGGCAACAAGGGTGTCTCCGAGCAGCACATGGCCGACATGAAGGCCCTGCGCGACGAGTTTGACCCCCAAGGAGGCCGCGCCATCGGCAGCCGCGAGATGCTCGACAGCAAGAAATCAGAATATGGCGGCGAGATGCTCTACATCAACAAGAGCGCCGGACAGCCCATGTGGGCCATGGAATATTGCCGCGACGAGGGCCTGCGCCGCTATTGGGACGACTGGAGCTATCCCTATCACAAGAACGGCGACGGTCCGCTCTATCGCAACGCCGATGCCTCGGCCTACAACCTCAACGCCGACCAGCTCGCCATCGAGCACATACGCCGCTGGTTCGACTACTGGCAGCAGCGTCCCGGCATGGGCGACCGCGTCAGCTCGGGCGGCGTCAAGATCATCTTCTCGGACACCAACACCCACTGTCGCGGCGAGTCCAACTATCGCACCAGCGGTGTCACGGACGCCATGCGCATACCCAAGGACTCATATTTCGCCCATCAGGTGATGTGGGACGGATGGGTGACGCCCGAGACCGACCGCACCTATATCATAGGCCACTGGAATTATGACCCCGGCACCGTCAAGCCTGTCTATGTCGTGTCCGACGCCCCGAGGGTCGAGCTGCTGCTCAACGGCCGGAACGTGGGCCGCGAGAAGGTCGACTATCACTTCCTCCACACATTCGACTCGATACCATACGCCCCCGGCACCCTCACGGCTGTCTCCTATGACGAGGCGGGCAGGAAGCTCTCCGAATACTCCGTGTCTACGGCGGGCGCTCCCGCCTCGCTCAGACTCACGGTCGAGACATCGCCCGCGGGCATGATGGCCGACGGTGCCGACATGGCGCTGGTGCAGTTCGAGGTGGTCGACGCCGAGGGCCGGCGCTGTCCGCTCGACAACCGCGAGGTGACATTCACGCTCAGCGGCCCCGCCGAATGGCGCGGAGGTCTGGCCAAGGGCGAGGGGAACAGGATACTCGATACCGTCCTGCCCGTCGAGTGCGGCATCAACCGCGCGCTGGTGCGCAGTCTTCCCGAGGCCGGCACCATACGCCTCACGGCCACTGCCGAGGGGCTGCCCGCACAGACCGTCGAGTGGCAGACACAGCCTGTCGTAGTCGACGGCGGCCTCACGACATATCACCAGAAGAATCTTCTGAAAGGCTCCCTCGAGCGCGGCGAGACCCCCGCGACACCATCATACGAGGTGCTCAAGCACACCGTCCCAGTGGTCTCGGCCAAGGCCGGATGCAATCAAGAGACAGCCGCCAACAGCTATGACGACAACGAGAAATCAGAGTGGAAGAACGACGGCACCCTGCGCAACGCTTGGATAACCTATTCGTTTGCCGGGCCCGTGGTCGTCGACGAGGCCGACCTGAAGCTGACAGGCTGGCGCCGCCGCAGCTATCCCATCGAGATACTCTCCGACAACGGCACCGTGGTCTGGAGCGGCGACACCGACATGTCGCTCGGCTATGTCAACCTCTCCCTCAAGCCGGTCGAGACATCGTCGCTGACCATACGTCTGCGCGGAGCCGCCACCGAGAACGAGGCATTCGGCCAGATAACCGAACTGGTCGAGCCCGTGGCCAACGACCTTGACCTCTTCAAGGCACAGGACGGCGACAAGGTGGGCAGCGAGCTCCGCATCATCGAGGCCGACTTCCTCCGCCACGCCAAATAATCATCCATAACCCACAAACCAACCGGCCGCCCTTAGATAGGAGCGGCCGGTTGTGTTATTTCTTGAATGTGCGGTTGAGGAAGTCGACGGTGTAGTCGACTGTCGAGTCGACCCACGGGTGGAAGAACCAGAAGGGGTGGACGTCGACGGGGATGTCGTGGCGCTCGGAGTGGATGCCGCGGAGCTTGTATATCTCCATCAGGTGGTCGCGTCCGTCGTGATAGCGGGGCAGGGCGCTGTTGATGAAACAGATGGGTGCCGAGGCGTCAGTGATCCAGTTGATGGCTGAGGCGTGTTCCCAGTTTGCGGGAGAGTCTTCGTACAGACCGCCCAGCCACAGGGCGTTGACGGGCAGGTTGCCTTTGGTCTCGAGGCGGTTGCGGGCATCGGCGATGTTGTTGTCCGATACGAACGTGGCTATGCCGTCCATGCTGACGATGGCCTGAACGTCGGCCGAGGTGTCTGCGAGGCGGTCGTCGCCCTTGTGGGTGGCGGCGCCGTTAGTCACGCCGACAAGCGTGGCCAGCTGCGCTCCGGCCGAGCAGCCCGAGATGGCTATCCTGTCGGGGTCGATGCCATATTTGTCGGCATTCTTGCGCACCCAGCGCACGGCGGCCTTGACGTCGTTGAGTCCGGCGGGATAGACGGCCTCGGGGATGAGGCGGTATTCGACGGGTATCGTGACGTATCCCTTGGCGGCGATCATCTGCGCCATGGGCACCTGCAGCGATTTGTCGCCCGAGTTCCAGCCGCCGCCGTGTATCATCAGCATGGCGGGATACTTCTTGTTGTCGTCGGGGCGGAATATGTCGACGTGCAGGTCGCGGTCGCCGTAGGGGGTGTCCTTGAGCGTGGAGTAGACCACGTTCTCGTATGCCTTGACCCCCTTGGGGAGCGAAGGGGGAGCGAGAGTGACCTCGGGGTGTTTCTTGCGCACCTTGATATAGGTGGACCATGCGGTGAACGATGTGTCGCGCGGCACGGTATTGTCGGGGCCTGCGGCAGAGGCCGACAGGGTCAGCGCCGCGAACAGTGTGGATGCGATAAGCCTTTTCATGGGATGTGATGTTAAAAAGAAATAAGGCCAATAGGACTTGTGAAGTCTTACGGGCCCTATTGGTCTTAAGGTATGGACGGTTGATTATTTGAGCACTTTGTCTGTCACCACGGTGCCGTCGGTATATACGGTGCGGCGGATGTTGATGCCCTGTGCGGGCTCGGCCAGACGGATGCCGTTGAGGTTGTAGTATTCGATGTGGTCTACCTCGCCTGCGGGAGCGGTGATGTCACCGATGCCAGACTGTCCGGCCTCGGGCCAGTACTCGTTCACGGCGGTCAGGGCGTCCTCGGTGCCGGCCTTCATGATGTGCTCGACGATCGAGTTCAGGTAAACCTCGAGGTTGGTGTAGTATCCCTTGCCGTCGAGTGTATATGTCTTGCCGTCGTTGGCGTCGTTGGGGTTGAGTCCGTTTGCGGTCTCCCATGCGTCGGGCATGCCGTCACCGTCGGTGTCCCATCCGGCGGGGCGGGTCTCGCTTGTCAGCTCGGGGAACGAGGGGAGGGAAGGGTCTTCAGTCTTCTCGGGATCATTGACAAAGTCGGCTATGCCTGCGACCTTGCCTGTGTATGTCACGGTGCCCGTGCGTGCTTCCTCCATGTAGCGGGCATCGGCTCCGTCGCGGTAGAGGCTTGCTCCGGCATAGTCGAGAATCTTCTCGTATGCCTTGTCGGCCTTGTGGGTCGATACCTCGCCGGGATCGACCTCGGCGTTGAGCTTGAGCTCTACGCAGTCGGTGCCCTTGAGATCCATGTACTCGACGTTGGGGCCGTACTGGTGGCCGGGATCCTTGATGAACTTGCCTGTGGGACCTGCGGCGAGACCGCTGTCATAGACGACGGCCGACGACGACCAGTTGTCGAATGTCTCGGGATTGGCGGCGGCAGTCATGTGGTTGCCGTCGATGAAATAGCGCGACGCCAGTCCGTAGAGCTCGGGATGATTCTTGTCGGCATTGCCCGAGGTGGCCACGGTGACCTGCGTGATGCGGGTCTTGTTCTTGGTGCCGGGTCCGGCCTTATAGTAGTTGTTGACGATGTTGATGTATCCGCCGCCGGGGCCGCCATAGCATCCGCCCGAGCCCCAGTTGTAGATGACGCAGTTGCGGAAGTCAACGCGCTCGGCGTCGACCGTATTGGCATATTTCGCCTTGTCATAGCCGTCCCAAGCATAGCGGGCTCCGCAGAAACGGGGCATGCGGTTGTTGGCGTTGGACAGGAAGTTGTGGTGGAACGATGCGTTCTTGCCGCCCCAAATACCGCCATAGGAGTGCTCGCCCTTCTCGTGGCCCGAGTTGAGGGCCTCGGAGATGACGCACCACTGCATGGTGAAGTCGCGGTTGTCATAGAACGACGCGAGCTCGTCGATGCTCCACGACATCGAGCAGTGGTCCAGAATCATGTTGGTGAAGTAGCGTGCCGTGATGGCATCGGCTCCGTCATTGACATTCTTGACCTGCGAACGGCGGAATCGTATGAATCGGATTATGATGTTGTTGCCTTTGGGCTTGATGGTCCAATAGCGCACGGTGACTCCCTGACCGGGTGCGGTCTGGCCTGCGATGGTGGTGTTGGCGCCGATCTCGAGGTCTGACTGGAGGTCGATGTAGCCGCTGACGTCAAACACGACGGTCTTCTTGGAGTCGCCCTTGACGGCGGCGCGCAGCGAGCCCGCGCCCGAGTCGTTGAGGTTTGTGACATGCACCACCTTGCCTCCGCGGCCGCCGGTCGTATAGCGTCCGTGGCCTTCGGCGCCGGGGAATGCCGGAACCTGATCTGCCGCGAATGTCATGGCGGGGCCGAGTATGAGTGCTATCGGGAGTAAGTATTTTTTCATGGAGTGAATAAGATTGAATTGTGTAATTTGTCGCAAAAATACTAAAATTTTTACAACTCGGCAATTTTCACTCCCTAAAATAAACTCTTTTAACTCTTTCGGACACAGATGTCAACACTTCATAAGGGATTGTGCCGAGGGTCTCGGCGAGTGTGTCGACACTGACATTGTCGCCGAATATCTCGACGGCCATGCCGGGCGCTGCGTCGGCAACCTCGGTCACGTCTATCATGCAGGCGTCCATGCAGATGCTGCCGACGGTGGGGCAGAGGTGACCTCCGACCATGAACGAGGCGTTGCCATAGCCCAGATGGCGGTTGAGGCCGTCGGCATATCCGATGGGCACGGTGGCTATGACCGAGTCTCTTTTGAGCACGCCGCGGCGGTTATAGCCGATGGTCGTGCCCGCGGGCCACCTCTTGACCGAGATTATGGCCGTGCGCAGTGCCGAGACGGGGCGCAGCGCGTCCTGCGAGCCGTCGTGCATGGTGCGCACACCATAGAGGCCGATGCCGAGGCGCACCATGTCGAACTGGTGTTCGGGAAATCTCGTTATGCCCGTCGAGTTGAGTATGTGGCGCAGTATCCTGCGGTCGGGGAATGCCGACAGCAGCATGTCGCAGCAACGCTCGAAATAGTCGAACTGGCTGTATGTATAGTCGTCCTCCATCGGGTCGTCGGCGGCGCAGAGGTGCGAGAATATCGACCGCGGCACCACGTTGTCCTGACTCTTGAGCAGCTCGATGACCTCCGGAAGGGTCTCCTTGAGGAATCCGAGCCTGTGCATGCCCGAGTCTATCTTGATGTGTACGGGATAGTCCTTTATGCCCAGTCTGGCGGCCTCGGCAATGAGGCGGCGCAGGAAGTCGATGCTGTATATCTCGGGCTCGAGGCGGTTGTCGAAGAGGGTCTTGAAGTCGTCGACCATCGGGTTGAGCACTATGATGGGCATGGTGATGCCCTCTCGTCTCAGTTGCGTGCCCTCGTCGTGGACGGCTACGGCAAGATATGCCGCGCCTTGTGTCTGGAGCGTCTTGGCCAGCTCGCCGGCGCCGGCGCCATAGCCCGATGCCTTGATCATGCAGACAATCCCGGTGGTGGGACGGACGAGCGAGCGGAAGTAGTTGAAGTTCTCGACCACGGCGTCGAGGTTGATCTCGAGCACGGTCTCGTGCTGTCGGGCCTCGAGCATGTCGCCTATCAGGCCGAAGGGCTGGTCGGGAGCTCCTTTTATCAGTATGAGCTCGTCGCGGAAATCGGTCGCGCTCATTCCGGCAAGCATCTCACTGACAGAGCCGAACGCCTTGGTGTTGCCGCCGAACAGGGCGGCGTGGGCGGCAATCTCGCCGCCCACGGCGATGACCCTGTCGATGCCGCGCCTGCGGCACAGGTCTGCGGCGGTGGCATAGGTCTGCGGCACGGCCTCGGGGGTATCCGTCATCAGGTCGCCCAGAATGACGGTCTTGCCATAGCCCGGCGTGAGGCGCCTGTTCATGAAGTCGAGCGCCAGAGCCAGCGAGGGGAGGTCTGACGTGAAGCGGTCGTGGATGATATGGCAGCCGTTGACACCCTCTATCACCTCGAGGCGCGTGTCCACGCGGCTCAGTCGGGGCATACGCTCGGCAATGGTCGCGGCATCGAGCCCGAGGGTCAGGGCCAGAGCCAGACCGTGCACGGCGTTCTCTATGTCGTGGTCTGATGTGAACGGGATGGTGAACTTGCCCTCGGTCCCGTCCTTGCGCCATGTGTACGACACCTCGGTCGAGTTCCCCTTCTTGTCCGTGCGGCTGATGTAGAGGGGCGCGCCGGGATCCTTGACGGACCATCCGATGCGGTTTTCGGCGTCGGGCATCACCGAGGATATGAGCGTGTTGTCGGCGCAATATATCACCGTCTCGCATCCGTCGAGCAGCTCGGCCTTCTGCCGGGCCTTCTCCTCGATAGACCCGAAACCGCTGCTGTGGGCGCCACCGATGTTGGTGAAGATGCCTATTGTGGGCCTGATGATGTCGTGCAGGCGCCGCATCTCGCCGGGCAGCGATATGCCGGCCTCGATGATGGCCACCTCGGTCTCGGGGCCGATGGTGCAGAGCGACAGCGGAACGCCTGTCTGCGAGTTGAAGCTGCGGGGCGAGCGGGCCGTGTCGAACGTCCCGCGCAACAGCGAGTGTGCCCACTCCTTGACGGTGGTCTTGCCACGGCTGCCCGTAATGCCGATGACGGGGATGTCGAATTGCGCGCGGTGCGCCCCGGCAATGGCCTGCAGGGCCTCGAGAGGCGACGGGGTGACGAGGAAATTGGCCTCGGGCATTGCGTCGGCGTCGGCGGGCAGGTGCTCGACGACAAAATTGCGCACGCCGAGCGCATGGAGGCTTGATATGAAGTTGTGTCCGTCGCCCGACGGGGTGCGGAGTGCGAAAAACAGTGTTTCGGCGGGGTGGAGCAGCGAACGGCTGTCGGTGAGCAGATGCGATATGCAGGCTGCGTGACGGGGCTCGGGGAGACCCAGCAGCGATGCTATCCGGCTGATGCTATAGTTCATTTTCGATAAATCTTTTGTATCCGTTACGGAGTTGCGGATACTGTCTGAGCAGATCGAGTTCTTTGATTTCGGTTTCGGACACGGCCATGGCGCGGTGCGACAGGCGCCTCGACAGACGTCTGCCCGCAGCGGCGGTCTCGGCCGTCTGTGGGGTGAAGAAACTTTGAGAGAAGAGATCGTATATATACCTCACGGCCTGAGCCGAGGGGTGTTTCATGTCGTCGGCATAGAACCTGTAGTCCCTGAGGTCGTCGTTGACTATCTCGTATGCCGGAAAGTAGATTATGCCCTCGTGACTGCGTGACACGGCGTCTATGGCCAGATGCAGTCTTGACTTTATCAGGGTGTTGGCGTGCATTCCGTCGGCGAGATAGCGCAGCGGGCTGACGGTGAATATTATCTTGGCCCCGGGGTTGACCGTGCGGACGATCCCTATGGTCCTGTCGAGTGACTCCGTGGTCTCTGCCAGCGACAGGTCCGTCTGCCTGAACATCCTCGCGGGCATCTTGTGGCAGTTTGCCACGACGGAGTCATCCTCGCACAGCCGGTATGCCGTCGTCGTGCCGAGGGTGATGATGACGGCCGAGGCCGACGCCAGTGCCTCGCGGGCAGCGGCTACCGAGCGGCCCATTGCCCGAGCGGCCTCGGGGGCCGATGCGGACGAGAAGCGCGAATGAAAGTTCCAGTCGTGCCACACACCCTCGTGACGGAACAGGCGTGCGTCATACCTGCCGTCATTTGTGGCGATGATGCCGAATGCCGACTCGACCGACAGCGGGTTGTAGAGCGGGCCGAAAGGATTGACCACGGCGTCAAACAGGTCGGCGCGGAGTTCGGCACCTATGTTGTCGCTGAAGCATGACCCCACGAGCAGCACGGGGGCGGCGTGCGACACCGTCCCCTGCAATCTTTCGAGAGGTCTGGCAAGAGTGCGGAACTCCATAGGTCAATACAGTCGGTAGACCCAAGTCGCTCCCCCCTCGACCGGATACAGATAGAGGCTATAGCCGTCCATCTGCCACGTGAAGCTCATTGTGTCCATCTGGTCGGGGAATTCGACCTACAGCTGGTTACCATAGGCATACCAGTTGATGTAATAGTTGTCCTGTCCCCAGTCGTCCTCGACAAAATAGGCTCCGGTGCCGTTTGAATAGAACGTGAATTCGTTGTAGAACCCGTTGAGCGGGGCCACCATCTGCCATGTGCCCACAAGTGGATGGTCATAATACTCGTCGTCTGTTGCGCAAGACTGGAGGGTCAGCGTGGCAAGGAAGATGGTCGTCAGCAGAGCGGCATAGCGGTAGATCTGTTTCATAGAGTCGCGGGGATGTGTTTGAATGGACAAAATTAATATAAAAAAACGAGGTCTCAAAAAGAAAACCCGCGCCGAGGTTGTTTTGTTCACTTCAGGGTCAGCGGACGCGGCCGCAGCGATATGGCGGGGATGGCGCTGTCGGCGAGCTCGCGCAGCCAGCGGTCGTGCAGCCGCCTGTTCAGGTCGGCGCTCAGTGCCACGGTGTCGGGGCGCACGGCCCGGGCCAGCCGGACGATGTCGCCTCGGAATCCGCGGCAGACGACAAGATATTCAGGCCCCCTGACAGAGTCTGGCAGGGTGGCGTGACGGGCCGCGAGCATGACGCTGTGGCCCCCGAGCGTGAATACGGCGGGCGATGTCACCGAGACGAATTCGATGGAGTCGACTCCGCGTCGCGACATGTAGGGGGCATAGAGGCGGTGGCACCTCTCGCGCAGGGTCGGGAGTCCCGGGGCCCGCAACGTGCTGAATGCCTGCATCCGCGTGCCCTGACGCACGATGAGGGTTGTCTCGGTGGACGACCGCGTGACAAACATCTCGGCCTGCGGAAATGATTCCGACGGGCTCAGGGTTACTATCAGTACCCCGCACAGGGCTGTCGGCACGGCGGCATAGAGCCATACGCGACGGCGCGTGACGGTGCCGACGGCAAGGAGCATCAGGACGGCGAAATAGAACCACAGCAGCGTGGCCGGCATCCGTGACGTGTCGACCGTGGCCAACGGCAGCGAGGCGAAATGATCGGCGGTCGAGGCGACGACTGAATACAGGCCGTCGATGACCGAGGCGAGCATGGCTGTCGGCACCCCAATGGCCTCGCAGCACACCAAGACAACGCCGCATCCGAGCAGCGGAGGCAGGATGAACGAGACGATGACATTGACCGGGATGAACCACAGCGGGAAGAAGCCGAATCTGTATGCCGCAAGCATCCCCGAGCCTATCGTCGCCGTCAGCGAGACCGCCGCAAGGTCGAGCAGCGTGCGCGCGAACGGGTGGCGGGGCCGATGCGACGTGAGCAGGGGCATGAACAACAGTATCGAGGCCACGGCAAGGAAACTGAGCTGGAATCCGAAGCTGTAGACTGCCGAGGGGGTCACCACCAGAATTGCGAGGGCGGCTATGCAGAGCGCGTTGAGCGGCGCCCTCTCGCGCTCGATCATCATCGTTGTCAGCATGACCGTCGACATGACGGCGGCTCGCACCACCGAGGGCGTCAGTCCGGTCATCACGGCAAACAGCCACAGGGCGACGATGACGGCGGCCATGCGTATCTTGCGGTGCCCGGCAATGACGAGCGGTATCAGCAGCAGATTCAAGACCCCTGCGATGATGGCGACGTGCAGTCCGCTCAAAGCAAGGATATGGGCTATGCCGGCGGTAGAGAATATCTCGCTCGACCCGGGGTCGAGTATCTCGCGGTCGCCAGTCAGGGCGGCGGTGAGGAATTGTCCGGCGGCAGGGTCCAAGGGCGAGAATGCCAAGAGGCGTCTCACCTCGTGGCGCGCACGCCTCACCGATGCAGCGAATCCGCCACGCGGCGTAACCGAGAGTATGCTGTCGGGGGCCACTATGGCCGAAGCCACCACGCCACGTCGGCGCAGCGAGGCGGTATAATCGACCTCGTCGGGCAGGTCGCGGCGGTCAGTCAGGGGGGCAAGGCGGGCCGAGAACGCGATGTAGTCGGTGTCGTCCGTATCGGGCAACACGCCCGGAATCATCAGCGCGGCCGAGAAACTGCGGCAACCGATGCCGTCGACCGAGTCGATGCGCACCACCAGCGACTGCGCCCCGTCGGTCTCGCGCCGGTCGAGCACACCGGCCGAATACCGCCGTGCCGCGCCGTCCGGCAGGCCCTCGGGCATGTACGGGCGGTCGGCATATCCGGTCACCACGCCCGCCGCGAGTCCGAGCAGCGACACGCCCCACGACCTGCGTCCCCTCAGACAGAGCCACATGGCCACGGGCACGGATATGGCAACCCCCTGCCACCCCAGACCGGCGCCATACAGGAGAAGTCCCGTGACGAACGCCGCCGTGAGGGGTAGCAGGGGGAAGAGCGAGATGTTCAAGTGTCTTGTGCCGTGGGGCGGTCCAAGCGTCAGTCAATGGTGGCCATCACCACAAAGAAACTCGACACGCCGATGATTACCCAAAGGGCCACGGCAAGAATGAAAGGCTTGACGCCCACCGACTTGACGGTCTTGATGGAGAGACCTGCACCGATGAGGAACAGCGTGAGCACGAGACCCTTCTTGGCCAGATATACCAGCGAGCCGGTGAGCCATGCGGGCAGGCTGAGGTATGTGTTGGCCACCATGGCGAGGATGAACAGGAAGATGAACCACGGAATTGAGATCTTGCTGCCTTTCTCACGGAAAATGACCATGGTCACGAGTGCGAGAGGTATGATCCAGAGCGCGCGGGTGAGCTTGATGAGCGTGGCAAGCTGCAGCGCCTCGGGGCCGTATGCGTCGCCCGCGCCGACCACCGACGACGTGTCGTGGATGGCGATGGCCGCCCATGTGCCGAACTGTGCCTGCGACATCTCGAACAGACGTCCCAGCGGCGGGAAGATGAAGAGGGCGATGGCGTTGAGCACGAAGATGACGCCGAGCGAGACGGCCATCTCGTTGTCGTTGGCCTTGAGCACGGGACCCACCGCAGCTATGGCGCTGCCGCCGCAGATGGCCGTGCCCGACGAGATGAGATATGAGGTCTTCTTGTTGATCGAGAGCCACCAGCCCAGCAGGACGCCGATGACCATGACGCCTATCACAGAGACAACGGTGAACAGCATGCCCTCGCTGCCGCTCTTGAGCGACTCGATGAGATTCATGCCGAATCCAAGACCTACGACAGATGCCTGAAGCAGATATTTGGATGTCTTTTTGTTGAACTTGGGATAGGGACACTCGAATACCATTGCGAAAAACAGTCCCAGAAAGAGGGCGAAGGCCGGCGACACGCTGACGCCCGGTATGACGAGGTCTATCGGCAGCACGACCATCACGGCCAGAACGATGTAGATGATCCGGCTGACGGGGTTTGATTTTGAAACGGGTTGCATGGTTGTTTATCTGTGGATTTTTATGCGGAATGTCAGCTGTTCCAGACACGCCACGACGCGAATGCCTGCAGCAACAGCATCTCCAGTCCGTTCTTCACCTCGGCTCCGGCCTCTTGGGCCTTGCGCATGAAGGTGGTCACGTCGGGGTTGTAGAGCAGGTCGTAGCAGAGGTGTCCGGGGGTAAGTTGGGCGTAGGGTATGTCGGGATACTCGTCGACATGCGGATACATGCCGAGCGGCGTCGTGTTGACGATGATGCGGTGGTCGGCCATCACCGCGGGGGTGAGGTCGGCATAGGTGATGACACCCTCGCGCGGAGTGCGCGACACGAACTGATACTCGATGCCGAGTGTCCTGAATGCCTGAGCCACGGCCTTCGAGGCTCCGCCCGTGCCGAGTATCAGCGCCTTCCTGCGGTTGCCGACAAGCGGACGAATAGAGTCCCTGAAGCCTTCGACATCGGTGTTATAGCCCTTGAGGTGCAGGTTGTCGCGTCCCGAGCGGATTATCTTTATCACGTTGACGGCGCCAGTCTCCTCGGCCTCGGGGTCGAGAGTGTCGAGATAGGGCATCACCTGCTCCTTGTAGGGGATGGTGACGTTAAGTCCTGCAAGACGCGGATTCTCGGCAAACACCTCCATGAGATCCCCGATGTCAGGCAGCTCGAAGTTGACATATTCGGCGTCGATGCCCTCGGCGGCAAACTTGTCGTTGAAGAATTGTTTTGAGAAAGAGTGGGTCAGAGGAAACCCTATCAGACCGTAGACCTTGTGGTTGTTCATATTCGCAGTCAAAATTGATACTGTCTGCAAAGGTAAACAAAAAAGAGCCAACATTTGTTAAATGTCGGCTCTTTTTTTAGGAATTATTTACTATCGGTTGGGGAATTTTGACAAAATCTGACCGGCCTTCTTGTTGGCGGCGGCCACGCTCGTGGGGTCCTTGGCGTCGATGCCATACTTTGACGCGGGGGGTATCGTCACCACCGTACCGACGTTGACCCGGTTGGGGTTCTTGATCTTAGACTTGTTTTCCTCGTAGATGTATACCCAGAAGACCTTGCTGCCATAATGCTTGCGCGCCATGTCGTTGAGCAGGTAGCCGGCCTTGACGGTATCCCTGACGGGTGCGGCCTGTGCTGTCTGCGCGGGTGCCTCGGCGGCTTTGGCCGGGGCGGGTGCCTGAGTCGCCTCAGGTGCCGGGGCGGGTGTCTCGGGCTCGTCGGCAGGCACGGCGGGGGTGAACGCAGCCGAGTCGACAGGCACGGGGGGCGTCTTGTCCTCGATCTCGTCGATGGTTATCAGCGACGACGAGACGCCGCGCGCGGGAGTGGGGAAGATGTAGTCGAGGGCAAAGTATATGCCGCAGGCTCCGAGGGCCAGACCTACGATAAGTCCGGTGAAGAATCCCCATCCGAATCCCGGACCCGACGACTCGGGCTGCGGGGTGACGTATTCTTCGGGTTCCTCCTCGATCTCGGGGACAGTCACGGGCACGGGCTTGGGAGCGGGCGCCGGGGTGACGGGAGCAGGAGCGGGTTCCGGCTCGTGAACGGGTTCCGGCTCATGCTGCTGTTCGGGCTCGGCTGGAGTCTCGGCCACGGGCTCGGGTTCGGGCTCGCTGACTGGTTCGGGTTCTGTCGGGGCAGGTGTCTCGCTCTTGGCGAGGTTTATCCCCTCTCGGGTCTCGACGGGAGCTTGCGCTTCGACCGGAGTTTTCTCTTCGGCCGGGGCGGGAGTCTCGTCGGCGGCCACGGCAGCCTCGAGATCGGCGTCGGTGATGTCGTTGCCCACGATTTCGGGCTCGAACAGGGCGAACGGGGCATTGACCGTGTCGGCCAGCTCCTGATCGGGCATGAATGCGACGGGGTTTTCGGCGTCGCCCGACGGGGCGAACGTGCCGAGGCCCTTTATCCTTACGCTCTCACCCTTGACGAGAGTGTCGGCAATGAGCTCGAAGAAGGTCTTGGCAAACTTCTCGGCTTCCTCACGGTCTGTCGCTGACTTGGCGGCAATGATGCCGGTCAGATCATGGAATGGAATCTTGCGGTTCATTGTTTCATTTTTTTACGCAACACTACGCTGGGCAGGAAGTGCATGGTTATGGCCGGGGGGACCAGCAGCCGCTCGCCGCTGACGGGGTCGACGGTGATGTGCTCGTCGGTCTTGACGGCCTGAAATGTGCCGAATCCCGGTATGGCCGCCGAGTCGAGCTCGGCGCCGGCCTCGGCTATTGCTGCGGTGAGGGCGGCAGTCATGGCCGATGCGTGCTGGTGGTCGCATCCGAGTGCCTTGGATAGTCTTGCCGTGAAGGTTTTTGAGTCCATTGGATCTGTCTGGGGTTGAGAGAGTATGGGTGGCGGGGACGGTGTGTCCCCGCCACGGGAGATTGGATGTGATTAGTAGTTGCGGGCAAAGATGACGCGACGTGCCGAGGGCTTGCCGGTGACCATGCAGAATCCGGGGGTGTCGTCGCCGTCGAGGGGAATGCAACGCAGGGTGGCCTTGGTGTCCTCCTTGATCTTCTCTTCGGTCTCGGTGGTGCCGTCCCAGTGTGCGAGGATGAATCCGCCCTTCTCGATCTCGGTCTTGAACTCCTCGTATGTGTCGACGGTGCGGGTCATGGACTCGCGGTGCGCGAGGGCCTTCTTGTAGATGTTGTCCTGAATCTCCTCGAGCAGGTCCTTGCAGTATTCGGCAATACCTTCGAGGGGCGCGGTGTGCTTCTCGAGGGTGTCGCGGCGCATCACCTCGACGACGCCGTTCTCGATGTCGCGTTCGCCGATGGCCAGACGCACGGGCACGCCCTTGAGCTCGTAGTCGGCAAACTTGAAGCCGGGACGCTTGTTGTCGGCATCGTCAAACTTGACGCTCACGCCGAGCTCCTTGAGCTTGTCGACGATGGGATTGACCACGGCCGAGATGATGGCGCGCTGGTCGTTGTTCTTGTAGATGGGGACGATGACCACCTGAATGGGGGCGAGGTGCGGGGGCAGCACAAGGCCGTTGTCGTCCGAGTGGGTCATGATGAGCGCGCCCATGAGGCGGGTGGACACGCCCCACGAGTTGGCCCATACATACTCGGGCTTGTTGTCCTTGTTGACGAAGGTGACGTCGAACGCCTTGGCGAAGTTTTGGCCGAGGTTGTGCGACGTGCCGCTCTGCAGGGCCTTGCCGTCCTGCATCATGGCCTCGATGGTATAGGTGTTGACGGCGCCTGCAAAACGCTCGTTGGCCGACTTGACGCCCTTGATGACGGGCATGGCCATGTACTTCTCGGCAAAGTCGGCATAGAGGTTGATCATCTGCACGGTGCGAGCCTCAGACTCCTCGGCCGTTGCGTGGGCGCAGTGGCCCTCCTGCCAGAGGAATTCTGCCGTGCGCAGGAACATGCGGGTGCGCATCTCCCAGCGCATCACGTTGGCCCACTGGTTGCACAGGATGGGCAGGTCGCGGTATGAATGGATCCAGTTGCGGTATGTGCCCCAGATGATGGTCTCTGACGTGGGGCGCACGATGAGTTCCTCTTCAAGACGGGCGTCGGGATCGACTATGACGCCGTTGCCGTTGGGGTCGTTCTTGAGGCGGTAGTGTGTCACCACGGCGCACTCCTTGGCGAAACCCTCGACGTGCTCGGCCTCGCGGCACAGGAACGACTTGGGGATGAGCAGGGGGAAATAGGCGTTCTGCACGCCGGTCTCCTTGAACATGCGGTCAAGCTCGCGCTGCATCTTCTCCCAGATGGCATAGCCGTAAGGCTTGATTACCATGCATCCCCTGACGGCCGACTGTTCTGCAAGATCAGCCTTGACCACAAGGTCGTTATACCACTGCGAATAGTTCTCGCTTCGCTTGGTGAGGTCTTTGAGTTCTTTAGCCATTGCTTTGAATATGATGATGTTGTTTTGTTTTTTTGCTGTGTCGTCGCGCCTACTTGAGCAGACCCTTGTGGGCGTCGGTTATCATTTTGGGCCCGGGCACGAGATATATCTCGAGCCTGCGGTTCTCGGCCCGCCCGCGCCTCGAGTCGTTCGGCTCGATGGGGTCGGTATCGCCCATCTCGTAGGGTATTATGATGACATCGTCGCTGACCTGACTGAGCATCCAGTCGTAGATCGAGTTGTTGCGGCGGTGAGAGAGTTCCATGTTATATGAAGGCGAGCCCGTGTTGTCGGTGTGGACGGCATAGACCACCTTGTACTTGTCGGGTGTCTTGAGCAGCGCGGTCAGGCGGGTGAGTCTGGCCGGTGCGTCGGGGGCGAGGAGGGTGTCGTTGGGGAGGAAGAGCTGGTCGGTGGGCACGGTGACGAGCACGACCTCGTCGTCGCGCATCATGTCTACGGTATATCCGTGCTTGGCCAGATCGGTACCGAGCCGCTTCATGTAGCGGCTCACTGCGGCGTGCTCCTTGTCGGGCACGACGGGGGAGGTGAGGTTCTGCTCGAGGTCCATGTCCATGAACACGGTCTCGTCATAACCCTTGTAGGGGTCTGTCCAGCCCCCCTTGGCCGAGGCCGCGGGGATGAGGCAGAGCATGAGTGCGAGGGAGAAGAGGAGTCTTTTCATATTTCGTCTTCGAGCGATTGTTCGTATCTGAGCTGGGCGGCCACGAGGGGCTCGACCTCGGCGGGGGTGACGGGCGAGAGCTTGTCCTTGGCAATCATCTTGCGCACGTGGCTCACGAGGGCGTCGGTGTTGACGTCCTCCGAGTCTGCCTCGGCGTCTATCTCGAGCAGGCCCTGATCGTCATACCAGTCCCAGATGATGTCGATGATGTTGAGCAGCTCGTCGTCGTCGATGCGTGCCGATGCCTCGGGCGACAGGGCCGAGCGCATGGCCTTTATGGCGTCTTTTTCCTGAAATTCTTTCATGGGGTCATGTCATTTGTTGAGTTCGACGATTTCGGGTGGAATAGTGGTGCTGACGGTGCGTGCGGCGGTGTCGATGCCGTCGATGAACTCGTCGGCCACGGGTATCAGTATGTCCGAGCCGTCTGCGCCGGTCACGACAAACAGCACGTTGTCCGTGAGGTCGTTGACGTCGGTGATCTTGCCGAGCTCGCCGAGCCCGGAGTCGATGATAGTGAATCCGATGAGGTCCGAGGCATAGAATCCGTCGGCGTCCGGGTCGAGTTCCTCGGGCTCGGGCAGGTCCTCCTCGAGGACGCTGAACGGCTTGCCCACGAAGGCACGGGCCTTCTCCTCAGAGTCTATGCCGTCGAGGGTGATCAGCCATGTCCCGGCACTGCGCGGACGCGATGCCTCGATGAAAAACGGCACGGGTATCCCGTCCATGTCGACGAGCAGGCAGCGCAGCATGTCGGGCTCGACGTCGATGTCGAACGTGGCCGACAGCTCGCCCTTGATGCCGTGGGTCTTGTTGAACACGCCTGCGGGCGTAATCTCTTCGGGGGCTATCATCAGCGTTTTTTCTTCTTTTTGCCTGCGGGGGGCGCAATGAACTTGAAGTCGTACAGCTGTACGGTCTCGGGAGAGAGGCGTATCTGTCCGTGCGAGAGCTCGGCCAGATCGTTGAACACCCTGTAGTCCTCGACGCTGTCGCGGTCAAGCGCGACGAGAGTCTTCTTCATGTGGTTGGCTATCAACAGGGCCAGCTCGTCGCGTTCGGGACCTTCGGGCATCTCGGCGGCGCGGTCTATCATCAGCTCGATCTCCTTGCCATAGTGGCGATAGCGGATGAAGCGTCCGGGATAGGGCACGCGCTCGGGGCCCTCCTGAAACTTGTCGGGACCGGCAACCTCGACCGGAAAGTCGATGTCGAGCTGATAGCCGCTCATTATCATGATGTGGTCCCAGAGTTTCTGGCGATAGTCGGGCTGTTCCTTGAGCTTGGGGAACAGGCGTCCCATGGCGTCGACGATGGCATAGGCGCAGCGGGTGCGCTCGTCGCGGTCTTCGATCGTCAGGCAGTGGTCGACCATCTGCTGTATGTTGCGTCCGTATTCGGGCAGGGTCAGCGCCGGGCGCCGGGTGTTGTATGTGAGCATATATGGGTTTTAATCAATGGGGACACAGGGCTCAGGCCTTGACCGGACCCTGTGTCCCCGTATGTATTGCTAACGGCCTCGGGGGCTTACATGTTCATGCCGCCGTCGACCTCGATGACTTGGCCCGAGACGTAGCTGGACATATCCGATGCGAGGAATGTGGCCACGTTGGCGATGTCCTCGACCTGACCTGCGCGGCGCAGGGGTATCTTGGCGGCCCACTCCTTGCGCACGTCCTCGGGGAGTGCGGCGGTCATGGCCGTCTCGATGAAGCCGGGGGCGATGGCGTTGGCACGGATGCCGCGCGAGCCCACCTCCTGTGCGATGCTCTTGGCCAGAGCGATGAGGCCGGCCTTAGAGGCTGCATAGTTTGACTGGCCGGCGTTGCCGTGTACGCCCACGACGGATGCCATGTTGATGATCGAGCCCGAGCGCTGACGCATCATGATGGGGAGAACGGCGTGGATGAAGTTGAACGCGCTCTTCAGGTTGACGTTGATGACCATGTCCCACTGGGCCTCGCTCATGCGCATCATCAGGCCGTCCTTGGTGATGCCGGCGTTGTTGACAAGGATGTCGATGTGGCCGAAATCCTCCTTGACCTGAGCCACGACCTCCTCGGTCTGTGCGTAGTTCGAGGCGTCAGAGCTATAGCCCTTGGCCTTCACGCCGAGGGCCTCGATCTCTTTCTCGGTGGCCTCCATGTTCTCGTCGCGACGGAGGTCGGTGAAGGCGATGTCGGCGCCTTCCGAAGCGAATTTGAGTGCTATGCTTTTGCCTATGCCACGGGCAGCGCCTGTGATGAGGGCTACTTTTCCTTCAAGAAGTTTCATAATGTTGCGGTTATTATGTAGTTGATGATTTTGTGAGTATGCTTTCGATGATGAAGTCGGCCACCTCGCCGCGCATCGTGGCGGGGTCTACGCCGAGTGTGCCGAAACTGTCCCTGAGATGGCAGATGTCGACCCCCTGAAACACCAGCTGGTGCAGGGTGGGGAGCATCGCCGCCTTGCGCGGGTCGAAGACGCCTGCGCGGACACCCTGAGCGATGACATCCTTGAATATGTCGCGCTCTTTCTCGACGGCCAGCTGGCGTATGCGCTCCAGACGCCTGTAATCGAGTGTGAGATAGGATATGAACTGGCTCGTGGCCGACGACGACGGGCGTATGGTCTCCTCGACGATGTCGAAGCGCGCCATGATGTAACGCCTGAGCTTGTCTGCTGGAGCCAGATCGGCCGTCGCCACGTCGCGCAGACGGCGCACGATGGCCTCGGCCTCGCGCTCGATGACAGCCTCATAGATCTCCATCTTGTTTTTAAAATAGGTGTAGATGGTGCGCCGCCCCTTGTCTGAGGCGGTGGCGATGTCGTTCATGGTGGTGCGTTCCAAGCCGTTGCTGGCAAAAAGCTGACGCGCCACGTCGAGCAGCCGCTCGCGGGTTTTTGTTGCTATCGCTGTCATCGGTGACTGCAAAGTTACAAAAATTTCCCGGCTGCCACAAAACAATGTGTATGCAAGACAAATAAAATATCAAAAATCCCCTAAACAAACCGATAACCAAATTTGGTTATTTGGCGTTATGGGCCTTATTTTTTCAGGAAATTATGATAATCCACGAATGATTTTTGTCTGAGGTCGAGAAGTTACTATAAGAAAACACCCGCCGGACTGGGGATGTCTGGCGGGTGTGTTTTGTTGCTTTGGGGTATCAGATGCTGATGCCGCGGGATTTGAGGAATTCCTTGTAGACGCGCGAGAAGTGTTCGGCCTGTTCGCGGGGGTAGCGGACTTCGGCGAAGACTTGTGCGAGGTTCTGCTTATTGTTCTCCTCGACAAAGCGGCGGTTTTCGGGCATGGCCTCTTCGGCGGCATAATATCCGGCCAGTTCGTCGTCTGAGGGGTCGTGATATTGCTCGAAGTGCATGACGGCGCCGAGGGGCAGTCGGGGCTGCACGGGGGGATTCTCGGCCGGCCACCCGAGGGTGACGGTGATGACGGGTATCACGCCCTGAGGCAGCTTGAGTTGCTCGGCTATAGCCTCGGCATTGTATGTGGTGGTGCCGAGATAGCACGTGCCGAGTCCCTCCATCTCGGCCAGCGTGCAGAACTGCTGGGCGAAGATGGCGGTGTCAATGACGCCCCATGTGAAGCCCTGAAGGTTGCCGAGGCCGGGGTCAGCGCCTCCGAGACGGCACCAGCGGTCGAATCTGTTGAGGTCGAGGCAGAATGTCAGTGCCACGCGGGCGCTACGTATGGCCGGCTGGCTGAAGTGTGCGGGGGCGATGGCGGCGAGGCGTTCGGGCTCGCGTGTCACGACGACGCTGTATATCTGCATGTTGCCCGTGTTGGGGGCATGGATGGCCTGATCGAGCAGGGTGGATATGAGCTCGTCCGTCACGGGACGCTCGGGGTCGTAGGCGCGTATGGAGCGCCGTGTGCTGAAGGAGGGGTTCATGGCAGTGTATCGGTTTTGGGTTTGAGGACGACGCCGGTGCCCTTGAGGCCGTTGACGCCGATGACGAGGGGGTCGTCGAAGGTGACGATGCGTATGAAGTCGCTCTCGTAGACCGCGGGCCGTGAGTCGAGGAAGCCGACGTCATAGAGGTCGGTCGTTTCGGTCTGCGACGTGCTGCGGCGGGCGGCGGTGTCGATGGTGAAGTAGGCCACGCCGAACGACGTGAGGTTCTGGAAGAAGTGCGTGCCCTGACTCGGCTCGATGCGGTATGTGGGCAGCGACGACTCGACGATGAGTCGCGCGGCCGAGATGGCGGGCCACTTGACGGGGATGCCCAGAGCCGTGTCCGACGAGCCCCAGCGGCCGGGGCCGATGAGGATGTAGCGCTCGTCGCGTTCGAGGAATCCGCGGTTTATCTTTTCCATCTCGCGGGCTATGAGCGAGTTGTTGAACGACGAGAATTTGTCGGGCCGCACGTAGACCACGGTCCTGACGCCCTCGATGGTGCCGTGGCCGAGGGCTGTCGACGATTTGAGCAGCAGGTCGCGGTCGGGGGTGGCCATGACGGCCTCGTCGACATTCTCCTTGCGGTCTACGATGGGGCGTATCTGCAGCCAGTAGAGGCGGCCCTTGCTGTCGCCGTTCTTCTCGACCATGCCGGCAAACTCTATCTCGACGGGGCGCTGCATCTCCTTCTGTCCGGTGGTGAGCATGAAGTCGAGCGACTCGGCCAGCGGATAGACCTTGTGCTTGAGTATGTTGTTGAAGGTGACTATCTTGCGCCCCTCCTGCGTGTCGTTGTCGCGTATCACGTTGTCGCGATAGTCGAATGTCGAGACGGCATATTTCAGCGCCCCCTTGTCGGCCATGTCCTGAACGCGGATCTTGGCTATGTTATATCCGTCGTCGACGGTGAGCTTCGTCGCGTCGTCGCCGGTGGCGGGGTTCATGTCGAGGGCATACATGCGGGTCTGGGTGTCGCGCAGGGCCAGTTGCAGCTCTGATGTCTGCAACACGCTCTCGGGGTGGCGGGGCGAGAATCTCAGGCCCACGCCGCCGTCTACGATGTATTTGCCCAGTCCGACGGCAATCTCGGTCACGCCGTCCTCGGGGCGCTCGGACCCGAGGGGATAGTAGTTGAGCGAGCGTCCCACGCCCGAGAACGTGGGGAAGTAGTATCCGTCGACCTCCTTGCCCACGACCTCCTGCAGTATCACGGCCATCTTCTCCTGATCTATGACATTGGAGGTGGCGGTCATGTATGCCTTCGAGTCTGAATAGAACACCGAGGCATACACGCCCTTGATGGCGTCGGTGAGCAGCGACAGCATGTGCTCCTTGTCGTGTATCTTGGGCACCATGTATGTCGAATAGATACCGGCAAAGGGCTGATAGTGCGAGTCTTCGAGCAGGCTCGACGAGCGCACGGCTATCGGGGTGTCGACCACGTCGAGCAGGGCCTTGAGGTCGTCCTTGATGCTGGAGGGGAGCTTGGCGCGCAGGAAGTGGGCCAGTATCTCGTCGTCGGCGGCATCGCTCAGGGCTACGGGATAGAGCTGGTTGGTCTCCATGAACTCGTCGAAGATGTCGGTGCACAGCACCACCGTGCGGGGTATGGTGATGGAGATGCCGTCAAAGTTGTCGCAGACGGGATTCTTCTTGATTATCGAGTCGATGAATGCCAGACCGCGACCCTTGCCTCCGAGCGACCCCTGCCCGATGCGGGCGAAGTTGGAATAGTGGTCGAAGCGGTCCTGACGGAATATGGCCACCACGCCGCGGTTTTTCATCTTGCGATACTTGACGATGAGGTCAAAGAAGAGTTGGCGCACCTTGGGGGCGTCCTTGAGCTCGCGGAATCGGTGGTGCTTGATCACCTCGGCTATGGGGAACATGGCGCGCGAGTAGAGCCAGCGCGATATGTCGTTGAACGATGCGTGCCAGTAGAGCGCCTCGGCGGGGATGTCGAAGATGTGCTGCTGCAGGTCCTTGAGCGAGGTGATGCGGCGTATCTCCTCGCCCGTGTCGGGGTTTCGCACCACGAAGTCGCCGAAGCCGAAGTTGTTGATGATGGCCTTGCCGAGGTCGACGGGAAATTTCTTTGAGTTCTTGTCGATGAACGTGCCGCCGAGCTCGGATACCTCGTATGCGTTGTCGGCCTCAGAGCTCTCCATGATGATGGGCAGGTAGGGGTCGCGCTTGCGCAGCTCGCGGGCCAGACGTATGCCGGCCTTGGGGTCCTTGACCCCCTCGCGCTTGAACGACACGTCGCTGATCACGCCCAGTATGTGCTCGGAGAAACGGTCGTATATCTCCATGGCCTCCTCATAGTCGCGGGCCAGCATCACCTTGGGGCGTCCGCGCATGCGCAGCATCCGCTCGTGCTCGTTGAGGGCCTCGGTCGAGAAGAGGCGCGACTGAGTGAGGATGAACTTGTAGACTATAGGGAGCACGGACGAGTAGAAGCGCACCGAGTCCTCGACAAGCAGTATCATCTGCACGCCCACGCCGTTCACGTCGTTCTCTGCGTTGAGCTTGTCCTCGAGCAGCTTGATTATGGCCAGCAGCAGGTCCACGTTGCCGAGCCACGAGAACACATAGTCGATGCCGGTGAAGTCCTCGTTGGCCAGACGGCGCGACACCTCCTTGCTGAAGGGGGTGAGGACGATGATGGGCTGCTCGGGGTGCAGGTCCTTGATGCGGCGCGCGCCCGAGAATGTCTCGCTCACGTCGTTGCCGGGCATCATTATCACGAGGTCGAAACTCTTGGTCTCCATCACCTCGAGGGCCTCGGCGGTGTTGAGCACGCGGGTCACGCGGGGTGGTGACGACAGGTTGAGCGAGGTGTACTCGAAGTATAGCTGCTCCTCGACACGGCCATCCTCCTCCATCATGAAGGCGTCATAGGCCGATGCTATCAGCAGCACGTTGAAGATGCGCCGCTGCATCAGGTTCTGGAAAGCCGTATCCTTGAGATAGAGCTGGCTGATGACATCGTCGCTGTATTCGTAGTTTATCTTGTCCATCTTGAGGGGAGGTTATTTGCCGGGGGTGATGAATGAGTCCTTGAAGCCAAGGAAGTAGAGCACGCCGTCGAGACCGATGGTAGATATGGACTGTTCGGCGGTGGCCTTGACCTTGGGCTTGGCGTGGAAGGCTATGCCGAGGCCCGCCGTGCCCAGCATGGGCAGGTCGTTGGCGCCGTCGCCCACGGCAATGGTCTGGGCTATGTTGACGTTCTCGACCTGAGCTATCAGCTTGAGCAGCTCGGCCTTGCGGCGTCCGTCGACGATCTCGCCCACATAGCGTCCCGTCAGCCTGCCGTTCTCGATCTCGAGCTCGTTGGCATATACATAGTCGAATCCGAAACGCTGCTTGAGGTAGTTGCCGAAATACGTGAATCCACCCGACAGGATGGCCGTCTTGTAGCCGGCACGCTTCAGCACCTGCATCATGCGGTCCACGCCCTCGGTGATGGGCAGGTTGCGCGCAATCTCGTCCATGACGCTGACGTCGAGCCCCTTGAGCAGGGCCACGCGCTCGCGGAAACTCTCGCAGAAGTCTATCTCGCCCCTCATGGCGCGCTCGGTGATGGCCTTGACCTGATCGCCCACGCCGGCGCGGTCGGCCAGCTCGTCGATGACCTCGGTCTCTATCAGCGTCGAGTCCATGTCGAAGCATATCAGTCTGCGGCAGCGGCGATAGAGGGTGTCCTCCTGCACGGAGATGTCAAAGTCGTCCTCCTGCGACAGTTGCATGAAACGCTCCTGCATCGAGTGGAAGTCTGTCGGGGTGCCGCGCACCGAAAACTCGACGCACGACTTGGACAGGGGCTGCTCCTCGAGGTCGAGCGGCATGCGGCCCGTGAGGCGCTGTATGGCGTCGATGTTGAGCCCCTGAGCCGAAATCTCGGCCGACACGCTGGCAATCTGCCGCGCCGTGAGGCGACGGCCGAGCAGGGTGATGATCCAGCGGTTCTTGCCCTGACGGCCCACCCACTCGTCATATTCGTTGATGCTGACCGGAGTGAATCGGATGGTGACGTTGAGCTCGGTGGCCTTGAATAGAAGCTCCTTCATGATGTTGCCGCTCACGTCAGAGGTTGTCTTGATGAGGATGCCGAGCGAGAGGGTGTGGTGGATGTCGGCCTGGCCTATGTCCAGAATGCCCGCGTCATATTTGGCAAGAATCTCGGACAGCGCCCATGTGACGCCCGGATGATCCTGACCCGATATATTGATGAGTATGAGTTCGAGTTGCGAATTGTCCATTGACAGAATCTTTGACTGGTTTCAGACTGCAAAATTACTGAAAAATCCGTGGATTGAGCCACATCCTCGGGCTAAAAATATCAGTCGCTCCGAGGTTTGTGGACTACATAAATTTGGCTATCCCGCCTAAAAAGCGTAACTTTGCAGCCGAATACTAAAGAAAAAATAATGAGTCACAACCTTCTTAAAGGAAAACGCGGCGTCATCTTCGGCGCCCTCAACGACAAGAGTATCGCATGGAAAGTGGCCGAGAAGGCCGTAGAGGAGGGTGCCGTCATCACTCTGAGCAACACCCCCGTGGCCGTCCGCATGGGCGAGGTGAGCCAGCTCGGCGAGAAACTCGGCGCAGAGGTGATCCCCGCCGACGCTACGAATGTCGAGGACCTCGAAATGGTGTTCCAGAAATCCATGGAGATTCTCGGCGGCAAGATTGATTTCGTGCTTCACTCGATAGGCATGTCGCCCAACGTGCGCAAGAAACGTCTGTATGACGACCTTGACTACGACATGCTCAACAAGACACTCGACATCTCGGCCATCTCGTTCCACAAGATGATACAGGCCGCCAAAAAGCTCGACGCCATCGCCGAATACGGCTCGATTCTGGCCCTGAGCTACATAGCCGCACAGCGCACCATGTTTGGATATAACGACATGGCCGACGCCAAGGCACTGCTCGAGTCGATTGCCCGCAGCTTCGGATACATCTATGGCCGCGAGAAGCATGTCCGCATCAACACCATCTCGCAGTCGCCCACGGCCACCACAGCCGGCAGCGGCGTCAAGGGCATGGAGTCGCTGATGGACTTTGCCAACCGCATGTCGCCTCTGGGCAACGCCGACGCCGACGAGTGCGCCGACTATTGCGTGATGATGTTCTCAGACTTCACCCGCAAGGTGACCATGCAGAATCTCTATCACGACGGCGGATTCTCGTCGATGGGCATGAGCCTCCGCGCCATGGACCAGTACGAGAAGAGCTTCGACAAATACCGCAACCCCGACGGCACCATCCAGTATGGCTAAATAATCACGGCAAAGTAGGAAAAATTCGGGCTAAAATTTGCATTAGTCACGGGAAATTCCTACCTTTGCCGACGCTTTAGAAGGATCTCGTCATCCCTCTGGGCACAAGGATTGTCTTATGGTGTAATGGTAGCACTGCAGTTTTTGGTTCTGCCTGTCTTGGTTCGAATCCAGGTAAGACAACCAGACAAAAGCGTCTGATTCCCGATATTCGGTGATCGGACGCTTTTTCTTTTATGTCTTTATTATACTGTCATCGCCTTGGCAATGAGCGTGATGGCTTGGGTCATGGTGTCGACCGACATGGATGGGGTCGTGGCGGGCTTGGCTATGGCCTGTGCGAGAGAGTAGGGGACGTGGACAAAGCAGACGGGGATGTGGCCGTAATGGCTGAGCAGGTGGTAATAGAGCGTGTTGCAGACGTATGTCCCGGCCGAGTTTGAGGCGTGGGCGGGTATGCCGCCGGCGCGGACGGCTTGGACGAGCCTGTCGACCGGCGCGGACGAGAAAATGGCGTCCGGTCCGTCGAGGTCTATCGGCCTGTTGTCGGGACACTCGCCGTCGTTGTCGGGATTGCGCGCCTGAGCCATGTTGACGGCTATGCGCTCGATGCTGATGTCGGCCCTGCCTCCGGCTTGTCCGATGGCGATGATGCAGTCGGGCCGTTCGCGGTCAATGACTCCGCGTGCCACCTCGTGGCATCTGCCGAAAGATACCGGCAGCACAAGTTTAATGACTGTGTGTCCGTCGATCGACTCGGGAAGCCTGTCGAGAATCTGCATGGACGGATTCTCGGTCTCTTTGCCAAACGGCTCGAATGCTGTGACAAGTATTTTCATTGCAGTGTCTTTTTTTCGCGGACCACCGGCCCGCCCCGACGACAAATTTACGAATTATTTCGCGATAAAGACCCCGTTCCGAAAAAACAATCGGGATCTTTTTTGCCTATGAAGATAGCCGCGGTCTTGACTTTCCATGCACCGAGTGTAGAAATCTCGCAATTTTTATCTACATTTGCAGTTGGAAGCAGTTCAACGTATGTTTCTCTAACAATTTATTCTATGAAACGCATTTTATTCGCCATTATCATCTCTATGTTGGGTTTGTATGGTTTTGCCCAAAATCCTTCTCTGATCGACCGGCTAAAAAAAACATACAAAAATGTGAAGTTACAAGATAAACCGGTACCACACATCACTGTCAAAGATAAGTCCGGTGACAAAGGTCACATTTTTCTGCCCGATGGTACCCTGTTATATTCAGATGGATACGGAGACTTGGCATTGAAAGATACAATTACCGCCGGAGGTGACCTGTATTATCTTGTCGGGCATTTTATGCCTGCCTTGGTTAACTCTCAAGGAAAAGTAATCAAAGTAGGCCTCGGAAGCATTGACTCTCGTAGTACAGGAGATTCATGGCGTAAAGGCGACAATGCATCTTTTCATAATGTCAACGGATACAAGTTTTTTACGATTGCGGAATTTTACGGCCCTGATTTCGACAGGAGCTATGGCGGCACATCCATAATTTCCTCCGATGGTCGTGTCATCCACAAGGCAGCGAATGATGAATATATCAGAGTCATCGGGGCTCCCGATGGGCTGTTCTTTAGTCTCAGACATCATTATCATTATCCCGGGGCAAGTCCGACGGAAGCATTGCTCGATGCAGACGGCAAGGAGATCATCAGCCCGGGTAGTGAGCTGAAACATCTTGTATTGGGAGGAAAAAGTTATTTCATCTCGTTCAGAAGCTACCCTGGCAGTCAGGTGTCAAGCGATAGTTTTTACCAAATATATGACGCGACAGGAAAACCGTTGCCCGGTATCTTGGCAAAGCATGATTCATATATAGAACTGGACGGTCATGCGTTTTTCATTCTTCAAAACATAAACAAAGGTTTTGGTGATAAGCTGACCAAAGGGGACTCTTATGTATACTCGCCCGATTTCAACATCAGCATGCCGTGGGAGGATAATGACAAGGATCTTTCCATAACGACCGAAAATGGCAAGAAAACGCTTGTCAAGACAGACGGTAATGGAAAAGCGACAAGGCAGATTCTTGAATCGAATCCGATGGAGGTTGCCGTTGCCCGTGAGGACAGGTCGGCAAGCTCACGACCTGTCGCCACGCATCCTGCCATGGAATCGAGCCCGACAACGGTATCGGACATTGACACTGATATTCCGGAAGGTAAAGTGAGCAGGCCGAATACGTTTGCACTCATTATCGCCAACGAGAACTATCGGCGGGTAGCCTCCGTCCCGTATGCCTCGAAAGATGGCGAGGTATTGGCAAAATACCTGAACCGTACTCTCGGTCTCCCCGAGAAAAACATCATCAGGGTTGATGACGCCTCGCTGAATGATATAAGTTATAACCTTGAAAGGCTTGGGGATATTTGTGATGCCTATGATGGGACAGCTTCGGTGATTGTCTATTACGCGGGCCACGGCGTGCCTGACGATGCTACGAAAGATGCCTACCTGCTCCCCACGGACGGTTATGCGGAATCTGCTGCGAAATCAGGTTTTTCATTGGCACGACTCATTTCTGCTGTCGAGGCCATGCCTACGCGGCAAGCGACAATTTTCATTGACGCATGTTTCAGCGGTGCAAGCAGGGACGGTGAAATGCTCTCTGCCGTCAGAGGTGTGAGATTAAAGCCAAAGGAGAATTCCATTAATGGCAAGGTGGTTGTCTTTTCGGCATCGCAGGGAGAGGAGACCGCACAGCCCTATAAGGAGCAGGGACACGGCCTGTTCACCTATTTCTTGATAAGGAAACTAAAGGAGACGAGGGGAGAAGTGACGCTTGGAGAACTGTATGATTATGTCAATACGCAAGTCCGCAGGACATCTGTCATAAACGGCCAGAAGCAGACTCCTTCCATCAAGGTTGCTCCTGACAATACAATATGGTCTGTCAGCAATCTCGGATCCAATCCCGAGCCGTGAGCCAATACGGGTTTATTCAGGCCTAATTGTCTTTGTGTTGAAAAGTTGAACCATGGATATAGAACAAATCAGAGAGTATTGCCTGTCGTTGCCTCGGGTGACCGAGGACATGGCTTTTGGCGAGGATTATCTGCTGTTGCGGGTGTGTGACAGGATTTTTGTGTGCATCGGCCTGACGAGGCCCGATTATCTGGTCATGAAATGCGACCCCGAGCGGGCCGTCGAGCTGCGCGACAGATATGCCGAGATAGAGCCTGCATGGCACTGGAACAAGCGATACTGGAATCAGATAAGTCTTGCGGGGACGCTTGACGATGATTTAGTCAGGTCACTCGTCAGGCACAGCTATTCGGAGGTCGTCAAGAAACTGCCCCGGCGCACGAAGAATGAATTTCCCGAACTTGAAGAGGTAAAATGAAGACTCGAGCCATGACCGGAGTACGCAATATAATTTTTGATTTTGACGGCACGCTGGCCGATACGGCGCCGTTGATCATCGCCACGATGCAGGCTGCCAACAGGGCCTTGGGTCTGCCCGAAAGGACCGATGCCCAATGCCGCGCCATGATAGCCCGGCACGCTGTGGCCCGAATTGCCCGATATGTCTGCCGAGTATGCGCGGACATACCGCAGGCTCTTCGAAGAGCTGAAGGGCGACTGTCCCGCCGTGTGTTTTGACGGTGTCGCCGACACTCTCGGCGTGCTGCACCGCATGGGCTTCAGGCTTGCCATAGCCAGCAGCCGCAGCCACAGGTCGCTGGACGAGTATGTCGCTGCCTTCGGATTCGACGGTCTTTTCAGCCTTGTCGTCGGCGGCAACGACGTGGCCCGCGGCAAGCCCGCCCCCGACCCCGTGCTTGCGATAGCCGACAGGCTGGGGTGGAACGTGGCCGAGACCCTTGTGGTGGGCGATGCGACATTCGACATTGATATGGGGCGAAATGCCGGGGCGCTGACCTGTGGCGTCACTTACGGCAACCAGACCCGCGCGCAGCTCGCGACGAGCTGTCCGGATGCCCTGATAGATACGTTCGCGTCGCTCCTGCCGATTGTGTGCGGCGTGCGGCCGGAGATTGTCCGCCATGTCGAGTCCGTGATATTGCCCCGTTATGACGGCTTTGACAAGGCCCACCGCAGGGACCATGCCGACAAGGTGATAGAACAGAGTATGTTGCTGGCCGACAGGTTTCGGGACGCGGATCGCGACATGGTCTACGTGACCGCGGCATATCACGATCTGGGGCTTGTCAACGGCAGGGAGCGCCACCATATCGACTCGGGGATGATATTGAGGTCCGACCCGTTCATTGCCCGTCACTTCACCCCCGGGCAGGTCGAAACGATGGCCGAGGCCGTCGAGGACCACCGCGCATCGGGCAAGTCGGAGCCACGCAGCATCTACGGGCTGATGGTTGCCGAGGCCGACCGATTCATAGACGCCGACACGATAATCCGCCGCACCATCCAATACGGCCTGTCGCACTATCCCGAGCTTGACAGACAGGGTCACTATGAGCGCACGGTCTGCCATCTCGAAGAGAAGTATGGCCCTGACGGGTATCTGCGGGTATGGATTCCCGAGAGCGAGAATGCCCGCAATCTGGCCGCGCTGCGCGCCATGATGGCCGACCGCGAGCGTATGGCCGAGGCGTTCGGGCGGATATTCGACGAGGAGACGCGGCCCGACTGATCGCCTCGGACGCTACCGGTCAGTGCGATTGTAGAGTGCCAGCATCTCCCTCAGGGTCTCGGCCAACAGATTGCGATAGTCTTCGGGATATATCACCTCGACCAACGGCCCCATGCCCAGCAGGGCGTTGGTGAAGTCGAACGTCGGGGCGACGTAATAGGCGAAGTCGGCATGGTCCTCGCCACTGCCGATCTCCTGCTGCGACGGATGCAGCGGCTTTGACCGCAGGTAGCAGGCATGCTTCCAGTATGCCCTCACCACTATCCTGCCGGCATCCTTGCCCGTGTTTGTCATGACGCCGAAATATCCGGCAAAATATTCCGCGGCATCAAAATTGTCGGGGAGGCTGAACCTGTCGTTCTCGCGCAGGTGTATCCCCTTGATGCGGTCGAACGCATATAGCGTCAGGAATTCGAATTTTGGTGTCTTGCACAGCACATACCATCGGCCCTGATGCTGACGCAGGGCATAAGGCTCGGCGCGAAATGTCCACTCCGTCTTGCCGAATCCCTGATATGTCATGTCCATTCCGACACCCGACCGCATGGCCTGCAGCACAGGCCCGAGATATTCGGTGCCGTCGGCCTCGGTGTCCGTGATGATTCTGTGTGCAAGGCTCTTGTACTCGTTGAGGGTGTGGCCCAGCGACACCGAGTTGAGAATCCAGTTGTCTATGCCCGATTTTTCGATGTTCTCGGGATTGTCCAGCCTGTAATAATATTCACCACCCTGTCTCGAACAGGTGATGTTGAGGTTAAAGCGTGAGGCGATTTCCGCCCTCCAGCGGTTGAAAGTCGAGCGGTCGAGCCTGCTCCCTGTCCTGTCTTGCCATTCGCTGCTGAGCTCCCTGAGGGTCAGCCTGTCAAAAGTCTTCAGCTTGCCAATGAGCCACGAAAGTTTCTCCAAGTTTGTCATGTCCGAGCCATTTTGCTGCAAAGATAGCAAAAGTGTGTATCATTTGGTGATACACCTGCCGGAAATCAGCTAAAAAAAGCTTCAGAGGTCATTTTATCGGGTCGCTACAAAACTTTTTGCGGCCGCAACGCAGACAGTGCAAACCGCACCAGACGCTGTCGAATTGTGTCGCGGCGGCTTGGACTAGAGCGGGCACATTGGTCAGGATACCGCTCTCGAAGTTGCGACGGTTGCTGCTTTTCATCCCTATTCCGGCACCGGTGAGGTTGGCCGATCCTATATATGCCGTCTTCATGTCGAATATCAGCATCTTGAAGTGGACGCGGGGACAGAGCATGCGCTCGAGGGCGGTCTTCAGTACGGGATAGCGGTCAAAGTCCTCGCGGAATGCCGGTCCGGGTTCTCGGGCATGTATCAGGCGCACCTCTATGCCGCGTCTCAGCAGCCGTGCGAGTATGCCGACAAACGGCTCGGTGCCACAGGCCACTCTCACGTGCAGGTCCTTGATGTCGGCAGTGCCAATCCAGAGTGACCGTCTCACGCCGGCCACTCCGGACAGCACTTCGTTGTAATGTTCATCGTTGGCGATGAATCTGATTACAGGTGTGTTTTCATTCATATTCGATATAGTGCTTTATGTCTCTGTCGGCGTGCAGGAAATCGGTGGCTGCGCTAAGTATGACACTGCGTGCGCCATCGTCGGGCGACAGAAGGTCGGTGTGTGTGGCAAAAGCTGTCAGCAGATTGTAGACAGTCCACACCGTCAGGTCTGTCTTTACCAGATGTCCCTGACGTTTTGTGTCGATGCCCCGCGTGTTGAAATAATCCTTGTATTTCCGAGTGGGTAGAAACGAATCTACCATCTCCTCTGACATCGCCGTACGGTGCCCTGTAAGGATGGACTGCAGCCCCAGCAGTTCGGCCAGCGAACACTCCGTCTCCATGGCCTCGAGCGCTTTGGTCTCGTATTTCCTGAAACCGACCTCGGACAATTCGCGGCTCTTGGCCAGACTGATAAGCCGCCGTACCTCGGCAGGATTGAACGATTGGAGCTTTGCCTGTTGTCTCGTCACCGTATCTGTCGCTCCGTTGGTGCAGACGAGGCGTGTATAATAGTTGCCCAGTTCGACAAGGTCGCCGGTCCAGTGCAGATATGCGCCGTTGCTGATGGTATCTTCGTCAGGCGCAAACCGTCTGATGTCGGGCGTGCGGCTCTGCATGTAGATCATTATGTCGAAATTGCCTCCTGATAGCGACTCGATTTTCTCGAACTCATATCCGGCCTCGTCCATTAACAGTTGCGCGAAGTCGAAAAACTGGCGTGCGGGTATGAAATCGTGCCGTGGGATAATCACGTTGACTATATTTCTGGTCTGTGGCGAGGCTATCAGCACCACCTCCTTGTTGTTGGCAAGGCTTGTGGCGCCCGAAAGAAAGTTTCGGAAATTGACCTCACCCTCATCGCCCGAGGCATTGCGCACGATGTCGAGCTGCGATCGGTTCGTGCCGATCTGTCTGTTGAGGGTATTCAGCACCGATGGTTCGAAAACAAGGTCAAGGCCGTTGAGGTCGAAGAGCGGGCCGTCGATCTGACGAAGATCGCCCAGCGCGACCTTTTTGTGCGGAAATAGCTTTTTTTCTATCAGGGTTGCCCTGTCGTTGAAGTCTGTCATGGCTGCATTTCTGTATTTTGGGGGTTGGAAAATAGTTCGTCGAAACGATCGGCATATTGGCGCAGGCTGTTGGCCACTTCGGCCTGCATGCGGCGTATTCGGGCATCCTTCTCAAACCTCTCGCTGTCAAACCGCACGTCGCCCGTGGTGCTGAGGTCATAGTACAGGCGCACGCCCACGTCTCCGCGGCGGTGCTTGGAGAAGACCACATATCGGTCTGAGAATACGTTGCGCGGATTGTCGAATCGCAGTTCCATCATGGCCGTTATGCTGTGCTTCAGTCGGTTCGAGCCGATGAAGTTGCCCGATTTAGTCACCTGCTGTATCGTCAGGAATGTCGTGTTGATGCCTCTCCTGTTCTGTGCCTTGTTGTTGCGCTTTATCATTGCCAGCAATCTGTTTTCTGCCTCCTTCATCCTGAAGTTCTCTTCATCCTTGATTATGCCCTGAAGCTCGTGGAATGAATCTATCGCCACGATGTCCCAGCCGAGGTCGAGTATGGCCTCGATTTCGGTGAGGTTGTGCGAGTGGTCGTTGTCCGAAAAATCACTCTCGATGAACATGATGTCGATATACTTGAATTTGGGATAGCGGTGCACATAGACGGCGAGGTCAATCTCGTTCATCTCGGCGCTGACAAACAGTATGCGGGCCTCGGGATAGCGGTTCATGATATTGGCCAACATGTCGAGCACGATGGTTGTCTTGCCCGACCCGGGGTCACCTATTATCATGTAGTTCACCCCTTTGGGCAATCCGTTATAGCTGCATAGCAGACGGTCCAGCACCGTGTCGGTGTCGAAATTCACGAACAGCGACTTGTCGAACTCCAAGTCGCACATCCTCACTATGCCGGGGATCCTTGTGTCTTCGTCCATATTCGTCGTACTCTCTTGCCTTCGGCCGACTTATATCGGTGATATGTCCGGTAGCCGTTTCATGTCTGCAAAATTACAGACCGGGTGTATCAAATCGTGTCACAGTGCAAGAAAAATCCCCTGCGGCGTCCTGACGAGGACGGGGCAGGGGAGTGTCTTTTTGGGCCGGGCGGCGGCTATTTGCCGCCGTTGACCGAACGGCTTATCAGGCCGAGAATCCAGAGCAGTATCACGGCACCAACGACCGAGGTGATAAGACTGCCGATGATGCTGCTGGTGGTAATGCCGAAGAGTCCGAAGACCCATCCGCCGAGAACGCCGCCGATGATGCCGACAATGAGGTTTACGATGAGGCCGAAACCGCCTCCGCGCATCAGCTTGCCTGCCACGAAGCCGGCAAGAATACCGATGATGATGAACCAGAGAAAACTCATAATAAAAACAATGTTACAGGCGCCTGACGGTGGGCATTGGACCGCCGCACAACCACCCGGGGGTTAAACTTTCAGTTTACTTAGAAAAAACATCTTTCCACAAGGAAAGGTTTAGCTCTCCGAGTGGCTGCCTTGGCATAAAAATTTGGCTCAAACACAGTATGACCTGCGTCTGAGCCGTGCAGACAGCCAATATGTTTATTTTATTGCTATTCTCGCTTCACCCCAATGCGTCCGCAGGACGCAGATTTATCAGTAACCGGGCTACGCCGGAGCTTGCGTAGGCGTGCCCGGAAGTGAAATACACTATGAATGGCGTCCGAACGGACGCCGGTTTACGAGACTGGGGACATTTTAATTAATTTTTGTTGTAATGTGTAAAGATCGCTATTCCGGGGATATGTTTTATCCATCAGTATGTCAAGCACCGTTTTACCGCCACCGTATGTTCCTGAAGGTATGTGCAATGAAATTTCAAAAGAGGACACAAGATAATCCACAATCTCCAACTGATTCTGTATAACGGCTTCTTCTACAGGTGATATATTATTAACCTTTATAAGGGGATCTGCCCCACCGATTTCTATTAGATACTTCACATTTTCAATAGACGTTACTGCTGCTGCATTTAAAGCGTTTCTTTCCAATCCCGTAACAGAATCCCTTGTTATTTTATTGGGATCTGCTCCAAATTGAAGAAGTGTGGCAATATATCTAACATCACTTTTATAATTGGAATCCATATACTTGGATGCATAAATAAGAGGCGTAGTCCCATCAAATGAAGTGAAATTCGGGTCGGCGCCCATGCGTAATAGCGCTTCAGCGGAATCATGGCGGCCATTAAATATGGCCCATATAAGCAAATTCTTATGGTATTTTGAATCCTCGTGATCAATATTGATTGAAGGATTGGCTTCTATTAATTGCCGCATTTGTATTGTATCTTGTGAGCGAACAAATTGTGCAAGTTGCCAGACCGGTGTATCTCTAAATGTGTCGATGCTATGAAATGTTTTATTCCTATGGCATGAGCACATAAGAATGATGAACATGGATAAATAGACTATAAATAATTTTCTCATTTACTAACTCACTAATTAGTCAGATGCATATTGGTGCCAACTATGGCAAATTTAGCTAAAATATCTGATAGTCAATGAGGCTATGCCGTAAAAAACTTAATTACGACACAGCCTCATTAATTAGATAATATGGCTATCATCTATTCTCTCCAAACCCGTAAACCGGCGTCCGTTCGGACGCCATTCTTGGAGGTTTTTCCAAGCCGGGCACGCCTACGCAAGCTACGGCGTAGCCCGGTTACTGATAAATCCGCGTCCTGCGGACGCATTTGGGATAATAGAGGATGCTCGTTATTTATTTTTTTTCTTTGACGAATTTAAAAGTTATCGTGCAGTCCTCGGAAATAGCAATGTTTTCGTGAGTGCCGACAACGGTAAAGTTCCCATATAGGATTACCGGATAATTCAATTTATCTTCTGCTATAAGTTGCTCGGAAGGTCCGTCAAATGTATGCCAATGCAATTCTTCTTTTGTGATTTTGGCATTGAAGTTGGTTGCATCCTGATTTATGTGAAAAGACGGATTTTTTGAAGGGAAAAATGAGTAGCTGAATGATTCTCCATTTGAAGCAATCCATTTGATATTAACATCAGCATCAAAAATGTGATTTTTGCTTACCAACTCAAAGTATTTATCTAATTTTTCACCATTGGATGCGACCCACTTGATTTCTTCGTTGTAGTTCCCTTCAATATCATATTTTGGAAGCTCGTTGAATACTATCAGGCTGAATGAGCTGATGTTTATCTCAATTTCATCATTACCTGCTTTGAATACGGCCAGAACATTGATGGTGTTTTCTCCGTGGCTCCAGTTATCAGCCTTGATGTCGATTGAAGAATTCAGTTTAAAAGGAGCTGTCTTCAGTGTGTTTCCGTCTTTTTCGATTTTGATGGATGTCAGCTTTGCATTCGTTGTCGTCGAATAATCCAGTGCAGAAACGGTCACCTGAATTGTTTGTCCATCGGTTAGCCAGTTGTCCGAAACCGAAACAATTTTAGCTCCCATGATAATGTCTGTCGGTTTGATGTCGGGAGAAACATCATCGTCCTTGTCGTCGCCACAGGCCGAGACCAACAGCGTCATTGCCATTACGACCATCGTAAGGCAGTAGTTTAAGTGTTTCATAGAAGAAATCTAATGAGATGGTTTAGAAAATTACTATTATTTATTGGTATTTGCTCGAATGTTAGGGTAGTGTAGGAATCGGTATCTGTTACCGTCCTACGAACGCGCGGCAAAGTTACGATAAAATTCAATCCCGACAAACTTTTTTCTCAATCAATTGTCGGATATACAAGCTTGATCGAGTTATGTTTCAAATCGTTCGAGTATTCAGTCCCGCCTTGCGGGCCTGTGAGTGCTGGTGTTCGCGCGGGATGCGGTGCAGGCGTCCGTCCTTGATGAGATATGACCCAGTCTGATGAAAACAGAATGGCACCCTTGCCTCGCGGCACTGGCGGTGCAGGTCGGTGACCCATTCGAAGTCGAGCGGACGGGCATGTTTGCCCGATTCGCCACCCACCGATACCTCTTCGATCAGCTCGGGGTCGAGATAGGGGGTGAGGTCGATGCGCTCGAGCATGGGGGCCACGATGATGAGCCTGTGTCTGAGGGGCAACGTCATGAACAACGGCAGGCGCCGGTCGGCGCGGTCCTGATTCTCGACGGTACATCCCACGGTCACGTTGTCATAGCCGTCGCCCCAGTCGGGCGGGAGGCACCGGTCGAGGCGCTCGATGCGCTTGGTGAAGAAAAAGAAACTGCAGTCCCTGCGCCGGCGTATAATCTCCCATATCCCGTCGCGCCATCCGTCGGCCTCCTCTATCAGCAGGTCGGACGTGAAGCAGAGCGCGAACTCGGTGCCCGACGGGTACTTCCAGTTGCGCCGACGGTCGCGTCTGAGCGGCAAGTCGAACGATGCCGTCCTGCGCACCTCGTTCGATGGCCGGGCGGCACCGAAGGCGGCATCCTCGCGATAGACATAGCAGTGCCTGCACCCTCGCTTATCTTGTGGCATCCGTGCCACGGATTCCACATCAGCATCAGCTATTCCTGAACCTGTCTATCAGGGCGAGGGCAAAGTGTGAGACTATGCCGTAGGCGAGCGTGGCGAAGAGCGCCATCAGCTCGTTGACGACAATCCTGTCGGCGAGAGGCACCGGATATTCGGGACGGTCCTGCGCACAGGCGGCCACGACGGCACAGACACTCAGCACGACAAAGACAACGATCATCGACGCCTGTGCGAATCCCAGTCTGTATCTGCCTATCCTTATCATCGCGTCAGCTCTATCAGCACATTGCCCTGACGGGCCTTGAGTTGTAGTGTCGAGTCAGGCCTCAGGTCAAAGGACACTATTGCCGGAAGCGTCGAGCCTATGCTGCGCTCGACCATCTCGTGCTCGCACGCCATCTCGGTCGCCGCCGGATTGATGAACTCCAAGTCCGAGCCCGAGGCGGAATATTGCCCCGAAATGGTGTTGCAGTCAGTGGTGATTGAAAACAATCCCGACTCGTCGAACCTCACGGTATATGTCTCGCCGGCCGGAACCTGAGTGAGATTGACCGACGACATGAACGGATTGGCATAAGCCTTGATGTTCCACTCGCCTACCAACTCATTGCGTCCGCCCGAGGCACACGACGAGGCAAGAGTCATAAAAAGCCCCACGCCGGCAAGCACCCCGACAGGAAAATTGCGTTTCATATAGTTAGTTTTATTTATGGTTACCCTTATTTGAAGGTCTGCTTTTGCTTTTGATATTGTCAAGATCAATTTTTCCGATAATTTTGGGCGCAGTTACCACCGGCGTCTCAATACGGAAAACCTCAGGCTCTGCATTTTTTGCTTGGAGATTTTTTCCATCAGTCTCTTTAGACGCGGTTATCGTATTGACGTCACTCTCGGGTTTCATGACACTTGATGTTGTCTCGGGCTGTTGATGCCTGTCTTCTGTCGGCTCAACGATGATATTGTCCGTCATATTGGTATCGGGGTTGTATAGCCCGGGACCATTGAGGCGGAATCCTATTATGCCCTTGATCTTTGTTTTGCCGATGTCTGAGGTGAATATGTTGCGTCCTTTTCTTGAGAACGAGATCTTGGTAAGCATTCCTGACTCGCAGTCGCCCTGAGACTCGTTGATGCCAACGACAAGAGACTCTACAATACGACAACGATTCTTGATGTATCGTACATTATTGTTGTTGTCACGATCTATGGCCTCGTCCGGATCAAGCAGCGTTCGCCAGTTGTGAATGTCTTCGTTTCCAAGATATACAATAGGGGTATATCGGCTGTTGGGAAGAATCCTTATCAGTTCGCGGCACTCTTCACGATAGTCAAGATACCTCTTTGACAATGCTCTATCGGCTTCATCGGTTATTATGAGCCTTGCCGCGCATGAGACGTACTGATAGAACAATGCTCTTAGCAACGAGGTGCTGTCTCCTTTCTCTCTGGCAAGAGATTCCCATTTATTCAGGTATGTGTCTGCCTCAGATTTGCCAAATTCTTCCGCAGAGTTGTATCTATATATCTTGAATAGTTCTTCGCATGCCTGAATGTCCTTGAACTGGTCAGCAAGTAAGCGCAGTTGGGCCACATACTCATTCTTGCGTTCTTCTGGCATTGACGTGTACGAAGCCTTGTGCGTTTTGTTGTTTTTTTCATAGCAGTATCTTGTCACGGCTATGAGCCTGTGGCCGTACTGCAGGTGTCGGTCACCCCGGGCTGTCTCAAGCAGTTTGAGATAATTGTCTATAGATTCCCAGTCATTCCCTATCAGAGAATGATAATAGTCCTTGATTCTCAGATATTCCTCGTCGGATGGTAGCTGGCTGCGCAGTGCAGAGTCATTAAGCTTGAGCAGCGAACTGTTCAGTACCTCCATGTATCTGACAAAAGGTTCCTCGTCAAGAAAGCTATTGTTGTTTTTGGAGATTCCTCTCGCATGTCTGACTCCTTCGATAGTCATGCGTATTAACTGAACTGCACTCATATAACCGTACGGATTAGTGCCGCGGCTTATATTGTTGCATTGCTCGAATGCCTCAAGAGCCGTGTCTACATATTCGTACAGATCCGACTCGGATGACATCGGACTGTTAGCCGATTTGTCAATGGTCATCTCTGCCTTGCGGCGCCAGTACATGCCTTTGATATGATAGAAGTCATCGGCATAGGTTGCCATGTCGTCTGCCAGAGCTTCTTCGATGAGTCGCCCGGCTTCATTCATGTCCCTGTCGTCAATATCGGCATTGTTGTTGCGAGCGTTTTCAAACAGCAGGCGTGCGTAATGAAGTTTGTAGAAGACATCGTCCGGATACTTGTCTATCAGAGCCTCGAAAACACGTTTCGCGCCCTGAAAACCATCAGATCCCTTAAGAATCCATCCTATCAAGACCGAGAATCTGTCTTTGAGTTCGACTCTGAATCTCTCGCCTTTGTCCTGACCCCGATAATCATTCTTGGATTGTTGTATGAAAAGGTCAATTACGAGATTATGCTCGTCTTCGTCAAGAGTGTCCGGCAGGAGTTCGATGAACCTGATTGATATGTCTGAGAGAGAATCCTTCCATGTCGCATTCCATTGTTCGAGAATACTTGGAGCAAACGCTGAATATCTCGGCGCATAGTATCTCGACGTGCTTAGTTTTTCGCCATGTTCGGCTGTCGGTTTTAACAGTCTGTCGAGTATGTCGCGTTGGTCGGAGGGGTATCCGTCTTCGAGTGTCAGTATGCCGGATTTACGCCAGACCTTGTCAAGCGTATATCTGTTGAGTGGCCTTGAGGCTGTAAAGTTGTAGACAAAAGCCGTAAACCCGCACAAGTCTTTTAATTCGGTTGATTCAAGCTTCTTGAACCATTCGCTGACATAAGACAACTGTGGCAGACTGTTGCCGCGATTTATTATCTTCTCGTTGAATGCATACGGATAGTCTATCATCTGTATGTTGTGTCCTGCAGGTGTTGATCTGATTCCGGCGATTGTCTTGTTGACATCAGACTGGCTCATGCGTTGTGAGAATATCTTTCTGAATTTATCCTCGAAGAGTCTGTCTTCTTCACTTCTGAGTTCAGATACGAGCGACAGTCGGTTTTTGCCGGATTTTTCTGTCAGGTCATGTGTATGCTTTATATAGACGAACACCATGCTCTTGCCACTCTGATTCATTTTTGAGTATATGGTCAGGAGGTACTCGGAGCTAATCTCCTTGTCGTCTGCTATAACCAGCAGACGCCTTGGCCTCGTCCCCGGATACATGGCGAGTTTTGTCAGCATGTCTACAGTCTTGGTCGGGACATACTTGTGTATGAACACAGGCAATACCTGTACGTTCGTGACGCTTTCTCTCAGATCGTATGCAATCCGTCGGGCCACGGTCGTGCCACCGGCACCGGGCTGTTGCATTATTTCGAACCTTTCGCAGTCGGCTCCTGTCAAACAGTGTCTTATGTCTTCGATAAACTTGTTATATGCGTTCCTGCTGCCGCGTGGAGTCACGTCGCAGTCAGTCTCAAGCTCGGATGTCGTTATCTGCCGCCCACTGTAAAAATCATCGTAAATATCGGTCTTTGCCTTGTCGCCCGGATCGGATTCAAGAAATCTGATGCCGACATTGCTGCAGTCGTTTATTTCTGACTTTGAAAGTTGCTCCATGTCCGGTATGTCGAGGGCAGGCAGTTCTCTTTTACAATACGCTATGCGTATGAATTCGGAAATATTCATTTGCGGATCGACACAAGTGACATCCTCATAACTGTCTTCCTTGAGTCTCTCGCTTAATTCGTCAGCCTTTGTGCTCACGACGACTGTCGTGCGGTATAGCTGTCTGACGTCGTCTGTACGGCACATTTCCCAAAGTGTCTCGAGCGAGCTTACGGCCTTGGAGATATTGCCCGAGGCATCAATTACAAACAGGTTTCTTTTTGAGAATCTGTCACCGTTGATTTTTCTAAGTATGTTTCGTGCGTCAGCCTTGTTTTCACCGGGTTTTCGACCAAAAACGAAGAACCAGTTTGTCAGTGTCGACGACAATGATTTTGTAATGGCTATATTATTAAGATGGTCTGAGACAGATTCCATATACTCCTTGAAGTATTGGCCATCCTCTTTGCCACAATCCAGAATGACACGCCAGTCGGTATTTTTGATGACTTTGAATATTTTGCTGAAATCTTTATCCGTACCTGTCGGAAGTATCAGCACATACATCCAGTCTGCCTCGCCGGGTAGATCGGGCCGGTTTACGGCATTTTTGATCGTATTTTCAAATTTGGCTATCAGTTCAGGGTCGTGTTCGGAGGCCGATAGATGGCTTTCGAACATCAAGAACTGGTTGCCGATGGACGATAAGTCACTTATGAATTCGGTCGAATATTCTGTTTCCTTAGGCAGTCTTTCAGTAAGGATCTCAGAGATAATCTTTAGTGATTCAAGTACATTTCCGTGGCCTTGACGTTCTCGCTCCGGACCTGATATGGCAGTTCCGTGCGAGTTTGGATTATGTTCTGACAGACGGTCAAACATGTCATCCCATAGGTTAGAGTTTGTGACTCTTTTGTCCGTAAGCGCTTTTTTTGTAGCTTTTATAAGGTCTCCCGAATATAATGTCTTGCCATTCTTGCCATTCTTGTCATATTGCCTTGTCTCACCGTCGGCCTCACCACATAGATCAAATATGATGAGGCCCATGATATGTTCAATGATGAATCGCAGGTTTGTGTCAAGATCTTTCCATTTCGGAGTGCCATTTGAATAAATCTCCTGACTGAGATTTTCTATTTTTTCTTTAAGCTGTGACAGTCGGTCGTCGTATTTAGGTCTGGTAGCCATGATTGAAGTAATTGATAAGGTTGTTAAAACAGGATATGTTATTATGAAAGTATATCTCCCACAAAGTTAATGATAATTATTCGGATTTCCCATTATGGAATATAAATGATTTTATTTTGTCCTTATAAAAATTCACTCAAGGTTTACTCGGAGCGATTCAATATAATATCACTAAAAGCATTGTCATATAATATTGGGCAAAATGAGAGCGTTATAATAAATATGCCTTTTTTTGTAGGTTATAATATTTTACTGAACAATGAAAATAATACTTCTCTCCGGCGGGTCCGGAAAAAGGTTGTGGCCTCTGTCAAACGACGCCAGATCCAAACAGTTTCTGAGGTTGCTCACCGATCCCGAGGGCAATAAGGAGTCAATGATACAGCGCGTTGTCCGTCAGATCAAGTCTGCCGGACTCACCGACGACATCGTGGTCGCCACGGGTATAAATCAGAAGGATTCAATCGAGAATCAGCTTGGCGACAGCCTCTCGGTCGTCACCGAGCCCTGCCGCCGCGACACATTCCCCGCCATATTGCTTGCCTGCTCCTATCTGGCCTCTAAAGGCACCGCGATGGACGAGCCTGTCATCGTCATGCCCTGCGACTCGTATACCGAGAACGCATATTTCGGTGTAATCGGCCGCATGGGCGATGCCGTGTCTCGAGGCGTGGCCGATCTGGTGCTGATGGGCATCGAGCCCACATATCCGTCGGCCAAGTATGGGTATATCGTCCCTGAAAAAGAGGTCGGAGCCGACGGCGTGCGCATGGTGAGCCGTTTCACCGAGAAGCCCGAAGTGCCCGTGGCCGAAAAGCTGATCTCTGAGGGGGCACTCTGGAACGGCGGCGTCTTTGCATTCCGCCTCGGCTATCTCATGGAGATTGCAGGTCGCATCCTGCCGGGCTGGGACTTTGCCCGTATGCGCGAGTCGTATGCCGAACTCCCCAAGATCAGCTTTGACTATGAGGTGGTCGAGAAGGCCAAGTCTGTGGCCGTGATGCCCTATGCGGGCCGGTGGAAGGACCTCGGCACATGGAACACCCTGACCGACGAGCTTGACGACCATACCTATGGCAATGTCCACACCGAGGCATGCGAGGGTACGTTCGTCATCAACGAGCTCGAGATTCCCGTGGTCTGCATCGGAGCCAAGGACCTCATCGTGGCCGCGTCGCCCGACGGCATCCTCGTCTCCGAGCGCAAGCTCAGCGAGAATCTCAAACACCTTGTCGACGGCATAGGCAAGCGCCCCATGTATGAGGAGCGCCGCTGGGGCGAATACAAGGTCATCGACTACATCGAGTTTCCCGACGGTGTCTGCGCCCTGACCAAGCAGGCCACCCTTAGGCCCGGATGCTTCATCAGCTATCAGCGGCACAAATGCCGCGAGGAGAACTGGACATTCGTCAACGGCGAGGGCGAGGTCGTGATAGACGGCGTGCGCAAGCCCGTGAGGCGCGGCGATGTCGTCAGGATACCCCGTGGGTGCCTCCACGCCCTGCGTGCCATAACCCCGCTGACCATAATCGAGGTGCAGCAGGGCTCGAATCTCGTCGAGGAGGATATAGAGAGATTCGATTTCGAGTGGTGACGCCAAGCCACGGCAACATATATCTCACCCGACTGCAAAGGCGCCGAGATGCGTCGAGTAGTCGGGCGATTTTTTTGCCCGGCGTATGGCGTTGACAAACTTCACGCTCTTGCCGTCGGCCCCCTTCTCGCGATATTGCTGCGAGCCCAGCACCACGGTGTCGGCCCCGATGCGGCGGTTCACCGTGTCGAGGGCCTTGGATATGTTCCTGTATTTTTCGGCCCGCTCGGGGTTGTAGTGGAACAGGTCGGGCTGTATGGAGTCTGCCGACGAGATGTCCGAGACCATTATGCCGGCGCGCTTGTAGAATATTCCCTTGGTGTATATCGAGTCGAGAATGCCGAGGGCCATGGCCACTATCTCGTTGGTGGTGTTGGTCGGGGTGGCAAACGAGTTGAATCCGCTCCGGTCCTGCTGCGGCAGGTCGTCGCGAAAGTGGTTTGACTGTATGAACGTCGTCACCATCGCGCACACCGAGTTCTGGCGCCTCAGCTTCAGGGCACAGCGCGCGGCATAGTTGGCCACGTGGCTGCGCAGGTCGGCGATGTCGGTTATCATGCCGGGAAAGCTGCGGCTCGTCACTATGGTCTTCCTTGTCACGTTGTCCATGCCGTCGACGTCTATCACGCTCTGTCCGTTCAGCTCCTGCCATGTCCGCTCGCCCGTCACGTGATAGTCGGCCCTGACAATGCTTCGGGGCAGTTGCGCGAAGTCGTGTGCCGTGCGCACCCCGTATCGCTCGAGGCTGCGGGTCATGCGCCGCCCTATGCCCCACACATCGTTAACCTGCGTGAGTCGCAACGCCGTCAGGCGCTGTTCGTCGGTGGCTATCAGGCAGCACTTGTTGTATCCCGGATATTTCTTTGCAAACCGGCTCGCCACCTTGGCCAGAGTCCGCGTCGGCGCTATCCCCAGACTCACCGGCAGGCCCGTATATCGCTGCACCTTGCGGCACAGGGCCTCGCCCCACGCCTTGAGGTCCACGTTGTCCATCCCGCTCAGGTCCAGAAAGGCCTCGTCTATCGAATATTGCACCACGTCCGGGGCCTCCTCCCTGAGCACGGCCATGACCCTTGCCGACATGTCGCCATAGAGGGTATAGTTCGACGAGAACGCCACGATGCCCGAGTTGGGATAGCACTGCTCGAGCTGATAGTATGGCAGACAGTCGGGGATGCCCATGGCCTTGACCTCGCGCGAGCGCGCCACCACGCATCCGTCGTTGTTGCTGAGCACGACGACGGGCTTGTCGGCGAGGTCGGGGCGGAACACACGCTCGCACGAGCAGAAAAAGTTGTCGCAGTCTATCAGTCCTACCATCGCTCCGTACCCATGCGCCTGCGGCGGTTAGACTTTATCGTGTACAGCACCACGCCCCACACCATGAAATTGCTCTCGCGGGTCACCTCGATGGGCTTGTATTTTCTGTTTGACGGCATCAGCAATATGCGCCGCGGGTCAGACAGACACAGCCGCTTCAGCGTGAACTCGCCGTCGATGCAACACACGGCCAGATCGCCGTGCTCGGCCTCGATCGACTTGTCTATCACGAGTATGTCCCCCTCGGTTATCCCCTCCTCGCACATCGAGTCGCCCACGACGCGGGCATAGAACGTCGCCGCGGGGTGCTCTATCAGCTCCTTGTTCAGATCTATCGTCGCTGATATATAATCCTGTGCCGGGCTCGGGAAACCGGCATGAATTCCCCCGTCGGCATAGGTCAGCGGCAGGGCCGTGGTCGTGTCGGGCGTGCATATCTGAAACGTAATCATAGTCGTGAATCTTTTTTGACACGCCAAAATTATACCCCGCCCTGGGCAATATTCAGGCATCCGTATGTTAACAGAGCTTAAATACCACCCGTGCGGAGCACATCACAATTTTTCAATACCGGAAATCGTTTTATAAAAAACAACAACACCCCCTTATGAAATTCATTCTCAAAGTCCTTACTGTATTTTGCATCTTTTTGCTGGCTTCCTGCAACAAACAAGATAGAGAGACGGAGATAATCCAACTCCCCATACACCGTCAGTTCAAGACTGAAACCATGCCTGTAAAATTGTCAGAGATAGACAGTTTCACGGAATATAAGGATAATTTATTCATAGTCAACTCAATCGCTGAATTGCCCGAAGACATTCATTTTGGCGTGGAGGATTTTAAGCGGGCAGACATCAATTTCTCGGAATACTCGCTTGTCATCGCCTATCAGTTCATAATTGGCGATGTGGTTGCCTATAAATATAATTGGCTGTATAATAATTGGTTTGACCGATACCAGTTCAACATATCGCTTGACAAAGTCAAGGATTCCGAATATGTAGACGGCGAGATCGAGAGATGCACCTATATGAGAAGTGCCATACTTGTCAGGCACATACCCTCAGACTCCGGCTGGACTATTTCCCTTAGCGTCAATGAGCGTTGAGATGCGTAGGCGGGAATCAGAGCCGCGAGGCGGCGATACGCTTGTAGCCCCACATCGAGCGAGGTGACGAGCGATGGTGTGGGGATGTGTGGATTCAGTAAGTTTCCGGCCTCGAAGAGGTCGTGCAATATGCGAGGTTCGCGCGCCGGGTTTGGGAATTGACGGACCTCTCCGAGGCCCAATAATATCCATTCCGCATACCCCACACCATCGCTCGTTGCCTCGCTCGATGTGGGGCTTCGATTGCATCGCCGCTTCGCGGCTGAGATGGAACAGACAATTTCTTTTAGTTTCGATTTGTACTTGTCTTATCCTTGAAATATGATGTGTTTACACGATAAACAAGGATTCCAACCAACACTACGAATAATAATGCAAATAATTTTAAATACTTATGGGCGCAAATTTACGAAAATATTCCTACCTTTGCAACGGAATCCCCCGAGTGTCCCTGTTGAAAGACAAACCTCGGGGTTTAGTTTTTTAAGAGCCGACTATTCAGTCGGCTCTTTTCAATGACTATCTTCGGGGGAGGATTATGAAGGTGCTTTCGTGGGGGGAGAGTGTGAGGCGGCCTTCGAAGGGGGTGCGGGTCAGCGTGGTGGGATTCCATGTCTCGCCGCGGCTGTTGCCGGCGCGCAGGCTGAGCGGTGCGTCGTACGCCGCGGCGCTGTGGTTGTAGAAGAAGTATATGTCGGCGTCGTCGCCCTGTCTGTGATAGAAATAGAGCTTGTCGTCGGGCATGTCGTTGCTTCTGACCGATGCGTCGGGGCGTATTCCGGCCTTCTTGAGTCCGTCGGCCACGCTCTCCTGCTTGTCGCACCTTATCACGGTCGCGCCCTGTGCCTCGAGACTCTCGATGTGGGCCAGTGCGAGCGGCGACAGATGGCTGCGGTCCTGCACGGCCAGCGCGTTGTATGTCATGCCGCCCTTGACCTTGATCTTGCCATTCTCGACACTCATGCGATCGGTCAGGGCCTCGAGCGTGCAGACATCGAAGTTATATCCTTCGGGAATCTCGGGGAGCCTGTATGCCATGGTCTTGCCGGGCAGTTCCTCGCCAAGAAAGACGCACAGGTCCACCACCGGGACGCCCTGACGCAGCATGTTGGCGCAGCGTGTCTGATATTCCCAGAATGGGCCCGACGACTCCCACGCCGGATTGTGGCGGTGGAATATGTAGGGGTGGCTGCTCTGCGAGTCGTCATACTTGCGGTCGGGCCACGGCTGGTGCGACGAGGCGCAGACCACAAACTCGTTGATGCCGCGGCAGTAGGCCAGATTGGCAATGCGCTTCAGCTCGTCCCAAGTGCGGCTGTATGGGGTGTCGGTGAACGCCTCGCCCGAGGCTATCGGATGCCCGTAGAGGTGTGCCGACGATGCCGCGTCGAGACAGTCGTAGTTGCCGTCGGTCTGATATGCCCAGAACTCGCCCTGAGGCTTGTGCGCGCGTCCGCGGCTGGCGATGTTGTCGTTGTCTATGTTGAGCATGGCCTGCGAGGTGAACGTGACCCCAAGGCTGTCGCACAGCGTGGCCAGCGTGCCGTAAAACCTGTCGGCGATGGTCGAGGCTATGGTGCGGCGATAGTCGTGCAGCGTCCTGTCCGTGGCCTCGCGCGAGTCGACGATATATCCCGCAAGGGCCGGAATCCACGGCACTATGTCGTGGCCCGTCTTGGCGGTGAATATCTTCTCAAGCCCCGGGGTCCAGTTGGCTATGCCGGCCTCGTGGCTGTCCATGGCCACTCCGACGGGCGGGCACCCGATGGCGGCGAGGGTGTCGTGTATGGCCTTGAAATAGTTGTCGAACTGCATCTTGGCGGCCTTGGCCGATATGACGTCTGCCTCGGGGCCCAGCAGGTTACGGCGTCCGTGCTTGGTGCGGGCCCCCGTGGGGCAGTGGCCGAAACGTATCACGCGCCATGTGCCCGGCTCGAGGCGCATGCGCAGGGTGTCGCCGTGCATCGAGGGGGTGACGTCGCGCACGTCGGCGCGGGCTATGACGCCGGTCTCGCCACCGGTGGGATGGGGGTATGTCACCTCGGTGCGCAGGCCGGTCTTGACCTCGACATTGTCGACTATGTCGCGCGGATAGAGCGTGAAATCGCCGAGGTTGATCTTGCGGAACGCGCTGTCGGGGTCCATCCAGTCGTGTATCCTCACGCGGAACATCCTGCCGGTCACCGCCGGGAAGCTCACCGTGCGGCGGCGGCTCTTGTGGCCGATGTTGCCCTCCATTGTCGGCAATACGGTGGCCTTGTGCCAAGTCTTGCCGTCCTGACTGTATTCGAGGTCTCCGACCGGGGGACACTCGAAATATTTGGCGCCGAAATACCTCTCCCGAGGCTTGCCGGGGATATTCATCGACCCGGTCGAGCCCTTGCCGCGCCCCGAGGCCGTATAGCTGATGCCCGAGACAGTGACGGGCTTGACCGCGTCGAGGATGGCCTCGGCCCCGGCGTTGTCCGCGAGCCTGAAGTCAGAGCCGGGTATGGCCATTGCCGCATGTTCCCTGCTGTCCGGGAAGATGACCGTGGCTATCTCCCTGAACCACGGGTCGCGATGGCCCAGCGGCAACGCCATGTCCGTGGCCTTGTCCACGGTGACGAGCGTGTCGATGTAATCGGTCTTCTGCATGCCGAGGTCGGGCGTAATCCACGGCCCTCCGGCCACATATCCGTTGGACACCGCTACCTCGAACGTCAGCCCGAGCTCCTTGGCCCTTGCGGCGGCATGCTTGATCAGCGACCACCATTCGGGCGACATTGACTCCTGAGCCCCCTCGGCCGAATAGTGCACCTGATCGTACCAGACCACGCCGCCCACGCCCTTGTCGCGGAACGCCTTGAGGTCGGCGTCGATACCCTCGGGGGTCGACTCGGTCTCGCCGTGAAACCACCACAGCTTGGTCTTGGCCTCGGCCGGAGGATTGACAAAATCGCTCCACAGCCTGTCAATGTCGGCAAATGCCGGCAGCAACGCCGCCAGCATCATGCCGGAGAGAGTCATCCTTTTCAGATTCATATTTGGTTACTACTCGATTTCGGTTATTCCTCGACGAGGCGGGGCGAGTCGGTGGCGACGATGGTGGGGCGGGCGTCGGGCGACGCGGGGATGACGCGCAGGTTCTTGATGCGGACATCCTCGGTGTGGTTGAGCCAGAATCCCTGTGCGGGGAGTATGCCCCACATGGTCGATTCGGGATAGTCGGCCACTTTCTCGTCGGTCGGCGCGGGTGTCTCGCCCTGACCTCCGGCGTGGCGGATGGTGATGTCGCGCAGCTCGACGTCGCGCACGGGGTGTCCGGCCAGACCGGTTATCGACGAGCCGCCGGGGCCTGCGTCGTCGATGAGTATGTCGTGCAGCACGATGCCCGAGATGGAGCCTATGTTCTCGACAGGCACGTCGGGCGAGTATGCGCGGGCACGGTTGGCCAGACGGATGAAGATGGGGCACTGCGTGCCGCGGATGGTGACGTCGGCGATGTCGACGTTTGACATCGTGCCGCCGTCTACGATCTCGAGCGATATGGCCGAGTGGCCTATGCCGCCCTCATAGCCGAAAAACTGTGTCGACCGGTCGGCCGAGGGCTTGACGGTGATGCCGCGGATGATGATGTTGCGGAATCCGCCGTTGGTCTCGGTGCCGAGCTTGATGCCGTTGCAGTGCGACGACACGGTGCAGTTGCTGATGGTGATGTCCTCGCACAGACGGGGCGAGGTCGACTTCAGCGTTATGGCATCGTCGTCAGAGTCGGCTATCATGTCGCTGACGACCACGTCGTGGCATCCGTCCAGATCAAGGGCGTCGTTGTTGTAGTTGTTGCGGTTGTACACGCTGATGCCGTGTATCTTCACGCGGTCGCATGCCAGATAGTGCTGCATCCAGCAACCCGAGTTGCGCAGGGTGATGCCGCTCACGGTCACGTCCTCGCACTGTATGAATCTCAGCAGGTGGGGGCGGGTGATGCCCTCGTCGTCCCACGTCAGCTTGGGGAATGCCGCGCCGCGACCGTCGATGGTGCCTTGTCCGGTGATGGCCACCGAGCGGGCCTTGTCGGCATAGATGAGCTGTATGGTGGGGGTGTGGGTGCGTAGCGACACATAGTCGGTCTTGATAGGCGTATAGTCCCTGATGTCGGTCGAGCCATAGAGCGTGGCGCCGTTCTCGAGGCGCAGGGTGACGTTGCTCTTCAGGAAGATGCTGCCGGTCTTCCAAGCTCCGGCGGGCACGAGCACCTCGCCGCCTCCGGCGGCGTTGCAGGCGTCGATGGCCTGCTGGATGGCCGATGTCGAGAGCCGCGTGGTGTCGGCTACGGCGCCGTATGCGGTGATGTCGTAGACGGCGCCGTGCGAGGCCACTGCCCCCGACACGCCGAACAGAAGCGTGAGAAGTAAGTTTTTCATCGTGCTAATGACAGATTTAAGTTGAAACCGAACGAGGTGTTGGTGGTGGGGTATGATGTCGAGGAGACGATAGGGGTATTGATCTGATGGTCGAAGAAGGCACCGACCGTGAGGCGGCGCGACATCACGTATGATGCCGTGAGGTTCATGTTGATGGTGCGCGTGCCCGAGGTGGCCTGAGTGTAGGCGGTCTCGATGCGGCGTATCAGGGCCTGAGTCTCGGCAAACGAGAAGTCGCCGTTGATGGTGAGGTCGTTAGAGATGCCTCGGCCCGAGCCTTTCATCTTGAGCACGGTGTTGAAGCCCACGATCTTGTAGCCCAGACCGAACGTGAGTCCGCGCTGGTTGGCCTCGACGACCTGTCCGGCCGAGGTGTTGAGGGTGAGCGTGCGCGAGTCGCGGTATTCGGCCGAGAGGGTCATCTCGTTTTTCAGCGTCACCGAGGCGCCGATAAGGGGGGCGAACTTCTCGGTGATGGCCACCGATGAGATGTTGTATGGCGACGACGGTATGGGCTGTCCGGTCTGCTCGTTGAGGGCGAATCCGAGCCCCTCGCGTCCGGGCACCTGCATCCAGTTGAGGAACGACGAGTAAGAGCCCACGCTGTACGTGCACTGGTATGCGTGGTTGAGCGTGAAGGTCTTGAACACGTTGGCCAGCCCGCCGAGATATATGAGGCCGTCGTACGTGACGCGCCAGTTGGGCAACGCCGCTGCAAACGACGGGAACGGGTCGAGATACTGCTTCTCGGGGTCGGTGCCGGTATATGCTGCGATGAACGCCGGTATGAGCACGTCGGAGCCCGTGCGCGACACGCCGCCCACCTCGGGGTTGAACGGGTTGCCGGCATTGATGTTGCCCTGCATGAATCCGCCCTCGGGATAGTTGACACCGTCATACTGCCCCTCGATGCGCCGGGCCATCACGGGGATGTATGACAGGAATCTGTCGAATGTCTCGGACTGATAGCCGTTGTCGGCCGAGAAGTGCTTGAGGGCCGTGCGCAGCGCCACGTGGGTCTTGGTGTATGATCCGGCCAGCGAGGTCGGCATGTTGTCATACATGAACTGGACGGAGCGCGTGCGGTTTTGCGTGCGGTTGGTGGTCAGTACTATCTTGAGGCCCTTGAGCGGCTCGAGGGTCAGCTCGACGTTGAGCTCGTTGGTGTTGGCGAAGTTGGCGGGCGATGTCTGGCCGTCGTCGGTGATGAGCCATCCGCGGCTCAGCGCCTTGTCGATATAGTCCTCGCCCGTGAATCCGAAGGCAAAGTCGAGACCCGGCGACATGGGACCGGCGCTGTGCGTCTGGCCGAAGATGTTGCCTATCTCGGGACGGAACAGCGGCAGCGACAGCGAGCGCGTCGAGCGGAAGCGCACGGCGGCGTTGCGCGGCGACATCACCAGACGTGTGGCATACTCGCCGACCTCGCGCCAGAATGTCTTCTGCTCCTTGAGTATCTCCTCGACGGTGATCTTGATGTTCTTGTCGCCTTTGGTGAGGATCTCTATGTTGTTGGCGTCCTTGACCTTGTGCGTGACGCGGAACGGCTGTCCGTCGGCGGTCTGGGCCGTCACCTTGACCTTGGTGTTGCGCAGGTTGTGGCGTATGCTCAGGGTGGTGTCGGGCTTGAGCGTGAACGTGCGCTCGAACTTCTTTGGCTTCTTGGTCTGCTGCTTGCCCTTGCGTGCCTTGAAGCGCTGGTCTACGGCCTTGGTGAACTTGAACTTGTTGTATATGTTCTCGAAGTTGAGGCGTCCGTCCATGTTGAGGGCCGCCTGATTGGCTATCGAGTTGCCCATCGAGACACCGTCCACCTCAGACCCGCGGTCCCAGCGGTATGTGGCGTTATAGCTTGCGTTGCCCGTAAACCAGTCCAGCACGGGCACGCGGTTGAAGGGCCATCTGTATGTCACCACGAACGACTGGTTATAGCTCCACGGGGTGCCCATGTGCGAGAGGCTCTGCAGCACGGTGTCCTTCCACTCGCGATACTTGTCGGGGAACAGCTTGCGGTTCACGGCGCCCATGGTCTCCTCGATGCGCGCCGAGGTGTTTGAGTTGAAGTTGACCGAGAGCGACTTGGTCAGGTTCCAGCTCAGGGCAAACTGGCGGTCCCAAACGAAGTTCTTGCTCACCGACACGGGCAGCTGGAAGTCGACATCGGTCTCCGAGCGTGTCTGCAGCTCGTAATAGTATCTCGACATCGTGGTGAGGAACGATATGTTGGTGGGCAGATAGTTTATCTCCCAGTCCTTGAAGAACTTGAGGTTCTTGTTCTTTGACTTGAGGCCGGCAAACGGCTTCCAGCCCTTGTTGTAGGGGGTATAGTTGTACTGGAACGAGCCGCGATAGTCGTTGGTATTCTCGTACTCGGTCGTCGGGTCGGTCTTGGACTGCTTGTTGAACGAGAAGTTCAGCGTGAAGTTGGCCGGATCCCACGGCATGGGGTTCTTGGACTTGACGTCGAACTTGAGGCCCGAGATTGAGAAGCTCTTTATGGTCGAGCGCTCGACGGCAAACGCCTCGATAGAGTCGCGCTGGTGGTCGTTGACACAGTCGTCGAGGGCGTCTTTCAGCTTGACGTCCTGATCGAGGGGATTGTAGAGCGGGGTGGTCTTTTCCTTAGACACCGAGTAGTATATAGGCGCGTGCAGCTTGGCCTTCTCGGGGAAGAAACGGCCCGCGTCGACCTGCATGGCAAAGTTATACTGCTCGTAGTCGTCCATGCGGCGGGCATTGAGCGACTGGTCTACCGAGCCGAATCCGGCGGTCTCGATGTGCGCGCCCAGATTGAGGGTGGCGATGTCAGAGACACCGATGTTCATGTTGCCGCGCGCGGCCCAGCCGCCCGAGTTGTTGAAGTCTGTCACCTTCAGCTCGTTCAGCCACACCACGGCATCCTTGACCGTGGGCGCGTTGTTGCGCACGCCTATCAGCATCACCCTGACGTCCGAGATCGAGGGATTGCCTATCACCGATATGCGGTTGCGCTCGTTGTTGGGGTCGCGCGAGGTATAGAGCACGCCGAATCCCACGCCGGGCTGATTCTCGTTCTTGGCGCGGTTGCGCTCTTTCTTCAGGTCTACCAACGTCTGCAGGTCGAAGTCCATGTAGTTGTTGCGCGGCCACACTTCCCAGCGGTCTGTGGGGGTGTCGTCATACTGTTTGGCGGGGGTGAGGTCGAGGGGCACCTCATACTCGTAGTAGTTGCTCTTGACGTCCGAGCCGAGGCGGATGAACACCGAGATCTCGCCCGAGCGCAGGTTGGTCAGGTCGTCTATCAGCTTCTCGGCGTGTACCCACATCTGCATGCGCTTGTAGTTGCGCAGGTCCAGCAGGGTGTTTCGATAGACGGCACGCGCGTCGCCCGGCTGAAGGCCCAGCACCTTGAGCGACATCGACTGCTCGTTGAGCTGCAGTATCTGGCTCTGGCCGGGGTCTTGGATTCGGGTCACGCCGGGGGGCAGCACATAGTTGACCGGCTCGCGCTCGGCGTTCTCCTCGATGTTGACCACCGATATGTCGAGCTGGCCCTCGGCGGGAGCGTCGCCGCGGGTGTTGAGGTTGAAGTCGTACGTGCGCCATTCGCCCTTGACAAGCTCGAGTGTGGCAAACCTCAGGTGAGTGGGTTTCTTGAACCCGGTCATGAACATTCGGGCAAAGCGTATGGTCGAGAAGTCTGTGATGTTGCCCACGACCTTCTCGTAGTCTGCCAAGGGTATCTTGAACTGATACCACACCACCTCCTGTGTGGTCCCGTCGTGGTTGGGAACGATGCTGACCTGCTTGTCGGTGATATAGTTCTTGCCCACCTCGAGGTCTTCGGGGCGGATGGAGACGCGATACTGGAAATAGCGCTCATACTCGTTGAGCGTGTTGTCCTGATTGATGTCCTCGACGTCGGGCAGCGAGCGCGACGACTGGTAGAGCGGGTCGCCGGCATCGTCGGGCGAGAGCGAGTTGCCCTCGACGCCGTTGTATCGCTTGTATCGCTCGAGCACGCCGAGGCGCTGCTCGTCATAGTCGTATCCGCGGAAGAAGTGATAGTTGTCGCCCGCGGGGTCGTTGAACGCCGAGAAACGGTCTTCCTGCATGGTGGCTATGGCGTCGGGGGCCAGCTTGCCGCGCAGCTGCTCGAGATAGTCGGAATATGACGGGAACGTGAACTCGTCGTCGTTGCGCAGTCCGTCCAGACCAACGTCCTGAATGGGGCGCGCGTTCGAGTTGTTGTCGAATGCGTATGTCAGCGAGTTCTGGCGCGACACGCGGCCCCAGACGGTCTCTTCCATGAACTGGTCGTCGCCGTCGACGGGGATGCCGTTCTCATAGCTCTTCAGGCCGTCCTTGAGTATGTCCTCGCTCATCTCGCCGAAGTTGATGTACAGGTCGCCGCCCTCGAGGTTGTCGTTGTCGGGGTCGAGGAACGGCGACAGCATCCAGAACTGCACGTACTCGATGTTGGACGACTCGAAGTTGGTGTTGTCCATCTTGCGCATGATGCCGCCCCACCTCTTTTCGGGTCGCAGCAGGTTGCCGCGGTCGTCGATGTTGGTGGCGTCGAGGTTATAGGGGCCGCGCTCGGTGGGATAGAACGACAGGTTGAGGGTCTGTATGGTGTTCGACTCGCCGTAGGCCAGCTGGCGCCCCGGGAATATCTCGCGCGAGGTGACCTCGCGGATATAGGGGCTGTTCATCTGCTTGGGGTCGGCCTTGATGTATCCGGGACACATCGACGAGTTGCGGGCCGTGAACATGCGGTCTATGAAGTACCAGTTGAGCAGGGCGCGGTTCTTGCCGTAGTCCACGTTGTCTGACAGGGCGGCCTCGGGGAAGAGGGCGTCGGCCGACGGGTCGTAGGGGGTCGAGGCGAGAAACCAAGCGTAGGGCGACCGCAGGTCTATGCCGACCTGTGTCGACTCGAAGTCGTCGATATAGCTCGAGCCCTTGTTCGACCCGGTCTTCTGCGCGTGGGGTATCAGTTGGGCGAACTCGGCCTGCAGGCTCAGGGTCGAGGGCTGGGTGGCGTTGACCGTGGGTATCTTGTTGAGCAGGTTGGTCAGCCACATGAATCGGGTGTTATACTGCGTGTTCAGGCCCCAGATGGTGTTGTTGACCGTCTCGTCGCCGATGTTGACCTTTTCGGTCAGAGCCTTCTCGGAGAAGTGCATGATAGTGGCCCCGATGTTGAAGTCCTTGTTGAACTTGTAGTTGAGGTCGAGGCCCAGCAGCGTCTTGCGCTGGGTCGAGAAGAGCGACTGGTTCTCGAGGGTGACGCTGACGCTCTGGCCCGAGTCGATGATGCTCTGGTTGGTGATGGTGACTATGCCCATGGCATAGTCCACGGTATAGTCCGAGTTTTCGGTCAGGGTGACGCCGCCAGCGGTGACGATGACCGAGCCGCGGGGCACGTTCATGGCGTTGAGGCGTATCTGCGAGCCTGACGAGGCCTGATACTTGCCCTCGAGCACGAACTTGTTCTTCTCGGCAAACTGTCGGGCCACGACTATGGTCGAGTCGTAGAGCTCCTGATATACATATTGCTTGGCCAGCTCGGGGTTGTCTATCTTGTCGGCAAGATGTTGGCCGAACGGCTCGACGACGGGGAATATCACCTTGCCCTGCGAGGCGAGGATGGTATATCCCTCGATGAAGTCAAAGAATCCGTCAGGGTTTGACGCCTCGTTGGTGTCGATGCGGTCAAGGTTCATCACCTGCAGCAGCGGCACATTCGAGATTGAGGGTATCGGCAGATAGTTGATTTCGGTGCCGGTGGTGTCGCTGAGATACTTGATGTTGAGGCGGAAGTTCTGTTTCTGCACCTGATATGCTCCCAGCGAGTAGACGTTCTTCATCATGAGGTCCCACATCGGGGCCTTGGGGTCGACGGTGGTCGACTTGAGCATCTTTAGGTAGATTGACTCATCGGTGGTGGTGACGTCGGCCGAGAACTCGCCCACCTGATAGACCTGGCCGTTGTATGTATATTCGTAAGCCACGGCCAGCACCTCGTCGGCGCTGAGCGCGCTCTTGAGCGAGATGTAGCCCAGCGTGGAGTTGAGGGTATATTCAGACGATGTGAGCAGGCGGGCCGACTCGACTTTCTCGTAGTCGCTGCCACCCTCTATGCCATAAGCAGCCAGCGGAGCAAGCGCCTGAGTGACGGTGTTGATGTTGCGCGCGCCGGGATAGTCGGTCTTGATGACCGACAGCAGGTTGTTGGACGAGTTGGTTGGGATGGGCAGCGTGCCCGTGGGCTGCCAGAACGACGATGCCAGATGGGTGCCCTCGCCCAGATCCTCGAATGCAACGAAGTTGCGGCTCTGGTCGAACCGCGAGTTCTTGTTGGTGACCCACACCTCGATGCGGGTTATCTTGACGCCCGACGACACGAAGGGGAGCTTGGACGCGAAACGGTCGTAATTGTCCCTGAACCAGTGGGCCAGGAAGAAGTGGCGATTCTGGTCGTACTCATCGGCGCGCACCTTGAAGTCGGTGGTCTGCGCGCCGCCCTTAGAGTTGACCGACGTCGACTGCGAGTTTTGCTGCGACACCAGCGCCGTGGCCGTGAGCTTGCCGAACTGCAGCTGTGTCTTGATGCCGAACAGGGCCGTGCTGCCTCGTATCAGCTGCGAGCCGGTGGTCATCGACACGTTGCCAGCCTCGATCAGCTTGACGATGTCGTCCTCCTTGCCCTCGTATGCCAGTTTCAGATTCTTCGAGTCGAAGTCGAACGTGGCATCTGTGTTGTAGGTCATGTTGAACTTCATCCTGTCGCCGACCGAGGCCTGAACGGTGGCCTGAATCTTCTGGTCGAAGTCGAAGTATGTCTTACGCCTCGAGTCGATGGACAGCGCGGGGTTGTCGGTCTTGTTTGACTTGACACCCATCTGCAGTGTCACCGAGCCCTGAGTCTTGAGGCTCACGCCGCCGGGGCCGAATATCTTCTCGAGCGGCCCGAGGGCAAAGTTCATGTCGAGGATGTTGAACGGCTCCTTGTCGGGCTTGTTGATGGCCTCCGAGTTGCGCTCGCGAAAATAGTTGCGCATCGACAGTCTGTTCTGCCAAGCGTTATACTGGGCCGGCGACAGGAAGAAGGGCGTCACCACGTCCTGCTCGCCCACGCGGGTCCTGACCACATAGCACCCCAAGTCGGGGTCGTATTCGGTCGTGGTGGTGATGTTGGACGGGTTGGCCAGATCGGCGGCAAACTCCTGCTCCATCAGGTCCTCGTAGCTCTGCGGGATTGTCTGCTGCACCGGAAACGGCATCATTATCGAGTCTGCCGGATTCAGCATGGCTGGCGGCGTCGTGATTACCGTGGGGGGAGGGGTGAAGTCATCGGACACCTTCTGGGCATACGCGACCGTGCCCCATGCCGCGGCGGCCATGGCCGATAGAAGCATGGGGATGTAGATGAATATGTCGCGCCTGTGTTTCAGTGTCTCGGGGTGTCTTGTATCACATCATGCCAAGAGCCTGCTTGATGGCCGATTCGACTTTGACCGCCGGGTCGGCGTCAAAGATGCGGCGCAGCACTTTCTGCGACTGCGGACGCTGGAATCCGAGTGCCACGAGGGCGGCCAGAGCCTCCTCATAGACCTCGTTGACCGGTGCAAGGACTGATGGCTGACTTAATAACGATTCGCCCGAGGGTTTTATTTTATCCTTGAGGTCAACAATTATCCTCTGTGCGGTCTTGGCGCCGATGCCCTTGACGGTTTTCAGCCGCGTGTGGTCGCCCGACGTTATGACGGCCTCGAGGTCTGACGGAGTGATGGACGAGAGTATCAGCAGCGCCGTGCCGGGCCCGACGCCCGACACCCCGATGAGCAGGCGGAACAGCTCGCGCTCCTTGGCGTCGGCAAATCCATAGAGGGTCCATGCATCCTCGCGTATCACCTCGTGCACCAGCAGGCGCACCTCGCCCTTCATGTTCTGTATGGCCTCGAAGGTATTCAGCGACACCATGGCCATATACCCCACGCCACCCTGAGTCTCGGCCACCACATGGGTCGGCGTCACCTCGGTGAGGATACCCTTGATATATTCAAACATAGCTGTAAAGATATAAAAAACCACGGGGATGATGACTCAACCCCGTGGAGATAGTTTTGGAAAATCGGACGATTCGATTTCTTACTCGGCCTTGCTCTCTTCGGCAGCGGGAGCCTCAGCTTCTGCATTGGCGGCTGCCTCAGCCTCTGCTGCAGCGGCGGCAGCCTCGGCTTTCTTCTTGGCTACGGCCTCGGCCTTAGCCTTGTTCTGAGCCTGCTCGGCCTCGAGCTGGGCTTTCTTGGCTGACTCCTTCTTGTCGGCTACCGAAGCACGGAGCGATTCAACGCTCTGCTGCTTGCGGGCCTTCCAAGCGTCGAAGCGGCGCTGAGCCTCGGCCTCGTCAAAGGCACCCTTCTTGACGCCACCCTGAAGGTGCTTCATCAAGAGTACACCCTCGTTGGAGAGGATGGTGCGTACGGTGTCGGTGGGCTGGGCACCGACGTTAACCCAATACAAAGCACGCTCGAAATTGAGTGTTACTGTAGCAGGATTAGTGTTCGGATTATA
>LUJS01000017.1:0-24589 GCA_001689495.1 Bacteroidales bacterium M8 | reverse complement strand
CGTGGTGCCCTGCTATCGGCGATAACAATTGGATAGAACGCATAGTTCTTGCGACCATGACGTTGCAGTCTGATTTTTGTTGCCATTGATTGTGTTTTGTATAGAATTCGGGCGCAAAATTAAACATTATATATATAACCTCCAACGCCCTGTCAGATATTTTAACAATATTTATGCTTATTTTGCGGTGTGCCCTGACTATCATAGTTATTCTGGTTGAACTAGACCAACTAGAATAACTAGTTCAACCAGAATAACCAAAAAAATCGGGTATGGTGGGCGGTCAGTCGACGCTCATCATGCTTCCGGCCGAGTGGGCGGTGTAGCGGGGGGCGTACTGGCTCTGGGCGGTGGCGATGCCGGTGGTGAAGGTGCCGGCATTGTTGACCCAGAGGTCGTAGGTGAGCAGGTAGACCCCCTTGGGGAGACGATCTATGAAGATGCGCGTCGAGGCGTCGCGGTTCTCGCGATAGAAACAGAGTCCCTCGCTGAAGATGGGGGCGGGCAACTGCTCGACGGGCTCGAGACAGGCGGGACGGTCGTCGGTGATGACGACGTAGTCTATGGTCATGTCACACTTGACCGTGAGGCAGACGCTTATCTTGTCGCCGGGCTGCAGGCGGGTGGCCGGGCCGACATGCTCGGTCTCGCCGCCGGCGCGCTTGATCAGAAGGGTCTTCTCTATCGAGAGCTCGGGGCACGAGGCGGCCTTGACCGAGGTGATCGAGTCGATGTATTGTGCGTAGACGGCGCCCCATGCGGGTGTCTGCGCAGGCTTGGCTATGTCGAGGGTGGCACCGGGCGAGTAGGGGAGCGGCATGGTGAACTCGCCGGTCATCTTCTCGACCTTGTCGGGCATCAGCTCGTTGCCGCCCAGAGTGACTGTGCATCCCTCAGCGGGTGCTATCCACTTGGACGATGCCTTGAGGAACGTGGCGATGATGTCTGACGTCATGGCCGATGAGCCCCAGTCCTGTGCCCCCTTCTGCAGCGTTATCCACTGGCGCAGGCCGTCGATCTCGGCACTGCCGGGCTCGATGGTGCGGAACGCCTCGAGTATGACGGTCGTGGCGGGGAGGGCATCGTATGCGTCGAGCGAGGGGAACCATGTGCCTTTCTCGGGCGAGGTGCTTGCAAACTCTCTGATGGAGCCGAGTATGGTGCGGGCCATGCTCTTGTAGCCGTGAGCGTTGAGCACGATGGCGTCGATGGCCTTGACGGCGAGTGGATCCTTCTTCCACCGCGCCACGATGCGGGATGTGGTGGCGGCGACGATGCGCTTGTCGGGGGTGCCGATGCCGAGCGACGAATACATGTCGTGAAGAACGACATAGGATGTATAGTCACCCTTGGGCGAGCGCTGATACTCCTTGCGGGTCTCGCGGGTGTCGGCGTCGAGGGCCTTGGCGAGCATGGAGCGCAGATTCCTGTCGGCGGGTAGGTAGCCCAGCTCGACGAGGCGTCCGCACATCTCGAGCACACGGCGGGTGGCCCACGACGACGTGCGCGGATATTGAGTGCACCAGCCCCAGCCGCCGTCGCCGAAGAGGCGCGAGAGCAGGGCGATGTTGTCCGATATGGTCTTGTCGACGAGCTTGCGGTCGAACAGCAGGCTCAGGCGGGCCATGCGCTCGGTGTCGTCGCGCGCGTCGGTCATCCATGGGGTGGCCTGCAGCAGCATGGTCTTGAGCTCCTGATTGCGGTCAAGCATCGAGACGAGGGTCTCGGCCGAGCGGTCAGAGGCATTCCATTCCCTGAGGGCCTCGCCGATGGCGGGATTGTCGCGTAGCAGTCCCGAGGCTATCGAGGCGCTGAATATCGACAGGGCGGCCTCGGGCGATGTCGTAGCCTCGCGGTCGATGAGACCGGGGAGGGCCGTCACCACATACCACACGGGATTCTCGCAGAGCTGCAGGGTCATGCGTCCGTCGGCAGGCATGTCCGGGAGCTGCATTGAGTATGCGTGGCTGTCGGGGGCAATGTAGAACGGGTGTGTCTCGATGACCGGAGTGGTGGCGGGGAGCAGGGGTATGAGGTTCTGCTCGCCGTCGGTCCAGTTGCCGGCCACGGCCTTGATGCGATAGCCTGCGAATGCGGCATCCGAGGGTGCGGTAATGCCGATGGCGACGGTCTCGGAGGCGTTGGGCGCCAGCGTGAGGTCGCGGCTCTCGGTGGTCGTGACGGTGCCGTCGGTGGGATTGAATATCTCGACGGTAGCGCGTACGGACATGGTGCTGTCAGTGGCGTTCATCACCAGAGCCTCGACGGTGACGCGGTCGCCGGCGCGGAGGAAACGCGGCAGGTTGGGCTTGACCATGACGGGCTTTGAGGCGACGACGTCCGAAGCGTGCGAGGCGGTGAGAATTGAGTCGGTCCATGCCACGGCCCTCATGCCCCATGTGGTGTTGGCGTCGGGCACGGTGAAGGTCAGCTCAAGATTGCCGTCGGCATCGGTGGTGAGCTCGGGACGGAAGAATGAGAGCGGGGTCTCGCTGTCGCGATAGCTGACCTGCGGAGCCTCGGGGCCTGATTCGCCGAGGGCCTCCTCGGTTTCGGCTATGTCGGCGCCTCCGGCATCGGCGGTCGCCATCGCGGGAGCCGCCATGTCGGCAGCCTCCTCGACAAACACCTCTTCCTTGTGCTCGTTGATGCCCCTGATCATGACCGGCGCCGAAGACTTCATCTGGCGCATCATCATGCCGTTGCTCAGGCCGTAGACACGGGCGTTGGCACCGAAGCCATAGCCGTATGTCTCGAACGCTGGATCAAGCATCTCGGGACATTCGCCTATCTTCTTGTTCTGTCCGGCGCGCGAGGTGAAGCTGCGCTCCGAGAAGCGGCCTCCGTCGAATGTCCAGCGCGCCTGACCGGGCGTGATCGGGTCGAATCTCCACGACTGCGAGGTCAGGGCGTCGATGGCCGTGTTGTACATGTCGGCTATCACGGCAGCCTCGCGGCCACGTCCGTCAAGGTCGATGACACGCAGTTTCCAAGTCTCACGCGAGCCGGGCACGAGTCGGTCGCGGAACGTCTCGGCCACGATGCGCAGCCCATTCTCGGACCCGCTGCGTATCACCTCGATGTATTTTGTCTCAGAGCGGTATTTGCCCGTGGCGGCAACGGTCATCATGGCGCGGTCCACGCCGTCGGGCAGCTCGACGTCCAGACGGTGCATCCCCTCGGATGCCTTGACCCATCTGCGCGACAGCACCTTGTCGCCCGACACCACTGCCACCAGCAGATGCGTGGGGCAGTCGGTGGCATAGAGCCACTTTCCATCGTCCTTGCCGCCGACATAGACCTTTTCGGCAGGGCTCCAGAGCAGTTGTCCGGGACAGGGAGTCTTCTTGTCGTCGGTGCGATAGATGATGGTCTCGGTCTCCCACGGCGCAGCCTCGTATGGCTCGGGCAGGGTGAAGCGCAGTATGTATCGGCCCGAGGGTATCTTGCGGACATCCAATGATGCCGCTCCGCCCGTGACGGAGCCGGTGAGCAGTGTGGTCGAGTCGGGGCTGACGAGGGCATAGTCCACGGGGATGTTGACCACCGAGTCGCGCCAGTCCGAGGCATTGACCCTGACGGCAAGTTGTCCCGAAGTCACGTCGGCCTGTGGCGCGATTGTGCCCTTGATGATGTATTGCTTTGAGGTTGTGAACGATATTTCGGTCTTCTGGCTCTCGCCCGAGGGTGAGAGGGCCGTGATAGTGGCCGTGAAATAGCCGCCCTGTATGGGCGAGGAGGCAAGTATCTCCTTGCCGACGGGTATGGCGAACGTGCCGCCGGCTCCGGCGACGGTGTCTGTCGAGTAGAACCTGTAGCTTGCCCCGGGCATCCACCAGCGCGGACGTCGGGTCACCGAAATCTCGACGGTGACCTTGGCCCCGTCGAGCGGGAATCCCGAATAGGTCTTGACCGTTCCGTGCAGCGTCACCGCACCGGCCTCGGGCACGCCCTGCTCGACCGAGGTGTCCTCGATGAGGAACGAGGGGAGCTTGTAGTCGGAGACCGTAAACCGCACCACGCCCCAGCGGTCGGCCACGCGGACCGAGTAGTTGCCGTCGAGGCCCGCGTCGGGCAGCTTGAACGCGCCATATACGCGGCCCCATCGGTCTGAGGTCAGGGTGAGGGTGTCAAGCTCGACGCCCGAGGGGTCTGAGAGTATCGCCTTTACATCTTGGCCGGCCACGGGGCGGCGCCTGATGCCTTTGTACTCATATATCACCGCGCACCATTCGGCGGTATCGCCGGGATGATAGAGCGGCAACGACGAATATCCCTCGACGGCCTTGTTCCACACGTCGGAGCGGTTGTTGTTGAAGCTGTAGGCATATTGCGGCACGGCAAAGCGATCCTTGCCCTTGATGGCCGTCACGGTACCCGAGCTCTCCTTGGGCATCTGCAGCGAGCCGTCCCTGTCGGTCTTGCCTATGGATACGTCGCCGCGGCGGTTGTTGCGCGAGTCAAAGCGCACGAACATGTCCACCCCTTCGAGCGGTGCGCCGTCCTCGGGGTCGATGGCCCAGAGGGTGCATGTGTCAAACCGCGTCTCGGCTATGCTGACGCCTGTCACGTATATCTTCTGGCAGTGGGTGCGGCGGTCGGTGGCGACGCCTGTAAATTCGGGTATGACGATATATGTGCCGGGCTTGTCGAAGGTATGTCTGACGGTGTCGCGCGACATGAAGACCGCAGGATTGCCTTCAACCCTGACGCCGACCGGTATCACGGCCACTGGTGCGGGCAGGGTGAAGCCACGTTCTATCTGATAATAGTCTTCGGCCACGGGCGACGACGATACGTCATAGACCTTGAGCCTGAGGTCGGCTATGTTGCGCGAGTTGACTATCATCTCGGTCTCGCGGCCGGGGCCGGTGACCTTGGGCATGGAGAGATTGACGGTCTTGTGCGCCATGTCGAGCAGCGAGCGCTCCAGACAATTCTTGCGCCAGTATCCCGGCCAAGTCTTGAGGAACGTCGAGATCCGCTCGTAGAGGGTCACCATTCCCGCCGTGTCGTCGGGCGTGTAATAGATGTCGCAGAGTATGTCGCCCGCCCATTCGGTCTTGGCCTTGCCTGTGGCGGGGTCGGTGCAGCTCTCATAGAGGCGCATGAATGCGTCGGGGCGCGAGTCGGCCTTGGCCTCGGCCACGTTATCGCACAGGAATCCCAGACGGGCCATCGAGGCCGACACCCACGGGGCCGAGCCGGGTGCCGATGAGGCTATAAGGGCGTCATAGATGCCGAGGATCTTTCCGGCCACGGGATCGCCCGGAGCCATGAAAGGTGCCGAGGCGGGAGCCGTGAGGCAGAACAGGGGGAATACCGACCCTGCCGTGCGTCCGCGCATCGAGGCGAGCATGTTGGCCGACTTGCGGGCTACAAAATCGTAGAGCGTCGGGTAGTATATGCGTGTCTCGGTATCCTGAGTTATCAGCGACGCATAGTCGCGCAGGGGCACTGACTTGAGCGCCGCGGGGTCGGCCATGGCGCTGTCAGTGAGCTGGCCGACGCGCATGGCAAACTGGCGTCCGTTCCACTCGGTATAGAGGGCAGGCAGTGGCGTGAGCGGGGTGTCTCGACGGTCGTACTTCCAGCTCTCGGACATATAGAGGTTATAGTATATGTCTGCCTTGAGCAGCGAGCCGACGGCGCGGGCCGGGGCCGATGCGAGCCTGCCGCAGACGCTGTCGATGCGGTTGAGGGCCGGAGTGATGTTCTCGGGGGCTGTCATGGCCTGTGCCAGATACCAGTCGGTGAGGGCTCTGAGGGCGGCGACATCGTTGCCGGCCTTGAGGGCCGCTGCCAGCCGTGCGTCGGCGTTCTTGCTGACGGTCTTCGGATAGGCGAAGTCAGGTGTCTTGACCTGCTGCGACGATGCTGCGATAGTCATTAGAACTGCAATCAGTGTCGAGATGAAACGTGTCATAATAGGTCTCTGCTATGTATCGGTTGGTTTGTCTACGCCGATGTCCGCCGAGACTCGAGCGGTGCAGGGCGGACATCGTTGTATGGGAGTTGCGGGAGTTACCGGGGCGAAATCAGCGCTTGGCGCCACCTTTCTGTTTCTCCTGCTTCTGTTTGTTGCGGTGTTCGCGGTGTTTCTTCATCAGCTCGCGAGTGAAGTCGCGCTCGGCGTCCTTGAACTTGAGCAGCTGCCGCGGGGTGAGGATCGACTTGAATTCCTTGAAATACTTCATTTCCACCTCGCCCTCCTTGACCTTGCATTCAAACTGGGCCTCGGCGGCTTTCTCGGTCTCGAGCTCGGTGGCGGTCTCGCCCTTCTTGCTCACGTCGCGGCACAGTTTGCGTGTCTGCTCCTGTACCTTGCGTATCTCGGCGTCCATGCGGTCGAGCACGGGGGCGAAACGCACCTTCTGGTCGTCGGTCAGGTCGAGCTTCTTGGCCATGAATTCAGTCTTGTATTGCTGTATCTGTCTCATCCACGCCTCGCGCTCGGCCTTCGAGGGCTTCTGCGCCGAGGCAGCGAACAATGTCATGGTGGCTATCAAAACAAATAGTAGTCGTCGCATAGTTGCAGGCTGTTTGTTAAATGTCTTTTGTCAGTAGTTCGGAATCAGTATTCATGTCCATTTCGGTGAGCGATGCCGGCACGAATCCGTCGTCATAGAGGTCTTCCATAAGCGAATAGTCGTCCGCTGCCATCTGCGACGAGATGTAGTCGCCGATAAACTGCTCGTTGCCTATGGCCTTGGCGAATGTCGCGCTGTTCTCGACGCCGAGACCGGCCGACGACCGCATAAGGTCGAACATGTTCATCATGCACCATACACCCAGAAACATCGCGGCCATGTAGACGTATGGCCTGACCTTCTGCCACAGCGAACGGGGTACAACGCGCGGCGCCGGATCCTCCCACTCGCGGCGGGGTAGCGAGGCCGCCATCTTTGCCGCGAAATCTTCGAAATAGCCCTCGGGGACGGTCATGCCGTCGCGTCGGTCCACTTGCTGGAGTATATCTTTCATCTGAGTAATCGTTTTAAGATTTAGACTTGCGTAATCCCTTGTGGTTTAATCCATGTCGGCAAAAAATTGTTCTATTTTTTTAACGGCCAGATGATACGATGCCTTGAGCGCGCCCACCGAGGTGCCCAGAATCTCGGACATTTTCTCGTATTTCATGTCGTCGTAATAGCGCATGTTGAACACGAGCCTCTGTTTCTCGGGCAGTCGGGCTATGGCCTCGCGCAGCTGCAGGGCCAGCTCGTCGCCGTCTATGTCCTTGTCGGCCTCGATCAGGTTAATCAGGTGTCCCTCCTCGTCGTCTATCGAGAGGCCGAGGCGCTTGCGCTCTTTCTCGAGGTGGGTGATGCTCTCGTTGATGGCTATCTTGTATAGCCACGTCGACAGCTTGGCGTCGCCGCGAAAATTCTCGATGTTCTGCCATGCCTTCATGAACGTGTTCTGCAGCAGGTCGTTGGCATCGTCGTGGCTCTGCACCATGCGGCGTATCTGGCGATAGAGGGGCTCGGTGTAGACCCTGATCATTTCGCCAAAAGCTTCGCGGCATGTAGCGGGGTCACGCAGACGCGCCACCAGACTGTCGTTGTCGAGATTCATGTCGTTGGCCATTCGGAACTGTTTTCGATGATGGATTCAGAGCAAAATTAGGTCTTTTTTGCGTGATTTGCGGTTAACATAAGTTAAAAGTGACATCCGGCGGCAAAAAGAAACAGGCCCGGCGTGGTGCCGGGCCTGTATGCGTGAGATGTTAAAGGGGGAGATCAGAGCTTGTAGACCTCCGAGCCTGCGAGCAGGAAGCAACCGGTGCCGTAGTCGTCAAAGTCGGGCTTCGAGTCGTATGCCACGGGCTGGCCGTCCTTGGGCTCCTTGCCCGTGCCCTGCACGTAGCCCAGATAGCCGTTGGGGTGAACGGCCTCGTTGACCATGGCGTTCCAGCCCTTGGTCAGCACGGGCATGAACTTCTTGCTGTCCAGCAGGCCGTTGCGCACGCCGTATGCCATGCCGTAGACAAAGAGTGCGGTGCCGGTGAGCTCCTTGCCGCCGAAGTCGTCGGGATCGGCAAGCGATACGTTCCAGAAACCGTCGGGGCGCTGGCACTTGGCAGCGGCCTCGAGCATTGCCTTGAGGTCGGCCTCGTAGAGGGGACGATAGGGGTCGTCGGCGGGAATCTCCTCGAGCACCTTGACCAGAGCTGCCACTACCCAGCCGTTGCCGCGGCTCCAGTAGCACTGCTTGCCGTTGGGTGTCTTATAGGGGGGCACGAAGTCCTTGTCGCGCCACCACAGGCCCTCTTTCTCGTTGAACAGACCGCCGGCAAGGGTGTCGCGCGACCACTTGTACATATGGTATGCCTTGTCATAATATCGGCGGTCGCCTGTGTCGTGGCCCATCTTGGCCAGCACGGGCATGCCCATCTGTATGGCGTCGATCCATGTCCAGTCGTCGTTCTGGGGGGTGTTGACGAGCATGTTCATGTTTGCCTTGGTCTTGGTGAGCATGTGGGGCTCGGGCGTGAGGCGGAACAGGTCGATGTATGTCTGCGAGCAGCAATAGTTGTCGGCGTTGCGGGTTGTGGTGTCGTCGCGGCGCATGCCCCACTTGAAACCGTCGGCCCAGTCGTGGGCATAGTCATAATAACGGTTGTCGGGATAGATCGAGTGGAGTGCCATCAGGCCCTCGAAGTAGACGGCGCGGGTCCAGATGTTGGCCTCGTAGACCTTCTTGCGCGAGTAGTAGGGGATACCCTGCAGGGGGTCGGGATGGTTCTTGAGATAGTGGTCGTTGACCTTGATGAGGGTCTTGAGCGTCTCCTGCCGCGGGGGGAGCTTGGTCATGTCTGCAGCCTCCATCGAGGGGACAAGCATGGCGGCGCCGAGAAGGGCGAAAACAAGTTTTTTCATTGATGATTGGTTTAAAGTGATTTTCAGGATAGTGATGATTGAGGGTTTTGATCAATGGAACACGGGTGTCAGCGTCACCTCGGTGGTGAGGCCCGAGGGGGTAACGGGCCAGTCGCCGAAGCTGAACTGGCGGGCGCCGGTGACACTGTTGATGTTGGCGTCCTTGAACTTGCGCCACTCGACACCGCGTTTCTCGTAGTCGCGGATGCGGTTGGCCTGCAGGTTGGTCACGTCAATCTCCATGGTGTTGACGCCGGGCTTGAGCAGATGGCCTATGTTGATGACATAGGGTACGCTCCAGACGGTACCGGCCTCCTTGCCGTTGACACGTACGCGGGCGCTCTCGCGCAGGTTGCCCAGCGAGAGTTCCCAGTCTGAGGGATTGACGCCCTCGGGCAGCGTGAACTCGACCGCATAACGGCCCGTGGCGGCGTTGACCTGAAGGCGGGGATCGTCGAGGGTGGTCCAGTCGACAGGCTTGCCGATGGCAAACGTGTCGGCCACGGCGGGCGCGCTCTCGGGGAAGGTCAGCGTCCAGCCCTCGGCCAGCACGACCGGCGTGCCCTTGCTCTCGACATACCGCCATGCCTCGGCGTCGACATCGTCGGCAAAGGTCTTGAGCAGCAGAGATTCGCCGGGACGTATCTGCAGGCGCACGGCGGCATTGCCATCTGCGTTGGTCCTGATCTCGGCCTTGCCCTTCTTGCCCGTGAGGGGGTCGAATATCATCGCGCTCTTGGCGGGTACGGCCAGATCGGTCCAGCCGTCGACGGGACGGTCGCAGAGCAGCGACATGAAGTAGTTGTGGCCTCCGGCCTCGTTGCGGCGGCGTATCATGGACAGGCCTGCCTCGCGTCCTGGCTCAGGCTTGACGCCGGTCATGGCGAGTGCCTCGGCGATGGTCGGCGCATATATCAGCTTGCCCTTGCCGTAGGTGTGGACAGAGGGGGTCGAGGTGAACGCGGGGAGCTTGGCGGTTGCCTTGCCGAATCTCTCGCGACGGGCATCGAGATGGCCCATGCCGGGGACGTCGGCGGGCAGGGAGCCGGTGAAGATGACGGTGGCGCCGTTCTCGGCCAGACCGAGCAGACGCTCGAGCGTCTGGGGCTGCATCATCCTTACGGACGGTACTATCACTGCTCGGTGACGTGTGTCGCCCTTCGAGCCGATGTTGCCGTCGGGGAGCATGTCGAGCACCGAGAGGAGTGAGTCTGACACATAGTCGAGGTCATATCCGGCCTTGACCACGTCGGTGACATGCTGCTTGACGTCGGGCATGCGCTGCTGCATCTTGTGGATGTCGAACATCAGGTACGGGTTGCCGTCCTGACGGTGCAGGATGTCGTCGAGCGGGAAGTAGAGCAGGAAATCGGCGTCGGGGCTTCCGGCCGTCAGGAAAGACTGCACGCGGGCTATGTAGTTGAACAGGCCCGAGGCATCCTGCCACATAGAGTTGGTGGGCGACACGTTGATCGAGGCATAGAACATCCATCCGGGGAAGTCGACGCCTTTGGGCGAATAGGGCGCGCCGTGGAAATAGACGTGGTTTACGCCCGAGCAGAGCATCTGGTCGATCTCGGGCTTGCAGCGGGCCAGCGAGGTGTGGAAGTGCTCGGTGAGCCACGTCAGCGTCTCGGCCGAGGTGAGGGGCTTGCCTGCGAGGTGTGCAGCCGACGATGCGAACTTGAGCACGGCAGGGTCGGCGTCGCTGGGACGCGAGGGACCGCTGTCGGGCATGCCGGGGATGTTGAAGTCGCTCTTGCCGAACGACTCGCACTCGGGTATGTCGACCGCTGCGTAGAGGTCGAGGATGTTGGCGGGCGAGCCGTGAGACTGGTTGCGGATGCGTGCGCCGTGGCCGTGGGCCCAGTCGGTCCACACGCGGGTGAAGTGGTCCTCGAGCATCCAGCCCAGCGTGCGGCGATAGTCGCTCACCACGCGGGCGCGGAGGTCGGTGTGGCCACCCTCGCCCTCGAACTCGGGCAGATACTGCTCAAGACGGTATCCGTGGTCGGCCTCGAAACGGTCGAGCAGACCCTCGGTCCAGTCCGAGCCATAGACCTCGTATGAGTCGTTGAAGAACGAGTTGGGCATTATGTCCTCGCGGCCCTTGAAGGCGCGGTCGAAGCGGTCGAGATAGCTCTTGACAGCCACGCTGTCATAGTGGTTGACCACATATCCCTCGCCGCCGGGCGCGGCGCGCTTCACTTTCTGGAACGTGCGGCCATTGAAGAGGGCGTAGACCGTCCAGTCGCCCCCCTTGGGTGCCTTCCAGTCGAGAATACCCTCCTTGTTCACCTTGTCGGTGATGTCGAGACGGCGCTCGCCGTTGACGGCCATCACTTTCTGCAGCGTGGCCACGGGGCGCTGTTTCTCGTCCGAGGGCATGAGTTTCTCCTTGACCCTCTTGCCGCCGGGCACGGTGATCTTCTCGGTGACATGCTTGCGGGCGCTCTCGGCCACGGTGACCTCGGGGCCGCCGAAAGGCCATCCGGTTCCGTTGTTCATGTCTATCTGCAGGCCCAGACGCTTGCCCTCGGCGGTGGTGTGGGCAAGCATGTCCATCCACTTGTCCGAGAGATAGGGTATGTCGTTGGCCTCGTTGCCCTTGACGCCGTATATGGGGGTGATCTCGACGCCTCCGAGGCCCTGACGGGCAAACTCTGAGAGGTTGTAGGTGAGGCCCTCGGGGTCTACGGCGCTGCCGAGCCACCACCAGCGCACGAAGGGGCGGTTTTCGGTGGAGACCTCATACCAGTCGGTCACGCCCTGTGCCGACGCGCAGAACGGCAGGAGCGAAAGTATAAGAAATTTCTTTAATCTTTTCATGGACGTTGAAGGGTTATGGCCATAATGCCGATGACTACGTCGCGACCCAGCGTGGAGAGGGTGAGCGACGAGAGCTGTTTTTCAGGATCGACGGGGATGTCGATGAGCACACCCGCTCCGGCGGGGAAGTTGCGGCCATTGGTCAGGCCGAGCTCCATGCCGGGGTCGATGGGCACGTGGAATCCGGTTATCTCGTCGAGCAGGTTGCGGCTGACACGGCCGTCGGTGAAGTTGAGGCGATAGGGTGTCGCGGCTCCGCCGGGCTGTGCGTTGGCATGGTCGTCGGTGAAGAAGTCCTGCTCGACAGGTGCCCAGTTGAGGGGATTGACCAGAGGCAGCTCGGTCGACGTGCCGTCGGCATAGTTGGCCTTGAGCATGCCGCTCTCCATGCCCCACTGCATGTGGTTGACGCTACCCGCCATGAGCAGGTAGACGTGCGAGGCATTGCCCGACAGGGGCACCGACACGGAGTCGGGATAGTTGTCCCAGAGCGAGCTGAAGAGGATGTTGCTGCCTGCCGAGGGGAGGCTGAACGGAATGCCGATGGATGTCTTGAGCGTGTCGCCGTTGTCGGCAAGGAGCTTGCGCAGGCCCGAGTCGTCGATGTCGACCGTGAACTTGGGGTGGCACCACTCGCCGATGCCCTGTGTGGGCAACTGGAGCGTGGTGACGTCGGGTCGGGGCGAGAGATAGCTGTTGCGGAAGATGTCGGTGACGCTCGAGTTGTATGCGCTGTCGATGCGCACGGGCTCGCATTTCTCGCTCTCGATGGCGGCAAAGTCGGCGGGGAGGGGCTTGACGAGCGGCTCGGACTCCGAGACTGTAGCCTCCCACCACGTCAGCGGACCGGCGGCCATCTCGGTGAAGGTCACGGGGCCCTCCTTGCGGCCATTGCCTGTGGGCTCGGCCTTGACGGGCTTGTCGCGGCGTATGGTCACGGTGCTCTTGCCCTGCTTGGTGATGTCGACCGAGATGCGGGACTGGCCTATGGATGTGGCTACGGCTATCTCGGGGGCCTGTCTGCCGTCGATCTCGACCTTGCCGAGACCCGATGCGGGCACGGTCAGGCGCAGCTTGGTTCCGGCGGGATAGCGATTGTCGATGACGTATGTATCGGTGTCGCCGTTGCGGTTGAAGCTGTACGAGATGTCGGGCAGGTTGATGGATGCCTCGTTCCACTCCTTGGGGAAACCGGGAATCACGTCAACGCGCGGGTCATTGCCGATGCGGTTGGGACGGATGCCGTAGAGGCCCTCGGTGATGGCGCGGCTCCAGACGCCGATGGGGTCGGCGAAGTCGCGGTAGCACTCGCCGCGGGCGGCGTCATACTGGCTTATCTGGCCGAAGTTGAGTGGCGACGCGCCGACATACATGTTGTCGATGACGGTGCCCTTCATCAGCTTGAAGGCCTCGTCGGGACGTCCGGCCTGCCAGTAGGCGAGGGCGGTGTGCATCACCTCGGCGATGGCCACGTTGTTGATGCTCCACGAGTAGGGCTTCCAGCAGGTGGTCGAGACGGTATAGAGGTCCTCGTCCACGCCGTCGGCCTTGACGGGGATGTGCGGGATGTTTTGGTCTACATAGACCGTGGCGGCATAGTTGCGGAATGGGTCGGCCACCTCTGAGTCGATGGCGTGATATACGGTCCAGAGAGCCGCGGCGGGGTGCAGGCGTCCCTCGGGACCATAGTCCTTGAACTCTGCCCAGTGTCCGCGGCCGTCCATCCACAGCACGCTGTCGATGGCGCGGCCTATGGCCTCGGCCTCGGTCCTGTAGGGTGCCGGGTCCTCGCCGATGGCCTCGGCGACATCGGCGGCGATGCTGTTGGCCAGCATGTTGTATGCCGACGAGTGGGTCACCGAGCCGCCGCTGTAATAGAGGGCGTCGCTGGCCCAGATGCAGCAGTATGCGTCATAGAGGTGGTCGCCGTCCGGGTCGAAGTTGCGTTTCTCCCAGTCAAGGTGTCTCTTGACCACCGGGAACAGCTCGCGCATCGAGGCGGTGTCTGCGGTGTGGCGGAAGTGGCGCAGCAGCGCGTCGGCATAGACGAGGTTCATGTCATAGTGCGACATCTCGTCCTTCTTGCCGGGGCGGCGGCAGATGTATCCGTTGCTGTACATGGGCGTGCCCCAGCGTTTTTCCGATCTTGCCAGATTGAGAGTCGAGTCCTGTCGGGGATGCTCGAGCACGGCGGGAATGTCGGTGATCTGGTTGGCGGCATAGGTGCGGAAGTGTGTCAGCGCGCGGTCGTGCAGGCCGAGGGCGTCGCCGGCATAGGCACCGCGCCACCCGAGGTGGGGCGTGCGCCAGCCTATCGAGCCATGCAGCCAAGCCTCGCCGCTCCAGATGCCGTCGGCGGCCACCGAGAGCGCGCCGCCGATGGGGTTGAGCCACGGGTCGGGGGTGCTGATGGACATGGCCGATGCCAGCTGCGAGCGCTCGGCCTCGGCCTTGTCGAAGAGCGAGGCGAGCTTCTTGCCTGTCACGGGGGTCACGCCGGCGGGGAAGAGCGCGAGATAGCGCGTCTGGCCGGGCTTGAGGGTGATGGTGCCCTCGTATGCGGGCAGATCGGTGAGTGTGTGCGAGTCTGTGGGGAGCACCAGCGAGATGGTCTTGCGCTCCTTGACGCCATACTCGACGGTGACGACGCCGTCCTTGCCTACATTATATATGTTGCCCTTGCAGTATTCGGGCTTGAGGTCGAAGCAGTCGGGCTTGTCGACGCCGAGGTCGCCCTCGCGCGAGAATTTCTTCTCGGCCACGCCGCCGAAACGCACCCCGACGGTCTGTTTCTGCCTTGAGGTGTTGGTGATCTTCCAGAGGGCTGCGTCTGACGAACGCAGCACCTGAGCCTCGACGGTGACGCCACCCTGCTCATAGTCCATGCGGCCGGGGGTGTATGTGGTCGTGCACTTGCCGGCCGGGAGCGTGAGCAGCAGGTTGCCGCCCATGCGGGGCAGATAGACGCCAAACTCTGGCGTGTCGCTGCAGTCGATGCGGAATCCGGTGTGTGCGCCATAGAGTCCGCGTATGAATTTGCGTGTGCCGTCCACCGTCACCGCGCCCGTGCCGTCGGCGGTGGGGCGGTAGTGCAGCTGACGGACATCAGCCGATGCCGAAAGCCCGGCTGCCGCGATGGCGACCGCGGCAGTCAGGCTTAATATTCTGTTTGAATTCATTGCCGGTCGGATTTGTCTTTAGGGCAAGGGCTTGATGCCTTCCCACTTCACGTTCCAAGTGCCGTCTTTGGGGAATCCGGGGTTCTCGGTCTCGCAACCGTCCCATCCGGCGGTCATCAGTGCCACTGCGGTGAGCAGGCCGCCGTTGCCGGGCAGATAGCAGCGCAGGCGCTTGTCCTGATAGTTGTGGCCGTTGGGCAGGTATGTGTTGGTGCGCTTGTCCATGAGCAGGGCGTTGATGGCCTTTTCGGGCTGGCCCAGACGCACGGCGCACATGGCTGTGGTGGGATAGTCCCAGCCCCAAGTACGGCCCCAGTTCCAGTTGTCATAGATCCAGTCGAATGTGTTGTGCATCAGGTCTTCGCGTACCAGAGGCGACTGGGGCAGCACGCCGAGTGCTGCGAGCACGGCCATGTGGTCCGAGGTGAAGCGGATGTCCTCGTATGTCTCGGGGGCTGTCTCGGCTGCCAGATAGAGCGAGTCCTTGGCGGCCAGAGGCGAGAGCTTGTCTATGATCTCGTCCCAGTCCATGTTGCGGCGCTCGCCCTTGCGCTCGCGCCACTTCTGGGCGGTGTTGAGGGCATAGTGCCAGTAAGAGAGCTCGAAGGGGGGATTGACTGTCTCGGCGGCGCGGAGAGTCTCCTGAGCGGGGATGGCGCCACGGAGTATGTAGCGGTTGCCCAGACCGTCATATTCGGCAAACGAGGCCATGAAGTCGGCTGTCTGCTGCACGAGGTCGTAATACTGATTCAGAACAGAGTCGTTGGGGTTGGCGCGATAGAGCAGCTCGGCCAGATAGATGAGGTGAGGCTGCTGCCAGATCAGGAACGAGCCTACCTTTGAGGGAGCCTCGGTGCCCGAGGGGTCTGTCATCTTCATCCAGCGCAGGCCCTCGAAGCCCTGACGGGTAGCGATCTCGCGTGCGATGTCCTTGACTGAGTCATACCAAGGCAGTGTGCGGCCCAGCAGGTCTTCGTGGCCATAGAGGGCAAACTGTGCCTGATGCCACCAGATCATCTCCATGTGGAACTTGCCGAACCACGAGTTGTAGGTCAGGCCGGTCTCCTGCGGAGGTGTCGAGCCGGCACACTGAGTGGCCAGAAGATATTGCGACAGAACGACGCGGCGCTCAAGCTCCTTGGCGCGCTCGTCGGTACACTCGCTGAAGTCAACGACGCCGCCGTTCTTCCAGAAGCCCTGCCAGTAGTCTGAGGCGGCCTTCTCGGCTGCGGCAAATGTCTCGGCCTCGGCAAGTGCGGGCATGTCGGGGGTGAACTCGGCAGTAAAGCTCCACGAGTCCTCGACGGGTGTCAGCACCACCTTGTTGCGGCCCTGCATGGCGGGAGCCTCGGCGCCCTGCCACGACAGCGTGACATAATATGTGGTCGAGTCGAGCTTGTGGCTCAGGATGGCCTGATTGCCCTCGAGCTTGACGATCTCGGTGATGTGGAGGTCGTCTTTGGTCCAGTCGCAAGCGTCGTCGGCATGTGCGCCCGTGGGATAGGGGAAGCGCAGGCTGACGGGGAGTCGCTTGGCCGACGTCACCGACGCGCCTACCATGTCCTTTTCGGGATCGACGGTGGTGAGCACCTTGACGGGCGTGCCGCCGGTGGTGAAGTCCGAGGTGATGAGTCCGTTCCACATGTCGAGCTTCTGGTCGATGGCCGTGATCGAGTCGGGGTTGAGACCCTCGAAACCGATGGCGCCGAGATGCAGGCGGTGGGGGTTGACGCGATAATAGTTGGCGGCGTCCTTCTGGCGGCCATCCTCGTTGAACTGGACGGCATAGGGTTCCTGACGTCCGCGACCGAAGTCATAGTCCTTGAGGGTCTCCTGACGGGTGAGGTTCTTGGTGTTGACAAACGAGTGCCATCCCCACTGGCTCTGGGTGCCCAGAGGCACGCCATTGCGATAGAGTTCGGGGAAGCTCTGGAGGCCCGTGACATCGACGGTAAATGCAAACTCACCATTGCCCACGGTGAGCGAGGCAAGGGTGTCGATGGCCGTGATGTGGGGGTTGTTGCGCTCGACAAGCGCCTGACGGTCTATGGCTGCGCTGGCCTGTGTGCAGCTCTCGATGCCGAATGCCGCGGCACACACTGCCGACCATAGTACAAGTGACTTTGTTGACATAATCGTGATGAAAGGGTGATTTAAGGTTCCTTATTTCTGCAAAGTTAATCAATTTTTCCCTTATGCCGCAAACAATATCCCCTAAAACTGTCCAGAGGTCTGCCGAATGACAGAAAATCGGTGAAACGTGCCGAAAAACGAATCCGCCCCGCGGTCCGTGACGGATCGGGGGCGGAATGTCAGGGTCCGGTCAGGCCGGATTTATTTCTTGCCTTTGGCCGCTTTCTTGGGTTCGGCCACGGGCTGCGCCCTCTTCAGACGGAGCACCTGAGCCGAGCGTGAGGGCAGGTACAGCTTGAGCCATTCGCGTCCGGAGGGGGCGAAGAGCGGGTCGTTCTGGGTGAGATGGCTGACGCTCTCGTCGATGTTGCCATAGCCTCCGAAGGCGGGATTGTCGGTCGAGAGGACGACCTCATACTCGCCGGCGGGGGCGAGGATGCCATAGTCGGTGAACGAGTCGGTGGGGCTGAAGTTGAATACGAAAACCAGATCGCCGCGCATGTATGCCAGCACCTGATCGTCGTCTTTCTCCCACAGCTTGACTACAGGAAGTGCCTGAAAGTTGTAGACCCCCGAGATGAGGTGAATCATGGCGTTGTCAAAGTCGTTGAGATAGCCGTATTTCAGCTCCTGACGGTCCACGAGGTCCCACTGGCGGCGGGCATACTTGTAGCTCCAGCCGTTGCCCTCGCGGGGGAAGTCGATCCACTCGGGGTGGCCGAACTCGTTGCCCATGAAGTTGAGATAGCCGCCGTTGATGGTCGAGGCGGTGACCAGACGTATCATCTTGTGCAGGGCCATGCCGCGGGCCACGACCATGTTGTCGTCGTCCTTCATCATGTGCCAGTACATCTCCTTGTCAATGAGGCGGAAGATGACGGTCTTGTCGCCTACGAGGGCCTGATCGTGGCTCTCGACATACGAGATGGTCTTCTCGTCGGCGCGACGGTTGGTGAGTTCCCAGAATATCGAGGTGGGTTTCCACTCCTCGTCCTTCTTCTCCTTGAGGGTCTTGATCCAGTAGTCGGGTATGCCCATGGCCATGCGGTAGTCGAAGCCCATGCCGCCGTCCTTGATGGGGAGGGCCAGGCCGGGCATGCCGCTCATCTCTTCGGCGATGGTGATGGCCGAGGGGTTGATCTTGTGGATGAGTTTGTTGGCCAGCGTCAGGTATGTGATGGCGTTGGTGTCCTGACTGCCGTCATAGTAGTCGCCATAGCTGCCGAACGCCTGTCCGAGGCCGTGGGAGTAGTAGAGCATCGAGGTGACGCCGTCAAAGCGGAATCCGTCGAACTTGAATTCCTGAAGCCAGTACTTGCAGTTTGAGAGCAGGAAGTTGATGACGTCGTCCTTGCCATAGTCAAAGCAGAGCGAGTCCCACGCGGGATGCTCGCGACGCGAGTCGCCGTAGAAGTACTGGTTGTACGAGCCGTCGAGTCGTCCCAGACCCTCGACCTCGTTCTTGACGGCGTGAGAGTGGACGATGTCCATGATGACGGCGATGCCCAGTTCGTGGGCGCGGTCAATGAGGCTCTTGAGCTCTTCGGGCGTACCGAATCGCGACGAGGGCGCATAGAAGCTGGATACGTGATAGCCGAACGAGCCATAGTAGGGGTGCTCTTGAATGGCCATGATCTGTATGGCGTTGTATCCGTCCTTGGCGATGCGAGGCAGGATGAGATCGCGGAATTCGGTGTATGTTCCGATGCCCTCCTTCTCCTGCGCCATGCCGATGTGGCACTCGTAGATGAGGAGCGGACGGGTGTCGGGGCGGAAGCGGCGCACCTTCCACTTGTAGGGCTCGGGCGACCATACCTGAGCCGAGAAGAGGTGCGTGGTCTCGTCCTGAACGACACGGGTGGCATAGGCGGGGATGCGTTCGCCCTCGCCGCCGTCCCAGCGGACTATCATCTTGTAGAAGTCGCCGTGGTGCATGTCGTCGGGTTTCAGTTTCAGCTCCCAGACGCCGTTTGCCTTGGGCTTTAGTGCATATTTCTTCAGCTCTTTCCATTTTGAGAAATCGCCGATCAGTGTTATTGATGTCGCGTTTGGTGCCCATTCGCGGAACACCCAGCCGCCGTCGTCGGTGCGGTGGAGTCCGAAGTAGTTGTGGGCGTTGGCAAATGAGTCGAGCGAGCCGTCGGGTCCGCACAGTTCGGCCTCCTTGCGCAATACGTCTTCATGGCGTCCGGTGATGGCTTCGGCGTATGGCTCGAGCCACGGGTCGTTCTTGAGGATGTTGAGAGTCTTTTTTTTCATTATAAGGAATTGATGATTATATTCTGCGGTGTGGGGAATTCTGTTCCACCCACAAACTTACGAAATTCCACGGCAATCAACAAGAAAACCATCGTAAATTTTCTAAAAATCTCGCCGATGCACCCTTGGGTGGTGTCGGCGCCGTGATGTCATAATCATTTATATATTAGGTGGTACCGGCGGCGGGCAGATGGCGTAGAGTTTGGAGTGTGCAATTTCATAAAAATTGTAAAATGTTGTAAATTTTGATTATTGATTAATTTGTTTTATGTTGCTGATTGATAGTGTAGTATTGTGGGTTGTGATTTGTTTGCGTTAACATTTGGAATTGGCCGATCCGATATTGCAGAGGATATGTTTACAAATATTTGCATTTGTGTTGGCGGAATATGTTAAAAAATAAGTCATACTTTAACATTCGGCACAGATTTTGTAAAATTCGGTTACAATCACGTCTCTGACAGCCTGACGGTTTCGGGCGGTTTGCAGCGGTTTTGCCTTGTGGCCTGAAATAAGTAACTTTGTGGTGCCTTAAAACAAATACCGGTCGAAAACCGGAATGAAATCCCCCCACAAGACAATCAACTAAATGAGAATTCAGAAATATATCCTCCCCATACTCCTGATGTGCCTCGGCGCGATCACCGCGGTAGCCCAGAAGCCCACACGCCTCCCCGAGGCCCATGGCAAGGCCACCAACGCACTGGCCTCGGCGACTCCGTTCATGTCTGACGCCATCGCCAACGCCCGCCTCAACTCGCCGTTTCTTCCGGCAATGGTCGAGGCTCAGGTCGCTGCCGACGACAAGGCCGACGCGCTGATCGAGGACATCAAGAAATATGCCGCAGGCTTTCTGGGCACTCGCTACAGGCTTGGCGCCTCGGGTCCCAACAGATTCGACTGCTCAGGCTTCACGAGCTATGTGTTCAAGAACTTCGGCTTTGCCCTCAACCGCGACTCGCGCTCGCAGTATCTGCAGGGCGAGAAGGTGGCTCAGGACGAGCTGCGCCCCGGCGACCTGATGTTCTTCTCGAGCCGTTCGAGCGGCAAGGGCAGGGTAGGACACGTGGCCATGGTGGTCGACGTCAATGCCGACGGGTCGTGCACCTTCATCCACGCATCGACCAAGCACGGCGTCGTGTATCAGAAATTCCCCGACGGGGCATATTACTCGCGTCACTATCTGGGTGCCCGCCGCATCGTGGGCAGCGAGGAGTTTGGCGCGCTCTGACCCAAAGACAAGTATTATTCGAAATATAGAGGAAAGCAATTATTTTTGCACATAAATCAGGGAGTCCCGGACGGGGCTCCCTGATTCTTTCGGCTTATTTTGGAATAAATAAAAGCCGTCCGGCGTGACTCCGATTCACATCGTCTGTAACGTCGTCGGCTGTTTTTTTCACCTAACCTTCATTGGCTTGAAAAAATACGACTGTTGTTTACTGTTTTCTGACAATCCCATCCGCTTTTTCATCCGATGCAAAGTTAGGGGTAATATCCGGCATGCGTGTTACCGATTTTTCGGTTTGTATGACCAAAATTACTTGTCGACGGGAGTGGCCTGTGTCTTGGTGGCCGCCTTGCTGACGGTGACGAGCCACACGCCGCAGAATATCAGCACCACGGCGGCTATCTTGGCCGGCGTGATGCGGTCGAGCCCGAGGCAGATGCCGGTGGCTGTTGCCACGACGGGCTGAACGTAGTTATACATGCCCACCAGTGTAGGGCGCAGGTTTTTCTGGCCTATCATTATGCATATATAGGCTATGAACGTGGCGCCGACCACGACGTATGCCACCGACAGTATCTCGGTCGTTGTCAGTGCCTGCCAGTCGGTACGGGCCGTGTTGGCGATTGACGAGGGCACCAGTATGACGGCCGCGAAGGTGAACATCCACTTCATCAGCGTGACGACTGAGTATTTCTTGATGAAATTGCGATAGAACGTCAGGTAGAGCGCATAGCTGAGCTGGGCGGTGAGCACGAGCATGTTGCCGAGCGTCGGGTTGTCGCCCTTGATGCCGCTCGACGTGCCGCTCAGCACCAGCATCAGCGCACCGGTGGCGCCGAGGGCTATGCCGCCGACCTTCTTGAGCGTTATGGGCTCGCCGAGTATGACGGCTGCGAGCACCATCACCCACAGCGGCATGGTTGTGGTGATGATCGAGGCGTCGCCGGGCGATGTATAGCCCACGCCAAAGATATAGCACCCCTGATTGAAGAGTATGCCCAGCATGGCGGCTCCGGCCAGACGGAGCAGGTCGGGCGCGGGGACATGCTCGCGGCGGGTGAAGAGCGATGCTGTCCAGAACAGAATGGCCGCGCCTGCGATGCGGAAGTTGGTCATCAGCAGCGGGGTAATGGTGCCCGCGGCCATCGCCATCTTGGCCACCGGGGCCATCAGTCCCCACATCGTATTGGCTCCGGCCATCGCCAGATGCCCTTTAAGTTTGGAATTTTTCATACCTTTGTCGGAAAAACGGCGCAAAATTACGCAAAAAATCCCGGATTTATGCAAGACTACTTACATTCGCTGCTCAGACTGCACGGAGTCAGAGCCTTTTACACCACCCGCGGGGATGTCGGAGCCGAGCCCGGACCCTATGACGGCTTCAACGTGTGCCACTATACGGGCGACGACCCCGGCCATGTCGACGGTTGCCGACGGGCCCTTGCCGAGCGTCTGGGGGTGAGTGCGGATTGCATCATCATACCACGCCAGACACATTCGTCGGAGGTCGCCACGGTGATGACCCCCGGCGTGATGCCCGAGTCGGTCGACGGCCTCGTCACCGATCGTCCGGGCATAGTCATCGGGGTCAATACCGCCGACTGCGTCCCCGTCGTCATGGCCGATGCCGATGCTCGCGTGATAGGGGTGGCCCATGCCGGATGGCGCGGAGCCGTGGGTGGAATCGTCGAGAATACGCTGTCGGCGATGGTGTCGCTCGGAGCCGCCCCGACAAGGGTAGCGGCGGCCTTCGGACCCTCGATCTGCGCCGGGTGTTTCGAGGTTGGCGACGAGGTCGCTGCCCGCTTCCCCGACGCCGCCGTGATGCGCCGCGCTGAGTGGCCCAGACCGCATGTCGACCTCCATGCACACATAGCCTCGGTGCTCGTCGGGGCGGGTGTCCCGAGGTCGTCCATAGCCCTGCCCGGTCCCTTGATGTGCACGCGCTGCAGCCCCTCGGTCTATTTTTCGGCTCGTGCGGCGGGCATAAGTTCGGGCAGAGTCTTCACTTTTGCTTATTTAGACTGATTCTAAATAACAAACCCATCTGTTATTGTATGATGTACCAGATGCAGCATATTGTGCCTCAAAAGGTTAGGCGGTCATTTTCGACTATGGTCGGGTAGATGGCATTGTTGTTTGCGATTGCAAATAACTTGTTCACAATCTGAAAGTTAACGATGGCTCCACGGCGTTCCACGCACCATTTTGGCGGCTTTGGACGTAACGTGTTGAGAATCATAATCGTTAAATATATTTCAAAAAAACAAGAAAACGGGGCTATTGATTTTTTGAAAAATTATTGTGAAATTTGCAAACGTATTGCCCCGCTCCGGCCGGACGATGCGCATAACTCTCACCTCAGAAATGTCGTTTTCAGCTTAAGTCAACCCACACGATGCAAAGCAAGTACTCACAAATGTGGGACGAGTGCCTCAGCATAATCAGAGACACCATCCCCGACGAACAATTTAACTTATGGTTCAGCCCGTTGTCGTTCATCCGCTATGCCGACAACCAGCTCACCATATCGTGTCCGTCTGAGTTCTTCGTAGAGCAGCTCGAGGAGCGCTACGTGCGTCTGCTCGGCCTGACGCTCAAGCGTGTCTTTGGCGACGGCCTGCGTCTCGTCTATAAGTTCCCCGTTGTGGGCGGAGACCCGACATCGCAGGTCAGCATGGGCAGCGGACACCCCAGCCCCGCCGTCAAGCCCCAGCCCGGAGCCAGCGCCAACCCGTTCAAGGAAAAATATGTCGAGGACATCGACTCGCAGCTCAACCCCGAATACACGTTCGAGAACTATTGCATCAGCGACTCCAACAAGGTTGCCCGCTCGATAGGCGAGGCCATAGCCAACGACCCCAAGCTGCAGACATTCAACCCCCTGTTCGTGTTCGGACCCTGTGGCGTGGGCAAGACCCACCTGATACAGGCCATCGGCATCCGCCTCAAGGAGCGTGACCCCCGTGCGCGTGTGCTCTATATCACCGCCCGACTGTTCGAGAGCCAGTACACCGCCGCCGTCCAGCGCAGCAAGGTCAACGAGTTCATATCGTTCTATCAGAGCATCGACACCCTCATCATAGACGACATTCAGGACTTCATAGGCAAGGACAAGACCCAGCGCACGTTCTTCCACATCTTCAACCACCTCAAGCAGAACAACAAGCAGCTCATCATGTCGAGCGACTGCCGTCCGTCCGAGATGGAAGGCATGGAGGAGCGCCTGCTGTCGCGATTCAAGAGCGGCATGACCGCCCAGCTCGAGAAACCCGATCTGGCCCTGAGACTCGAGGTATTGCGCCGCAAGGCCCTGCGCGACGGTCTCGAACTGCCCGAAGACGTCATCCAGTTCATCGCCGCAAACGTCACCGAGTCCATCCGCGAGCTCGAGGGAGTGGTGGTATCGCTGCTGGCTCACGCCACATTCATGAACAAGGAGATCAGCGTCGAGCTGGCCCGCCGCGTACTGGCAAATGCCGTCAAGCTCAACAAACGCACCGTCAACTTCGAGGCCATCGCCAAGCAGGTTGCCGCATACTATAGCATCGAGCCCTCGCAGCTCGTGGCCAAGTCGCGCAAGCGCGAAGTGAGCGACGCCCGCCAGATGGTGATGTATCTTGCCAAGAAGCACACCAACATGCCCCTCAAGGCCATCGGCTCGCGCCTGCAGCGCACCCACGCCACCGTGCTCTATGCATGCAGGCTGATTGACGAACGTCTCCCCCTCGAGAAGAAACTTCAGGAAGACGTCACCCAGATCGAACAGCAGCTCATGTCCAAATGACGCCCCCCGTGGCGGCCTGAACCAAAAAACCGCCCCGTCATTTTGCCAAATCAGAAATTCTCCTTACCTTTGCACCACGGTCCGGTAGCTCAGCTGGATAGAGCATCTGCCTTCTAAGCAGACGGTCATGCGTTCGAGTCGCATCCGGATCACAGAAGGGTCACAATTATGTGGCCCTTTTTTCATGCCTGTAAGTGACTGATGTGCAAGTGTTAGCAATTTTATAAAATCTTGATTTAGAAAGATTTAGCACAAACAATAATTCCTGCCGATAGCCAAAGTTAGCATT
>LUJS01000016.1 GCA_001689495.1 Bacteroidales bacterium M8 | reverse complement strand
AGCTCCTCAAGGCATACCTCCTCTACCGCGTCGGCACCCGTCAGGGCCTCCTCATGCTCCCCAAGCTCAAGGGCGAGGCAATCAAAAGCAAGAACATAAGGCTCGGCACCCTCCGCCGTCCCGACAGCATCCGTGGCCAAACCGTCCACAGCGCGGTGGTCATCGGCTACAGGCACCGGGGCTCCAAGGGCCTGCGCAGAATCATCTCCGCACTCCTCCCCACCACATGCACGGACGGCCTCCTCATCATCCACGCCGACCGCCTCCCCCGCACCCTCCCTGAGGCCTTCCTCATCCTCAGGCCCATCCCCGCCCTCCCCGAGCAATCCACCTCACCACCCCCTGTTCCTGTTCAGGGAGCAACGCTCCCGGCCCCGTTGCAAACAATTCCCAACTCCCCATTCCCAATTCCCAATTACTCCCGTCATCGACGGCCATTGCGCTACGCCGTGCTGCGCGTCCCAAAGACAAATCGCACGGCAAGCGTCCATTGACATTTTGAATTATACTGCCCCCCTTCCAAGTTCAGGGAGCAGCGCTCCCGGCCCTCGCGCCAACAATTCCCAATTCCCAATTACTCCCGTCATCGAGGCTTCGATTAGCATTTCCGGAGCCAATTATCGACAGGCGGTTATTTTCGGGTGGGTTTGTGGGGGGTTATTTGGTGATTTTTTGTAATTTTGCGGTTTGAAAATTACGTATAACCCACTATCAACCAAAAACTGTGGAAACAAAGTACATCTTCGTGACGGGCGGCGTGGTGTCGTCGCTCGGGAAAGGTATCATTTCGGCATCCCTTGCCTGTCTGCTGAAGGCGCGGGGATACAGGGTTACCATCCAGAAGTTTGACCCCTATATCAACATCGACCCGGGCACGCTCAATCCCTACGAGCACGGGGAGTGCTACGTGACGGTTGACGGCCATGAGGCCGACCTTGATCTGGGACACTACGAGCGTTTCACGGACATACGCACCACCCGCGCCAACAACGTGACGACGGGGCGCATCTATCAGAGCGTCATCGACAAGGAGCGCCGCGGCGACTATCTGGGCAAGACGGTGCAGATTGTGCCCCACATCACCGACGAGATTAAGCGCAACGTGATGGCGCTGGGCAAGACGGGCGACTTTGACTTCATCATCACCGAGATCGGCGGCACGGTGGGCGACATCGAGAGCCTGCCGTTTCTGGAGGCGGTGCGCCAGCTGCGCTGGGAGCTGGACGACGACTGTCTGTGCATACACCTGACGTACGTGCCTTACATCCGCGCGGCCAAGGAGCTGAAGACCAAGCCGACGCAGCACTCGGTGAAGGAGTTGCAGCGTCTGGGCATACAGCCCGACGTGCTGGTGCTGCGCACGGAGCGCGAGATTCCGGCGCCGACGCTGAAGAAGATAGCGCAGTTCTGCAACGTGTCGGCCGACGGCGTGGTGCAGAGCGTGGACGCGCCGAGCATCTACAAGGTGCCCCTGATGATGCACGCTCAGGGTCTGGACCAGATCGTGCTGCACAAGGTGGGGATAGCGCCCATCGGCGACCCCGATCTGGGGACGTGGCGCAAGTTTCTCGACCTGATGGACACGGCGACCGAGAGCGTGACGATAGGTCTGGTGGGCAAGTACGTTGAGCTGCAGGACGCATACAAGTCGATAAACGAGGCCCTGTTTCAGGCGGCGACCTATTGCGGCCGCAAGCTGGACCTGAGGTACATACACTCGGAGAAGGTGACGCCCGACAACGTGGAGTCGCTGCTGGGCGGGATGGACGGCGTGGTGATAGCGCCGGGATTCGGCCAGAGGGGCATCGAGGGCAAGTTCACGGCGCTGGAGTGGTGCAGGACCCACGACGTGCCCACGTTTGGCATCTGTCTGGGCATGCAGTGCATGGTCATTGAGTTTGCCCGCAACGTGCTGGGGCTGCACGAGGCCAATTCGACCGAGATGGCGCCCAACACGCCCGACAACGTCATAGACCTGATGGAGGACCAGAAGAGCATCCACAACATGGGTGGCACAATGCGCCTCGGGGCCTATGACTGCCGTCTGACCGAGGGGTCGCGCGCGGCCAAGGCGTATGGCCGCACCGACGTGAGCGAGAGACACAGACACCGCTTCGAGTTCAACAACGAGTACAGGGAGCGGTTCGAGCAGGCCGGCATGAAGTGTACGGGCGAGAATCCGGCCACGCATCTGGTCGAGGTGGTTGAGCTGCCCGACAACCGATGGTATATCGGCACGCAGTATCACCCCGAATACTCGTCGACGGTGCTGTCGCCGTCGCCTCTCTTCCTCGACTTCATGAAATCATCAATAGAATATCAAGAAAGCAAGAAACAATAAACTTTTTAAATGGACAAGAACACTATCACGGGCCTGCTGCTGATGGGCCTTGTGTTTCTCGGTTTCACATGGCTGAATCAGCCGTCGGCCGAGGAATTGGAACGCCAGCGTCTCGAAGCCGAGCGCATGGAGGCCGAGGCCAAAGCCAAGTCGGCACAGCCGGCCAACCTCACACTCGACTCAATAACCCCGGCCGAAGTGTCGACGATAGCGGCAACCGTGCGCGAGCTCGGCACGGCCGACTCGACGGGACGCGCCACCCTGAGGGTGGGCGACGTCAATCTGGCCGTGAGTCCCTCGGGCGCCGTGACCGGCACCGTAGAGGCCGCGGGGACGATGGTACCCGTGGACTCGCTGCTGGCCAACAACATAGGCGGCCTGAAGCGCTCGGTGGCCGCCACGGCGCTGGGATCGCTGCGCGAGGCCATGTCGACGGCAGTGCGCTATCGCGGATTTGCCCGCCATCTGTCCGGCGACTCGACGACGGTCACTCTGGCCAACAAGTACCTGACCCTCGAGCTGTCCAACAAGGGTGGCGTCATCTCGCGCGCCACTCTCAACGACTATCAGAGCTATGACTCGACGGCGGTGACGCTGCTGGCCCCCGAGACGGACACATACAGCTTCACGCTGACGTCGGCCAACCAGCGCTTCGAGACGAGCGAGTTCTACTTCAAGCCGGTGGTCGAGAGCGACTCGACCGTGGCCATGATGCTCGACCTCGGCGACGGCGCCGTGTGGGGCATACGCTACACGCTGCCTGCCGACTCGTATCTGGTCAACATCGACGTGGTGCAGAGCGGCATGGAGGCCATCATACCCCCGTCGGTTGCCTCGATGGACCTGACATGGCACCAGAAGATGCGCCGTCTCGAGGCTGGTCGCGTGTTCGAGGAGCGCAACTCGGCCCTCTACTATATGTATCCTGACGGCGACGTGGACAACCTGAGCGAGAGCGGCGACAAGCACGAGGAGGTGAACCAGCGCCTGAAGTGGGTGAGCTGCAAGAACCAGTTTTTCTCGGCCGTGCTGATGGCCCGCTCGAACTTTGCCGCCGCCGACCTGAGCAGCGTCGAGCTGAAGGAGAACCCCGACTACATCAAGGACATGAACATCGCGCTGACCCTCGACTATTCGGCGGCGCTGGCCAATCCGGCCTCGATGGTGATGTATCTGGGTCCCAACTCGTATCCGCTGATGAAGGAGGTGGAGAAGAACATCTTCCCCGAGGAGAACATGCACCTGACCAAGCTGATACCTCTGGGCTGGCCCATCTTCCGCTGGATCAGCACGTGGATCATCATTCCGGTCTTCTCGTTCCTCGGCAGCTTCATCAGCAACTATGGCATCATCATCCTGCTGCTGACCATCTTCATCAAGGTGCTGCTCTATCCGTTCACGTACAAGAGCCTCATCTCGCAGGCCAAGATGCGCCTGCTGGCTCCCGAGATCAAGGCCCTCAACGACAAGTATCCCGGACAGGAGAACGCCATGAAGCGCCAACAGGAGACGATGGCCCTCTATAGCCGCGCCGGCGCCAACCCGATGTCGGGTTGCCTGCCCATGCTGCTGCAGATGCCGGTGCTGATCTCGATGTTCTGGTTCTTCCCCTCGGCCATCGAGCTGAGAGGCGAGTCGTTCCTGTGGGCCAAGGACCTCGCGGCCCCCGACGCCATAGTCTCGTGGACATCGAACATACCGCTGATCTCGTCTACGTTCGGCAACCACATCTCGCTGTGGTGCCTGATAATGACCGTGACCAACATCATATACATGTATGTCAACAACCAGTCTCAGGCCCAGAGCATGCCGGGCATGAAGATGATGATGTACATGATGCCGCTGATGTTCCTGTTCATCTTCAACAACTATGCCGCCGCGCTGAGCTACTACTACTTCCTGTCGCTGCTCATCACCATCGTGCTGACATACATCTTCCGCCACGTTGTGTCCGAGGAGAAGATGCGCGCCAAGATGGCCGCCGAGGCCAAGAAGCCCAAGAAGAAGGGCTGGCTGGCCACCAAGATGGAAGAGGCCCAGAAGATGCAGGAGGCCCAGCTGCGCGAGCAGCGCCGCCGCGCTGGCGGGGGCAAGCGCAAATGACACTAACCCCACCATAACAACCCCACAGAAGATACCTTGAAAACCCTCCGTTCTCTCGTCTTGGCGGCGGTCACAGCCGTCGCCGTCACTCCCCTCGGCGCCGAGACCGTAAGGCTCGAAGGCGGCATAGACGCCGCCCGGCTGCACGAGATAGCCATGTCGGACCGCGCGATAGAGACCCTCGATCTCTCGGGCGCCGACATCGAGGCATACAACGGCCCGAGGCTGGCAGCCAACAGGACATGCCACCCGGCCGGCGTGCTGCCCGCCTATGCCCTGAGCGGCCTGAAGGCCCGCAGGGTGATATTGCCGCAGACCCTGACCGCCATCGGCGACGGGGCGCTGACGGGGTCGACAATCGAGGAGATTGTCATCCCGGCCTCGGTGACCTCGATAGGTCGCGGCGCCTTTGCGGCCTGCACGCGGCTCAAGACCATAGCGATACCCGCCACGGTGACCGAGGCGGGCACGCACCTGCTGACCAGCTGCACGGCCCTGACACGGGCGCGCGTGATGTCGGGGGCGGTGCCGGCCTCGGCGTTTGCCGGGTGCACGGCGCTGGCAGAGGTGACCCTTGGCGGCAACACCGCCGCGATAGGCGATGATGCCTTTGCCGGCTGCACGTCGCTGAGGCAGCTCGACATCCCGGCCTCGGTGCGCAGGATAGGCGACAGGGCATTCGCGCGCAGCGGCGTGGAGCGCGTCGAGCTGGCGCACTGCACGGCGCTCGCCGAGGTGGGCGTCGAGGCCTTTGCCCACTGTCCGGAGCTGACCGCTGCGGCCCTGCCCGCATCGCTGGCGCGGATGGGACGTGGGGTGTTCTTCGACTCGCACTCGCTGGGCGCCGTCACCCTGCCGTCGGCGCTCAAGACCCTCCCCGCCCTGACCCTCAAGGGGGTCGAGGGGGTATATGACGCCTCGGCACTGCTGCCCGAGGGGCTCGACTCGATAGGCACGCTGGCCATGGCCGGCATGAATGGCGCCTCGACGGTGACGATACCCGGCAGCGTGAGGCACATCGGGGACGGGGCCTTCGAGGGCTGGGAGTCGATGAGCATGACCGACGCCTCGGCCCTGCGCGAGGTGCCCTCGCTGGGCGCCGACGTGTGGAGCGGCGTCGAGCAGGGCAAGGTCTATCTGGACGTAGACCCGTCGATGACCGACCTGTTCATGGCCGCGCCCCAGTGGAGGGAGTTCTCGTTCGACAAGTCGGGCACCACGCAGACCGTCAACCCCAAGACCCACCCCGACATCAGGGTGCGATTTGACGGCGACATGCTGCATGTGCGGGCGTCGGGCGTCATAGCCGCGGCCACGCTGCATGACCTCGCGGGCATGGCGGTGGCACGGGCCGGCGACGAGGGGGCCGAGGAGGTGACGCTGGACACCTCGGGGGCCGCGAATCCATTCTTCATCCTTTCGGTGACGCTGGCCGACGGTTGCCGCGGCACCATCAAACTAATCAGACAGTGACATAGCCGTGGGAAAGAACAAACTGAAAAAATTTGCCGAGATGGAGACGCTCGACTGTGTCCATCAGTATCCCTTCTCTGCCCTGCGCGACGGCGGCGGATGCCCGCTGCGCGGCCGCTGGGGCGCCGAGGTGTTCGGCAACGACAACCCCATCACCCTCGAGCTGGGATGCGGCAAGGGTGAGTATGCCGTGGGCATGGGGCGCCTGTATCCCGACCGCAACTTCATAGGCATCGACATCAAGGGGGCCCGCATGTGGACCGGTGCCCGTCAGGTGGCCGAGGAGGGACTGGGAAACGTGGCCTTCCTGCGCACGTCGATACACCTGCTGCCCGAGTTCTTCGCTCCCGGCGAGGTGGCCGAGATATGGATAACATTTCCCGACCCGCAGATGAAGAAGGTGAACAAGCGCCTGACGGGCACGCACTTTCTGGAGATATACCAGAAGGTGCTGGCAGACGGCGGTGCCGTGAGGCTCAAGACCGACTCGCCGTTTCTGTATGCCTATACGTCGGCCATGGCCGAGCACAACGGCCTGACGCTGCTGGGTGCGACAGACGACCTGTATAACTCGCCGCTGCAGGCCGAGGTGCCCCCAATCACCACATATTACGAACAGCAATGGCTGGGCCGAGGCATACCCAGCAAATACATAGCATGGAGCCTGCCGAAAGATGCCCGGCTGTCCGAGCCCGATGTCGAGATAGAGCCCGACACATACCGCTCGTTCGGCCGCGGGACCCTGCAGGGCTTCTGAACAATCCGCACCCGAGGGGTGTTAAAACATTACTCATACTCCATTCACGTTTATGCAGCTATATCCATCGCTCATCACAGACGCCCTTGCCACGGTGCGCTATCCGGGCAACGGCAAGAATCTCATAGAGGCCGAAATGGTCGAGGACGACATCCGCATCGACGGCGATTCGGTCAGCTTCACGCTCGTGTTCGACAAGCCCACCGACCCGTTCATGCGGTCGCTGGTCAAGGCTGTCGAGGCCGCAATACATACACATATCTCGCCCGACGTCAAGGTGACCGTCAAGACCGCCTCGCGCCAGCCCGCCGCCCCCAAGGCCGCGCCGCTGCTGCCGGGTGTCAAGAACATCGTGGGCATATCGTCGGGCAAGGGTGGCGTAGGCAAGTCGACCGTCGCCGCCAATCTGGCCGTGGCTCTGGCCCGCGAGGGCTATAAGGTGGGCCTGCTCGACGCCGACATATTCGGACCGTCGATGCCCAAGATGTTCGGCATCGAGGACGAGCAGCTCTACCTGCGCGAGTCAGAGGGCCGCAACCTCATCATACCCATCGAGAGATATGGCGTAAAGATACTCTCGATCGGATTCCTCGTAGACAAGGACAAGGCCGTGATGTGGCGCGGGTCGATGGCGTCGAACGCGCTGAAACAGCTCATTGCCGAGGCCGACTGGGGCGAGCTCGACTACTTCCTGATAGACATGCCCCCGGGCACCAGCGACATACACCTGACGCTGGTGCAGACGCTGGCCATGACCGGCATCGTCGTGGTGACCACCCCGCAGGAGGTGGCGCTGGCCGACGCGCGCAAGGGCATTGCCATGTTCATGGACGAGAAGATAAACGTGCCCATCTTGGGTCTGGTCGAGAATATGGCATACTTCACTCCGGCGCCCCACCCCGACGAGAGGTATTATATCTTCGGTCGCGAGGGCGGCGTGCGTCTGGCCGAGAAACTGGGCGTGAAGCTGCTGGCACAGATACCTCTGGTGGCAGGGATTGCAGAGAGCGGCGACGCGGGCGAGCCCATAGCGCTGGCCGACTCGGTGACGGGGATGGCCTTCACGCATCTGGCCCACGAGGTGGCCGATGCCGTCGACACCCGCAACTCGACGCTGCCGCCAACACACAAGGTCGAGCTGAAACACTGATTTCCAACCGATCGGGGGTCGGACTCGGGGGATTGCCGTCATGCCGGCTCTCACGATGCCCGGCTCCCGATCGTAGATTCAACACATTCCATAATCTCCTCACGTTTTCATTTTCACCGCATGAAAAGACTTTTACTCCTTACCTTGTCACTGGCGGAGTCGCTTGCCGCGTTGGCGGCCATCCCCGACGGCTATTACAACCGTCTCGACGGCAAGTCGGGCGCCGACCTCAAGACCGCAGCCTACGAGATAATCAGCCCGCACACCAAGGTGTCGAGCTACTCGAACCTGCCGCGCTACTTCCAGACCACCGACGTCTATCCGCAGTCCATGCGGTGGTGGGACATGTATTCGGACGTGACGCGCTATGCCCCGTCGTTCTCGGGTCTCAACCGCGAGCACTCGCTGCCCAAGAGCTGGTGGAAGGTGGGCAACGACGTGGAATACACCCCGGCATACACCGACCTGTTCCACCTCTATCCGTCGGACGGCCCGGCCAATCAGGCCAAGTCCAACTATCCGCTGGGCACGGTCAACATCAGCCAGAAGATCAAGTTTGAGAACGACGTGACACTCGTGGGCTATCCCGTGACCGGACAGGGTGGCGGCGCGCCATACGTCTTCGAGCCCGACGACGAGTATAAGGGCGACTTTGCCCGCACGTACTTCTATATGGTGACCTGCTATCAGAACCTGCAGTGGAACACCTCGTATCTGTGGATGCTACAGCGCAATACGTATCCCACCCTCACGCCGTGGGCCGTGAACCTGCTGCTGAAGTGGCACCGCGACGACCCCGTGAGCCAGAAGGAGACCGACCGCAACGAGGCCGTCTATGGCTATCAGGGCAACCGAAACCCGTTCATCGACTTTCCCGATCTGGCCGAGTATGTCTGGGGCAACAAGGTGGGCGAGCCGTTCAGGGTGCAGGGGGGCACAACTCCCGGCGGCAAGCCGGTGCTAACGGCGCCCGTGGCCGACACGACCCTCGACTTCGGGCAGGTGGCCGTCGGCCAGAGCATCAAGGCGTTGCTGTTCTTCAAGGGCGAGAACATCCCATCGTCGCTCACGCTGACGCTGGTGGGTGCCGACAAGGCCATGTTCTCGATACCCGAGAAGTCTATCGGCGCGCAGCTGCTCAACGCCCCCTCGGGATATTATCTTCAGGTGACATACACCCCCACCGCCACCGGCATCCATCAGGCCAGAATAGCCATGTCTGACGGCGGTCTGGAGGGCAGCATGACCGTCAACCTGCGGGGCGAGGCTCTGGAGACACCCGTGCTGTCGACCCTCACGGCATACGAGGCCGCCGACATCACGTCAGACACCTATACGGCGTCGTGGAGCAAGGCCCCCGAGGACATTGACTATTATGTCGTGACCCGCTCGCGATATACCGAGAATGGCGACGTGCAGACCGACGAGATCGAGTGCGAGGAGACATCGCTGACAATCACCGACTTCGATGCCTCGACACAAGAGACATATTCGGTGCAGAGCTCGCGTCTGGGCTTCCGCTCGCCGGCATCGAACGTGGTGTTTGTCTATCATTCCGGCCTTGGCGAACTCGTCACCGACACCCCCCTCACAGTGTCGAGCTATCCGGGCCTGATACGCATCTCATGCCCCGTCGACCATACCGACGCCCGCATATATGACGCCCGCGGACAACTGGAGACCATCATATCGCGCATCGAGGCTCCGGGCATGGAGCTCAACCTCGAGCCGGGTGTATATCTGATGGTTACGGCCGAGCATCCGACCCCCGTCAAGCTGATAGCACGCTGACGGCACGCGACATCGTGACATACAAGTCTCCGCTTATCCCCGACCCGTTCGGGAGATATGTGGAGATTTTTTTGTAATTTTGTCCTCCCCTGACATCAATACCCCATGCACGGACTTCCACAATTCATCATAGCCATCCTGCTGCTGTCGCTCACAGCATTCAGCTCCTGCACACCCAGCCGGGTGGGCGAGGCGATGCGTCGTGCCGACTCGCTGATGACGTCGGCGCCAGACTCGGCCCTCGCCCTGCTCGACTCCATCGACCCCGCCACCCTCCGCACCGATGCCGCGCGGGCGCGCCACGCCGTGCTGCTGACACGCGCACGCCATCTGGCCGACGTGCCTGTATATGATGATTCCATTATCGCCATTGGCACGGACTATTACGCCACGCACGGCACCCACGCCGAAAAGGCCGAGGCATTCTATATGTCTTCTGTGGTCAACCATTATAATAATCGCTACGAGCAGTCGATAGTCGACGGTCTCCGCGCCGAGAAACATGCCCTCGCCACATCAGACCACCTGCTGCTCGGCCTCATCTACCGCACCATCGCCGACGGATTCGACCGGCTCTACGACTGGTCGAGCGCATTGCACTACTACACCCTCTCATACGACAATTTCAAGCTCGCTCCCGAGAATATATATACCGACTGGGCTTTTTATGATATAGCAAGAGTAAATTATTCATTGGGGCATTTTGCAAAAGTTGCAGCTATTTTAGAAAATCACCCTGAAACTATAGATATAAAGTCAGACAATCCGCTGACAGCCGGATTGTTAAGGCTTGTTGCCGCAGCAAATCACTACCTCCATAATTATGAAACAACCGATAGCATTTATGATTATGTGAGCACAATGCAAAATAATGATTTGATAGCAACCGATTATAGGCTTTGGGGACAGTCGGCATTCAAAATAGGTGATTTGGAATCAGCATTAGTTTGCAAGGATTCGTTGTATCTGGAAGACTCCTCAGACAGAACTCTTGATTGCGAACTTGCAAAGTTCAGGCATGAATATGCAGAGGCTTTCGATCTATTGGAACAATCAATTTCGGAGGACAACGACAAACTTTCTAAGGTGCTCGAAAGAAACTATGCCGCTACCATTTCGGGTTATTACGATAAAGAAGAAGCGATTTCAAACAACAAACTCGAAAAGAACAGGCTGATCATCGTAATATTATCCATAGCATCCGCACTTATAATCGTCTCGCTTATCGCAGCATTTTATTATCGAGCGCGCATCTTGCGTCAGGAGAAGGAGATGATAATGCTTGAGGCACGCGACCTGCGCAATATCCTTAATGAGAAGGAGTCGGAAGTCTGCGAGGCCCGCAGCGTCTCGGCATTGGCCAAGGAGAACGTGAGAGGACTGCTTGCCTCGCGTTTCGAAATTCTCGACCGCCTCTGCTCGACATACTTCCAGTTCAAGGGGCTCTCCAACGAACGAGACAAGATTTCAAACGAGGTACTGTCCATCATTTCCGAGATACAGAACGACAGGCAGATTCTCGGCAATCTCGAGTCTTTGGTCGACACCAACCTCGACGGACTCATGGCCCGGCTGCGCAGGGACGTGCCCGGCCTAAAGGAGCGCGACTACGAGCTGTACCTCTATCTGCTGCTCGACTTCTCCCCGCGTGCCATCAGCATCCTTCAGGGCATCAGGACCGAGGCGGTCTACAACCGCAAGTCGGTGTTGAAGCGAAAAATCACCGAATCGTGCTCGGAATCGGCCCAAGAATACCTCTCGCATATATTGTAATAGGCGGAGTATCAACAGTATAGTCCAAATGGAGGCTTAGTGCCTCTTGTAATTAATTGTAAATCAACGCATTATACCGCTGCATATATTTTTGGAATCTATGCGGTGGTATTATTTTGATAATCAATGATATACAAAACGGGTGCATAGATTTATTCGACCCCGAAAAATGGAAAAAAACAGGGATATGACCTAATTTTGCATCGGTGAAAACCCCATTCGCCCCCGCCCGTGCGGGTATTCCCCGACCCCCATTCGGGGGCCGGATAGGTGGAGGTGGGACGTCTACCCCGAGGCAAGCCTCGGGGCTACGTTCCCAAGCCCCGCACAAGGCGGGGCGGATTGGCAACGCGGGGTGACGGGAGCGTTGCTCCCTGAACTTGGAAGGGAGTTACTGAGGAGGCATGGGGAGGTGGGATACCACCCACGTCCCCACGATTGGAATATGACATAGAACATTGATTCACGGCCTCGGCTAAGGGCTCTCTGGAGTGAGGGACCAATATAAGCCGCATAAATCCTGCCGGGGCCGTGAATCTCTTTTGTGAATATTTCTGCTGCAGCATTATTTTTCCTAACTTTGTGTCAAGAATCATGCGACGGTTGATATACATACTCGTGCTCGCCGTTCTCGTCTGTCTCGGCATAGGGGGCTGCACTCCCCGCCGGGTGGGCGAGGCGATGAATCGTGCCGACTCGCTGATGATGTCGGCGCCCGACTCGGCCCTCGCCCTGCTCGACGCCATCGACCCCGCCACCCTCCGCACCGACGCCGCGCGGGCACGCCACGCCGTGCTGCTGACCCGCGCGCGCCATCTGGCCGACGTGCCTGTATATGATGATTCCATTATCGCCATTGGCACTGACTATTACGCCACCCACGGCTCTCACGCCGAAAAGGCCGAGGCATTCTATATGTCTTCTGTGGTCAACCATTATAATAATCGTTACGAGCAGTCGATAGTCGATGGCCTCCGCGCCGAGAAACATGCCCTCGCCACATCAGACCACCTGCTGCTCGGCCTCATCTACCGCACCATCGCCGACGGATTCGACCGGCTCTACGACTGGTCGAGCGCTTTGTATTATCATAACCTCTCATACGATAATTTCAAGCTCGCCCCCGAGAATAAATATACCGACTGGGTCCTGATAGACATATCAAGAATTGCTTATATTAAGAGAGATTATGATATATGGCTCGATTGTGCGACTAAAGCACAAAAATCTGCCGAACAGAAAAACGATACCATCTTGTTAGGTGACGCGATGCGCACTCTTGCCAATGGTTATCTTTGGTCAGGTAATCCATCAGAGTCTCGTAAGCTATATGAAACGGACATGAACAGCTTTCGC
>LUJS01000015.1 GCA_001689495.1 Bacteroidales bacterium M8 | reverse complement strand
CACAATAAAAATATTTTCGAATGAAATTTTTATGCAAATATAGCTCTTAAATCCACAACTACAAAACCCCACCCCCAAAAAACACCAAACACCCCACCCCATTTTGTCCCGTGCCCGCACCGTCAGGTGCCCCTTTCGTTATTGCCCGGCACCTTCAGGTGCCCCCGCTCCCCGGCCCTCCGGCCGTGGCATTCACGAAGCCTTGAAATTGAATATCGGGCGGATTATCGTATCAATGCTGACCGTATCGCCGATGTTGGCGATGATCTCCGAGGCGGGCTTGTAGACCATCGGCGACTCGTCGCGGGTAGAGTCCGTGACCGACTCCGAATAGATTCCCTTCATGGACTCCTCGAAATCCTCCATCGTTATCTTGGCGTATGCCTGACTGCGGCTCAGCACGCGACCGGCGCCATGGGGTGCCGAACAGTTCCAGTCGGGATTGCCCTTGCCCGTGCAGAGCAGCGAGCCGTCGCGCATGTTCAGGGGTATTATGCACCTCTCCCCCTCGGCGGCCGAGATGGATCCCTTACGGATTATGTTGTCGTCGCTAATGTAGTTGTGCACCGACTCGAACTCCTCGGCCACCTCCGCGCCGGCAAAGAACTTCATCAGCAGCAGCGAGATCAGTTTGCGGTTCAGCACGGCCCAGTGCTGGCACAGGCGCATGTCGTGGAGATAGTTCTCGCGCTCCTCACCCTCGACATAGCAGAGTGCGTCGGGCAGCGAGGGCGCCGAGTGTTTCGCTGCCTTGCGCATCTCGCGAATCACACCCTGTAGCTCAGACCTGCGCCCTGCGGCCTTATACTCCTCGATGGTGCGGCGAATGTTCTCCTCCAGCTCGTCGGCGCCCTCGGTGAGATGCTTTATGGCACGGGCCTGATAGATGTCGGCCACCTGTTTGCCGAGGTTGCGCGACCCGGTGTGTATCACCAGATACACGTTCTCGTCGTCATCCTTGTCGAGCTCGATGAAGTGGTTGCCTCCGCCGAGCGAGCCGATGGCCTTGTTGATGCGGGCCGAATCTTTGAGCTCGCGATAGCACCGGAGCTGTGTCACAAGCCCCTTGGCCTCGCGATAGATCTCCATCTCCTCTCCGGTCAGGGGCTTGAAGCCGAACTTCTCCTCGCGCACGATCTTGCCCGAAGGCACGTTCGAGCGTATATGCTCGTGGAAAGCGTGGAAGTCAATCTCAGCCATACGGCCCAGCTTGAGTATCCTCATGCCGCAGCCTATGTCGACGCCGACTATGTTGGGTATCACCTTGTCGCCGAGGTCGCCGGTGAAACCGATGACACATCCCGCACCCGCATGGACGTCGGGCATTATGCGGATCTTCTTATCCGAGAATACATCTATCGAGAGCAGAGTGCCTATCTGCTCGAGGGCGCTCTCCTCGATATTGTCCGTAAAAATCTTTACATCGTATCCGTCTATGGTCTTCATAACTTGTTGATTTTTGATTACGATGCAAAGTTACGAAGGCGGTGCGCAATCATTCTGCGCACCTCAAAAAAAGTGAATTATTTCTCCTCGGAGGCACCATAACGCGAGGCTGCCTTGGTGACGCTTTCGGCTATCTTGGCGCGGAATTCGGGCGGGGCGATGACCTCGGCGTGGCCTCCGTAGCCGAGAATGAGGCGTTCGAGCTCGTTGTTTATCACCACCTTGAGCGAAATCTGTATGCCGCCGTCGTGAAACCGTTGTTCCACTTTCTGAGATTTGTGGAACGGCTTTGACTCGACGTATGGCGCCTGACAGCGGTCTATCTTTATCACTACTCGCCGCGCCTTGTCCCCTATATGCCTCGTCACGCCGATGGTGTCGTCAAAATAATGCTCGGGGTCGAAGCCAACACATTTCTTGAATGGATGCTGCCTGTCCACCTCAACCGAATGTATGCGGTCGAGCGCGAAGATGTTGACTTGCGGACGCTTGTTGGTCGATTTCTCGCATATCAGGAACCAGCGGTTGCGATATTCCTTCAGCAGATACGGGTAGACAATTATCGCCTCGGGCTGACGGGCCTTGAACGACTGGTATTCAATGACGATGGTCTGTGATTTTTTCACGGCATCATATATAATACCTATATATTGTGCGCCGCGATAGCCGGCCACGGTTTCCATGTCCATTGCGGGTGCCGAATTGCCCGTGTGGCGCGAAATCTGTTCGTTGAGCTTGCTGATAATCTCTATCGACGGGGCAAGCTGCGGGAATCCCTGCAACTGACGCAGTATGTCGAGGGCCGAGTTCAGGGCATCGAGCCCCTCCTCGTTGAGCGGCAGGTGCGTGATGCTGTAGTCGGGATCCTCGTACTCGTAATATTTGTTGTCGCGCACCACAATCGGGGCGTTATACCCGAGTCGGTCGCTGCGCATCAGGGCCAGATCGTTCTGGAACGTGCGGCGGCTCACGGGGTTGCTGCGCCCCTCATATTCGGCAAGTGCGTCCGTGCATGCCTCGATAAGGTCGTCGATGGTCCAGCGTCTGTATCGGTTGCGCAGACAGCGGTCTATGGTCGAAATTCGTATCAGTGCCGAGCGGTTCAGGGGCATAATCCGTGTTTTTTCTGCAAATCTAAACATTTTTTCCTTGCTGCGCAAATCAATTGCGCACAGTCGGTCTTACTTTGCGGAAAAATACAGATTTATGATAATCGAAGGCAAATACACAACTGCAGAGATATTTACAGACAATATCGAAGACTCGGCCCTCGGCTGGGTCACCGGTTTGTGCGACCATCCCGCATTCAATGGGGTGCGCATCGTCCAGATGCCCGACGTCCACGCGGGTGAGTCGTGCAACGTGGGCACGGCCTACCCTGTCGGCTCGTATGTCAATCCCGACCATATCGGTGCCGACATCGGCTGCACCATATCCATGCACAGACTATCGTCCAACGTGAGCCCCGAGGATCTTGCCCTACTCGACCACCGCATTCGCGAGGCGATACCCACGGGCAAGGAGATATGCGCCAAGAACTCGCTCAACGAGAAGGAGCTGTTCCGGTTTCTCAATTCGGCCTATCAGAAGGCACGGTCTGCGGCGCCCGGCCTCATCAACGATGCTCCTCGCATCGACACACGTTTCGTCTCAGACTTCTGCCGTCGCATCAAGTTGCAGGAGGGGATTTTCTACAAGAGCCTCGGAACGCTCGGTGGCGGCAACCACTTCATCGAATATGGCGTGGATGCCGAGTCGGACGAAGGTTGGCTGACCATACACTGCGGGTCGAGAAACCTCGGGGTCAAGGTCGCCGCCTACTGGCGCAAGATAGCGCAGAATCCCCGACGGGCGGCTCTCACGGGCTATCTGTGGGACGATGGGCTTGTCGGCTATCTCTCGGATATGACCATCGCACAGGCATACGCCCGATATAACCATATCGTGATAAGGGATCGCATTTTTGCAATTCTAAAAAAGCTGTGCAAGGCCAAATGTGCCGAGTCCATCTTCACCACCCACAACTACATATCGGTGACTGACGACACTCCGGTGCTGAGAAAAGGGGCCATCGACGCCTCCTTGGGCGTGCGGGTGGCGATACCCTTCAATATGCGCGACGGCATAGCCATCTGCGTGGGCAAAGGCAACGACGAGTGGCTCGATACGGCCCCGCACGGAGCCGGACGTGCCCTGTCGAGGGCTCAGGCCGACAAACGTATAAGCATGGACGACTACAGGGAGGCAATGACCGGAATATTCTCGACATCGGTCTGCGAGAACACCATCGACGAATCGCCCATGGCATACAAGCCGACTGACGAGATACTCGGCCTGATCAGCCCGACAGTCGATGTCGTGGCCATGGTGAGGCCATTGTTGAACATCAAGGATAAGGGAATATGAAAAGATATGTCCAGATAACGGCGGGACGCGGCCCCGTGGAGTGTGCCCGCGCCGTGACGCTCGTTGCAAGAGAACTGCTCAAGGCCATACCCTCGCTGCGGCTGACCGATGCCGAGCCGCACAATCAGGCCGAGGGATGCTTCATGTCTATGACCTTCGCCATTGACACGCCCGTGCCCCGCGAGACGATAGACGAGTGGCAGGGCACCGTGCTGTGGCGTTCGACCTCAAACCGCTACCGCCCCACCCACCGCCGCAGCAACTGGTTTGTCGGCATAGGCTTCTTTGACGAGGCCGAGCTGCCCGAAATCAGCGATGCCGACATCCGTTACGACACATGCCGGTCGGGCGGCAAGGGTGGACAGAACGTCAACAAGGTCGAGACCACGGTCAGGGCAACGCATGTCCCCACCGGGATAACGGTGCGCTGCTCGGACGAGCGGTCGCAGCAGCAGAACAAAATCCGTGCGCGCGAGAGACTGATTCTGAAGGTCCGCGAAATGAATGACCGACGCCGGGCGGCATCGGTCAACGACCGGTGGTGCAGCCACGATGCTCTCGAGCGCGGCAACCCGGTCAAACGGTTCTCAGGGCCTCTGTGATACGTCAGTCACGGGCACGGCGCACGCCATAGACCGTGATGACGATGAAACTGATCAGAGGAAGGATGAATGACACATTGACGGCGGGGAAGTCGCCGACGGTGCCGCAGTCTATGATGCTTGCCTGAATCGGAGGGAGCACCGAGCCGCCGAGAATGGCCATGATGAGACCAGCGGCGCCAAACTTGGCATCCTCGCCGAGTCCGTTGAGGGCAATGCCGTAGATTGTAGGGAACATCAGCGACATGCAGGCCGAGACACCCACGAGGCAATATACGCCCGTGCGGTCCTGAAAGATGATGACGCCGATGGTGAGTATCGAGGCCACGACGGCCAGTGTCGCCAGCAGTCGGCCGGCGTTGACGAAACGCAGCAGGTAGGTGCAGACAAAGCGGCTGCAGCAGAAGATGATCATCGCGATTATGTTATATCTCTGCGACAGCACCTCGGCAGCCTTCTCGTCCATCCCCTCGAGCATGAACACCCTCGTGCCATACTGGATGATGAATGTCCAGCACATGATCTGCGCGCCTATATAGAAGAACTGGGCCACCACGCCCTCGCGATAGCGGCTGATGGAGAATATGCGCCTGAGCGTCGAGAAAAAGCGTATGTCGTGCGACCCGTCGCCATTGCCCGGCATCCGTGTCAGGGCAATCACGGCAAACATCACCAGCACCACGGCGCCGATGACGAGATATGGCATTATGAGCACCATGAGGTCGGCATCGCGCACGGCCTCGAACTCGGCGTCCGACAAGGCGGCACGAGCCTCGGTCTCGAGGGGATTCAGCTTGGACTGTATGAACGTCATCGCTACCCACATACCCAGCAGCGACCCAACGGGGTTGAATGACTGGGCAAAGTTGAGTCGTCTTGTAGCAGTCTCCTCGGGCCCCATAGACAGGATGTAGGGGTTACAGCTTGTCTCGAGGAAAGAGAGTCCGCACGTCAGGATGAAATAGGCTATCAGAAACGGGTAATAGCTCCCCGTGAGCATGGCCGGATAGAAGAGGAACGCGCCGAGAGCATAGAGCCCCAGTCCCGTCAGGACACCGGCCTTGTATGAGAATCTGCGTATGAATATTGCCGCCGGGAAGGCCATGGCGAAGTAACCGCCGTAGAATGCAACCTGCACCAGAGTGCCGTCGGTGACACTCATCCTGAATATCTTGGAGAAGGCCTTGACCATGGGGTTTGTTATGTCGTTGGCAAATCCCCAGAGGGCAAAGCAGCTGGTTATCAGAATGAACGGTATGATATACCTGACGGCATTCACTCCAAACATAGATTGGTTCTCTTTCATACGGTATAGTTTACATACAAGGATTTAAGGTATTGAATTCGGATTATGAGAAACTGCGGCAAGACCGCTCTGCAAAGCTACGCAAAAAAACGATAATACGCTAATAATCCACCCGATATTTTACGACCGGGTGTCAGAGTATCTTCATGGCGATGGCCGCACATGCCTCTGCATCCGCCAGCGCATGGTGGTGGCGGTCGAGGTCATATCCGCACTCCTGCGCCACGACGTGCAACTGGTGGCACGGCAGCTTGAGGCGGCGGCGCGAGGCCGAGAGCGTGCAGTAAAACTGATAGCCGGGATACTCCATGCCATATTCCTCGAACACGGCCTTCAGGCACCCCTCGTCAAACGGCTTGTTGTGGGCCACGAGCGGCAGCCCGCCGATGCGCTCGGCCACCTGAGCCCAGACCTCGGGAAACTGCGGCTGTCCGTCGGTATCGCTCCGGGTCAGCCCGTGTATCTGGGTGGTCCAGTAGGTATAATAATTGGGCGAGGGCTGGATGAGGCTGTAGAACTTGTCCACCACCTTGCCGCTGCGCACTATGACTACGCCGACACTGCACACGCTTGAGCGTTGGCCGTTGGCTGTCTCGAAATCTATTGCTGCGAAATCCTGCATTTTCTGTGGTATTTATTTCCACAAAGATAGTCACAACCTGTCACATTTCACAATCTTATGGTCATAAAATTTCTAAAAAACGGTCTTTGTCTTCCGTCAGGATTGTTTGCGGTACGTGAGGGCCGAGGTCATCACGAGGACCGAGGCAATACCCGCGAGGGCCAAGTATTGGGGCAACAGTTCGGTGACCGAAGTGCCCTTGAGGTAGACCGACCGCATTATCTCGATGAAATATCGCGGCGGGATGGCATAGGTCAGGCACTGCGCCCACCCGGGCATCGAACGGATGGGGGTGAAGAGGCCGCTCATCAACTGAAAGAGGTTAATATGCTTTTATCTTAGATAAATACAATAAAAGAATGACTACCTGTACCTTGTTTAGCGAGTAATTAGCTCGCCCAGACGACACAGATAGCCATTAATAATTGCAAATGTAGTATAAACTCTTTGATTTTGCAACTATATGATCATTTAAAAAGCGTCCGTTTTGTCCATTTTGGATGGATACTCAGCTATTTTAAATCCAAGGCGTAGAGGACGTGTTCCTTGAGGGGATGGCCGTCTGGGAGGGCGGGGTGCATGAAGCGGCCTGAAAAGGTCATTCCTATCCTCTTCATCACACTTTCGGACGGGGTATTGGACACGGCGGTGAAGGAATAGAGCCTGTCAGACACCGCGTGCCTGCGTGCATGGTCGATGCAGGCCGCAGCGGCCTCCGTGGCATAGCCCTGATGCCAGAATCTCTTGTCGAGTCTCCAGCCAATCTCCCATCCGGGAGCAAAGGGGACATCAAAACAGAAGCGATGCAAACCCACGAATCCGATAAACTCGCCAGTGTCCTTGAGTCCCACGGCAAACAGGCCCAAGCCATGCTCGTCAATCTCAGACACAATCCTGTCGACCAGAGCGTCAGACTGCTCGCGCGACATACAGGCCGGAAAATGACGCATCACCTCGGCATCAGCGTTCATCGCGGCAAACGGCTCGCGGTCCGAATCACGCCAGCCTCTAAGCAACAACCTATCGGTCTCGATATATACCTTGTCCATGCAACCGGTTTTCAATCAATAAGGGAAGAGGGATTTGAGGAATCGTTTCAGCTTGCCCCTGCGCTTTTTCTGCTTCATGTTCAGCTTGCCCACAAGCCTCTCATCGGGGGTACCGGAGAGCCTCAGGGCCAGATGGTCTATGTTGTCCACACGCTCGACAAGCTCAAGTATGGCCGGCTGGAGCTCGGGGGCCTCGGGCGGCGGATTTATGCCAATCTGCGCCCCGCGAGGCGGATTCTTCTCCCATTTCTTAGCCTCGGAGACAGTCAGGTACTCGCGCCCCGTAATGTAGACTTCGGCATAGGTATCCATATACATCGGCGTGGCGCGGGTGCTGAGACGATGCTGACTCCTGTCCCAGCCGTTGGCCTCGATATTGAACGACATCTGCGTGATGTTGTCGGCGGTGAGGGTGTTCTCGGTGACATCTGAGAACAGGTATCTGAGGTTGAATCGTGAGAAGTCGACACGGCTCCTGAGAAAGACACCGATGGCGGGGACGAATCGGCGATTGAGCGTGTCGGCGAGAATATCGGCGTCGAGATAGACATTGTCGTCGGCGCGGCGCCATATTGCCACGGGGCCGAACTTGCCACGCACGGTGTCGGTGACATTATCATCGTCACGCAGCCGCAGAGGCAGGGGGCACTGGCGGATTATCCCCACCCAGTCGGCCCACGAGAAGTAGTGCCTGTAATGGTTGCTCACGCTGTCGAGTCCGGCGCCGTCGGTGAATCTGTAATAAGATCTCGTGTCAAGTATGCGGGGGTTGGACCATCCCTTGAAACGGCTGTTCTTCTTCAGGGGAATCATGTAATCGACCGTCTTCTCGCGAAACAGAAAAACTGTGTCGGTGTTGGCCGTGACCAGTGTGGAATACTCGCGGACATAGGCCATGAGGTGAAGCACCTGACGCTTGCGCGGCTCGACCACCACCTCAGGCAAATCGTATGTATATTCCCTCAGCCTTATCTTCCCCTTGTGCGCCCGGGTGACCGTCTTGGGGTAATATCCCACATAGCTGACAGTGAGCGGGTACTCGTCGGGTGACATATAGGGGAGCTCGCCGCGGTCAGAGCATACCCCGACGGGCTTGCCCCTGTGGTCGGCGACGGATGCCTTGGGCAGTGGCTCGCCGGTGACGGAGTCGACGACGATGCAACGCCCCGCTGCCGCGGCGGGCAATGCAAAGAGCAGCGCGACGGCGACAAGCACAACACCACATGCCGCAGCTAATATCCGATCGAATCCTGAAGCCGCCATCCGTCTCACAGGTTACTTGCGGTTGATATAGAAATGCTCCACCGTCCCGTCGGATGTCTGGGTATGGTGATAGGAGAAACCGCACTTCTCGGCCACGCGACGCGACTTGTCGTTGCCGTCAAAGAATCCTATCCAGAGATCGTCACATCCGAGATCCTCCCTGCAATGGCGCATCAGTTCGGCGACGGCCTCGGGTATCAGGCCCCTGCCCCACCACGGAGTCCCGATCCAGTAGCCTATTTCGGCATCGTTCTCCTTAAGGCCCTCGACATGACGGCTCTCGCGAGGCACCAGACCGACGCATCCTACGGGGCCGTCGCCCCCCTCGGGCACGACGGCATAGGTTTCAGGCACAGAAAAGACCGTGAGTATCACCTCGCGGCTCATCTCGACCGACTCATGCGGAGGCCAGCCGGCGGGAACGCCTACCCTCGGGTCGGAGGCATATCTGTAAAGCGACTCCGCATCTTCCTCGCGCCACGTGCGCAGGATAAGCCTGCGGGTTTTCAAACAATTATCCATATATAGTGATAACTTTTCAGTCAGACAAAAATTGCATGGAGAGAGTGATATATTATCTGTAAAACAATGACATCACGGCGCCATAGTGCCTGAATCCCAGCCTCGTCAGCACGATGCGGTCGCCTGACACCGAGACAAGGCCCGACGAAACGAGAAAGTCGACGAGACCGCCGAAACGGCTGTCGAAGTCGGGCACGAATCTCTCGCGGGCCACCCTGCGGTCAAAGCCGCCCGAATATGAGCTGACACAGACAAACTTGGCAAACTTCTCGAGCGGAGGCAGACCGTAATGGCTCACGGCGTCGTATGAATCCCTGTCAATCAGCGACAGGAGATCGCCGTGGTTCTTGCCGACATTATATGCCACACCGCCACCCGACATGCTCTGTGCCGAGATGCCAAAGCCCTTGTAATCGGCACCCTCGAGCATACGATGGCGTAGGTATGACGACACGCCGAAATCCGTCGCGTCGAGCGAGAACGTATTGCGCCCGAATTCTCCGTGATAACCCTCGCCGACCAAGAAGTCATGCCACCTCGCATAGTCCCTGAATCGGCTGTCGGGGCTCTCGTCACGGCCATAGCCGCTCAGTTGATTCGTGCGGAGCTCATAGAGAGTTACCTGCTCGGGACACAGCTCACGCACCGCATGGAAATCACCCTCGCCGACAGAGCCATGCCCCTCAAAGCCATACATGAAGTCAAGATTTATCTTGAAATCCCCGACGGCCCTAATGGCATCAATCACTTTGGCCATGCGACGCAGGGTCTGCAGGGCGGGGTCACGCCCCGTACCGCCGAGAATCCCCGAGCCGGTAGACTGCACGCCAAGAGAGACGCGCCTGAAACCGGCGTCGGCAATCATGCGAATCCTTTCGGGGGTCAGGGTGTGGAATGTAGCCTCGATGCTCGGCTCGAAATCAGCCGTCAGCGGGAGCCGCCACATTATCTCGTGTGCCATCTTCATCAAGCGATCGAAGTTGGCGAGAGAGAGCGAAGTCGGGGTACCCCCACCTATGTCCAGCCCCTCGAGCAGAATGTCGGGATGTCGGGAGATGAATCGGTCAATGTCGTTGCCGATCACATCGAGATAACGGCCCTGAACTTCTTCGGACGGCACGCGGCAGCGTGTATATTCGCAGAAACGGCAGAGGTGTTCGCAGAACGGGACGTGAAGATAGAACGACAATCGGCCCGACCGACCGAACTGCAAGTCGCCGGGACGGCTGTATGCCGCCCACTCCGAGGGGTCGAGGGGATAGGCCGTGGTATGGCGGTCCTGACAGATGCGCCGTTCGAGCTCTCTTGCGTAATCGGCCATGGTCAGAGGATAATGTCATCCTTATGAAAACCCTGTCTGAGAAACCTCCCGTCGAACAACAGCGAGGACTCGCAATAGGTAGGGTCGAGCGACTCGCGCACATAGACGTCGACGGGTATGCCTCCACCCATATAGAGGTAATTGCGGCAGCGGCATCGCCCCTCGCGGCTGCGTGTCTCGACAGGCATGAGCCCGGGAATCGAACTGAAATCAATCTCCGACATATCCACATAACGCTCGCGGCAGTAATCGTTTGCAGGCATGAGCCCAACAAAGCCAGTGGACCTGACGCCCAGTCCGGCGACATAGGCTATCATGCGTCCCACCTCCTCGGCTGAATCAATGTAACTCCTTATGAGATTGCAGCTTATGTTGAGCTTGTTGCGGCTCACAGCCGAAAGGTCGGGCTCGGTGTATCCGTCGGTTCGACCGAACAGTTCGCAGCGTCTGTCAGGGTCATAGTGATGCATGGACAGGGAAACAGAGTCTATCCGAGGCAGGGACATGAGGCGGACGGAATCGGGCGAGAGACCGTTGGTGTTGAGATGCAGTTGCGTGAACGCGCACGATGGCATGGCGGCGATGCCCGAGACGATCTCCTCGACCGTGTCGGGGCGCATCGACGGTTCGCCGCCCGTAAGCGATATTCTGTTCAGCCTTGCGCCACTCGCACATATCCCGTCGATGACCCTGAACAGCTTGTCGATGTCGAAATCACCCTTGGCGTGATGTCCGGCATTGCAGCAAAAGGGGCACGAGGCATCGCAAGCGTCTGTGACCTTGACGAAAAGGTTGACAAACGGGCGCGACCTGTCGGGCGGAATGCCCGAGACCGAACATCTGTCGCGCCACAGGTCTATCTCCTTGCCAAAGAGCTGCATCAGGAATTACGGCGGGACTTGAGATCCTCGATAAAGGATTTCTTCAAGACAAAATTGTGGAAATGCAGGCGCCCGGCCATGCGGCTGTAGACAGGCAGCGAGTAGTTGGAACGGGGATAATAGTAACCCTCCTCCGAATACTCATAGTTGCCGTTCTTCTCATAGCACTCAAATGTCAGCAGCCTCTCCACGGTCCTGAACACGGTCATTTCGTGACATGCCCTCTTGTCCCACTCAAGCCACAGGCACGGGTCGGCGAAGAGCCTGACTACCTTCCGCTCGTCAAGCTGCCCGTCTGTAAAGAGATTCTCCCAGTTCTTGCCCAAAGCGTTCCCCACGATCGGGAAGGCCGCCTCGACATCGTCCTGAAGATATGAATTGTCGCCGCATGTCCAGCGCCCCGTAATAAGACTGAACAGAGTGTAATAGAACGTCCCGGCGTTTCCGAATCCGTTGGCACGGTCTTTTCTCGACCAGTCTGCTATATCCTTGATCTCACGGGCTATGTCCCTGCACATCACAAGCATGTAGCGCATGCAGGGAAGATAATGAGGCTGAACGTCGCCGAGCCGCAGACATGCGTCAGACAAGTATTTGTCAAGTGTTTCGGCAGTCGGTTTCTCGTCATCTCCCGGATATGCCTTGTATAGGATCTCGGCTATCGGCTGATGCGCGATTCGCATGACCGATGCCACATGGTCGCGCAAGGCCGAGATGGCCATGCTGCGGTCTGAGGGCTTGAAGTGTCTGTATCTATTGATTATAAGCAGATTGTCCACGGTCATGTCATAGGTGGAGTAATGCTTCGTCCAGTTGGGCAGATAGCTGTCGGTGTTGATTTCGGGCAATGACATATCTTTTCAGGTATTGATGGTGTTGTTTGGCTTGAGTTTTTTCACAATCTCGTCGCATCCGCGCTCTATCGTGTCGAAACATGTACGATAGACATACTCCGTCTGATAGTGCGGGTCGCGCAGATCGGTGCGGTTGCCGAAGCAATAGTCGTTGAACAGCACGATGCGGTCCCAGTTCTCATATCTCATCACGCGGGTCACCTCATCGCGGTGATGTTCGGTCATGACGACGACAAGGTCGGCCGTGTCGAGCATGGCGGCAGACATCGGCACAGCCTTTCCGCCCAGCTCATAACCATGCTCGGCGGCGATTTGGCACATCACCTCCTCGCGGTCAAGACCCTCGGGAACTTTGGTGCCGCACGATGTCACCTCGTGGCCGCAGATGCCCGCCACGGCGAGCTTGTCGCGCAAGATGACCTCGGCAACCGCCGAGCGGCTCGCATTGCCCGTGCAGACGAAAACAATCCTCATGGCCGTCAGAACAACAGGTTGACACATCCCATCAGGAAACCGAGCAGGGCACCCAGCCAGACAATGGCGTTGAGCTCCTTGCGCATCACCTCGAGTATCAGTTTCTCGGACTCCTCGACATCCATCTCGTTGATTCTCGACTCGACTATCTTGCTGATGTTCACGGCCTCGAGTATCTTGGGCAACTGCTCGGTGACGATGGTGGAATAGAGCGACAGGATGGCCTCGCGGGCCTTGGCCACCTGCTCGTCGCGCCCCTCGAAGAGCCTGTACATCGGCGTGTCGATGAACTGTACGATCTGGTCGTGTATCATAGTGCCCACCATCTCCTCCGAGTGGTTGGCGAGCATCTCGTTGATGTTCTTGGCCAGCAGTGACTCGACCGGACCCGACAGCAGCGACAGCACATGATCTGCACCGATCATGCCGAGCAGCGTGCCCTTGAGGCCGGAGGTGACCTTCTCCATGACGTGCTCGACCACGATTGACGAGATCTTTGACCCGAGCTGTGCCGACGACAGGGCGGTGTGTATCTGCCTCGACAGGTCGCCCGAGACATTGTCGCAGACATAGGCGAGGTCGTCAGGCGAAACATATTGCAGCAGAAAGGCCCTCAGCGTCGCCGTATTACGGCGCTGAGTATTGACAAAGCCGTCGAAGGCGCCACCGATCTTGGACAGCATGTCGTCTGACAGGAGGGTCTTCTCTATAATCTCCCTGTTCATCAGGTTCTTGCTGATAGCCTCGCCGATCGAGAGGGCTATGCGCGATTTTTCCTTCGGAATGAGTCCCGGAGTGAAGGGCACTTTCATGCCGAAGATATATTTGGCCTTGCGAGGTCTGAAGAGCATCCTTATGGCGATGTCGTTGGTGATGTAGCCGATCACGGCACCGATAAGCGGACGGGCAATGTAGGTAAATTCAATCATAGTGTGTTTGCGTGTTTGTCGCGTTGACAGACTGTCATATAATGACACAAATATATGAACATTTTTTCTATCGCGAAAACAAATCAACCGTTTTTTCAGACGAGATGTTCCATTTCGACGGAATGTATACGGTCGAAGATGCCGACGGCCTCGGTGACAGACTCGAGACCGCGCGACAGAAGTGCCTCGGCATCGCCGGTGTCGGTGAGGATGATGTCTGACGAGGCCGTGAGATAGCCGTCGCCATCTGTATAGAGCTTGACGTTGGACAGATTTCGGTTGAGTCTGTTGCATATGCCGGCCACGTCGTGTTCGCCGGGTCCGAGGGGATAGCGGTAGCCGGTGACATATCGGACGGAGACCGTGGGGTCGTCTCCGTCGGGCAGGTAGAGGTATATGAAGTTCATCTGAAACCTTATCACCATCAGCGACTTGCTCGCATAGCGCACCGGAAAGCCCCATCTGGCCAATATCCCGGTCAGAATATCTCTTGTTGTCATATCTCACTGTCGCGCCACCATGTGCGGATGGCTATGTTGAACTGTTTTCTTAGTGTCGAATACCTGTTGTCTATCCACGTCGGGCGCACATGGTGCTTCACGGCAAGCTCGACCGAGGGGGTGCGGTTGAAGAAACGCTCCCTCCACACATCGAGGTCGCGCTCGTCCCAGCCGAGCGACCCGGCCAGAGAGTTGACCAAGCAGATCACGTTGTCATCCCAGTCGCCGCCCCACTCGGCCGACAGACGGTCCCTGAGCTCGCGGTGGGTGTCGCATATATCATCGTCGTCCAAGCGGTCGTGCCACGGCTGCCATCTTATCTCGGGATTGCCCGGGCGACGCAGCGAGAGGGCCGTCTCGGCATACGGATTCTCGGTATTCAGAAGCACATCTATCAGGGTCTTCTCGCCTCTGTCGAGCCAGAATGCGGCCTTGTCAGCGTCGCCGAACGCCGCCGCCATCTCGGCCTCGCCGACCTTGTCGACATAATACATCTCGAGGGCCCTGCGCATTTCGGGGATGTGTACCATCGACACTATCTCGTGCCTGAGGAGGTCGTTTTCGATTCCGCGCAGGGTCAGCCTGTAGTCCGAGGTCTTGGTCTTGGCCCCGCCGTCTATATATCTCTCGTCGACGAGAAACCTGTAGACAGCCTGCGAGGCTATCTTGGACACCCACGAGTGTATGGTCGTGCCACCCTTGTATGCCCTGAGTCTTGCCCAGTCATCATCCCAGCAGGCCAGATATGTGACCGAGCTGACATCGGCCGGGGTCAGCTCAAGCCCGAACGAGGCGTTATAGCCTGCCGCGAGCGCGGACATCTTACCCGACATCTCGTCAAAGAAAAAATACTCGGCATAAGACTCGTCGGTCATTATTGCGTTGACCGTATCGAGACCGGTGGCCGTGGCCTCGTCCCTGCGTGCTGTGATTCTGCTTCTCATAAACTGTCCGTGTTGAATGAAAAATAAAAACGGCGTGACTGCCAAATTGTGACATCACAAAATTAGCGGTTACGCCGATTTTATTTCTTGCTAACGGCTTGCCGACAGCGGATTCAGCCAACTACCTGAAAGACAGACTTATGAAAAATCGAATTCTGCCAGTTTCTGGTCAATAAATATTCTTTCGGGCTGTATTTCGAGAAACCTGCCGTGGCCCACCTTGAGCGGAATGCTGTTGAACTCGCCCACCAGACTCTCCATGGTCTCGTGAATATCCTTGATGTAATCGTCAAAGCGGCCCTTGCGCACCTTGCCCTTCTCGGCGGTGTTGCGATAGGTCATGGTCTTGAACAGGGATTCTATTGTCTCGCTGTCCTCGCACATCAGCGTGCCGTAGAGCCGGCAGAACTCCTCGTGGCGTTTGGTCGGGGCCAGCTCGGTGGCGTCCTCGCCTCGTCTGGCGCGGTCGATGACATACATCATGTATATGCAATATGACGGGTTGTTCTTGAACACCACCGGTTTCTCGCGGCCACGGGAATCCCTGATATAGAGGCAATACCTGAAACGGTCCTTGAAGTCACCGCGACACTTCTGCGACCACGGCCTGACGTGCAGCTCGTACTGCGAGGCGGCGCTCAAGGCCGTGTCGGCCATGTCGCGCAACAGATCTTTCTTCTTTCTCGCAAGCCGGAAGAGAATGGCGCGCATCTCCGAGGCCGTCATGTTGCGGAACGTCTCGCGGACAATCTCGGCATCCTCGGGATTCTGCTTCTCGAACAGCGCCGACAGTCTTTGGGGCAGACGGTTGAAAGCATTTTTCTTGTCGCGCTCGGAATAGATTCTTGGTCTCTCGTATTGGAATCTTTCAATTCTCTTCGGAGCGGACTCATCCGAATCGGAAAGGCCGCAAGGCTCAGGTTCCGAGTAACACTTGGGTGCTCTACTATATTGTATGCATCCTGAGTCAAAGTAATGCTCGGCCACAGCCTTGATGAATCTTTCAGGGTCGCCAATGGCTGCACGCACGATTGCCTCCTCGATCAATTTCCGTCGCAGGCGCGATGCCTCGAACACGACATGAGGCAGGGCGTACTCAAAATCTTCGGGATCGGCTTGGGACACGACAAAGAGCGTCCTTCCGGTGCCGGGATCCTCGACCGGGCTGAATATATTGAAATCTCTTTTCTCGTTTTTCAGAAACTCAACATCAATGGGCCGGACGTTATGGGTTTCGTCTTCCTCGGATAGCAGGCGATCTCTGTCAAGATAATAGTTTACACGACCGATGGCATAGAGAACATCGTCTGTTATCTTGCATAATACAAAGGTATTTTCAGTATCCTTTACAGGCCAGTCGAAGTTAAGCTCCTCGATAATCCGGGTGCCATATATGTCCGTGGTTTCAGTCTGTTCCATTTTCAGGTTTTGATTTAAGGATGAATTGTTTTATGAGATTCGTATCGGAATATTCCTCGACAGGCTTCGGCCTGACCGGCGGACGGGACGGGGTCTCAAGGAACTCTCGGTATGCGTTGTCGATGAGGTCGGAATGCGACAGGATGAAGTGGGCGAAACCCGACATGCAGTTCTCCGCCGTCAGCCTTTGCCCTCGGTCGGCGAGTCGCGTGCAGTAGTCGAATCCGGCCTTGACGGCGAGGAATCTTATTCGTCCGTCGGGATGGGTGTCGGTGGCATGCATACGGCTAACGGCATATCTGTATTTGCCCGAGGCCATGCCGTCGGCAAAACAGCGCGCTCCGGCCAGAAAGTCGCACCCCAGCTCCTTACACCAGTCTTGGTCATGGCCGGACCCGTATCTGCGTCCGGCAAGAAACTGGTGCGACAGCTCGTGGGTCAGGAGGGTCTCGAAAGCGTCGGGATTGTTGATGCCGATGCGCTCGAGGGCATCGAGGTCATATCGAATGTCAGCGGGGGCGGTTCGGTCGGGGGCGAAGACAATCTCTGCCAGAATCTCGCTGCGCCTCGTCATCTCGGGCACGGGCAGGTCGAAGAACGCCGCCGTGCGCGCCACCCTGCGCCCAATCTCGGCCTCGGTTATCGCCTCGCGGTCGAAAAACAGGGCATTGAAGGGATTGGCCTCGTGCCTGCGCATGTGGCGGTAGAACTCGCGTGCCCGCGGGCTCGAGACATATCCGCTCATGGCCTCGATGTTGGCCGCGAGTCTCGACTCAGTCGAGTCATACCTCCCGACACGGCGCAGGTCGACGTGTTTGTTGATGTCAGTCATAATCTGTAATTGGTGTTACATATATACTGAGCATACAGAGCGGCCAGACCTATCGGAGAGAGGAGTATTCATGTCACTCGTATTTGGCGAGATTGCCAAGCAGGGTCTGGTATTCCCACATCATGTCGATGTAGTCCTTGTGGGCCGAGATGAAATAGTTTGACTCCTCTATGAACGTCAGATATGTTATCTGTCCGGCCTCGAACGCCTTGCGCAGCAGCTGGATGTTGGTGGCATCGTTAATCACAGGCTCATACTCGTCCATCACATAGCGCAGGGAGCCGAGTCGCTTCAGGTCGCCCTGCATGGTGGCGCTGACCTGCGTCAGCTCAATCTCGGCGTCGATCAGCGCTGCCTCGGCCTCGAGAGCGACAGCCTTGGCCTGATGCTTGCGCGAGAACATCGGCAGGGTTATGCCTATCGAGAAACCGTCGAAGTTGCCTCCGGCCTCGGTCTCGTGCTCATAGCCTATCGAGAAGCCGGGGAAACGGCTGCGGCTTTCGACCTTGACCAGCGATCGTGCCGCCTCATTGCGGGCCATGGCGGCGGCATAGGCAGGGTCTCGCTGACGCAGTGTCTCGACCGTTGGTGCCGAGGGGATAGCGGGTGCCGGGGGATATTCGCTGCCGACAAGCTCGAGAATCGGGGTCGGGTCCTGACCGCCATTGAATGCCGTGAGCTGGGCCACGAGTTCGGCCTGTTGGGCCTCGAGCAAGTGTAGCTCGCGGTGCACGGCTATGCGCTCGAGCACCGTCTTGTTGTAGTCGAGACGGGTCTGCGTTCCATCCTCGGCACCCTTGCGATATATCTCGACCATTGTGTCTACATATCCTGCAAGATCCCGCTGCAGCTTGAGCAACTGGGCGTTGTGTATGGCATCGAGCAGCATCTGGCGTGCCTGTGCCCTCGCCTCGAGCAGAGTGGACTCGCGCAAGAACTGCGCGGCGGTCTCCGATCGGGCTATGGCCTCGCGGCGGGCCGAGTATATGCCGGGCCAGTCGAATCCCTGACTCACCGACAGCGCCCACTTGTTGCCCACCTCGGCGTTCGAACCCCACACGCGCGAGAATTCGGCCTCGGGAGGGGGCAGCTGATTGTCGGCCTTCATTGTCTCGATCTCCGAGCGCGACCTCATCAACTCGGCCTTGGGGGCAAGATTGTTGGCGGTCAGCATGTCGAGGGCTTCGTCAAAAGGTGTGGCGCCGGCAGTCATCGACGCGGTCAGGATCAGAGGAGCAAGAAGAGTCTGTAATCTCATTTTTTGCGTTGGGAAAGGGAATAAATAATTGGAACGACAAAGATGTTGAGGAGCGTGGACGACAGCAAGCCGCCGAGAATGACCACCGCAAGCGGCGACTGAATCTCATTGCCCGGCTGTGAAGCGTTGACGGCAATGGGTATCAGTGCGAGCGCTGAACTCAGGGCGGTCATCAGAATCGGGTTGAGACGGTCGGCCGAGCCTCGCAGTACAGTCTCGCGCAATGGCGTGCCCGCAACCCTGAGGGTGTCGTAGTGCGACATCAGCAGCATGCCGTTGCGTGTGGCTATACCCATCAGAGATATAAAACCTATAATGGCCGGAATGTTCAGTTCGCCCGACGTGAGGCGGAGTATCAGCACGCCGCCTATGAGCGCCAGAGGCATGTTGAGCATGATTATGAGCGAGCGCGATGCCGAGCGATACTGTCCGTAGAGCAGCATGAAGATTATGACGACCGAGAGCAGGCTGACAAGGCCGAGCGTGCGCGATGCCGAGGCCTCGCTCTCGAACTGGCCGCCATAAGTGACGTAATATCCCTCGGGCAGGCTGACCTCGCGTCCTATGGCCTCGCGTATCTCCTCGACGGCTCCTCGCAGGTCGCGGTCGTCGACATTGGCCGAAATGACTATGCGGCGGTTTACGTTCTCGCGGCTGATGGAGTTGGGCCCCGACGACGACACCACCTCGGCCACGGCGCTGAGCGGAATCTTGCCGCGGCGCGAGTCTATGGGGAGCGACGCGATGTCTGACGCTGTACGGCGCGCCGAGGGCTCCATGCGCAGGGTCAGGTTATAGGGCAACCCCTCCTCATAGACCTGCGAGACGGTCTCGCCGCCGAGAGCCACCGTGACGAAGTCGGCAAACTCGGGCATGGTTATTCCGTAATATGCCAGCATGTCCCTGCGGGGACGTATCGAGAGCTCGGGGCGCTCCATCTGCTGCTCTATGTTCACGTCGACCACCCCGTCTACCTCGGAAACTGTGTGCTTGATGCGGTTGCCGAGACGGTTGAGCGTGGCGAGGTCATCGCCGAACAGCTTGATGGCAATCTGCGCCTCGGTGCCCGAGAGCATGGCGTCTATGCGGTGCGAGATAGGCTGTCCGACCTCGATGTTGGCGCCGGGCAGATGCGAGAGGCGGTGGCGCAGGTCGGCCACCATCTCCTGACGGCTGCGGCCGTCGAGGGTATAGGGAGCCTCGATCTCGCTGACGTTCACGCCCAGCGAGTGCTCGTCGAGCTCGGCACGGCCCGTCTTGCGGGCGGTCGTCGAGATCTCGGGGGTCTCGAGTATGATTCGCTCGGCCTCGCGCCCCACGCGGTCACTCTCGTCGAGCGAGATGCCGGGAAGCGTGCTGACGTTGATGGTTAGCGACCCCTCGTTGAAGGGCGGGAGGAAACTGCGTCCGAGCGTGAAGAAGAGTCCGAGACAGACTATGAACAGCACGCCCGTGCCGACAAGGACGGGCTTGGGCCTTGAGATCACGGCGCCGAGCGTGCGGCCATACCACCCCGAGAGGCGGCGCGAGAGCCACGGCTCCTTGGACAGCTCGCGATCGGCATTGCGCCCACCGAGCAGGAACGAGCAGAGCACCGGGGTCACTGTCAGGGCCACGACGGTCGAGGCAAGCAGCGAGACCACGAACGATATGCCGAGCGGGCGCAACATACGGCCCTCCATGCCGCTGAGGAAGAACAGGGGCAGGAACGAGGCCATGATGATGAGCGAGGAGTTGAAGATGGGTAGGCGCACCTCGCGCGAGGCATCGTATATCGTGGAGATAAGCGACTTGCTATCCTTGGGGCGGTCGCGGCGCAGGCGTTTGTGCACGTTCTCGACATCGACGATGGCGTCGTCGACAAGCGAGCCGATGGCAATGGCGATGCCGCCGAGACTCATGGTATTGATGGTGAGCCCCAGAAGATGCAGTACGATGAGGGTGACGATGATGGACAGCGGTAGCGCCACGAGCGAGATGAGGGTGGTGCGCACGTCCATCAGGAAGAAGAAGAGAACGATGATGACGAATATAGCGCCGACAAACAGCGACTCCTGCAGGTTGGAGATGGAGCGGTCTATGAAGTCGGCCTGACGGAATATCCCGGTATTGACCCTGACATCGGCGGGAAAGGATGCGGTGAGGTCGCCGAGCTTCTCCTCAATCATGTCCGTCAGCGATATGGTGCCGGCACCTGGCTGCTTGGTCACGGTAATCAGCACGCCCTCGTCGGCCGAGACCGATGCAGTGCCCAGACGGGGTTCCTCGCCCCCCACCCTGACCTCGGCGACATCCGAGAGTCTGACAAGGCGGGTCGAATCGGCGACGACTATGCTGTTGGCCAGCTCGTCGAGCGAGGTGGTGGCCATGTCGGCCTTGACCAGATACTCGTTGCCATGCTCGTATATCACGCCACCCGAGGCGTTGGAGTTCATGTTTGTCACGGCATCCCTGATCTCCTGAAGGCTCACGCCGCAACGCTGCATCTTGGCCGGGCAGATCAGTATCTGATACTCCTTGGCCTCGCCGCCGATGACAGACACGCTCGACACTCCCGGCAGCGAGAGCAGACGCGGAGATATGCGGCTGTCGGCAAGAGTGCGCAGCTCGGCGGGCGTGGTGACGGAGTCGGACGTCAAGCCGATGATGAGTATCTCGCCGAGTATCGACGACTGCGGCCCGAGTGTCGGGGCACCGACACCGGGAGGCATCGTGCCGTTGAGTGCCGACAGTTTCTCGGACACGATCTGGCGCGCGCGATAGACGTCGGTATCCCAGTCAAACTCGACCCACACCACCGAAAAGCCGGGTGTCGACGACGACCTGACGCGGCGCACCCCCTCGGCACCGTTCACGGCAGTCTCGACGGGATATGTCACGGACTTCTCGATCTCCTCGGGCGCCATGCCGGCGGCCTCGGTCATCACCACCACCGTCGGGGCGTTGAGGTCAGGAAAAATGTCCACCTCGGTGCGCAGGGTGACGATGACGCCGTATATCAGCAACATTCCGGCAATGACCAGAACGGACATACGATTGGCCAGCGAGGCCTTTATGATTCTGTTGAGCATCGCCGCAGGGTATTAATGATTATGCGAATGACCTTCGGGCACGACGGTGGCCTGCTCGGCCAGACGGACGAACGTGGCGCCGCGCGTCACGACCTCCTCGCCCTCCGAGAGTCCCGACTCAATCAGCACCCTCTCGCCGTCCGAGCGGCCCGTGGTGACTGGACGTTTCTCGTATCCGTGGTCGGAGCTCCTTACAAACACGAACATCTGCCCCATCTGCTCGGCCAGCGCGGCGGCCGGGACGGAAAGCCCCTGACGGGTCGACGATGACGACAGATAGACCTCGAGGGCGCTGCCGGGGACGATTGAGGGGTCGGAATTGTCGAAAGAGAAATATACGGGAATGTATCCGGGCATGGTGGCGGCCGTAGCACCCGATGCCGACACGAGCTTGCCGTTCAAGGTACTGAGGCGCACGGCATCGCCCGAATGAGGCGTGATGACGGCATCGGAGATGTGCGGGAGAAAGGCCCCCTCGGAGGCCGGGAGCAGAGCGCGCAGCGTAAGCCGCGAGGTCGCCGAGACCTCGGCTATGGGCGCACCTGCATCGACATACGATCCGTCGCCGGCCAGAATCCTCGTGATGACTCCGGCGCGGGGAGCCGTGGCCGAGCCCGTGGCGGCTCCGGGCGAGTATGAGGCCCGCGCGGCCTCGTAGGCGGCCACCGCGTCATTATATTCCTTGCGGGTCACGAGACCGTCGGCAAGGAGCGGGGTCAGGCGGTCGACCTCGCGCTTGGCGGCATTGAGCGCCGCGAGCGCGGCCTGATTGGCGTCACCGCCAGTGATGCCTCTGCCAGAGACCGTGGCGACCGTCTGCCCGGCCCTGACCTGACTGCCGTCGGTTATCCCCGAGGCAAGGGTCACGACTCCCGATGTCGGGGCCGACACAACGGCACGGCCCGAGGCGGTGGGCAATACCTCGCCCGATACCTTGACGACTTCGGCAAACGGTCCGGCAACTATTTTTTCTGTCGCTATGCCATATCTCTCGGCATCGGCTGGTTCTATCACTATCTCGTTACCCTCGTGGGCATGGTCTTCGGCCTCAGCACTCCTGCCGTGCGCCGCTTCGTGGTCATGCGCGCACGAACATGCCAGAACAAGGGTCAAAATAACACTGAATCTATTCGTAATCATCTTTCTTGTTTTTTCCGCAAAATTACTCACTCGGCGTGACTGCGGTATTACACAATTCGGGTGAATTAGTTGCAAAGTTACAAAATTTCTCCGAAAAGGCAACTCCCAAGGCCACCGGCCCCACCATGCAGGATGCAAAAAACCGAGGCCTAACAGTAAAAACCTCATTTCCTCGAAAAAAGATGATGGTGTAGTAAAAAACGAGACACCCGACAGGTAACTTTGCACAAAAATCAAATAAAACAATGGAAATAGAAAGGATAAAGTCGCCTGATGGCATCAGGAATCTAATGGCGGAGTTATGGAAAAATCACATCGCCAGAAAAAACGGGCCTTGTCGTGTGTATATGGTCGATCTACCCGAACCGACCGAGGAGGAGAAACGCATCATAGCCGCCAATCGAGTCCAAGGAAATACTTATACGCTCGAGGAGCTGAAAGACTCGTTGCAGAAGGCTGCCGATGAACTTGGAGGATGGTAATTTGAAATCGGCAACAATTTGGAAAACAATTTCAGTAAAACGCTGCAAATATTTTGTTTAGAAAAAGTAATCTTTTCCAAAACAAATTCTTAGATTTGTAGACACAATCTAATTTACCATGAGTATTGATAATATTCCCCACCATCTTAGTCATAAACCCATAATCGGTGTTGACTATATGGCTGCCGACAAGCACGCCGGTGCCGGAGATGCCGAGTTCTTGTCCATTGGCAAAGCCCAGTGGAATAATGAAGACATCTCTGCAAAAGTGTTTCGCAAAAGAGAAGATGGCGGATGGTCACGTCAAAGCGAAGAATTGCCATTATGGCGCGTCCTCGACCTTGCCACACTCATTATTTCACGCATAACCGGACATAGAAGCACCCTGAAAGAGTTGGTTGTTTCTCAGAATGATGTCGCGACGCTTGATGCATTCTTAAGAGACAACATGCAATTATATATGACTCGTATTCGCGAAATAAATTCATTGCTTAATTCTGACATACCCTGTGGAGACGAAACCGGCTTGACGCCGAACATCTTCGATTATGCAACATCCGAACTAAGTCAGGATGCCATACTTTGCTATCTATTCAGTTGGGCCGATGACAAATACCTGTCTGTTGATGAGTCATTATGCCTGACAGCAAAGTCCTTGTTGTCTAAGTTCTCCGACATTTCAGCATCGGAGATCCACAGTGTGTCGGTATTGAAACAACGGAAAAACATTGACATTCTGGTCGAAATAAATGACAATGCAGTTCTTGTCGTCGAAGATAAGACCTCCACTACCGAGCACGACGATCAGCTACTACGCTATATGGAAATTGTTAATGAAGAATACACAGGCAGACGTAAGAAATTTGCGTATGTCTATTTCAAATCTGACAATGAACCGGAGAGCATACTTGAAATTATCCGGCAAAAGGGTTACAAGACGCTGACAAGATGCGATATTATCAGCATATTGCATACCTATCGAGGCAATGTTCTTGTCGAGAATTTTGCACGACATCTTGAAGAAATTGAGAGCGCGACACAAGAATATCTGTCCAAGCCTGTTGAAGAGTGGGAATGGTATCAGTGGCAAGGCTTCTTCAAAAGGCTCGAGAAGGACATCAAGGTCGAATCTTGGGATTACGTCCCAAACCCTAATGGCGGTTTTCTTGGACTGTGGTGGCACTTCATGGACAATGAAAATGATAACGTGCGAATGTATCTCCAGTTCGAGGGACGTAAACTATGCATAAAAATAGAGTACTGTGGAGACAGGGAAGGTCGTACTGAAATAAGAGAGAAATATCACTCTCTGCTCATGGACAGAGCTCAGCGAATGAATATCCCCTTGAACAGGCCCTCTCGTTTTGGATGCGGCACGTACATGACTATCGGAGTAGTGCCTACGGAAGAAATCTTCGGCAATGGAAATCTTCAGATAGACGCTCTTGTCTCGAAACTCCACAAATATGAAAAACTCGTAGATGCCTGCATGAAATAACAGAAAAGGATACCGGCAAATAGAAGAACATCGCCCCAAAAGTGGTCTCACTTTTGGGGCGATGTTCTGATCGGGGAGATTATAGCTGTGCGGTGGCGGCGTAGTAGTCCACGATATGTATGCGCAGTTGCGCGCGGGCCTCGGTGAGCGATGCACGGGCCGTGTGCCACTGGCTCTGGGCATCGAGCAGGTCGGTGACGGGGGCCATACCCAGCGAGTAGGATTCGGTGGTCGATTTCAGAGCGGCCTCGGCCTGCGTGAGCGCGTCCTTGGCCGAGCGCAACAGTTCGACGCCGGTGCGTATGTTGGAGACGGCCTGACGCACCTGCAGGTCAAGTTTGCGCGAATTGTTCTCGAGGTTAAGGCGGGCGTTCTCAACATCAAGACGGGCACGCTTCACCTTGTTGATGCCCTCGCCCCAATGGAAGATAGGCACCTGAAGGCCAAGCATGATTGACCAGCTGTTGCCGTTGATCTTGTTCGAGACGGGATAATAGTTGCCGTCGGGCCCCTGAGTCATCATGTCCATCTTGACGCCGCCATAGGCGCTCCATCCGGCCTGCAGGCCGAGCTGCGGCAGGAAATCGGCCCTCGTCATGCGCACCTGCTGCTCCTTGGCCTCGATGTCGGCATGCATCATCCTTATCTCGGGCCTCTGTTCGGGGTCGTATATGCCGAGACCGGCGGGAATCTCCTCGGCAATCTCGGTGTCGGCCACCTCGATGGGTGTGTCGTAAGGGAGTCCGAGCGCGTCGCAGAGGGCCATACGGCACAGATCGGCACCGCCCGATACCTGTTCCTGCTGATAGATGACCTGCGATCTACGCGCCTCCATGCGCAACAGGTCGTTGCGCGTGGCCATGCCGGCATCGACAGCGTTGCGGGTCATGGTGTAGGCCGTATCCACCTGCGCGCGATAGCTGCGCATCATCTCGACCTTGGAGAGTACGGCAACATAGCTCCAGTATGATGTCTCGGCATTGGCCTTGACCGAAATCTCGGTCTGGCGCAGGCGCTCGGCGGCGACTCTGGCGCCGATGCCCGCGAGACGGTTGGCGGCCACGATCTTGCCACCGGCAAAAACCGGCTGCTGCAGGCTGATTCCGGCCATGTAGACACCCTTCATTCTCAGCTTCATGCCCATGTCCTCATAGTCGGGCAACATGCACATACCCGTGGCCGAGCCGCTGAAGTTGGGCAGATATGCCGTCCTTGCCACCTTCTTGTCGAGCTTGGACTGCGTAACGGCATTCTTGGCGGCACGCAGCTCCTCGGAATTCTCGAGAGCAATCTCCACGGCCTTGTCGACGTCGATGGTCATGGCCGAGACCCCGGCAAAGGCCGAGACGAGCGCGGCGAAAAGCAAAAACTGTATTCTCATTGCTTTCTCACTTTAAAGATTATAGAATAGAACAGCGGCAGCAGCATCAGCGTGACGACCGTGCCGATGAACAGGCCTCCGATCACGGTCACGGCCAAAGAGCCGTACATGGCATCGAAAATCAGAGGTATCATGCCGAGGATGGTAGTGAACGACGCAAGCATCACGGGACGCACGCGGCTCAGCGTGGCGCGTATCACGGCATCGTATGCCGGGACATGCTCGGCAGTGCGCAGGCGCCCTATCTCGTCGACAAGGACTATCGAGTTCTTGACCATCATGCCTATCAGGCCCATGCAGCCGAGTATGGCGAGGAACGTGAACGGCGTCTCGGTGAGCAGCAGCATCGGGGCGATGCCGCAGATGACGAACGGGAAGCAAATCAGTATCACGAAAATCTTCTTCCAGTCGTTGAACAGGAGCAGAAGCACCGTGAACACTATCATCAGGATCATGGGTATGAAACCGAGCACGAGCCCGGTGGCCTCGCCCGAGATCTCGCCCTCGCCCACAAAGCGCATCGAGTATCCGGGAGGCAGGGGTATGGCCTCGATGCGTTCGGTTATCTCGGCAAGCACCTTGGCGGGAGTGGCTTCGGGATTGAGGGGATCGGGGTCGGCCTCGGCCTGAATGGCGCGCTGTCCGTTGTAACGATAGATGTAGTCGTCGGCATACCTGAGCGACGCGCTGTCCACGACATTGCCGAGCAGCGTCGTCGAGAACATGCGGCGCTGAATCTCGTCGGGCGAGGCGGCGCCGGTCATCAGTCCCTGAATCTGCGAGGGATCAACCTTGACGTTGGCGGCAGACCAGACGGGTATCGAGGTCAACTGCGACAGACGTGACCCGTCGGGATTGCGCATCAATATGCGTATCGGCAATATGTTGTCGCCGTCATAGAGCGCGCCCACGGCATAGCCGTCAGTGGCGGCCTGCAGGGCGTTGCCGACATCCGAACGGCTCACGCCGGCACGCTGGGCATCGGGCTGCGAGAAGTCGAACTGCAGCACGGGCGCATGGGGGTGCCAGTTGTTCTGGACCGAATAGGGGTCAATATACTCGCAACCGCGCATTATCTCCTCGGCCTGAGCCGACAGGCCGCGCAGCACCTCAGGGTCGGGGCCGGCAAACTCGACCTCGACTGTATGCGACGAGCTGATGGAGAAGTTGTACTTGCGGGTGCGGACGTATGCGTCGGGGGCGATGTCGCGCAGCTTGCGACGCACCTCGTGGGTCATCTGCTGCATGGTGTTGAAGTCCTTGCAGTCTACGATAAGCTCGGCATAGTTGTCGCCACCCGTAGGCATCGGCCTGACAAAGCAATAACGCGCGGGGGCTCCGCCGGTACTGACGATGACGCGGTCCACGTGGTCCATGCGGCGCACCGAATCGGCCAGCGCGTGGATGCGGGCGTCGACCTTGTCGGCATCGTCGGAGGTGGGGAAATAGCACTCGACGACAAACTGCTTGTAATCGAAGTCGGGGAAGAAGACCGAGCGGACCTTGGTCATGCCGAATCCGGCGGCGGCAAGCAGGAGCAGCGCTCCGGCGATGGCGATGAAGCGGTGGCCAACAAGCCACTCGACAATATTGCGGATGGCGCGGTAGACCACGCCGTCGGGATAGCCGGTGGTGTTGGTCTTGCCTGAGTCCTTCTTGATCGGTCCGAGCCAAGACTTGGCGCAGAACGGCACCTGAACCAGCGCGAGAATCCAGCTGGCAAGCAGGCTGACGCATATCACGATGAACAGGTCGCCGGCAAACTCGCCAGCCGAGCCGGGGGTCAGGTAGATGGGGAGGAAGGTACAGGCCGCGATTATGGTGGCTCCGAGCAGGGGCATCGCGGTGTTGCGCCCTATCCTGAACAGATATTGGTCTTGGGGCAGTCCGCGCGATCGGTCCATGAGAATGCCGTCCATAATGACGACCGAGTTGTCGACAAGCATGCCCATGGCCACGATGAAGGCGCCGAGCGATATGCGCTGCAGCGTGGTGCCGAGGGCCGAGAGTATGGGGAACGAGAGGGCGACGGTCAGCACGAGGCCGAAGCCGATGATGACGCCCGAGCGCCAACCCATCGAGAGCATCAGCACCAGAACAACAATCAGCACGGACTCGAGCAGGTTGAGCATGAATCCGCTCATGGCCTCGTCGACCTTGTCGGGCTGGAAGAATATCTTTTCCGTCTCAATACCCACGGGGAAACGCTGCATCACCTCGGCGATCTTGGCGTCCACGGCCTTGCCGACATCGGGCACGATGGCCGAGTTCTCGAGGGTGATGGCCACTGTCAGCGCCGACTCGTCATTGACATAGATGGCATTGCGCCGGGGCTCCTCGTAGCGGCGTGTCACCTTGGCCAAGTCACCAAGCCTGATCTTGCGTCCCGAGGGGGTGTCAAGCAGCAGGTCGGCCACATCGCCGACAGACTCGATGCCCTCGGTCACCTCGACGGTCATGCGTCTGTCGCCCGAGGGCACCACACCGCCGTTGACCATGCCGGTGGCGCTCTGCAGGCTCATCATGAGCTGCATGGGCATCAGGCCGTTGGCCTTGAGATAGTCGGGGGTGAATTCGATGTCGATGACCTCCGAGCGGGTGCCACCGATGTTGACTCGCTTGACACCGCTGACAGTCAGCAGCTCGCGGCGCAGCAGCTTGGCATATTTCTCGAGTTCCTTGGGGGTATACCCGTCGCCCGTGAAGGCGTAGAGCAGACCGTAGACATCCATCATGTCGTCGATGACGATGGGCTCCATGGCCCCCTGCGGCAGACGCATGGCGGCATCGGAGACCTTGCGGCGGGTGAGATCGAAATGCTGCTCGAGCTCGGTCATCGGGAGCTCCATCTCGAACTCGACGCCGATGAGGGCGCGGCCCGGCATGACATCGGTCTTGATCTTGCGCACGTCGGGCATGGTGCGCAGGGCATCCTCGAGGGGAACAGCCACGTCAAGCTCGACGGACGTGACGTCGGCACCGGGATAGAGCGCGACCACGCTGACCTGCTTGACCGGCACCGCGGGGTCCTCGAGCTTGGGCATGCGCATGTAACTGAGCACACCCAGCACGAGTATGCCCACCACCAGCGACCAGAACAGCGTCGGTCGGCCGATGAAGAATTTAGGCAGCCTGTCCATCAGAGTATGTTGCCCGGATTGGTTTCAGACTCGCCGGGAAGGATGTTTACCTTCTCGCCGTCGACAAGATGATGCACGCCGGCACGCACTATGATGTCTTGGTCAGTTATGCCCGAGACGATGTCTACGACACCACCCTCGCCCGTACCTGACACCTTGACCTCGGCGGCACGGACAACCGAGTCGGCGGGATTGACCACCCAGACATACTGATGTCCCGACTTGTCGAACACCGAGCTGAGGGGCACAGTCACCGACCTGTTGCCCGACGTCAGGCTATTGATCCTCACGGTGATGTTCATGCCCGAGGTGAAGCCCGAGCCCGCGGGGACGCCCAGACGCAGGCGATAGAGCTGGCTGTTGTCGGCGCGGGGCGTGAGGCTGAGCATCTGCAGCCGCACCTGACGCGAGGGGTCGAGGGACGAGATGCCGGTAAAGCTCTCGAAACGATCGCGGGCGGCATAAAGACGCACGGGCAGGTCGACCACGGCCTCGAGGCTGCTGTTGTCCATGAGCTCGATGACAGGGGTGCCCGCATCGACCATCTCAGAGTTCTCGAAGTTGACCTTGGTCACTATTCCCGAGGCTGGCGACGTGAGGCGGCAGTAGCTGAGACGATTTTCCTCGACCTTGAGCTGCAATGCCAGCTGGCGCAGGCCCGAGGTTGCCTTCTCGTAATCATTGTCGCTCATGTTGCCCGAGGCATGCAGCTTGGTGTGGCGCTCGGTCTCGGAGAGCAACTGGGCATATTTCTCGCGCAGGGTCGATACGCCCAGCGCATAATCCACCGTGTCGAGCACCGCGACAAGCTGTCCGGCCGCGACATGCGAGCCCTCCTTGACAAGTATGCGCTTGATCTGGCCCGCGGTCTTGAATCCCACGGAGATGGTGCGCCCCTCCTCGACAGTCGCGGGGAGCGATACGGACCCCTCGGCTCCGGCCGGCAAGGGATTCACCACAAAGACATTATGGACTATTGTTCCGGTCTCGGTCTTCTCAGACCCGGCACAGCCCGCCATCGCCAACAGCGGGGCCACGGCCAACGCACAGGCGAGCCGCGACAGTTTGATTGATCCGGTAAATGACATCAAAGGTTAAACAGGTTTTAAGGTTTAGTCAGTACGTTTCTAAAAATGACCCGCAAAGGTAGACATTATCGCGCTTATGGATTCCATACATTAGACATTCCGACCAATAAATTTCCCATTCAGACCAATTTTAGGGGATTTTACCTGCAATTATCACGGACATATTTTTAAAGTCACAAACAACATTAGGCGATAAGTCATTCTAATAGATAGACACACGAAAAAGCCCCCCGAGATGGACAAGAGAACCATATCAAGCGCGGATGCGGCAAAATCTATCTCGAAACCACGGACCAAGCAAGACCCCTCTACCAATCCATCGGCTTCCACCCCATGCCCGACATGATGAAGCTGTGATTCATGGAATCATAGCTTGGTCAGGATGACGATATACTCGTTGGTCATGGTCGCGGATTTCTCTCCGGTCTTGTTGGTGGGGCTGTTCTTGGAGGGCATGCGCTTGTTGGGAATTTCCCTTACTATAGTCACCTCGTGTCTGAATCCGCATTTTTCAAACATCTCGGCGGTGAAATAGTCCAAGTTGATCTGAGTGTTCTTTACCCTCCTGTTGCCAACGACATAGCATACACGTCCGCCCCTACGCACCACCTTGGCGACATTCCGAATGGACGCCCAGTAGTCATTGAGAAAAGACACGACCTCGAAATACCGTTTCTCATCCGTATCCTTGATAATCTGCAATTCAGTCCGTATGCTCTCCGTCTCGAATTTTACCTCTTTCGAGATGACACCTCCCATCAAGAGCCTGTCAAGCGACTTGGCATTGTCAAAATCAAACCACTCGTTGGCCCAACGGCTGAACTGTCCATAGGCGACAGTGGTATGGCTGTCGCCATACGGGGGTGACGTGATGACCATATCCACGCTCTCCTCTTCCAATATATCGGAAGGAATGGCGTGCGAGGTATCAAAGCCATGCACCGTGGCCAAATCCCTGTCATCAGTCATATTGTCAAAAGCCATCAACCCTGCCAGATTCCTTTGGACTTTCTTGGTGAACAAGCCGAACACATCCGGATTGAATTTCTCCAGTTGCTTCTCGGACATCCGATAACGCTTGAACTCTCCGTTTCTGGTGAAGCTGACCTCTCTGACCGTCTCTGAAAGACACAGAAGGAAAAAATCCTGAATCGTGGGATTTAACTCCCTTATCAGCTGATTGATGTATGACAACCTGTACAGGCTGTCCTCTGAGTACCAAAAGGAATGGTTTGAGATTCTGCTGAAATCAGTGTCGACGACTCTGTCAGGGTCATAGAGAATCATTTGGGCTTGGATGGAGGCCATGGCCTCGTCGATCGACTCGACGTCATAGTGCGTATTCTTCACCCTGCCCATGAAAACGGCCAACGGATTAAGATCTGTTCCGACAGACCTGATTCCCTTCAGAGAAGACTCGACCAACGTAGTCCCGCTCCCGGCATAAGGGTCAAACACCAGTTCCAATTTACCCTCGGGGGCATAATCCTCCAATAACTTTCTGGCTACCTGCGGTATCATCATAGCCGGATAGTTATGATAGCAATGGGTGAATTCCTTGGTATCCGCGGTACGGAAACTCCAGTAATCGTCTATGTTTCTCTTATACACCATTTTACTGAACATATTTCTCTCCGTCATACAGACCGGACAAGAACAGATGTGCAAAGTTAACGCTTTTCTCTCAAATTGAGGGAATTTATTGGCTGTTTTCTGACTATATTCGCTCACAAATTGAGAGAATATGGCTAAAACAGATTTTCAAAACGAAGTGGTCAACAGAATCAGACAACTTCGCACGGACCGTGACATCAGTCAGATTGGCCTCGCCAACATCATTGATGTCAGCAACGGTCAGATAGGCAATATTGAAAGTCCAAAATTCAGGCACAAATACACATTGAAGCATCTCGATTTGATAGCCAAAGCCTTTGACGTGAGCGTGACATATCTCCTGACAGGACAGAACGACACATTTACAACCGAACAACTCATACAACTTATCATAAAATATGACGAATAAAGAAAAGATCATTGACGCCTTCCACAAGGTCAAGGCTATGGGATGGGTAAAGAGCCACAGAAGCAACAATACCGGGATAGGCAAGACTTTTGAAGACTATGTCGGTGTTGTCGAGAACAACCTTAACCAGCCTGACCTGTTCGGCTTTGAGATCAAATCGCACCGCGCGGCTTCGAGTTCGTACGTCACGCTGTTTACCAAAAAGCCATCACACCCGGCAAAAGGAGCCAATGCCGGACTCAAGGATAAATTCGGCACGTTCTATCCGGGCAGCCAAGAGAAAAAGCTGCACACCTCCATTTTTGCCAATAGGTACAACACCTATGAGGGCAACCTGTCATTCCGCCTCATAAACAGGGCTGACGAACGACGCATCTATATCGCTGTCTACGATTTAAGCAACACTACCCTGCTGGATTGCTCGGTCTATTACACATACGACGACATTGAATCGGCGCTGAGAGACAAACTGCACAATCTGTTTTACGTCACCGCCCAAAGTCAGATCCTACCCGACAAGACCGAATCATTCTTATTTGATTCAGCCGACATATACACGGAACCCTCTCTTGAGTGTTTCCTGAAACTCCTTGACAACGGAGACATCATGTATGACATACGAATGGGAGCATACTCAAACGGGAAACCTCACGACCACGGCAGCGGCTTCAGAATCAAGGAATGTAATCTTGTAAACCTCTACAAGAACAAGGAGCATATTCAATAGATATGCCCTACCCTGTCACTTATTCCGGAAATCGTGTATGACAACTGAATTCAAGGTAGGGAGGCTGGACTGTATGGCTTGCCGAGGGAATGGGGAAAGAGTCGTGTACATACTCTATCCGATGGACTTGCTGTCGGGGTGGATTGAAGAGGCGTCGCTGAGACATGGGGTCTCGATTGTCGTTGTAACGGGCATGGACTGGGACAACGACCTGACGCCGTGGCCTGCCAAAGGCGTGCCCAAAGGCTCGCCGGACTTCAAGGGATACTCGGCACGGTTTCTCGAGACCCTGCGCACATGGGTGATTCCCGAGGCCGAAAGAAGGCTGGGCATGACCGAAACGGTCAGCAGGGACCTTGTCGGAGTCTCGCTGTCTGGCCTCTTCACGCTCTGGCAATGGCTGACGTGCGACGAGTTCCACTCCATAGCCTCACTGTCAGGCTCCTTTTGGTATGAGGGTTTCGCCGACTGGGTGACGAAAAGGGAGATTCCACACAAGACGGGCAGCGCATACTTCCTGCTCGGCAGCGCCGAATCTAAGACCAAAGTCAAGGCCTTTGCCTCGGTGGCCGACGACACCCGGACAGTCATCGAAACCCTACGCCATGCCGGCATCAGAACCATATTCGAAACCGTACCCGGCAACCACTACACAGACCCCATACCAAGACTCGAGAGAGCCCTGATAGCCCTCACCCCCGACGACCGTACAACGCCATAGGCACAAATATGATTCCGAAAAGAGCAAAAATCATTGTCGCTGTCGGCATTTTTGCTTAATTTTGCTAAAAATATCCGGGATTCCGAAAATAATGCAAACCTGACGGAGCAGTGTCTTTGTCAGAAGTGTTATAATATGAAATATCCGGAGGAATCTATCCTATGAAGCGTTACTTTTTCATTATAATCACGATTCTGCTTGCAGGTATTCTTGCGGCAGACGGCGCTCCGAGGCGCAAGAGGTCTTCGAAGAAGAAGACGGCAAAGACCACGCAGGTGGTGCGCAAGAATGTGCCTCCGCGCACCTCCGGCCCGTTTGTGGTGCGCACCGACGCACCCGAGGCTCCCGACGGACTGCAGGGCGACATCATTGCCCTGTGGCAGAGTCACGGCCGATATTGGGACAACAAGGAAGACCGCTGGATGTGGCAGAGGGCAAGGCTGATGGGAACGGTCGAGGACCTGTTTCCTCATGCGTTTGTCGTGCCGTTCCTCATCCCGATGCTCGAGGATGCGGGAGCATACGTCATCACTCCGCGCGAACGCGACATGAACTCGACGGAGGTAATCGTGGACGCCGACGGGGGCAACGCCCAGAAAGGCTATGCCGAAAAGAACGGCAAGGAGCACTGGACCGATGCCGGAGTGGCGGGATTCGGATACAAGAAATCCATACTTACCGGCACGGACAATCCCTTCCGCATGGGCACCGTCCGCAAGGTGGCGACCGTCAAGGACCCCTCGAAGGCCTCGAAGGCCACTTGGACGGCTAATATCCCCGAGGCGGGAGAATATGCTGTATATGTGAGCTATGCCTCGCTGCCCGAGAGCGCGAAGGACGCCCGGTATGTGGTGAAGTCACTGAGGGGCGAGGAAGAGTTTCAGGTCAACCAGACAATGGGAGGGGGCACTTGGGTATATCTCGGCACTTTCCCCTTTGCCAAAGGGCAGACCCCTGCCGTAGAGCTGCTCAACGTGAGCGATGACGAGAACACCGTCGTCACTGCCGATGCCGTCCGTATCGGCGGAGGCATGGGCAACGTGGCCCGAGGCGGCGAGACCAGCGGCTATCCGCGATGGGGCGAGGGCGCGCGCTACTGGATGCAGTGGGCCGGCGTGCCGTCGTCGGTCTACTCCGTCTCGGGTGGCACCAACGACTATGAGGATGACTACAAGGGGCGCGGCATGTGGGTGAACTATCTTGCCGGAGGCTCCAAGTCGCTTCCCGGCGAGCCGGGTCTGGGCATACCCGTAGACCTCTCGTTCGCGTTCCATACCGACGCCGGTACGACTTCCGACCAATATACCACGGTGGGCACGCTCCCAATCGTGTCGACATCGGGCGCGCCGCTGGGCAACGGCAAGTCGCGCACCACGTCCAAGCGACTCGCCGAGATAGTGACCGATCAGGTCGTGGGCGACATACAGATGCTGCACGACCCGGGATGGAACAGGCGCAAGCTGCGCGACAAGGCATATCACGAGGCCCGCGAGCCGCGCGTTCCGGCCATGCTGATAGAGCTGATGAGCCATCAGAACTTCGCCGACATGCGTTTCGGACTGGACCCGACATTCAGGTTCGACGTCAGCCGCGCCATATACAAAGGCATGCTCAAATACCTGCATGAAGTTCAGGGCACGCCCTACGTCGTCACTCCCCTGCCCGTTAGCGACTTCGCCATCTCGGGCAAGGACGGCGTCTACAACCTGTCGTGGCGTCAGACCCCCGACCCGCTCGAGCGCACCGCCCGCGCGGACTATTACATCGTGTACGAGAGGGTCGACTCGGGCGCCTTCACCGAACTTGCGGTGACGGACGATCCGTACATCACCGTGCGTCCGGCAGACAGCCGCATATACTCCTATAAAGTCGTCGCCGCCAACAAGGGCGGACTGTCATTCCCGTCGGAGGTGCTTGCCCTGTGCGACATGCCGGGCGATGCCTCGACGGTCACGATAGTCAACGGTTTCACCCGCATCTCTGGCCCCGCCGAGGTCTATCGCGAGGGGCACACCGGATTTGACTATAACGAGGACCACGGAATGCCCTACATCAAGGACATACACTTCACCGGCGAGCAGACTGAGTTCCGCCCGACCGAGAAGTGGGTCAGCAACGACGCTCCGGGTCACGGGTCGAGCCGCGCCACATACGAGACCGACATCATAGCCGGCAATACGTTCGACTTCGTCTACACCCACGGAACGGCCGTCAAGGCTGCAGGACACGGATTCATCTCGACGAGTCTCGGAGGATTCCTTAACCGCGTTCCATCGACCCCGATTGTCGACCTGATTCTCGGCAAACAGCGCGAGATTACTGTCGGAGGCACATCGAAGACCAAGTTCAAGCCGTTTACGGCCGAACTGAAACAGCGCCTCACCGAGTTCTGTGATGCCGGAGGCTCGCTTTTAGTGTCGGGCAGCTATATCGGCACCGACCTGTTTGACAATCCCCTCAGCATGCCCGGCATAGCTCAGGAAGACCGCCGTTTCGCACGCCAGATACTGGGTCTGGAGTGGAGACAGGCCGACGCCACCGAGACCGGCGGGGTCAAGGAGGTGAACGGAAAGTATGCCCAGTTCAAGTCGGGACTGAAGTTCACGTTCCGTCAGGACCTGAACGCCGAATGCTATGCCGTCGAGTCGCCCGAATCGTTCTTCCCGGCCAACCCCTCGGAGGGTTGTCCGATACTGAGATATACCGAGAATGATTTCGTGGCCGCCACCGCCTCGTCGATGGCCACGCACCGCGTGGTCGTTATGGGCTTCCCGTTCGAGACCATCAGTCAGGATCAGGCCCGCAACTCGCTGATGAAGAGCATACTCGATTTCTTCGACCAGTCGCCCGTCAAATACGCGGCGCGTGTCACCGTATATCCCGAGACGATGTTCCCGACAGACGAGGATGACACCCTTGCCGCCACCAACTGGGATGGCGACTCGATAGGCTCTGTCCCCAGAGACATGGCCACACAGACCGAGGAGCCCAAGCCGAAACGGCGCAAGCACGGACCGTTTGACGAATCTGAATCATAACAACCAACCACTCGAATCATAAATGCTTTCATCATCACATATTCTTGCAATGGCTTCGGAGTCGACCGGAGCGTGGACATATATCCGCCTGTCAGACCGCGAGATAACCTTTGCCCCCGGGAGCAGGGAGCGGCTTGAGCAGGTCGCCGCCATGACCGGCGCGCCGTTTGTCTATTGCGACTATCTCGACGACGGGACACCGCATCCGCTGACCGACTGTCTCTACGGGTCGGTGCGCAACGATTTTGATTTCGGCCATCTGGTATTGGTGCAGACCCCGCTGCTCAAGAAACTCGCCGCAGAGATGACCGGCGACTACAAGGCCGCCGGATGGTATGACCTGAGACTGCGACTGATGCGCGAGGGACTCCCTTTCCATATCGCCGAGGCTCTCTATTGCACCGAGCCCGTCAAGGTTACCGCCGAGGGCGAGGCCCAGTTCAGCTATGTCGATCCGCGCAACCGCGCTTCCCAGATCGAGTTCGAAGAGGTCTTCACCGACCACCTCAAGGCCATCGGCGCCTACATCTCGCCCGACCGATGCAAGAGCATAGACGTGAACGCGGGAGAGTTTCCTGTCGAGGTCTCTGTGGTGATACCCGTGCGCAACCGCCGCCGCACCATTCGCGATGCGGTCATGTCGGCATTGTCTCAGAAGGCCTGTTTCCCGTTCAATGTCATCGTGGTCGACAACCGCAGCGACGACGGCACGGCCGAGATACTCGCCGAGATAGCCGCCACCGATCCGCGCCTCATCGTCAAGTCTACCGAGGGCATACCCTACCCCGCCATCGGCATCGGGGGTTGCTGGAACATAGCGCTCGACTCGGCCGAGTGCGGACGCTATGCCGTGCAGCTCGACAGCGATGACCTCTATTCGTCGGAATCGGTACTTGAAAGAATCGTCGGCAAGTTTCGCGAAGAGGGTTGCGCCATGGTGATAGGGTCGTACACGCTGACCGACTTCGACGGCAACGTGATACCTCCGGGACTGATAGACCACGCCGAGTGGACACCCGAAAACGGCCGCAACAACGCCCTGCGCATCAACGGCCTCGGCGCCCCGCGTGCCTTCCATACATCCGTGGCAAGAGAGATACGGTTTCCCGACACCTGCTATGGCGAGGACTATGCCATGGGGCTTGCCATATCGCGCAGCCACAACATAGGGCGCATATACGAATCGCTCTATCTGTGCCGCCGATGGGAAGACAATACTGACCATGCGCTGTCCATCGAGCGGATCAACCGCAACAATCTGTATAAAGACTCACTGCGCACGGCAGAAATTTTAAAACGAATCAAAATCAATGAGCTCTAAACCCAATCCCGACCAACTCAATCACGAAGTACTCGAATACTTCTTTGCAGGCCAGATTGAAAAGTGGCCCATGCTGGGTCAGAACATAGACCTGCTCGTAGAGTCGTCCGAAAAAGAGAAGGAATTTAAAATCGACTCCTCGGTATGGAGCGTGTCGGTATGTTCACTCGAATATCGCAAGACCTCGGCCACGGCAGACGTGGACAAGGCCCTGTCGGGCGAGAGGCCCTGCTTTCTGTGCGAGAACGCACGCCCCATCGAGCAGAAACACATCATCTGGGAGGGATATGACATTCTGGCCAATCCCTATCCGCTGAGCGTGCTTCACCTCACCATAGCCGCCCACGAGCATCAGCCGCAACTGATTGAGCCTCATATCCGCGACATGGCCCGCCTGACCAGAGTGCTGCCCGACCATGCCGTGTTCTACAACGGTCCCCGCTGCGGCGCGTCGGCCCCAGACCATCTTCATTTCCAAGCCATCGACAAGCGGATGATGTATAACTTCACCGTACGTCGCGACATGCTGATGCCCCTCATGACCGAGGGGAAAAGCAGTGCCGTTCTGGCCGTCAGGTATCAGGCGCCGTTCCCCTACATACACATCCTTGCCGCCAAGGACTCCGAGCTCGTGCCCATGTTCAAGCGCATCATGGCCGCGCTGCCCGCGGCAGATCCCGAGCCGATGGTCAACGTCATAGCTTGGAAGGATCGCAAGGGTACATCGGTCGTCATCATTCCGCGCAGGGCCCACCGCCCCGAGTGCTACGGTACCGGCGAGGGAGAGATACTCGTCAGCCCCGCGACACTCGAGATGGCGGGATTCTTCACCTGCTCACGCCCCGAGGACGTTGACAAGCTCGACGAAGAGACAGTGCAGAAAATCTATGACGACGTCTGCCTGACCAACGAAGATGTTGACCCCATATACGAAAAGCTACACGGATGAGCCGGCCTGTCGTCGCCGTGGGTATTCTCTCGGCAAAAAACATAAGCTTCACGCTCACGGGCATCTATTCAACGCCGGGACAGGCCGTCGTGACCGGACGCCAGTGCGTCGAGGTGTCGGAGGGCGGCATGTGTGTCGAGTGGAACGGACAGAGATTCCGCGAGATAGAGTTCACGCCGACATCGCCTGACGGCGACACATTCGAGCTCGAGGGGGTCACCATCGGCATCAGCTTCCACTGGGAGCGCAAGGAGAACCAGCGTTTCAGGGGGGCGCTCAAGATAGTCTGCCACGGCGGACAACTCACGGCCATAAACATCATTCCCGCAGAGGATTATCTCGTATCCGTGATCTCGAGCGAGATGAGCGCGACCTCATCCCCCGCCCTACTCAGGGCCCACGCCGTCATCTCGCGCTCGTGGCTCATGGCGCGCATCAACTCACCGCGAGCGCTCAGGGCCCCGAACGTCAGAAGGGGCGCCGACGAGGAGATTAGATGGTGGGACCACGAGGATCACGACATATTTGATGTCTGTGCCGACGACCACTGCCAGCGCTATCAGGGCATAGGGCGGTCGACCGGCACCGCGGCCGCAAGCGCCGTTGCCGATACATGCGGCATGGTGCTGACCGATGCCGACGGCAATCTCTGCGACACGAGATTCTCGAAATGCTGCGGCGGTGTGTTCGAGAAATTTGAATCCTGCTGGGCCGACGAGCCTCATCCCTATCTCGCCCCGCGGCGTGACTGGACAGACCCATCTGATTTTCCCGACCTGACAGTCGAGGAGAATGCAGTGGCGTGGATAGAGAGTTCGCCCGAAGCATTCTGCAACACTAAGTCAGAGAGAATCTTGGGTCAGGTGCTCAACTCATACGACCGCGAGCAGCTCGACTTCTATCGCTGGGAGGAGCATTACACTACCGGGCGCATCTCCGATCTGGTCAGGGAGCGTCTCGGCCGCGACCTCGGCGAAATCACGGACCTCACGCCCGTAGAGCGCGGCACCTCGGGGCGCATCGTGAGACTGCGCATCACGGGCACCAAAGGCGAGACCGTGATAGGCAAGGAGCTGATGATACGTCGCACGCTCTCCGAGAGCCACCTGCGCAGCTCGGCATTCACCGTCCGCAAGACCGCCGACGGATTCACCCTGCGCGGCGCCGGATGGGGACATGGCGTAGGTCTGTGCCAGATAGGTGCCGCCGTGATGGGCGAGCGCGGATATGCATACGAGGAGATTCTCGGCCGTTATTATCCCGGCTCAAAACTTACAAAGCTGTATTGATGGAAAAGAAAACCAATCGCAGATCGCCGTGGGCTTGGGTGCCAACGCTATACTTCGCGCAGGGCCTGCCGTATATAGCCGTGATGACCCTGTCGGTGATCATGTACAAGAAATTCGGAATCTCAAACACCGACATCGCCCTCTATACCGGATGGCTGTACCTGCCGTGGGTGATAAAGCCGTTCTGGAGTCCGTTCGTCGACATCATCTCGACCAAACGGCGGTGGATACTGGTGATGCAGTGGATGGTGGCCGCGGCATTTGCGGCGATAGCCCTCACCGTGCCCGCCCCGATGTTCTTCAGGCTGTCTCTGGCCGTGTTCTGGCTGGTGGCGTTCGTCTCGGCAACACACGACATCGCCGCCGACGGATTCTACATGCTTGCGCTCGACGAGCACGAGCAGTCGTTCTATGTGGGCATACGCTCGACATTCTACCGCATAGCCTCGGTGGCCGGACAGGGAGCCCTCGTCGTGGTGGCGGGACTGATCGAAGAGAGGTCCGGGTCGCTGACGCTGGCATGGCAGACGGTGTTCGTGATACTCTCCGTGCTGTTCCTGATATTCGCCATCTATCACTCGGCGGCCCTGCCGCACGCCGAGCGCAAGGAGAATCGCGAGCGCAAGAACGCCGGAGAGATAACCCGCGAATTCGGCAAGGTCTTCGCGTCGTTCTTCACCAAGCCGGGCATCGTCACCGCCATCATATTCATGCTGCTCTACAGGCTGCCCGAAGCGCAACTGGTCAAGCTGATAAATCCCTTCCTGCTCGATCCCCGAGAGGCCGGAGGACTTGGACTGACCACCTATGATGTCGGCATAGTCTATGGCACGGTGGGCATAATCGGCCTGACGCTGGGGGGCATCGTTGGCGGCATCCTCGCCGCACGCCGCGGACTGGCCTTCTGGCTCAAGCCCATGGCGTGGAGCATGTCGCTGACCTGCCTGACATTCGTATATCTCAGTTTCGTGCCCGACTCGTCGCTGCTCGTCATCAACATCTGTGTCTTCATCGAGCAGTTCGGCTATGGGTTCGGGTTCACGGCCTACATGCTCTATCTGATATATTTCTCGGAGGGTGAGTTCGCCACCGCCCACTATTCGATATGCACGGGCTTCATGGCACTGGGCATGATGCTGCCCGGCATGGCCGCCGGATGGATCGAGGAACAGATAGGCTACCAGAACTTCTTCATCTGGACAATGATATGCTGTCTCGCCACCATCGGCGTGACATACCTGCTCAAAATCAATCCTGAATTCGGCAAAAAAGGGGACTGATTTGTTATAAAGGAATGAAAGCAATGACACTTACCACACTCATGGCCGGCCTCGTCATGGCCGCCTGCTCTCAGGGAGCCTCGCAAGACACGACAGTGCCCGAAAACCCTACCGCGACCGTAGCCAAGACCGTCACGCCCGCATCGGCCACCGTGCGTCCGGGCATCGAGGTGCTTGCCGCGCGCGATTTCGCGCCGCTCAAGGGCAAGCGCGTCGGCCTCATCACCAACCCGACAGGCATAGACAACAATATGCGTTCGACCATAGACATTCTGGCCTCGGCCCCCGGCGTGGAGCTGACCGCACTCTTCGCCCCCGAGCACGGTGTCAGGGGCGATCATATGGCCGGAGCAAACGTGGCAAACGACGTCGACCGCAAGACCGGCGTCAAGGTCTACTCGCTGCACGGCGCCACCAAGAAACCCTCGCCCGAGATGTTGCGAAACGTGGATGTCCTCGTATATGACATTCAGGACATCGGCTGCCGCAGCTATACGTTCATCTCGACCATGGGACTGGCCATGGAGGCCGCAGCCCGCGACGGCAAGGAGTTCATGGTGCTCGACCGCCCAAATCCGCTCGGAGGCATCAAGGTCGAGGGACCCGTGGTGGAAAAAGGATTCGAGAGCTTTGTCAGCAAATATCCCGTGCCATATCTCTACGGACTCACCCCGGGCGAGCTGGCACAGCTTCTGAACGGCGAGGGGTTGCTGTCGGGCGGCGTCAAGGCCAAGCTGACCGTCATACCTATGGAGGGTTGGACGCGCGACATGACATTTTCCCGCACGGGCATGCCGTGGGTTCTCCCCTCGCCCCACATCCCTACCTCCGAGACCGCGCTGCTCTATCCGGCCACAGGCATCATGGGCGAGCTCGACTATGTGTCGATTGGCGTGGGCTACACCCTGCCGTTCGGACTGACGGGCGCTCAGTGGATAGACGCTCAGGCACTCGCCGACGCCCTCACGGCGCTCGACATCCCCGGCGTGGAGTTCAGGCCGATACACTACAAGCCGTTCTATGCCATATTCAAGGGCGAGAATCTCGGCGGCGTGCAGATATACGTCCGCGACGCACAGGCGGCTCCGCTCTCGCTGATACAGTTCTATGTCATGCAGGAACTTGCCCGCCTCTACCCGACACACAAGGCTTTCGCAGCCGCCACGAAGACCCGCCTGAACATGTTCGACAAGGTCTGCGGCTCTGCTCAGGTCAGGACACTGTTCTCAAAGGGATACAAGGTCGCCGACATGTCTGCGTTCTGGCAGAAAGACGCCGACAAATTCAAACAGACATCACAAAAATACTATCTGTATAAATGATACTTATTGCCGACAGTGGAGGCACCTCGACCTCGTGGGCGCTTTGTGGCCCCGAAGGTGTCTCGCTTTTCGACACTTGCGGATTTAATGCCGTTCACTCGCCTGCCGGACTCCTCGAGGATTCTGTCAAGGGCTCGGCACTCATTGACCACACAACCGACGTAGACCGAATATTGTTTTACGGAGCCGGATGCGCTGGCGACAAGCCGCTCGGGAGAGTCAGGAAAGAATTGTCCCGATGCTTCGGCCATGCCGACATCGAGATAGCCTCTGACATGCTCGGAGCCGCGCGTGCCCTGTGTGGAGACACCCGCGGCATAGCGTGCATACTCGGCACGGGCTCGAACTCGTGTCTGTATGACGGCACGGGCATCATAGCCAACACTCCGCCCCTCGGCTATATCCTCGGCGACGAGGGTAGCGGCGCGTCGCTGGGCAAACGGTTTCTGGGCCTGCTGCTCAAGGGGCATCTGCCCAAAGAGATAAGCGAGGCGTTCGCCGACCGCTATCCGCGCCTTGACACGGCCGAAATAATCGACCGTGTCTATCGCCGTCCGGCCCCCAACGCATTTCTTGCCTCGATGTGTCTGTTCATATCCTCGCACGCCACACATCCGGCCATCAACGATTTCATCGTCGAGGAGTTCAGGCGCTTTTTCCGCCTCAACGTCTCGCCCTATGACGGCTCAAGGACACTGCCCGTCCACTTTGCCGGCTCTGTCGCCGCCCATTTCAGGCCCCAGCTCGAGAGTGCTGCCGAGGCCGAGGGTTACAACATAGGCACCATACTCGCATCACCGCTATCAGGACTTATTGATTATCATTCAAGATAAAAGACCAAAATGAAAAAAAGTTTCATCGCACTTGCCATCGCGACCTTCGCGCTTGGCATAGCTGAGTTCGGCATGATGGGCATATTGGGAAATGTCGCCCGCAACATCGGAGTCAGCATCGTCGAGGCCGGACACTTCATCTCGGCCTACTCGCTCGGCGTCGCCATAGGCGCCCCGGGACTGATATTCCTGCGCCGTTGGCCACTGAAAAAACTGATGCTGCTCTTGGCGGGAATAATCTTTGTCGGCAACGTACTGGTGACACTGTCGCCGTCATATCTCACGCTTGTCATTGCCCGCTTCATCTCGGGACTCCCCCACGGCGCGTTTTTCGGAGCCGGAGCCATCGTGTGCGAACGCCTCGCCCCCGCGGGCAAGAAGGCCATGGCCGTAGCCGTGATGGTCGGTGGCATGACCATAGCAAACGTGGTCGGGGTGCCGCTGGCTACATTCCTGTCCAACGCCGTCAACTGGCGACTGGCATTTGCCGTAGTGTCTGCATGCGGTCTGGCGGCATATATCTGCATAAGGCTTTGGGTGCCCTACATGCAGTCACTGCCCGACCACGGCATGAAGGGTCAGTTCAGGTTTCTTGCCCATCCGGGCGCATGGCTCATATATTCCGGCGTGTTCTTCGGCCAGGCATCGGTATATTGCTGGCTCAGCTACATCGAGCCACAGATGACCGAAGTGACCGGATTCTCAATGGCCGACATGACGTGGATCATGGTCATCGTGGGCATAGGCATGGTCGTAGGCAACGGCATCGCCGGAAAGATGGCGGACAAATATCCCGCCGCACTGGTCACCGGAGTCATCGCCGCCGCACTGGTGCTGATAATGCCCGCGCTCTATTTCTGCACGCCGTTCAGAATCCCCACCGTGATGTTTGCATTCATCGCCCCGGCCTGCCTCTTCGGCATCGGAGGCCCGCTGCAATACCTCATAGTCAGATATGCCAAGGGGGGCGAGATGCTCGGAGGCGCCGGCATACAGATCGCGTTCAATGTCTCGAACGCCGTCTCGGCCTCGATCGGAGGCATGGCCATACACGCCGGACTCGGACTCGCCTCCCCCGCCCTCATCGGCACCCCCTTCGCCCTCATCGGCGCCACCGCCCTCTTCATCCTCTACCGCCGCCAACTCAAAGGCAGGGAGGACTGAATGAACGTCAAATGTTAAAATTGAACTTTTAGGCATAGTTTATGGTTGACAAATAATAAATATTTATTACATTTGTCAACCATAAATTATTTTTATTATGTCCATGGACTCAAACAACATATTCGGTCTCCGTCTCAATCAAGCCCGTCTGATGCGAGGGATGACAATGTATGAACTTGGCAGACTTGTCAGTCCGCCTGTGTCACGTCAGGCCGTCAATAAATATGAAAAAGGACAGACCATGCCCGATAGCCGCATGTTGATAGCCTTTGGGACGGCTCTTGGTGTAAAACCGGATTATTTTTTCAGGCCATATACCGTTGCCGTAGACAAGATAATGTTCCACAAAAGGGCCCGAATCCCAGAAAAGGCTGTTGCCTCCATTCGTGAAAGGGTGAGGGAAGAACTCGAGAGGTACTTGGAGATTGAGCAACTATGTGGAACGGACAACAAATTCTCTCTATCCCGGATAATTGTCTCGGAGGAGAGTCAGATCCACAAACATGCCGATAGCATAAGAAAAAAGCTCGGCCTCGGGATTGACGGCATTTCAAATGTCATTGAGGTCCTCGAAGACAACGGGTTAAAAATCATAGAAATAGACGCGGACTCATCTTTCGGTGGCCTGAGCGGTTATGCCAACGACTGCATTCCGGTCATAGTAATCAATGCGAACCAGTCGTCTGAAAACAAGAGATTTACCCTGTTGCATGAGTTAGGCCATCTGATTCTTCAATTTCCTCGTGAAACGGATTCAAGAAAGATCGAGAACATCTGCAACAGTTTCGCCGCCGAACTTCTGTTGCCATCGGCCATACTGATTTCACGTCTTGGCAGATCGAGGCACGACATCTCATTGGCCGAATTGAGCGATATTCAGAAACAGTTCGGTGTCACGATAGACACAATCATGTTGTCTTTGAAAAAGCTCAGAGTCATCACCGGCCGGAGATATGAAGGGTACTTGAAAAAGAAAAAACTTTTCCCGGATTTTAATGAACTTGTCGAAAAATCGGCAGCATTACCCGAGACCTCGGGTAGATTCGTGAGAATGGTCTATCGCGCACTCGCCGATGAGACAATATCATTTTCAAAAGCCGCCTCGCTACTCAATACAACCGTTGATGATGTCAGGTCTCAACTTCAATTAGTATGACTGATGAAGATATTAGTAAACGATACAAATATCTTCATAGATCTTCATGCCGTAGGCTTGCTGCACGAATTATGCATGCTCCCGTATGAAATCCATACTGTTGATTTTGTAGCAGCCGAGATTGTCAACCCATCCCAACGCATATTGTTTGATGAGTTGGTGGCTGACAACCGCATCCTCATAGACAGCTTTACCGCCGATGAGGTTATGGAAATAATAAATGAACATGCCATCGTATCCGGAAACCTGTCAATACCGGACTGTTCGGTATGTTATTATGCGAGAAAACACGGAGTGCCCATGCTTACCGGGGACCGACGGCTCAGACGATATGCCGAACAACAGTCAATCGAAGTCCATGGCATTTTGTTTGTTTTCGACGAACTCGTGGGTCATAATATCGTATCTCCTGAAACAGCTGCTGACAGGCTCGAAACCCTATATACCGTAAATTCAAGACTGCCAAAATCGGAAGTCCGCGACAGGATTGATCTTTGGAGGAGGCGATAGGTGGGCGATGCTGTGTTTTGAGACGCCAACTCAAAGGCAAGGAGGACTGAATTTGGTAGGATGTGGTCTTTTTTTGGGTCGGGGGTGTTTGAGGTTCGAGGATTTTGTGTATTTTTGCAGTTATGATTACGTCACGTCTCAATTATGACCTCACAGACCGCAATACTTTCGCCATGCCGGTGAAGTGCGGGTGCTTCATGGAATATGACTCGCGCGAGGATATTCCGTTTCTGCTTTCGACCATCCGCCCCGAAGTGGACATGCTGCACATAGGCGCGGGGAGCAATCTACTGTTTCTCGGAGACTATCCCGGCGTGGTGGTGCACAGTGCCGTGAAGGGCATGGAGATAGCAGGCGAGGACGGCGACGACATTCTGGTGCGCGTGGGTGCCGGTCAGGAGATGGATGCCTTCATCAAGTGGGCCTGCGACCGCGGGCTGTGGGGTGTCGAGAATCTCTCGGGCATACCCGGCGAGGCCGGATCGGCAGCAGTCCAGAACGTGGGTGCCTACGGCGTCGAAGCGGCCGACGTGATAGAGGAAATAGAGGCCTATGACTGTCCGGCGGGTGACTTCGTGACACTCTCGCCCGAGCAGTGCGACTATGGATACAGATATTCGATGTTCAAGAGTCCGCTGATGAAGGGCAACTACATCATCTCGTCGGTGACTTTCAGGCTCAGCTCGCAGCCCAGGCCCAAGACGGGCTATCCGGCCCTCGCGGCAAGATTCCCCGAGCCACCGGCCTCGCCCGGCGAGGTGCGCGAGGCCGTCATCGAGATCAGGGACACCAAACTGCCCGACCCGTCGAAAGTGCCGAGCGCCGGAAGCTTTTTCAAGAATCCGGTCGTGAGCAAGGATGTCTTCGAAAGGATATGCGCCGCCGAGGGTGGCGCCGAGTCCGTGCCCCACTATCAGGCCGGCGACGGCGTGAAGATACCCGCGGCTTGGATGATTGACCGCTGCGGCTGGAAGGGGCACACCATGGGCAATGCCGCCGTGTGGCACCTGCAGCCGCTGGTAATAGTCAATCCCGAGCGCAAGGCAACCCCGGCCGACGTGCTGGCGCTGGAGCGTGCGATAATCGAATCTGTGCGCGAGCGTTTCGGCATCACACTCACCCCCGAGGTTGAACACATCTGACTCTCCGGGTGTTTAACAGACAGAAACACCCTTTCATATTATTTCAATTCTATTCATCAATTCATCTCACCCGGCATGAGCACATATATCATCGAAGGAGGCCATCATCTGAATGGCGACATCCGCCCTCAGGGCGCCAAGAACGAGGCACTGCAGGTCATCAGCGCCACTCTGCTCACCTCCGAGCCCGTCACCATACACAACATCCCCAATATCCTTGACGTCACCAACCTCATCAACCTGCTCAGGGCCATGAGGGTCAAGGTGGACAAGATTGACGAATCGACATACAGGTTTCAGGCCGACGACCTCGACGAGGACTATATCTCGAGTGCAGATTTCGTGGCCCGCTGTGCCGGGCTGCGCGGCTCGGTGCTTGTAGTGGGCCCGCTTCTGGCACGTCTGGGTCAGGCCTACTTCGCCAAGCCGGGGGGTGACAAGATTGGGCGCCGCAAAGTCGACACCCATATCACCGGCCTCTCGAAGCTCGGTGCGATGATTGCCTACAACGAAGAGCGTCAGGCATACTACCTCGTCACAGTCAACGGACTCAAGGGATGCTACATGCTGCTCGACGAGGCATCGGTGACAGGTACTGCCAACATCATCATGGCAGCCTCGCTGGCCGAGGGTACGACGACTATATATAACGCCGCATGTGAGCCTTATGTGCAGCAGCTCTGCAAGATGCTCGTGGGCATGGGCGTGCAGATAGACGGCATCGGCTCGAATCTGCTCCGCATCACCGGCGTCGAGAAGCTCTCGGGTGCAGACCACACCATACTGCCCGACATGATCGAGGTGGGTTCGTTCATCGGCATGGCCGCCCTGACGCGAAGCACCCTCACCATCAAGGACGTGTCTTACGACAACCTCGGCATAATACCCGATTCGTTCCGCAGGCTCGGCATAAACCTCGAGCGCAGGGGCGACGACATCGTGGTGCCCGAACAGGATGTATATGAGATCGAGACCAATCTCGACGGCTCGATACCCACGATAGCCGACGCTCCGTGGCCGGGACTGACCCCCGACCTGCTGTCGGTGATGCTCGTGACGGCGACCCAGTGTCGCGGCAGCGTGCTGATACACCAGAAGATGTTCGAGAGCCGACTGTTTTTCGTAGACCGGCTCATCGACATGGGCGCGCAGATCATGCTCTGCGACCCGCACCGCGCCGTGGTGATAGGCCTTGACCACAAATTCGCCCTCAGGGCCAACAAGATGCACTCGCCCGACATACGCGCCGGCATTGCCATGCTCATTGCCGCCATGAGTGCCAAGGGGGTCTCGACCATCGACAACATCGACCAGATAGACCGTGGTTACGAGGCCATAGACACCCGCCTGAACTCGGTGGGGGCATGCATATACCGCCGAGACTGAACACCGGGGGGAGCGCCGGATGCTCCCCCGCTCTCTTCAAACATGCTTGCTTATGGAAAAGTCCAGCCCCTCATTGTCGACACCGTTACTTGTCCGGGCACTGCTCAGGCTCAGCGCCGACGTAGCAGCTCCGGGCGACTATGAGGCAGTGAAAAAGATATACAGGGATGCCGCCGAGGCCGGGATAAGGCTTCAGCCGCGGCATGACATCAACCCGCTCGACGAGTCGCTCAGGGCGGGCATAGCTCTCTGCGAGATGGTCTCGCCCGACCGCAACATGCTGCTCGCCGTCATGCTTTATCAGCTTGCCGGCGCCGGAGCGGTGAGCACTGAGCACATATCGCGACTCTGGGAGCCCGACGTGGCCACACTGGTGGGGGGCCTGACAAAGGTCTCGAAGCTATACGGAAAACAGACGGTCGTAAAGACCGACAACTTCCGCCGCCTACTCATGGCTCTGGCCGACGACATCCGCGTCATAATCATAATGATCGTGGAGCGCCTGACCCTGATGCGGGCCATCAACCACCACCCTGACGAGAAATTCGTGACCGACACGGCCTTCGAGGCCAACTATCTCTATGCTCCGCTGGCGCACCGCCTCGGACTGTACAAGATAAAGAGCGAGCTCGAGGACATGTCGCTCAAATATACCTCGCGCGAGACGTACACACGCATCGCCCGGGGCCTCAACGAGACCAAGACCGAGCGCGACGCCTACATAGCCTCGTTCATAGCCCCCCTGCGCGAAAAGCTCGACGCCACCGGACTGAAATACGAGATAAAGGGGCGCACGAAGTCGATATACTCGATCTGGAACAAACTGCGCAAGCAGCAGGTCGAGCTGTCGGGCGTGTATGATCTCTTTGCGATACGCATCATACTCGACGTGCCCAAGGACACCGAGAAGGCCGAGTGCTGGAAGGTGTTCTCGATAGTCACCGACATGTACACGGGCAACCCCAAGCGCCTCAAGGACTGGATAACCATCCCAAAGAGCAACGGATACGAGTCGCTGCACACCACGGTGATGGGCCCGGGCAACAAATGGGTCGAGGTGCAGATACGCACCCGACGCATGGACCTCGTGGCCGAGAAGGGCCTCGCAGCCCACTGGCGATACAAGGGCATCAAGAGCGAGAGCTCGCTGGACCAGTGGATGAACAACGTGCGCGACATCCTCGAGACAGCCGAGGGCCCGATGCAGCTGATGAAGAACTTCAAGATGGATCTCTATGACAAGGAGGTCTTCGTCTTCACGCCTCAGGGCGACCTGCACCGTCTGCCGCTGGGCGCCACCGTGCTCGATTTCGCATTCGCAGTCCACAGCAAGCTCGGATGCTCGTGCGTGGGCGGCAAGGTCAACGGCCGCAACCGCAAGCTCGGCTACAAGCTGCACTCGGGCGACACCGTCGAGGTGATAACATCGCCATCGCAGACTCCCAAGCAGGACTGGCTCTCGCTCGTGGTCACGGCAAAGGCACGCACCAAGATACGCCAGACCATCAACGAGCGTGCGGCCCGGTCGAGCGAGTTCGGCCGCGAACTGCTGCAACGCCGATGCAAGAACCGCAAGATCGAGCTTGAGGAGGGTGACCTGATGCGCACCATCAAGAAGATGGGATACAAGACGGTCACGGACTTCTATAAGGCTCTGGCCGACGAAATCATAGACCCGTCTGACGTCATCGCCACATACGACTCCATTCAGGCCTCGGACAGCCGCGCCGAGGAAAGGAGGTCGGCCGAGGAATTCGAGCTGGCCGACCCGACCGCGCAGGATGGCAATCGCAACGACGACGTGCTGGTGATAGGCACCGACAACATAAGGGGCATGAACTACAGGATGGCCAAATGCTGCAACCCGATCTTCGGCGACAAGGTATTCGGCTTCATATCGTCGGAGGGTGTCGTCAAGATACACCGCGAGGACTGCCCCAACAGCGCGCACATACACCAGCGCTATCCCTATCGTGTCATACGCACGCGGTGGTCGGGCAAGACCGGCAACCAGACTGCGGCGACCATCAGGATAGTCGGACAGGACGACATAGGCATTGTCACGAACATCACCTCCGTTATAAACAAGGAGAGGGATGTGGCACTGCGCAACATATCCATCGAAAGCCATGACGGCATTTTCTCGGGATTTCTGGTGATCGGAGTCAACGACACCGTGGCCCTGAACAATGTCATAAAGAAAATACAAGCAGTCAAAGGAATAAAGAATGTTCAACGCAGCAACTAAAACCGCAATATCCCTGCTGGCTCTCGGAGCGCTTGCCGCCTGCGGCGACGCCAACGGAGTCAAGGAGGCGTCGCGTCTGGTCGACGAGGCCACACAGGCACTCGAGACCCGTAACTACACGCTGGCACTTAGTCTGGCCGACTCGGTGCGCACGGCCTATCCCCGAGCCATAGACCAGAGACGCGAGGCCATACACATCGCGTCAGTGGCCAACGAGGGGCTGAACCTGCGCCGGCTCGAGAGCGCCGACTCGCTTATGGCAGTCCTCGCCGCCAGAGCCGAGACACTCAAGCCGACCGTCAAATTCGTAAGCAATCCCATCGAGGGATATTACATCGCCGCCGGTGCGACTCCCGATGCCGTACACAACAGCACGGGAATACAGGCAAGACTCTCGCCCGAGGGCGACTTCTACATCATCTCGACCCTCAAGGGGCGCAATGTCAAATCGACATCGGTGAGCGTGACCGACGGAACCACGTCGGCCTCGACATCGACAGTGGCTCACGACGGTGAGCGCAACGACAGATCGGGCGGCGCGGAGATAATCACGTTCATCGCCGCCGAATGCGACACCGTGGGACGCTATGTCTTGGACCACCGCAATGCTCCGCTGACCCTGACGTTCAGTGGCGAGGGTGGGTCACAGTACTCAGTGAAACTCCCCGAAAAGACCGTGAGCCAGACCGCCGACGTGTATGACTATGCCCTGACCATGCGCAAGGCCCGCGTCGCGGCCATAGAGAAAGAACGACTGACACGTGCCCTCGAGATCTCGCGTTCGCAGGCTGCGAGGACATTTGTCGAAAAGGATTCCGTGAAATAATTCGCAACAGACATGAGCACCCCCTCCTCTCCTTCGAAATGGACACGGCTTGTCGAACGGTCGACGGCACTGTGGCAATACTGCTCGGACGGCGTCTGGGAAGACCACCGCAACACGCTCAAGGTCAACACCGTCAAGACATTGAACCTGACTGTCCGCACCTTCCTGAGCACCGACTTGCAGAACAAGGCCTATGCCCTGACATACCAGACGCTCCTTGCCATCGTTCCGGCACTGGCCCTGCTATTTGCCATAGGTCGGGGATTCGGATTCCAGAACATGCTGCAGAGCCAGCTGTTCCAGTATCTCCCGTCGCAGCACAAGGCGCTTGAGATGGCATTCTCGTTTGTCGACACCTGTCTGGCACAGGCATCAGAGGGGGTCTTCGTGGGTGTCGGCCTTGTGTTCCTGCTCTGGACCATTATATCGTTGCTTGACAACGTGGAGGAGACCTTCAACACGGTCTGGGGCGTCACTGTGGACCGCTCAATCTTCCGCAAGGTCACAGACTATCTGGCCATCTGCATCATCCTGCCCATACTGATGATATGCTCGGGCGGCCTTCAGGTGTTCATGTCGTCCGTGGTACAGAAACTCCTGCCCAACTTCCTGAGTCCGATGCTCGAGTTTCTGCTCGACTGCGCCAGCGTGGTGCTGGCTTGGCTATTCTTTGCCGGGGCATACATGCTGATACCCAACGCCAAGGTCAAGTTCAAGAACGCCTTGCTGGCCGGCGTGCTGGCCGGCACCGGATTCCAGATACTGCAATGGCTGTTTGTCAGCGGCCAGTTGTACGTATCGAAATACAATGCCATCTACGGCTCGTTCTCGTTTCTCCCCCTCATGCTCATCTGGATGCAGCTGTCGTGGCTCATAACACTTGCCGGAGCGCTGATATGCAGCTCGGCCCAGAACATAGCCATGTTCAGCTATGACCGCCAGACACGCACCATATCAAGAAACTATCGCCGCAAGGTGTCGGTGAGCGTACTCACGGTGATAGTCCGCCGTCACTACGAGGCCCTGTCGCCACTCACCGTCAACCAGATTTCGCGCCAATACGCACTCCCGGCACGTCTTGCCACCGACGTGGTCAATACCCTCATCTCGGCCGGACTGCTTGTCAGGGTGTTGCCCGAGGGGGATGCCGACGCCGATCCGGCCATTCTGCCGGTGCAACCCGCGCTGCCCATCGAGCGTTATACACTAAACTACGTCAACCATACGCTCGATTCGTATGGCGCGTCGTCGTTCCTTGCCTCGTTTGACGAGCGGTTTGAAGACGTGGCCGACAAACTCGGCGCAATCAGGGTGGCAGGCGACGCCAAGGGCGACATCCAACTCAAGGATATTGAATTCACTCCATACACTAACACCCCCAACAAAACACGACTATGAAAAAAGAAGTCATTGCTACCGAACTGGCTCCCGCAGCAATCGGTCCTTACAGTCAGGCCATCAAGGTCGGCAACATGCTGTTCTGCTCGGGTCAGATTCCCGTCAATCCCGCCAACGGCGAGGTGCCCGGAGGCATCAAGGCCCAGACCGAGCAGGCTCTGGCCAACGTCCTCGCCCTGCTCAACGCCGCAGGCGCCGGCATCGAGAACGTAGTCAAGACGACAGTCTTCCTCTCTGACATCGCCAACTTCGCCCCCATGAACGAGGTCTATGCCAAATTCTTCACCGCACCCTACCCCGCCCGCTCGGCCGTAGCCGTGCGCGACCTTCCCAAGGGTGTCCTCGTCGAAGTCGAGGTCATCGCCGCAATCTGACATACAGCACAATATACCCCGTCCTGTCTCCCGGACGGGGTATATTTTACCAATCCTCCTTTCGCATTATCCAAGCCATGCCTTTGTATAGATAAGAACTTGAGGAAAACGCTCACCGACAATCTTGCTCTCGAAGAAAACAAGACAGTTCTGACCGAAAGTGCCAAAGTGATAGAACTTATAGAAAAAAGCTGATATTACACATAGATTTGCATTTTCAACTCTTTTTAACACAAAATCAGGGTGATATTTAGTAATTTTGCAAACATTTTTGACCAATCACTATCAAAAAGAACGATGACACGACGACTCACCCTTACAATGCTGGCTGTTTTCGCTGCCGTCCTCTCGGCGGTCGCGCAGATTATGACCCCAGTAAAATGGACCGGCGACATGAAAATGACCGGCGATGACAAAGGCGAAATCATCCTCACGGCCGCCATCGACGCAGGCTGGCACCTCTATTCGTGGGATTTTGCGGCCGGCGAAGGCCCCCAGCCCCTCGACATTACCTTCGACCTTGACGGAGCCAAACTCGACGGCAAACTCGTCCCCTCGGCTCCCGCCCACAAGGAGATGGACGAGATTTTCGAGATGGAACTCTCGTGGTGGACAACGTCGGTGACAATACGTCAGAAATTCACCGCAACGGCTCCCGAGTTCAAGATCGACGCAAACATACGCTATGGCGCCTGCAACGACCAGAACTGCATACCTCCGTCCAAGGACAATTTCTCTTTTTCGGGAAAGGCCAAAGTGAAAGCAGCCAAAGCCGAAGAAAAGAAAGAGGAGAAAAAGGAGGAGCCCGTCGTGGCTGAACAGACAGCCGAGACGGCTGCACCCGAGGCTGTCGCCGCAGATACGCTCAAGGCCGCAAACGACACCGTGTCGACAACCCCAACCGCTCCCGTGGCCGACAACGGCACGCCCGATCTGTGGGCGCCGGTAGACTTCGAGGGCAATGACAACAATGCCGAAATAGCCGGCAAATCGCTGCTGTATATCTTCCTGACCTGTTTCCTCGGCGGACTCGTGGCCCTCTTCACTCCCTGCGTATGGCCCATGATTCCGATGACCGTCAGCTTCTTCCTCAAAAAAGGCAAGGACAGGTCCAAGTCCATAGTCGACGCCTGCATCTATGGCGTTTCGATCATCGTCATATATGTGGCACTCGGCCTCATTATCACCGGCATATTCGGCGCAAGCTCGCTCAACGCACTCTCGACCTCGGCGGTCTGCAACATCATCTTCTTCCTGCTGCTCGTCGTCTTCGCCATCTCGTTCTTCGGAGCATTCGAGATCAAGCTCCCCTCGTCGTGGGCCAACCGCATGGACGCTACCGCCGAGCGCACCACCGGACTGCTCTCGATATTCTTCATGGCGTTCACGCTGACCCTCGTGTCGTTCTCTTGCACAGGCCCCATCATCGGCACTCTGCTCGTCGAGGCAGCCTCTATGGGCAATGTCTGGGGTCCCGCCATCGGCATGCTCGGATTCTCCACCGCCCTCGCGCTCCCCTTCATGCTCTTTGCCATGTTCCCCACCATGCTCCAGAGCGCACCCCGCTCGGGCGGCTGGATGAACACCCTCAAGGTGGTGCTTGGTTTCGTCGAGCTCGCCCTGTCGCTCAAGTTCCTCTCGGTGGCCGACCTTGCCTACGGCTGGCACGTCCTCGACCGTGAGATATTCCTCGCGCTCTGGATAGTCATCTTCCTGCTGCTGGGCCTGTACCTGCTGGGCAAATTCAACTTCTCGCACTATGGCGAGGCCGACTCGAGCATCGGCGTGACGCGCTTCTTCCTCGCCATGGCCTCTCTGGCATTCACCGTCTACCTGCTCCCCGGCCTCTGGGGCGCGCCGCTCAAGGGCGTCAGCGCCTTCGTGCCCCCGCTCTATACTCAGGACTTCAACCTCTATGGCAACTCGTTCCACGAATATGACGACTTTGAGGAAGGCATGCGCATAGGCCGCGAAGAGGGCAAGCCCGTGCTGATTGACTTCTCGGGCCACGGCTGCGTCAACTGCCGCAAGATGGAGGGTGCAGTGCTCGACAACGAGAATGTCAAGGCCATGATTTCGGACAACTTCGTGGTCGTAAAGCTCATGGTCGACGAAAAGGCCCCCCTGCCCCAGCCCATGGAGGTAGAGGAGAATGGCAAGAAAGTCAAGCTGACCACCTATGGCGACAAGTGGAGCTATCTGCAGCGCTATAAGTTCAACGCCAACGCACAGCCCTATTACGTCATACTCAACGACAAAGGCCAGCTGCTCTCGGGCCCCTTCTCGTATGACGAAAACATACCCAGATTCACCGAATTCCTTGAGAAAGGAATGAAGAAATAAAAATTCGGCATCGGGAGTCGGGAATCATCAGGTTTCCCGACTCCCGATTCTTAAATCCCTATTCCCACAAGCCATCATGTCCAAGCTCGTCCTCCGCAAGACCATAGCCGAATTTGACGCACCGCAGTTGCGCGAGCTTGTCATGGACATATACAGCCGCAGCCGCGAGGCCAAGGAGCTGCTCGACTTCTTTGCCGTCCCGGACGTAGACAAAAAGCTTGACGAGTACAAGCGCGCCATCGACAAGGAGATACATCGTGTCAAGAGGCGCCGCCCCGCGCCGAGGATGCGCGAGATACGCACCGCCTTCAGGAAATTCGCCCGGCTTGATCCCGGCGACGAGGCCGTGGGCCGACTGATGGCCGAGAGCTTCATCGAGTTCTGCTCGCTGGCCCAAGACACATTCTTGGACGACAAGCTCGCCGAGCAGATCGACAAATTCCTTGCCGAGACACTCGAATACCTGAAACAGCGCAAGATGTGCGACGAATATGCATTCAGGTTCCGCAAGTCGATCAACGGCATCCGTCCCGACGACAGATACTGCCACATCAGGCGCATACTGGCCACGACACTCCGCGTTGCCATGCCCGACATACCCGACTGAGGGCCTCCGTGACACAAAACTCGGGGGTTAGTGAACTTTTTTGGGTAAATAAAAGGTATTTCGGGCTATTTTTCGTAATTTTGCACCACAAATGACACAGGCCTCCCCGCCGGGACGGCCCGGGAGCCTTGAAATATCCATTCACTTCCACATAAACTTATGACTGACTGTCTGCCACCAATCAAAATTTTCTCTGGCACACGTTCGACCTACATGGCCGAAGAGATTTGCCGGGAGCTGGGTTGCGAGCTCGGCAAAATGAACATCCAGTACTTTGCCGACGGCGAATTTGAAGTCTCGTTTGAGGAGTCTATCCGCGGTTGCGAGGTCTACCTCGTCCAGTCGACTTTCCCCAACTCGGACAATCTGATGGAACTGCTGCTGATGATCGATGCCGCCAAGCGTGCCTCGGCCGCCTCGATCATAGCCGTGATGCCCTATTTCGGCTGGGCCCGTCAGGACCGCAAGGACAAGCCCCGCGTGTCCATCGCCGCCAAGCTGGTGACCAACCTGCTCACCGTAGCCGGCGTTGACCGCGTCATCACAATGGACCTCCACGCCGACCAGATTCAGGGATTCTTCGACATTCCCGTAGACCATCTCTATGCCTCGTCAGTGTTCATCCCCTACATCCAGAGTCTGGGCCTGAAGGACCTCGTCATCGCCTCGCCCGACGTGGGCGGTGCCAAGCGTGCCAACAGCTACTCGAAATATCTCAACGTGCCCCTCGTGCTCTGCCACAAGCAGCGCGCCAAGGCCAACGTGGTCGCCAACATGACCGTGATCGGCGACGTCAAGGACAAGGACGTCATCATCATCGACGACATGGTCGACACCGCCGGCACAATCACCAAGGCCGCCGACCTGATGAAGGAGAACGGTGCCCGCTCGGTACGCGCACTCTGCTCGCACGCCATCATGAGCGACCCCGCCTCCGAGCGCGTCGACAACTCGGCTCTGGTCGAGATGATGTTCACCAACTCGATACCCTTCAACAAGAACTGCCGCAAGGCAACCATACTCTCCGTGGCCCGTCTGTTTGCCGACACCATCCGCCGTGTCCACACACACGAGTCGATCTCGTCGCAGTATCTTATAAAATAATACAAAGGACCAAAGGTCAAGGGCCTGAGACGTCGCGACAGCGGCGTCCTATGCCTTTGACCTTTTGCCATATAACATCTCTTACCTTATGAATCTCAAATCAATGATAGTGACTGCCGGCATCGCCGCTTCGCTTGCAGCCTGCACGACAGGCACGAACGAGGAGGGCGTGCTGATAGACAAGCCGGACTTCAAGACCGAGACCGGCATATTCGACATCGACGCGCTCGAGGCCCTCGGCCGCGTCAGCGACGTCAAGGTGTCGCCCGACGGCACCAAAGTGCTCTTTGCAATCTCGTACGAGAGCGTCGAGGAGAACAAGAGCAACGCCGACCTCTATACGATGAATCTCGACGGCTCAGAGCTGACCCGCATCACCCGCACCCCTTCGAGCGAGGGCAACTTCTGCTGGATTGACGGTGGCAAGAAGATAGCCTTCACCTATCCCGTGGACGGCAAGCCTCAGGTATGGGTGATGAACGCCGACGGCTCGTCGCGCACGCAGGCCAGCGACGTCGAGAAGGGTGTCGAGGGATTCCTCTTCTCGCCCGACGCGACCAAGGTCATCATCGTCTCGACCGTCAAGTATTCGCGCGACGCCAAGGAGATATATCCCGACCTGCCCAAGGCAACGGGCCGTGTCATCGACGACCTGATGTACAAGCACTGGGACGAGTGGATCACCGAGATTCCCCACCCCTTCGTGGGCGAGTTCGACGGGTCCAAGATCTCTGCCCTCGAGGACATCATGGCCGACGAGCTCCGTTTCGAATCGCCCCTCCGTCCTTTCGGCGGCATCGAGCAGTTCGCTTGGGCTCCCGACTCGAAAAGCCTTGTCTATACTTCGCGCAAGAAGAGCGGCATGGACTATGCCGTATCGACCAACTCGGACCTCTACCTTTATACTCTGGCCGACAAGCAGACCCGCAACCTCACCGAGGGCATGATGGGCTATGACACCAATCCCGCATTCTCGCCCGACGGCGGCACGCTGGCATGGCTGTCGATGGAGCGCGACGGATACGAGAGCGACAAGAACCGCCTCTTCACCCTCGACCTCGCCACCGGCAACAAGACCGACATGACTGCCGACTGGGACTATACAATAGACCAGTTCGCATGGGCTCCCGACGGACGCGAGATCTATTTCATCTCGGCGAGGGATGGCGTGATGCCCATCTTCAAGATGGGGCTCGACCGCACCGTCAGCGTCGTTGCTCAGGGCGAATGTGACTATGCGGCACTCGCACCCGCGGCAGACGGCTCGCTGGTGACACTGCGCCACTCGATGCTCTATCCCAACGAGGTGTTCCACGTCTCGGCCACGGGCGACGTCAAGCAGATCTCAAATGTCAACACCGAGCTGCTTGCCTCGCTCAAGATGCCCAAGGTCGCAAAAGAGATCGTCCCCACGACCGACGGCAAGGAGATGACCGTCTGGACCATCTATCCTCAGGACTTCGACTCGACCAAGACCTATCCCTCACTGCTCTACTGTCAGGGCGGTCCCCAGCAGGCCGTAAGCCAGTTCTGGAGCTATCGCTGGAACTTCGCCCTCATGGCAGCCAACGGATACATCGTCATCGCCCCCAACCGCCGCGGCCTCCCCGGCTTCGGCACCGAGTGGAACGAGCAGATCTCGGGCGACTATCCCGGCCAGAACATGAAAGACTATCTCGCCGCAGTCGACTACATGAAGAAGTATCCCTTCATCGACCCCGCCCGCATCGGCGCGACCGGAGCAAGCTATGGCGGATTCTCGGTCTACTGGCTGGCCGGAAACCATGACAAGCGTTTTGCCGCCCTGCTGGCCCACGCAGGCATCTTCAACATGGAGGCCCAGTATCTCGAGACCGAAGAGCTTTGGTTTGCCAACTGGGACATGGGCGGAGGCGCCATGCGCAAGAGCCCCGATGCCACGGTCGAGCCCGACTTCGGCGCATTCTGGCGCAAGGACAACGCCACGGCACAGCGCACGTTTGCCATGTCGCCCCACAGATTCGTCGACAAATGGGATACCCCCATCATGATCTCGCACGGCGAATTCGACTATCGCATCCTCTCGTCTCAGGGCGAGATGGCGTTCAACGCCGCCAAACTGCGCGGCATCCCCGCCGAGATGGTCATCTTCCCCGATGAGAACCACTGGATACTCAAGCCCCAGAACGCCATAATGTGGCAGCGTCTCTTCTTCCGCTGGTTTGACAAATGGCTCAAACCTCAGACCGAGGCTGCCGATAAGGCTGAATAAACGCAATCAACCCAAAACAATCATAAAGACAGCCTGCCGAGACACAACGCACCCGGCAGGCTGTCTGTTTCAATCACCATCACCATGACACACAAGTTGCTATCCATGCCGCCCAATCTGGTCGACGCCTTCCACAAAGTGACCGGTCTGGACCGTAACGAATACTTCTGCACCTCAGACCCCGTCGGCGCCCGTCTGGGCAGCGGCGGCGGCACCACATGGCTGCTGGAGGAATGTCACAGGGCTTGGGCCCCGGACAAGACCTTTGCCGACTGGCTGTCGTCAGGCCGGCGCATACTGCTGCACGCCGGCGGCCAAAGCCGTCGCCTGCCGTCATACGCCCCCTCGGGCAAGATTCTTACCCCGATACCCATATTCCGCTGGGAGCGCGGACAGAAACTCTCGCAGACGCTGCTCGACCTGCAGTTGCCCCTCTACGAGCGCATCATGGACAAGGCCCCCGCGCGTCTCAACACCATGATAGTGAGCGGCGATGTCTATATCCGCGCCGCCGAGCAGCTCGGCCCCATACCCGATGCCGACGTCGTGTGCTACGGCCTGTGGCTCGACTCGTCGATAGCCAAGGACCACGGCGTGTTCTTCAGCCGCCACTCAACCCCGTCGATTCTCGACCGAATGCTGCAGAAACCGTCGGTCGAGACACTGTCGTCGCTGCTTCAGGAAGGGTATTATCTCACCGACATTGGCGTATGGCTGCTCAGCGACAAGGCCGTGGAGCTGCTGCGCCGCAAGTCGCGCGACAAGGATGGCAACCTCCGGGAGTATGACCTGTATTCGGAGTTCGGATGCGCTCTGGGCGTCAACCCCTCCGAGCCCGACCCCGAACTGGCCGAGCTCACGGTGGCGATACTCCCCCTGCCCGGCGGCGAGTTCTATCACTATGGCACGAGCCGCGAGATGATCTCGTCGACGCTGGCCATACAGAACCGCGTAAACGACCAGCGCGAGATCATGCACCGCGACCGCAAGCCACACCCCTCGATATTCGTACAGAACGCCGTCACCAAGATAAACTTCACCCCCGACAACGTCAACATATGGATCGAGAACTCGTACATCGGTCCCAACTGGAGCGTCAGCCGCGACAACATCGTGACCGGCGTGCCCGTCAACGACTGGGAGATAGCCCTGAAGCCCGGACAGTGCATAGACATAGTGCCACTTGAGGAGAAATCATATATGGTGCGTGTCTATGGCATAGACTCACGTTTTGCCGGGGCCGAGCAGCAGAAACGCCAGTTCCCCGTCACTGACGACATCGAGCAGATGGGCACTCTTGTCCGCATGATGCTTGACGGCGAGCCTCTGCCCGAGGGCCTGAGGCTGATGAGCGCCGAAGAGATTTCTAACGTCGCCTCGCTGCCCCGTCTGGTGGCCCAGCGCAGGGAGTTCAGGCGCGTCAACCGCCACGCCATGGCCCGGAACCATCAGCACAGCGTGTTCTATCAGCTCGACCTCGACGAGGCCGCAACAGCCTTTGCCGCCGAGGAGATCCCAATGCCTCCGGCCCTCGACGACAACACTCCACTGCTGACCCGTATGTCAGACCGCATGTGGCGCAGCGAGGTGCTGAGACGCAAGGGCGAACCCTATGCCGAGGCCGGCGAGGAAGCCTTCTCGCTGCTGCGACACGGACTCATGGAGACCGTGGGCATGTCGCCCAACTCGCCCGGCAGGGCCGTCTGCTCCGACCAGATTGTCTGGAGCCGATCGCCCGTGCGCATAGACATTGCCGGAGGCTGGACGGACACGCCCCCGTTCTGTCTTGCCGAGGGTGGAAACGTCATCAATCTGGCCATCGAGCTCAACGGGCAGCCCCCGTTGCAGACCTACATACGCCCCTGCAAGGAGCCACACATCGTGTGCCGAAGCATCGACCTCGGCGCCGCCGAGACGGTGACGACATACGAGCAGCTCATCGAGTTCAACAAGGTCGGCTCACCATTCTCCATCCCCAAGGCCGCACTGGCACTGGCCGGATTCCACCCCCGATTCTGCACCGAGCAATATCAGTCGCTCGAGCAGCAGCTCAGGGAGATGGGAGGAGGTCTCGAGATAACGCTCTTCTCGGCCATCCCCGCCGGCAGCGGTCTGGGCACGAGCTCGATACTCGCCGCCACGGTGCTCGGAGCCGTGAGCGACTTCTGCAACCTCGCGTGGGACAAGGTCGAGATATGCCGCCGCACGCTCGTGCTGGAACAACTGCTGACCACCGGCGGTGGCTGGCAGGACCAGTATGGCGGCGTCATCGGCGGCGTCAAGCTGCTGCAGACCGCCAAGGGTTTCGACCAGACACCGATGGTGCGCAGGCTGCCGTCCGACCTTTTCAACGCCCCCGAATACTCGCCCTGTCACCTGCTCTACTACACCGGACTGACCCGCACGGCCAAGGACATACTGGCCGAGATAGTCAGGAGGATGTTCCTCAACCACGGCGCCCAGCTCGACCTGCTCAGGCGCATGAAGGCCCACACGCTCGAGATGTATGACGCCATACAGCGCGACGACTTCGCGCGCATGGGCCGTCTGGTGCGCGAGACTTGGAGGCAGAACCAGATGATAGACCCCGGCACCAATCCCCCCGCGGTCGAGGCCATCACACGCCTCGTCGACGACTATTGCCTCGGCTACAAACTCCCCGGAGCCGGCGGCGGCGGCTATCTGTACATGATAGCCAAGGATCCGGAGGCCGCGTCGCGCATCAGGCAGACGCTGCAGAACGCCCCCGGCCTCCCGCCCAACGGACGCATGGTCGAAATGACCCTCTCGAAGAAAGGTCTCAACGTGACGCGAAGCTGATTTTTAACATTCGCTAACAACCGCCACAACTCGCATTGTGAGTTTTTAACATTCGACTCCCAAGTTTGGGGGGTCGGGTGTTGATTGGGGCGGAAATAAGTTGTAATTTTGCAGTTAACATATCAAATAACACCAACACCACATATACAGCAACATGAACGCACCCTCACTCAGTGAACAGGAAATGATCAGGCGCCAGAGCCTCGAAGAGATGCGCCGCATGGGCATCGAACCCTATCCCGCAGCAGAATACCCGGTTGACGGCTATGCAGCCGAAATAAAAGAGACCTTCTCGGACGACGCCCCCGTGCGCGACGTCTGCGTGGCAGGCCGCGTTATGGGACGACGCATCATGGGCAAAGCCTCATTCATGGAACTTCAGGACTCGACAGGCCGCATTCAGGTCTACGTAAACCGCGACGAGATATGCCCCGGCGAAGACAAGGAGCTTTACAATGTGGTGTTCAAAAAGCTTCTCGACATCGGCGACTTCGTGGGCGTCAAGGGATTCGTATTCCGCACCAAGACCGGCGAGATCTCGGTACACGCCAAGGAGCTGACCGTGCTGGGCAAGTCGCTCCGCCCCCTGCCCATCGTCAAGGTCAAGGACGGCGTCAAGTATGACGCATTCGACGACCCCGAGCTGCGCTACCGCCGCCGCTATGTCGACCTCGTGGTCAACGACGGCGTCAAGGAGATATTCATCAAGCGCACCAAGGTCTACAACTCGATGCGCCAGTATTTCAACTCCGCCGGATACATGGAGGTCGAGACCCCCATCCTGCAGTCGATTCCCGGCGGAGCCGCCGCACGCCCCTTCATCACCCACCACAACGCGCTCGACATACCCCTGTACCTGCGCATCGCCGACGAGCTCTATCTCAAGCGCCTCATCGTGGGCGGTTTCGAGGGCGTCTACGAGTTCTCGAAGAACTTCCGCAACGAGGGCATGGACCGCACCCACAACCCCGAGTTCACCTGCATGGAGATCTACGTGGCCTACAAGGACTATAACTGGATGATGGAGTTCACCGAAAAGATGCTCGAGAAGATCTGTCTCGACGTCAACGGCACCACTCAGGTCAAGGTCGGCGACAACGTCATCGACTTCAAGGCACCCTACCGTCGCCTCACGATGACCGACGCCATCAAGGAGAAGACCGGCGTCGACATCACCGGCATGGACGAGGAGCAACTGCGCAAGACCGCGCGCGAGCTCGGCGTCGAGGTTGACGAGACCATGGGCAAGGGCAAGCTGATAGACGAGATCTTCGGCGAGAAGTGCGAAGGCTCATACATCCAGCCCACCTTCATCATCGACTATCCCATCGAGATGTCGCCCCTGACCAAGCGTCACCGCGACAACCCCGAGCTGACCGAGCGCTTCGAGCTGATGGTCAACGGCAAGGAGCTGGCCAACGCATACTCCGAGCTCAACGACCCGATAGACCAGTACGAGCGATTTGTCGAGCAGATGCGACTCGGCGAGAAGGGCGACGACGAGGCCATGATCATCGACAAGGACTTCATCCGCGCCCTCGAATACGGTATGCCCCCCACATCGGGCATGGGCATCGGCATGGACCGTCTGGTCATGCTGATGACGGGACAGACCACTATTCAGGAGGTGCTCTTCTTCCCCCAGATGCGCCCCGAGAAGAAACCCGTCTCCAACGACGCCGCAAAGGAAGCCGAAGAATAAAAAAACTCACTACAATCCACAATGAGTTTCAACAAAATAGCAGTGATGGGAGGCGGAAGCTGGGCAACGGCTCTCGCCAAACTGCTGCTGCGCAACTGCGACAACATAATGTGGTACATGCGCCGCGACGACCGCATCGAGGACTTCAAGCGCATGGGCCGCAACCCGGCATACCTGACTGATGTCGAATTTGACGTGAGCCGCATCGAGTTTTCGAGCGACATCAACTACGTCTGCTCTCAGGCCGACACCCTGCTGCTGGTGATGCCGTCGCCATACTTCAAGACGCACATCAACAAGATCTCGGTCGACATATCGGGCAAGAACATCGTATCGGCCGTCAAGGGCATCGTGCCCGGCGACAACGAGATCATCTCCGACTACATGGTGCACCGCTTCGGCGTCGACCCCGAGAAGGTCATCGTCATCGCCGGTCCCTGTCATGCCGAGGAAGTGGCATTGTCGCGTCCCAGCTTCCTCACCGTGGGCTGCCACAACGTGGCCTATGCCGAGGAGTTCGGCAAGCGCCTCAACTCGCCGTCGACCCGCACCATCCCGTCGAGCGACGTCGAGGGCATCGAGTATGCCGCCGTGCTCAAGAATGTCTATTCGATAGCCGCAGGCATCGTGCACGGCATGAAGGGTGGCGACAACTTTCTGGCCATGCTGGTCAGCAACGCCATCCGCGAGATGGAGCGGTTTGTCGACGAGGTGTGCCCCCGTCCCCGCTGCATCTGCGACAGCGTCTATCTGGGCGACCTGCTGGTCACGGCCTACTCGCGGTTCTCGCGCAACCACAACTTCGGATCCATCATCGGCAAGGGCTACTCGGTCTCGACCGCACGCATGGAGATGGAGCAGACCGCCGAGGGATACTACGGCACCAAGTGCATCAAGGAGATAAACAAACGGTATGGAGTCGAGATGCCCATTCTGGACGCCGTCTACGACATACTCTACCGCCACGCCAACGCCGAGAGGGCCATGCGCGCTCTGGGCAAGTGGTTCATCTGACAATCCTAAATTTTATCATAAAAGAATAATAGCATGAAAACTCTGAATGTTGACATCAAGGACGTGCTCTCGACCGTGAGCCGCGAGCAGATCAGCAAACTCGACGCCAAGGCAGCAGATGCCCTCGACAAGGTGCTCACCGGCACCGGCGAAGGCAACGACTTCCTCGGTTGGGTCAACCTCCCCACCGAAACGACCGACGCCCAGCTCGACGACATCATCGCCTGCGCAGAGCAGCTCCGCGCCACCTGCGACACCGTCGTGGCCATCGGTATCGGTGGTAGCTATCTCGGCGCCAAGGCCGTCATCGAGGCACTCAGCGACAGCTTTGCCGCATATCGTCCCGGTGTCGAAGGCGAGCCCAAGGTGCTCTTTGCCGGCCAGAACATCGGCGAGGACTACCTCTACGAGCTTCAGGACTACCTGAAGGACAAACGCTTCGGCATCATCGTCATCTCAAAGAGCGGCACCACCACAGAGCCCGCCATCGCCTTCCGCCTGCTCAAGGAGCAGCTCGAGCGCCAGCTCGGCCTCGACGAGGCACGTAAGCGCATCGTGGCCATCACCGACGCCAACCGCGGCGCACTCCGTACGCTGGCAACCGAGGAGGGCTACAAGACATTCGTCATCGCCGACAACGTAGGCGGCCGCTTCTCCGTGCTCACCCCCGTTGGCCTGCTCCCCATCGCCGTTGCAGGCTTCGACGTACGCGCCCTCATCGACGGCGCATCCGAGATGGAGAAGGCCACCAATACCCCCGACGAGACCAACCCCGCATTCCTCTATGCCGCAACCCGCAACGCACTCTATCAGGCCGGCAAGAAGATCGAGATCCTCGTCAACTACAATCCCAAGCTCCACTTCTTCGCCGAGTGGTGGAAACAGCTCTATGGCGAGAGCGAGGGCAAGGACCACAAGGGCATCTTCCCCGCAGCCGTAGACAACTCGACCGACCTCCACTCGATGGGCCAGTGGATTCAGGACGGCGAGCGCACCATCTTCGAGACCGTCATCACCGTGACCGAGCAGAAGCACGAGAAGCTCATCCCCTCGGACGAGGCCAACCTCGACGGACTCAACTACATCGCCGGCAAGCACGTCGACGAAGTCAACAAGATGGCCGAACTCGGCACACGTCTCGCCCACGTTGACGGCGGCGTGCCCAACCTGCTCATCACCCTCCCCGCAATTCAGGAGAAATACCTCGGCCAGCTCATCTACTTCTTCGAGAAGGCCTGCGGCATCAGCGGCTACATGCTCGGCGTCAACCCCTTCAACCAGCCCGGTGTAGAGGCATACAAGCGCAACATGTTCGCCCTCCTCGCCAAGCCCGGCTACGAGGCCGAGACCGAAGCCATCAAGGCCCGCCTCTGATAATTCGGAATACATGCAAAAAACAGAATCCCGGCCAATGGTCGGGATTCTTTGTTTATTATCAATCTGTCGTATCAGAATGTGCAGGGGAGGGTCTGGAGCTGGTAGAGGAGGGTACGGGCCATGCGCTGATGGCCGAGGTCGTTGGGGTGAAGGCGGTCGGTATCGGCGCGGTTGAAGTATTTGGCGTGCTCGTCCATCATGGGATAGAGTCCGCAGAGGGCCGCGAGGTCTATCACGGGGACTGACCATACCTGTCCGGCTTCCTTGACGGCGTCGACATAGGCGTCGAGGTATTCGCCGCAGCGGTTCACGTAGTCTTCGGGGCATTGCCAGTTCTTGTCGTTGGCATAGAAGCCGCCGCGGTGTATGGGGGTGAGCAGTACGATCTGTTTGTCGGGGAAGGTGCGCTTGAGCGAGTCGAGGGCTATGTTGATGCGTCCTCGATACGTGTCGGGGTTCATGGCCGGGACGCGACGCTCGCGCAGTTCGGGACGCTTGACGTACTGGTGGCCGAATTCAACGGTCTCCATCGTCTCGTCATACCAGCGCCCGAGGGGAACGGCGTTGTTGTAGTCGTTGGTGCCCATGAAGATGAGTATGGCATCGAAGTCGTCGCCGTGCTCGGCGCGGAGCTTGTCGGCCTGACGGGGAATGTCGTTCCACTGGCGGCCGCTGACGGCATAGACATAAGGGGTGATGCCGAGCCATTCCTGAAGCCATGCCCAATACTTCTTCTGCGCGGCCTTGTTGCGCGGGTCGGTGATCGAGTCGCCCAGATAGGCCACCGTCTTGCCCTGCCACGGGTGAGCCCTGCCCTGAGACACGGCAGGGAGAGCGATGACGAGGGCGAGGAGAATCGAGAACAATCTATTTTTCATGCGTACGTGATGATTTAATGGTTTATCGAGACAAAGTTAAGGGTTTTCGGGGATAATAACAAAAAAATTGCCGCCCGTGGCCACGGGGACCACAGGCGGCATGATAGTCAACGGTCAGGTTTCCTAAAACCTTATTTACCTAATATTCATTACTAAACCTTTATATTTCGGATGTGTGTTTCCTGACTTTGAGCGAGGGAGAGGAATCACTGTCCGGCAAGGTCTACGGCATAGACGCCGCGCTTGCCCGTGGGATAGAGGCCGCGGAGAATCATCAGTTTCTCGTCGCCCTGACCGCGCATGATCGAGCGGTAGACCTTCTCGACATCCTCGGGCGAGGAAACGCGCGAGTCGTTGATGGAGACGATGATGAATCCCTTGCGGACGCCTGCATCGGCGAAGACTCCGTCCTTGACTTCGGCCACGCGCACGCCGTTGTCGATGCCGAGCTGCTTGAGCTGAGAGGGATCGACCTTCGAGAAGGCGCATCCGAGGTCGGCGAAATCGCCCGCCTTGGTCACGGTGGTGTTGCCCTGAGTGTTGAGCAGCTTGATGTCGACGGTGTTGGACTTGTTGTCGCGGATGTATGTCACCTTGATCTTGTCGCCGGGACGATATTTGGCCACCTGCTCCTGAAGCTGGGCTGTGTTGTCGGTCGTCACGCCGTTGACGGCGGTGATGACGTCGCCCTCGCGGATGCCTGCCTCGCGTGCCGACGAGCGCTCGCTCACGGCTGCCACATAGACGCCCTTGGTCACGGCGGTGATGCCTTTCTCCTTGGCGGTCTCTGCAGTGAGGTCGGCGATCGAGACACCGAGCACGGCGCGCTGTACGGTGCCGTACTGGCGCAGGTCACTCACGACCTTCTTGACGATCGAGGTGGGGATGGCGAACGAGTAACCGGCATAGTTGCCTGTCTGCGAGTATATGGCGGTGTTGATGCCGATGAGCTCGCCGGTCAGGGTGACGAGAGCGCCGCCCGAGTTGCCGGGATTGACGGCAGCGTCGGTCTGGATGTATGCCTCGATGCCCATGGGGCGCGAGTGCGAGGTCGACGAGATGCTGCGCGACTTGGCAGACACGATGCCAGTGGTGACGGTCGAGGTGAAGCCGAAGGGGTTGCCCACGGCCAGAACCCACTCGCCCACCTTGAGCTGCTCGCTGTCGCCCATGGGGATGACAGGCAGGTCCTTGGCGTCGATCTTGATCAGGGCGAGGTCGGTGGTGGGGTCGGTGCCGATGACCGTCGCATCGAAGGTGCGGTTGTCGTTGAGCGTGATCTCAAGACGCTCGGCCTCGTCGATGACGTGATTGTTGGTGACGATATAGCCGTCGGGGCTGATGATGACACCCGAGCCGAGGCCGCGCTGCTGCTCGCGGGGAGCCTGCTCCTGCTGGCGGGGGTTGCTGCGGGGCGAGCCGAAGAAATACTCGAAGAACGGGTCGTTGAACATGTTGCCGCCCCCTCCCGCATAGCCGCGGGGAGTCGAGAAGCTCTTGATGGACACGACACCGTTGATGGTATTCTCGGCGGCCGTTGTGAAATCCGTAGCCGGAGTCACGGTCGAGGCAACGGTATAGAACCGACCCTCGGCAGACTCCGTCGAAGAGAGAGAAGAATGGTTGTCTGCACGGCCGAACGAACCGATGGCCATTGCAGTGGCCGCCGAGCTGAGGATGGCTGTTCCGGCAGCGAGAAGCATTATCTTGGCTGTTGATTTCATGCTGTTGAGTGATGGATTTTGTTGTTTGGTTTTACTCTATAGACGGCAAAAATCATACAAAGTTACATCGTCAAACCCCACTTTAAAATATTTTAATAGCTTCAGAATGATTTTAAGGAATATTTAGGCACATCGCTAAAACGATTGATAAAAATTTCTTAATTTTGCAATGTCATGTCATTAAAGCTAAACTCTGTCATAGTCATGTTGTCAGTCGTGCTGACGTTGGCGTCGTGTTCGACGTCGCGGCGTGGCACGGCCCGGCCTGTCGGTGGAGCGCCGTCGGGCAAGGAACTCTCCGTGCCGTCGACCAAGAATCTGTCCACGCACTCGCGGGCGCTTGTCGACGAGGCGCGCAGCTGGCTGGGCACTCCTTATAAATATGGTGGCAATGACAGACGGGGCGTCGATTGCTCGGGCCTCGTCCTGCAGGTCTACAGCAAGGCTCTCGACATTTCTGTGCCGCGCAATTCGCGCGCGCAAAAAGATTTCTGCGCTCCGGCATCGAAAAACTCCCTCACGCCGGGCGACCTTGTCTTCTTTGCCACCGGCAAGGACAAGAAACGTGTATCGCACGTCGGCATCTTCGTCGGCGAAAACCGTATGATACATGCATCGGCCTCGCGGGGCGTCATAGTCAGCGACCTGTCCGAGGGCTATTATTCGCGCACGTTTGCCGGAGCCGGATATGTCGGCGAGTATCACGCCATGCTTGAGAAAGGTGGCAAGAAAAAACGGCAGAAACCCCGCAAGCCGTCCGCGCCATCAGTACCCTCCGTGCCGTCCGTACCCGAGAGCATCCCCGTGACAGAGCCCCTGCCCGACCCATCGGCGACAGAAATTGCATCTCTCCCCGCCGAGCCCGAGATTTTTATTGTTCCGGACGATGATTCGGACGGGATAATCCGTCCCGTGCCCGAGGCTGACCCCGAGGCAGAGCCCGAACCAGCACCTGAAACGGCACCCGAACCTACACCCGAGCCGGAGCCGACACCGGAGATTCTGCCCGAACCCGAACCGGCCGTGACAGCCTCGGCGCCCGCCGTCACCGTCAAGACACCTGCCCCTGCAGCGACCACCACCGTCACACCGGTCAAGCCCGTGCAGACGACACCCAAGTCGGCTGCGGCAACACCCGAGCCCGGCGTTGGCGACGCACGTTCGTCAGTGCTCGGGTCAATCATCGAAAAACCACTGCAATGAGCAATCCAGACCGCAACCGGCGACCGGAAATCCATACCATAGGACCTCTGACACTCGAGTCGGAGAGCATCCGAGTCCTTCAGAACGGCATCACGCTACACATCATCGACAGCGGCACCACCGAGGTCTGCCGCATAGGCATAGCCCTGCCGGGCGGCACGGCCGAATCAACACGTCCGGGACTGCTCGAGGCCGTGGCGCTGATGCTCCCCGAGGGGAGCGAGCAGACACCGGGGCAACGAATGTCCGACATTCTCGAGTCAAACGGAGCTTGGTGCGGGTCGAGCGTGACGAGCCATCACACCCTCATCAACCTCTTCTGCACCTGCTCGGCATTCCCTGCAGTGCTGCCCATGGCGCGCGAGATGGCATTCAGCCCGGCATTCGAGCCCGAGGCCGCCAAGAGGATCTTGCACCTGCAGAGTTCGCGTGCTGCCGTCAACCGCTGCAAGGTCGGATTCAATGCCTCGGCAGCCCTCAAGCCCATCATATATGGTGTGGACAACCCCATCGCCGCCATCCCCGAGCCCGAGGAGATCATCACCTTCACGCCCGAGGAGATGCGCGAGGCACACCGAAGCCGCCTCGACACCAAAGGAATCCACATCTTCCTCGCAGGTCGCATAGACGACGGCATGGTCGAGGCCGTGGTCCGCAGATTCGCAAGCATCAGGACCGGCATCGAGTTCTCGCCCGTGACTCTGACTTTTCCCGACAACGTAGGCCCAGAGGAGGTCGTGACCGACATGCCCGACGCACTCCAGAGTGCCGTCAAGATGGCCATCCCCACCCCCGGGCGCAACGACCCCGGTTTCATCGACATGCGCATCGCCGCCTGTGCTCTCGGCGGATATTTCGGCAGTCGCCTCATGACCAACATACGCGAGGACAAGGGCCTGACCTACGGAATCACGGCGGCCCTCTACGGCTATCACGACAGGGGCTACCTGATAGTCTCGACCGAGACCGACTGTGCCAACACACGCGAGGTCATAACCGAGACCGTAGCCGAAATAGAGCGGCTGAAGGATCCGGCATCGTTCTCGCCCGACGAGGTAGAACGACTGCGCAACTTTTTCCTCTCCAACCTCGCCTCCGTGCTCGATTCACCCTTCCAGCGCATGGACTTTCTGCAAAACAACATCATCGCCGGTACGCCGACCGACTATTTCGCCCTGCAGCACTCAGCAATCCGCGCCACGACAGCCGAAACCATAGCCGAGACGGCAAGAAGATATTTCGACACATCGAAGATGGTGACATCAATAGCCGGAAAATTTGGCGGTATAAAGAATAATGCTTAAATTTGCACTTGCAAAATCCGCAGACACGGGCCTTGGTAGTTCAACGGATAGAATGGGAAATTCCTAATTTTCAGATAGGGGTTCGATTCCCCTCCGAGGTACAAAAAACTGTTCGTTCATTTCATGTGAAGCCGCCCCGCTCCATCTTCAGGAGCAGGGCGGATTTCTTTTTGCCTTATACGATTGATTATCACTTCACATTTTTCTTTCATTATCAACAAATATGAGGGTCGGATTTGTTTTTTTCGCAAAAAAATTTGGTCAGTAAAAAAATTAGGCATACCTTTGCGGTGTTGTAGACAAGTACAACACCTCCACACCTCTCATAATCACAAAAACGACGATGAAAAAAATCTTTCTCACGCTTCTCCTCATTGCCGCCTGTGTCACGACGGCAGACGCCCAACTGTTATGGAAAATCTCGGGCAACGGCCTTGAACGCCCCTCATACATCTTGGGCACACACCACATAGCACCCGCATCGGTGCTCGACAGCATCGACGGTTTTGCCGATGCCCTCGCAAGCGTCGACAGGGTCTACGGCGAAATGGACATGGCCTCGGCACAGACCCCCGAGGCCCAGCAGATGCTGATGGCGGCAGGGATGGCACCGTCAGACTCTACCCTCACCAAGCTCTTCACGCCCGCACAGCTCGACTCTATCAACACCGTGCTGCGCAGATATATGGGCCCGATGGCCGAAATCCGCCAGATGGACGCCCTGAAACCGACCATGGTCTCTACAGTGATGGCCATGATGCAGGCCCAGCAGCAGTTCCCGGGCTTCAACCCCGCACAGCAGCTCGACCTCGTGGTGCAGCAGCGCGGAGCGGCCGCCGGCAAACAGATCGGCGGACTCGAGACCGTTCAGGAGCAGGCCTCACTGCTGTTCGGAACACCCATCATCGAACAGGCCGAACAGCTTATGGATGCCGTTCGCCACGATGCCACCGCACTCGAATTCGCACAGAAACTGGCCAAGGCATATATGGCGGGCGACCTTGACGCAATGCTCAGCCTGATGGAGGACCCCGCCACCGGCATGGGCACGTCGGCCGACAGGCTCATCAACACCCGCAACGCCAACTGGGTGCGCGTCATGGCCGGACTGCTCCCCGCCGCTTCGGTGCTCATCGCTGTCGGCGCAGGCCACCTGCCCGGCGACAAGGGACTGATCTCGCTGCTGCGTTCCGAAGGATATAACGTAGACCCCGTTAAATGACACCATGGTTACACTCGACCGAATCACATACCAATACAACCGCGACGGCGTCAAGGCTCTTGACTCCGTCTCGGGTTGCATAGGCCCGGGCATACACCTGCTGATGGGCGAGAACGGAGCCGGCAAGACGACCCTGCTGCGCGTGATGGGCGGACTGTTGCGTCCGGCCTCGGGCAGATGCATGCTCGACGACACCGACACCATGAGCCGCGTGCCGTCAGACAGGTGCAAGACATTCTTCCTGCCCGACTCTATGGACATACCCGCCCGCAGCATCAACGAGTTTGCCTCAGTCCACTCGAAATACTATCCCGATTTCTCGCCCGAGATGTTTGCCTCGAACCTCGCCGACTTCGGCCTGACGGGCAACGAACCGGCAGACGGCATGTCGCTGGGCATGAGGCACAAGTCGTGGCTGGCATACGTGCTTGCCCTCAAGACCGAACTGCTGCTGCTCGACGAGCCCGCCAACGGACTCGACATCAACTCGCGCAAGACCCTGCGCACGCTCATGGCCAGATGCGTCGACGAGACCCAGACCGTGCTGGTGTCGACACACTCGGTGGTCGACCTCCACGCCCTATATGACGGAGTGATGATGGTGAGCCGTGGCCGCATGAACATCTGCATGCCCACATGGCAGGTGGCCGAGAGCATGGGATTCGTGTCGACCCCCATTCCGGCCGCCGACGCCATATTCACCGAGCAGGACACAGGCCGTTTCAACTCCATCGTGCCCGACCCCGAGGCCGGCACGGGCGATGTCGATTTCGCCCTGCTATATTCGGCCCTTCTATCGCCGGCAAGAGACAAAGTGATTGAATTACTGGACAACAATCAAGCCTGACACGACATGGAAACTAACGTCACGACAATTTCAGACAACTTCAGCTGGCGGCGCGTCATCTCGCTGGCCGGATTCTATCGCGGCAGCATCAACAAATCAATGATTATCTGCGGCATCGCCACGGTTGGTTGCTTTGTCACACTGCTGCTCACAATGTTTGCCGGCAGAGGATTCCTGATGCTATACATGCTCATGAGCGTGGCGATGTCACTGAGCATCACGCTGAATCCGCTGGTATTCAACAATCGCAACCAGACGCTGATGGCACAGGTGCCCGTGAGCCCCAAGGAGGCCACGACATTCTATTTCCTCTTCTCGGCCGTTTTCATGCCACTTGCAACCCAAGCCCTATGGATCGTGCTCAGTCTTGTCGGTGGGCTGCTGTCAGGCATCGACCTGCTGACCAATTCCTATACCGTATTATTGATGGCCCAGACCGGCATAAACTCAAAGGTCTGTGACATGATGCCGTTTGGGTTCATCATATTCAATTCGATACTACAGTCTCTGAGCGGCATAGCCATAGTGCTGTGGGTGGTGATGTGCACCAAGAGGCACAGACGCACCGCGCGTGCCATATTATGGTATTTCGGCATATACTTCCTGTTCGGTCTGGCCACCGGCATCGTCGGATTCGTCTATGGATTCAGCGATGGCATACAGGGCATCAACAACAGCCAAGAGGAAATAACCAAGCGCATACTCGACATAGTCCTGCCGATGATCTATGCGTTCGACACGCTATGTGTCATATTGTGGGTGCTGGCTGTCCGCCGAATCTACCGTCATCTCAGAGGATAGTGCCCATGGAATTCAGTCAGGACCGACCCATATACCGTCAGATCATCGACAACAGCTTTCACCGCATACTCTCGGGCGAATGGCGCGAGGGCGAGCGCGTGCCTTCGGTCAGGGAGCTGTCTGTCGAGGTGGCGGTCAACACCCACACCGTGCTCAAGGCATACGAATATCTTCAGGCCCACGGCATCATCACGCCACGACGGGGTATGGGATTCTATCTCGCGCCCGATGCCGTGGCGAGAGTCAACGCCACGCGACGCGAAGAGTTCTTCAACAACACCCTGCCCGCCATCCGCACCGAGATGCAACTGCTCGGCATCAGCATCGACGAACTGGTGCAGAAACTAAACGAGGAATAGGTGGAATTGGGAATTGGGAATTGATTAACCGAGAATTTATAACTCATACTAAATTCCCAATTCCCAACTCCCAACTCCCAATTTAATCCATCTCTTCCACCGGGTCGGGGAGGATCGTGACGCGCGAGTCCTTGTCGACCATCCTGCGCACGCGCACTATATCCTCGTTGTGCATGCGCATGCAGCCGTGACTGCGACGACCGGGCACCGAGTATGGCGAGTTGGTGCCGTGAATGCCTATGCCCCAGAATCCCGGTGTAATCAGCGAGATGAAGAACGGGCCATAGCACTTGTCCTTGGTGTCCTTGTATGTCCAGTCGGTCGAATTATACACGCCGTGTATCCTGAACGTCCCCTCGGGGGTCTTCCAGTCGTCGGCCTTGGTCTTCTGTCCCCTCTTGAGCGAGGCACATACACGATAGCGGCCAAGCGTGTCGCCGAACACATTAATTATATACAGTCTCGTGCGGGGCTTGTCGACAACGATGTTCTTAGTCACCCTCATGCGCCCCGGCGCCACGGACACCGGCGAGTCGAGAGTCTCCCACCCCTCGGGGTCGGGCAGGATTGGCGACTTGGTGCCACGATATGATTCGACCAGATCGGTCGTCGGGCCGGCAAGCTCGACATCGGCGGCAACAGAGAGATTTCCGCCACAGAATATGGCTGTGATCAGTACCGCAAGGCGGTTTAAGGTCTTGTTCATAATGCGAATTTACACATTTTTCGGCAACCTTGATGCTTAATTGCAGAAAAATTGCTATCTTTGCACGCAATAAATCCAATTCCTCTTATGTCATTTATTGCAGATCGAGTAAAAATGGACGGACTGACGTTTGACGACGTCCTTCTGATTCCCGCCTATTCAGACGTACTTCCCCGCGAAGTCAATCTCTCCACCCGCTTCTCCCGCAACATCACACTTAACGTACCCCTCGTTTCGGCTGCCATGGACACCGTGACCGAGGCGGCACTGGCCATTGCCATCGCCCGCGAGGGTGGTATCGGAGTAATCCACAAGAATATGTCCATCGCCGAGCAGGCACGTCAGGTGCATGCCGTGAAGAGAGCTGAAAACGGCATGATCTACGACCCCGTCACCATACTGAGGGGTTCGACCGTGGCAGATGCCCTCAACATGATGAAGGAGTATCACATCGGCGGCATCCCCGTCGTCGACGACGACCGCCGTCTCGTGGGCATCGTCACAAACCGCGATCTGCGTTTCGAGCAGAATCTCCAGCGTGCCATCGACGAGGTAATGACCTCGGAGAATCTCATCACCACCAACCAGTCAACCAACCTCGAGGAGGCTGCACGCATACTGCAGCAGCACAAGATCGAGAAGCTCCCCGTTGTCGACTCGGAGGGCCGTCTCGTAGGTCTGGTGACATACAAGGACATCACCAAGGCCAAGGACAAGCCCTTTGCCTGCAAGGACCGTCTGGGTCGTCTGCGCGTAGCCGCCGGTGTCGGCGTCACGGCCGACTCGATGGAGCGTGTCGACGCACTCGTCGAGGCAGGTGTCGACGCCATCGTCATCGACACCGCCCACGGCCACTCGAAGGGCGTGATCGGCGTGCTCAAGGCCGTCAAGGCAAAATATCCCGACATTGACGTGGTCGTAGGCAATATCGCCACAGGCGATGCCGCCCGCTATCTTGTCGACAACGGCGCCGACGGCGTCAAGGTCGGCATCGGCCCGGGCTCCATCTGCACCACCCGCATCATCGCCGGTGTCGGCGTGCCCCAGCTCTCTGCCGTCTATGACGTCGCAAAGGCACTCAAGGGCACGGGCGTACCCCTGATCGCCGACGGCGGCATCCGCTATTCGGGCGACATCGTCAAGGCCCTCGCCGCAGGCGCATACTCGGTGATGCTCGGCGGCATGCTGGCCGGAGTCGAGGAGAGCCCCGGCGACACCATCATCTACAACGGCCGCAAGTACAAGTCATATCGCGGCATGGGCTCGCTCGAGGCCATGGAGAAGGGTTCGAAAGACCGCTACTTCCAAGCCGGAGAGACCGACGCCAAGAAACTCGTGCCCGAAGGCATCGCAGCCCGCGTGCCCTACAAGGGCAACCTCTATGAGGTTGTATATCAGATGCTCGGCGGTCTCCGCTCAGGCATGGGCTATTGCGGCGCACACGACATCGACGCCCTGCACGACGCCAAGTTCACACGCATCACCAACGCCGGTGTCGCCGAGAGCCATCCCCACGACGTGGCCATCACGTCAGAGGCTCCCAACTACAGCGCATCGAGCAGATAACAGGATACCCATCCCGACACATACGACATCCTCCGCCCCATCGCGGAGGATGTTTTTTCATGCCCGATTCCGATACGAGGACGGCAAAAATATTTGCTCAATCGTAGCTTATTGATTAACTTTGTTTCCATGTTGCATGTCAGATACATATTGCTGTCGCTCCTCGCGGTCCTTTCGGCTTGCGCCGCTCGCGCCGGCGTGCGTGTGTGGAACATGACCGATGTCGAGGGAATGCCGCAGACACGCACCTACGCCGTGATACAGAGCGGCGACGGCTATATATGGATTGCGACGCGCGACGGACTGGTCAGATATGACGGCACCGTGGCAAAGGTCTACAAGACACGCCCATCCGACCGCGGGTCACTGCCCGGAAATCATTTCAGGCATCTGTTCGAGAGTCCCGACGGCAACATCTGTGTCAAGGTCGACAAAAAATATTATCTGTTCAGGCGTTCGGACGAGCGTTTTGACACCCTTTCCTCAGGCATCACCCCACCCGACCGGCAGCACATCCCCGATTCTGTCCGGGCAAGACTGTCCGGGCTCCCGCAGTTCCGCGGCAAGGAGATATACGTACTGTTCAACGACCGTCAGGACGGCTGGTGGGTCGAATCGTCCGAAGGTCTCTCGAGGGTACTGTTCACCGCCGACCGCCCCACTCCGATCAAATACAATGCCGACGGCGAGGAACCGGTGCGAGCCCTCATGACCGACACTGACGGTCGGACATGGATTGCCGACAAAAACGGCTATCTGCGCAACACCTACGGCGACGAGACCCTATGGCTGGGCGCCGACGGTACCCTTTCGGGGCTTAGACAGCCTTTCGGCCACAATGTATATTCTTTGCTGCATCTCGGCGGCGACATCTGGGCCGGGACCAAGCCCGACGGACTCTTTCTGATCAGAGATGGCAGAGTATCAGGAATATCGGGAGCCGGGCGCGGCATCTATGCCATGGCGACCGACTCGGAGGGGAGGATATTCGCGGCATCATACGACTCGGGGCTGTCCGTCATAGACCACCCTCGCTCCCCCGTCCCGACAGCGCGAAAGACCGGCAACTATCCGGGCATCAGGACATTATACATAGACAACAAGGACAGGATATTTGCCGGAACGGACACCGGGCTGTTTGAAATTGCATTTACCGACGGCGAGGCTCGCACCGTGCGGCATCTGCTGCCCGAAAGCGTCATCATGGACATCTGTCCCGACGACGACGGCGGCCTGCTTCTCGCAACCTACGGCAACGGACTTGTCAGGCTCGGCCCCGACGGGACGACGGATTACATGACAGTCGAAGAGGGTCTTGGCTCTGACATCTGCCTCTCGGTGACGCGCGGCACAGACGGCGCGTATTATGTCATCGGCGAGCACACCATCTCGCGCCATACGGGCGATGGCCGACCGGTAAGGATATATGCACAGGGATACTTCGGCGGCGAGCCGGCGTTCTCTGAGGGAAAACCGGTCTTTTCGCCCGACGGACTCATCACGGCGGGGACATCACAAGGCACCCTGACGTTCGACCCCTCAGAGACCGGAGGCTTTGTCCCGCCGCTCGTCTTCTCGTGTCCCGACACGCTCAGGCTCGGCCCCGACCACCGGAGCCTCGATGTCTCGTTTGCCGTACTCGACTACAACCGCACCATGCCCGTGCGCTATGCGTGGCGGGCAGACAGGGACTCGGTGTGGCACCGCATGGACGACGGACGGCTGACATTCGCCGACATCGCGCCCGGCACTACCCGCATAGCCGTCTGCGCCACCGACGGCAGCGGCGAGTGGTCGGCAGGGCCGCGCACACTGGTCATCGAGCGCCGCCCGCGACTCACCGAACGACCTGTATTCTGGCTACTCACCGGCATACTGGCCGCCGCCGTCGCCTATGGAGCCGTGAGGCTGGTGAGATACATACTCAGGCTGAAGCGCGAGGTCAAATCGCTGACCATAGAGAAAGGAGAACTCGCCGAATACTTCAACGCACGTCTCCACGACCTCATGTCGCCCAAGCCCAAGGTATCCGACACCCGTCCCGCCGAGAAGGACCTGACCGAGCGCGTCAACGAATATCTCGAGGCAAACTACAATAACCCCGACATAGGGGTCAACTCGCTCTGTGCCCATCTTGCCATGAGCCATACACGCCTGTACCGCGAGATCAAGGAGGCTTGCGGCATGACCCCGGCCAACCTTATCGTCGGATTCCGCATCCGCAAGGCCGAGGAGATGCTGGCCGGAGGCGAGAAAAACATCTCGGAGGTCGCCTATGCCTGCGGATGGTCCGACCCCAAATATTTCAGCAAGGTCTTCCATAAAACCAACGGCTCAACCCCAACAGAGTACCTGAGATCCATATCCGAGAAAAAATAGGCAGGATTTTACACCCTTTTGCAAGGATATTGCACCTGATTGAGGATATGAGGGGATAACTTTGCGGTATAAATCCAATACCGCAAGCAAATGCAGAAATTCATCACACTAATCTCGGCCCTTGCCGTAGCCGCAGGGGCATCGGCACAGGCCCCGGCGTTTCCGGGCGCCGAGGGCTTCGGGCGCTATACCACCGGAGGCCGCGGCGGCAAGGTGCTACATGTCACGAACCTCAACGACGACAAGAACCCCGGCTCGCTCAGATGGGCCATCAACCAGAGCGGCAAGCGCATCATCGTGTTCGACGTGGCCGGACGCATAGACCTGAAAGAGGAACTCAAGATAGGCCGTGGCGACCTCACGATACTCGGCCAGACCGCTCCCGGCGACGGCATCTGCCTGTCGGGATTCAACCTCACCGTCGCCGCCGACAATGTCATCATACGCTTCATCAGGGTGCGCCCGGGTTGCGACACCGAGGCCAATGACGGCAAGGACGCCATGGGCGGACGATTCAAGACCGACATCATTGTAGACCATTGCAGCACCGGCTGGAGCACAGACGAGGCATGCTCGTTCTATATCAATCAGAATTTCACCATGCAGTGGTGCTATGTCACCGAGAGCCTGCGACTGGCCGGACACTCGAAGGAAGCACACGGCTATGGCGGCATCTGGGGCGGCGCCTCGGCATCGTTCCACCACAACCTGCTCGCACATCACGACAGCCGCAACCCGCGATTCGGCGGCAGCGGCCAGCTGCACCGCCGCAATCCGCCGCTCCCCACTGATGCCGAGCTTATCGACATGCGCAACTGTGTCGTCTACAACTGGGGCGGCAAGGTAGGCTATGGGGCCGAGGGTGGCTCATACAACTTTGTCAACAACTATTACAAGCCCGGACCCGGCTCGACACTGAAATCAGGCGAGTTCTTCAGCATGGACAAGGATGCCGGCAACAGCGGCAACGAGCCCAACGCACACGGCATATTCTATGTCAACGGCAACACATACGAGGGGCGCGGAGAGTTCTGGGACTGGAAAGGAATGCGCAACAACACGCTCGACCCGACCGAAGCCTGCAAGAGCGAGACACCGTTCGACCGCGGCGAGGTCACGACTCACTCGGCGGCAGATGCCTTTGACCGCGTTCTCAGCCATGGCGGATGCTCGCTGGTGCGCGACGCCATTGACACCCGCATCAGCGAGGAGGCCCGTCTGGGCACCGCGACATACTCCGGCAGCATAGGAGGCAAGGCCGGCATCATAGACACCCACCACGACGTGGGCGGATGGCCCGAATACAAGGCGGGCACACCCTATGCCGACCGCGACAACGACGGCATGCCCGACGTGTGGGAGATTGCCAACGGCCTCGACCCCGACAATGCCTCGGACGCCACGAAATATACCGTGGACACCCGCGGATGGTACACCAACATCGAGGTCTATGCCAACTGGCTGGTAGAGCACATCATGAAAGCAGGCAACGAGGGTGGCGAGAGCAATTATGACGAGTACTATCCCTCGGTCGTGCCTGTCGATCTTGGCCAGAGCGGCCTCGAGGACATCACCGCAGACTCCGAGCCCGTCAAGGTTGAGAGATTCGACCTGACCGGACGACCCGTCGGCCCGGAATACCGAGGCGGCGTCGTGATAAGCAGAATCACATACGCCGACGGCCACAGCGAGACATTCAAGACCATCAATCATTAAACTCAAATAAATTACCGTATCCATGAAACTAAAATCTACAGTCCTCATGTTACTCGCCGCGCTGTCGGCGGGTGCCGTGGAGACGAGCGTGGACCCGGCCACGCTTCAGAAGGCATTCGCATCGGCCGCAGACGGCGATGTGCTCCTGCTCGCCGAGGGCGCCTATGGCGGCCAGTTCACATTCCCCGCAGGCAAGACCGTGACGCTCAAGGCGGCACCCGAGGCCGATGTCACGTTTGGCGGCCTGTTCAGGGCCAATGATGCCACCCTCACCGACGGCGGCATCGTGCTCGACGGGTTGAACATCCGCATCACCGACTCTTATTTCATCAGCCTCGACAACTACGGCGACATCCGCGAGATCACCGTCCGGAACTGCGAGGTGGCCAACGTGGGCCGCTGTTTCCTGCGCACCAACAACGCCGGCTTCAAGATCGACGGCATCACGTTCGACAACTGCAAGATACACGACTGCGGCACGGGCGGATGGAATTTCCTCTATCCCAAGCATGCCGTGGGGAGCGTCACCGTGACCAACTCGACGCTCTACAACTATCAGACCGGCGAGAGTTTCTTCTGCCCCAATGCCAACGCGGCAGACAATACACTGACATTCACGTTCACACACAACACCGTCTATCGCTGGGGCAAGTCCAACGACCGCGCCCTGTGCAAGTCAGAGGGCCGTTACAGCAAATCGTCGGTCTACACGTTCACGGACAACATCGTCTATAAGGGTGGTGCCAACGGCGTGCTGCCGCAGATGATTCAGGCCAAAGGGGGCACGCTCACGGCCAAGAACAATCTTGTGGTCGAGTATGGCGGCTACAATATGTCTGACGGTGCCGTCTCCGACATCAGCGACCTCTCGCTCGAGGGGCTCGGACTGACGGGACTCTCCTTCCCAGACCCTGCCAACGGCGACTTCACCATCGTATCATCGTCCCCCCTTGCAACAGCCTCGACCACAGGCGGTGTCGTCGGCGACCCGAGATGGCTCAAGACAATAGCCTCAGCCGCAGAACTCACTGTGACTGCATCGCCCGCAGCAGGCGGTAGCGTGACACCCGAGTCGGCCGTATTCGAGTCCGGCGAGTCTGTCACCGTCACCGCTCAGGCCGCCTACGGTTACCGTTTCGGCGAGTGGCGCGATGCCTCGGGCAAGACTCTTTCGACCGAGAATCCCTATACATTCACCATCGGCGGAGAGACCGCCCTCACGGCAATCTTCAACCCCGTGGACACCTACACGCTCACTGTCGACAAGACGGGCGAGGGCGCCGCGTGGGGCAAGGTATCGCTGTCGCCCGAGCCTGTCAACGGCATCTATGAGACCGGTACGGAGGTGGCTGTCAGGATTGTACCCAACTCCGTCACATCGTTCCTCGCTTGGGAGAACGGCAGTGCCGACCCCGTGCGCAGCGTGGTCATGGACGGCGACAAGACCGTCAGGGCCGAGTTCGACGTGATACCCTTCATCGTGGCTTGGGACTTTGCCAGCGGCGAGCCCCGTGGCAACCGTCCGGCCGACTATGCCATGACCACCGACAACACCGGCCTCCTCACGCTGGTCAACGCCGACGGCTCGACCACCAACTGGGGCGCCTCGACACGCAACTTCGGCGGCAACGAGCTCAACTGCATACGCCGCTACACCGACCGCGCCTCCATGTCGGCTCCCCGAGCCTTCGTGGCAAGCTTCAACGCCACCGGATATACCAACGTGAGGATACAGTCGCTCGCGGCTGCCGACAACGACTGCGTGCACTCGGTACAGAAGATGCAGTATTCGACCGACGGCGTCAACTATACTGACCTCGCATCAATCGAGATGACCAAAAACGAGTGGATACCCTTCAACGCCACCCTCCCCGAGGGTCTCGGCACTGTCTACGTGCGCTGGGTCGGCGACAAGGAGAGCGCCCTGATAGGCACGCCCGGCGGCAAAGACACCGAGGGCTTCTATCTGGCTGACATCGCCGTATTTGCCGACCTCGAGGCTGTCAATGACACCGAGGCACCCCGACTGCTGGGCTCGTCACCCGCCGCCGGCTCCAACACCGCTTCGGCCAAGGGCAACTTCATCCTCACGTTCAACGAGCGCGTTCAGGCCGGCAAGGGTGGCATCACCCTCAACGGTGTCGAGCTGACAGGCAAATATGGCAGCAAGACAGCCTCATTCGCATACTCGGGTCTCGACTACGGCACCCAATATGTATTCTCAGTGGCACCCGGCGCAATCACCGACATGGCCGGCAACCCGTTCGAGGGCACCGAGATCAGCTTCACCACAATGCAGCGCCCCGAGCCCGCCAAGCGCGGATTTGACGCCATCGTGGCACAGGACGGCACCGGCACCCACACCACCGTCCAGGCAGCCATCGACGGAGCTCCCGAGGGCCGCGTGACACCCTATCTGATCTTTGTCAAGAACGGCGAGTACGAGGAACTGGTACGCATCCCCAAGACAAAACCCTTCATACACCTCATCGGTCAGGACAAGGAGAAGACCATCATCAAGTTCTGGATCAACAACGGCGGCAGCTCGGACATAGGATATGAGTATTCGACCAACAACCCCGCCTCGAAGACCTATGGCTATCAGGGTGTATTTCAGGTAGACGCCACCGATTTCTATACCGAGAACATCACGTACTACAACTCTTACGGCGTCGAGAAGCAGGCAGGTCCCATGGGTCTGGCAATGCGCTCGTGCAACGACCGTCAGGCGTTCAACAACTGCTCATTCCGCTCGTTCCAAGACACTTGGTTCACCACGACCACCAATGTCTCAGACCGCCACTATGTCAACAACTGCTTCATCGAGGGCGCTGTCGACTACTTCTATGGCGCGGGCGACATCTATGTCGAGAACACCACATTCCATAACGCACGCTCGACCGGCTCAGTGGTCGTTGCTCCGGCACATCACGAGGGCACCAAGTGGGGTTATGTGATGGAGAGCTGCGTCCTCGAGGGCGCCGGCAAGGACCACAAGCTGGGACGCGCATGGAACAACGCCCCCATCACCGTGTGGCTCAACACAACATTCAAGACGACATTCGCGCCCGAGGGCTGGAGCGAGTGGCACATCGCGCCCAAGCTCTTCGCCGAGTACAACAGCACCGATGCCGACGGCAACCCGATAGACCTGACACACCGCCGCACCGAGTACAAGGTTGACGGACAGGACGAAAAAGTAAGGCGTCAGGCCATCCTGACAGCCGAGGAGGCCGCTCGCTATACATACGAGAACGTAACATCGGGAACAGACGGCTGGAATCCCCGCAGCCTCTTCGAGGCAGTCGAGGCCCCTGCCGAAGTACAGCTCGATCCCAAGACCGGCGTGCTGACATGGAATGAGTCCAAATATGCCATCTGCTATGTAGTCACCGACAGCAACGACAACGTGATCGCCATCACCACCGAGACTACACTCGCGACAGGCCCGGCATCGCGTAGCGGTAACGAGGTCTACAGCGTAACGCCCGTCAACGAGTTCGGCAGCCTCGGCACAAAGGCCGTCAGCACCACAGGCACTTCGCTTCTGTCGCCCGTCACCGTGGGCGAGGTAACAGGCCGCGTCTATTACAACGCCGCGGGCATGGCGTCAGACACCCCGTTCGATGGATTCAACATCATAGTCGAGACTCTTTCGGACGGCACTTCGCGCACATCGAAGGCAATACTTAAATAACCGTTTTGAATAAAAAGCATTTTTTCATACCTTTGTACAGTTCAAAACCTTAATGTTTATCATGATTCGTAAAACCCTGTTCACACTTATCCTGTCACTGATGCTGCTGCCCCTGACGGCGGCAGGCAGTGACGGCAAGGGGCTGACGCTGCGCTACGACCGCCCCGCCGACTATTGGGTCGAGGCCCTGCCCCTCGGCAACGGACATCTCGGAGCCATGGTCTATGGCGGCATCCCCCGCGACACCATCCAGCTCAACGAGGACACCTTCTGGTCCGGCAGCCCCTACAACAACTACAACCCCAACGCCATCAAGTATCTGCAGAAGATACGCGACTGCATCAACGAGGGCAACTACGAGGAGGCGCAGAGGCTGGCCATGACCAACATCACCGCCGACCGCAACATCACCGCCCACGGCATGATCTATGAGTCGATAGGCAATCTGGTGCTCGACTTCCCCGAGTCGCACTCGTCGGCCACAGGCTACTCGCGCGAGCTTGACCTCTCGAAGGCCACTGCCCGTGTCAGCTATAATGCCGGTGGCACGGAGTATGTGCGCGAGGTGATAACATCGCTCACCGACGACGTGACCCTGATACGCCTCACGGCATCCAAGAAGGGTGCCCTCGACTTTGGCGTGTCGTTTGCCGGCCCCGAGAAGAAGCAGCGCGTCATAGCCAGCACCGAGGTGGTCAAGGGCACGGACAACATGCTGCGTGTCACCACCCTGCCGGGCAAGCCCGAGGAGGAGAACATCCCCAACAAGCTCAACGCCGTGACATACGTCAAGGTCATTGCCGACGGCGGCACGCAGAGTGCCGACGCCGCCGAGGGCTCGCTCAGCGTCAAGGGTGCCGACAGCGCCACCATCATCGTGTCGTCGGCCACCAACTTCGTCAACTACAAGGACATCTCGGGCGACGCCGACGCCAAGGCACTGGCCAAGCTCAACGCCTTCGGCAAGAGCTTCGATCAGGCCAAGGCCGACCACTCGGCCCGCTATGCCGAGCAGTTTGACCGCGTCACGCTCGATCTGGGCACCAACCCCGTTCAGGAGGCCAAGCCCACCGACGTGCGCATAGCCGAATTCTCGACATCAGACGACCCCGGCCTCGCCGCCATGTACTTCCAGTTCGGACGCTATCTGCTGATATGCTCCTCGCAGCCCGGCACGCAGCCTGCCAACCTGCAGGGCATCTGGAATCCCGATGCCGGCCAGTATCCTGCTTGGGACAGCAAGTACACCACCAACATCAACGTCGAGATGAACTACTGGCCCGCCGAGGTCACCAACCTCAGCGAGTGCCACGACCCGTTCCTGCAGATGGTGCGCGACGTCAGCGTCACCGGACGCGAGTCGGCGAGCAAGATGTATGACTGCCGCGGATGGACCCTGCACCACAACACCGACCTGTGGCGCTCGACAGGTGCCGTGGACAACGCATCGTGCAGCGTCTGGCCCACCTGTAACGCTTGGTTTGCCTCGCATCTCTGGGAGCGTTACCTCTATACCGGCGACAAGGAGTATCTGGCCGAGATCTATCCCATCCTCAAGGGTGCGTGCGAGTTCTATCAGGACTTCCTGACCACCGACCCCAAGACCGGATACAAGGTGGCATCACCCTCAAACTCGCCCGAGAATCATCCCGGACTGGGATTCTACATGGACGGCGAGAAGAAAAGGAGCCTCGCGGTGTTCAGCGGCGTGACCATGGACAACCAGATGATATATGACCTGCTGCGCAACACCATCCTCGCCGCCGAGACCCTCGGCACCGACAAGGAGTTTGCCGACAGCCTGCGCACGCTCAAGTCTCAGCTTCCGCCAATGCACGTGGGTCAGTACGGACAGCTACAGGAATGGCTCGAGGACTGGGACAAGGAGAAGAGCAGCCACCGCCACGTGTCGCATCTGTGGGGACTCTATCCCGGCAACCAGATCTCGCCCTACACCAACCCCGAACTGTTTCAGGCGGCCAAAAAGTCACTGATAGGCCGTGGCGATGCCAGCCGCGGATGGTCGATGGGTTGGAAGGTGTGCCTGTGGGCCCGTCTGCTCGACGGCAACCACGCCTTCACGCTGATACGCAACCAGCTCAAGCTCAAGGACCCCAATGTAACCATCAAGGATCAGGACGGCGGCACATACGCCAACATGTTCGACGCTCACCCGCCGTTCCAGATCGACGGCAACTTCGGCTGCACCGCCGGTATGGCCGAGATGCTGGTACAGAGCCACGACGGAGCGCTGCACCTGCTCCCCGCACTGCCCGACGCTTGGGCCGAGGGCAAGGTGGGCGGCCTGCGCACCCGCGGCGGATTCGAGATCGAGGAGATGACTTGGAAGGACGGCAAGCTCGTCTCGGCCACGATCAAGTCAAACCTCGGCGGCAACCTGCGCCTGCGCACCGCCACCCCGGTTAGACTCGAGGGGGGCAACGGCACCCTCAAGACAGCCGAGGGCGCGAACCCCAATCCCCTGAACAGCGTCTACGAGATTCCCGCTCCCGTCATCAAGGATGCATCCAAGATTCCCGCACTGACACTGCAGGAGACCGTCATGTATGACCTGCCCACCGAGGCCGGAGCCACCTATGTGATCAAGGCCGACATCTGAAAAAATCGGCACAAAACATAAGACTATGTTCCGGGACGATGTCGCGAGGCTCGTCCCGGAACTGTTTTTCGCCCCGTCTGCAATAATTCGGAAACCTCGGCGTTATAGACATAGAAAAGATATAAACCATCTCATCCATTCATGAAAAAGCAATTTCTCCCGGCCGCATTGATAGCCGCCGTCATGCTTGGTGCCACCGCCGCAGCCCCCAAAGGGGATCCGACGGTAATGACCATCAACGGCAAGGACATCAGCCAGAGCGAATTTGAATATCTCTACAACAAGAACAACCTCCAGCAGGAGAATCCGCAGCCTCTCGACGAATATGTCGACATGTTTGTGGTCTACAAGCTCAAAGTGGCCGACGCCGAAGCGGCGGGAATCGACACGACAGCAAGTTTCGTCAAGGAACTTGACGGATATTGCGCCGACATCTCGGCCCCCTATCTGGTCGACACCATCGTGCGCGACCGTCTTATCAGCGAGGCGTGGGGCCGCATGCAGACCATGCGCGAGGTCAGCCACATCATGCTCCCCATGGGGCGCAATCAGGCCGAACGCGACGCCAACCGCCAGCGTCTCGACTCGATTAGGACCGCCATCCTCAACGGCGCCGACTTCGCCGAGATGGCAAGGAAATTCTCGTCAGACCGCTCGGCCGTGCGCAACGGCGGCAATATGGGCGTCATCTCTGCCGGAAAATACCCCTACCCCTTTGAGAAAGCCGCCTACAACACCCCTATTGGCGAGGTGTCCGAGGTGGTGGACGATGCCCCCTACGGCTGGCACATCATCAAGCCCACCAGCGAGACTCCGCACCCGGGTCTGGTCAGCGCAAGCCACATACTCAAGATGACACAAGGACTCACCGAGGAGGAGATGGCCGTCAAGAAGGCCGAGATCGACTCGATCTACGACCTGCTCCAGAACGGCGCCGTATTCGAGATTCTCGCCATGAAGGAGAGCGACGATCCCGGCTCGGCCCAGAAGGGTGGCAAGCTGGGCAAGTTCGGCCCCGGCATGATGGTGGCCGAGTTCGAGCAGCAGGCATACGCCCTGCCCGACGGCGGCATGTCGAAACCGTTCCTCAGCCCCTTCGGATACCATATCGTCAAGGTTGACAAGCATATGCCCCTCGGCACCCTCGAGGACAACCGCAAGCAGATACTATCGGCCATGGCCCGCGACGGACGCATCAACCAGCCCCGCCAGTCGCGCATAGCCGAGCTGCAGCAGAAGTGGGGCTTTTCGCTCAATCAGGAGGGCCTCGACGCCGTGCGCCGTCAGATGGAGGGCGTCAAGGACAACAAGGAGGCATTCAACGCCGTCGACGGCAACGTCGTCGTGGGCAACCTGCCCGACGGAGGCAAGCTGACCGCCGCACAGGTATGCGCCGAGATAGGCCAGAACGTGCGCGACAACGGTCGCGACCCCTATGGCGCCTTCGAGCGTCAGACAAGGCAGGAACTCGAGAACGAGACTGTGCGCTATGCCCGCGGCAAGCTGTCAGAGGAGAATCCCGATTTCAAAAACCTCGTCAACGAGTACAGGGACGGCATACTGCTCTTCGAGATCTCGAACCGCAAGGTCTGGGACCGCTCGAACAAGGACACCGAGGCCCTGAAGAAGTGCTTTGAGGAGAATCGCTCCAAGTATACTTGGGACAAGCCCCGATTCAAGGGTTGCGTCATCCTCGCCACCTCCGACTCGATTGCCCGTGCCGCCAAGGCCATGCTCGAGACCGGAACAGTCAGCAACGACTCGCTGGTCAAGACCCTCACCGACCGCTTTGGCCGCGACATCAAGATAGAGCGCGTGCTCACCGCCAAGGGCGACAACAAGATCGTGGACGAGATAGCCTTCGAGGGCCCGAAAGCCGAGCCCGTGGGCAAGTGGACGGCTTGGTTCCCCTATGACTGGAAGGTGATTTCGACCCCCGAGGAGGCAAGCGACGTCAAGGCCGCCGTGTCGTCAGACCTGCAGCAGCAACTCGAGGCCGACTGGGTCAAGGAACTCCGCTCCAAATACAAGGTCAAGCTCAACAAGAAGGCCCTCAAGAAACTGAGCGCCGAGAAGAAATAAAGCCAAGAAAAACTCCACCGGAATGAGGGTGCCTCGCAGACACCCTCATTTCTTTCATTAAGACAATACCTATCAAACGTAATCCATGAAAAAAATCTACACCGCCGCGCTCTCCCTGCTTGTCGCACTCTGCTCGATGGCCGCCGAGAAGCCTTGGAGCCACGGCCCGCTGCGCGTCAGCGACAACCACATGTACCTGCAACACAAGGACGGCACCCCGTTCTTCTGGCTCGGCGACACGGGCTGGCTGCTGCCCGAACGCCTCGACCGCGACGAGGCCGCATACTATCTCAGGCGCGCCGCCGATGCCGGATATAACGTCGTGCAGGTTCAGACCGTAAACGGAGTCCCGACAATGAACTTCTACGGCAAGCTATCGCACCCCGACGGCTGGGATTTCTCGCACATCGACCGTCCGGGCGAATACGGATACTGGGACCACATGGACCACATCATATCCACCGCCGAGCGCAACGGCATCTACATAGGCATGGTCTGCATCTGGGGCGGACTGGTCAAGGCCGGACTCATGGACGCCGATCAGGCCCGCGCTTACGGCAATTTTCTGGCCGAGAGATACAAAGACCGTCCCAACATAGTGTGGATAATAGGTGGCGACATTCAGGGCAACATCAAGACCGATGTCTGGGAGGCTCTGGCCGAGAGCATCCGCGAGGTCGACCCCGGCCATCTCATGACGTTCCATCCCCGTGGCCGCACGACCTCGGCCAAATGGTTTGCCGACCGCGACTGGCTGGATTTCAATATGTTCCAGAGCGGTCACCGTCGCTATGACCAGCGCATGGGCAACAAGGAGTATCCCATACCCGACGGAACCGAGGAGGACTCGTGGATGTATGTGGACTCGGCCCGTGTATACAAGCCGCTCAAGCCGGTGCTCGACGGCGAGCCGAGCTACGAGGACATACCTCAGGGCCTGCACTCGGACGCCGAGCCGAGGTGGAACGACCGCGACGTCAGGCGCTATGCCTACTGGTCGGTATTCGGCGGATCGTGCGGACACACTTACGGCCACAACTCGATCATGCAGTTTGCCCGTCCGGGAGTCACGGGGGCATATTTCGCCGACGGACAGAAGACACCGTGGTATGTCGCGCTCGACGCGCCGGGATTCAACCAGATGAAACACCTCAAGCGCCTCATGCTCTCGCTGCCCTATCTGGACCGCGTGGCAGACCAGAGCCTGATACGCGACAACGGCACCAGATATGACCGCCTGATAGGCACGCGCGGCAAGGACTATGCGCTGGTCTACAACCACACGGCCCGCCCGATGGACATAGACCTCTCTAGCATCTCGGGCAAGAATAAAAACATCTGGTGGATGGACGCCGCCACAGGCACCCTGAGCTATCTGGGCAAGGCCGGCAACAGCTACAGCCACACACCCTCAGACGGCAGGGACGGCGTTCTGATAGCCATTGACGACCGCCGCGACTACCTGAAACCCGGGCAGACCACGCTCGAGCCCGCACCAAAGCCGATAGACACCTCATTGTTGACCGAATAGGGACAGACGGGAGGCCGGTGGCGGCCTCCCGTTCTTTTACAACTTTTTAACACAATATGATTCGGATATGTAATCGAAAGTAATTTTTTTTGCGTACTTTTGCAATACATACCGGACAACATTAAACTATCAGGGGGTTGTTCACGCTCTATGCCAGATCGGACTCAGTCCGGCTCTCTACCTATAGTCTCACAGGACTCTACTCTCTTCGACCGCTCCCCTCACCCTCTTCCACATCGTCTAACCAAACTGTACACTAAGTCTTAACATCAACAAACTATTCCCTACACAGCCGAATGAAAAAAATCATAATGCTGTTTGTGCTTGCACATCTGTTCGCCATAGGCCTGCATGCCGGGCCCGAGCCCCCGTCCCTGCCCAAGACCAAGGACGGAATGCTCGAGCTGCTCGACCGCATGATTGAACAAAGACATACCCACTTTGCCCGCCGTCGCGCCAAGGCCGACTCGATACGCCACCTCCTGCGCCGCGAGACAGATCCCCGAGCACTCGCCGCCCGCTATGTCGAACTGGGCGATGTTGAGTCCGAACTGTCTACCGATTCGACCATTGCGGCCTACGACCGCGGCATCGCCACCGGCAAGATGCTCGGCGACTCGGTGATGGTGCAGAATTTCGTGCTGAGACGTGTCACGCCCTACATAAACTCGGGCATGATGCACGAGGGACTCGAGGACTATGAACGCGAGGCCTCGAAAGGCATATACCCCGAAAACGAATACATCTATCATCGCGTAGGCTCGCTGAACTACCTTATGCTGGGGGCGTTCTATGACTATGACGACGTAGACAACCACCACACCCGCCTCGGCCTCGAGCACTCGCGCGAGTGGCAGAAGCTAACCGAGCCGGGCACGTCAGAGCATCTCTATGCCAAGGCGCTGGTCTATCTCGGCGAGGGGAAGAGCCAGCTCATGGCGGCCACGCTGCACGACTGCGTGGAGGCAGCGAAATTCACCGATTTCGAATACGGCAGGGCGCTCATAATACTGGGCGAATATTACTGGAACAGCGGCAATCTCGACGAGGCCGTCTACAACTATGCCCAGTCGGCATGCTCGTACATATACAACGCCAACCTCGAGGGCGTGGCCCTGTTGCGTCTGGGCGAGCTGCTCTACTCGATGGGCGACGCCATCCGCTCGCACACATATCTGGCAATCTCGCTCGAAAAGGCCATTCAGGCCAACGAGAAATTCAACCTCATGCGCATCAACGACGCATACATGGAGGTCAGCAAGATTGTCGACAGCAAGAAATATCAGTGGATATACGTGCTTGCCGGCTTCTTGGCACTGCTCATCGTGGCCTTCATCATAGTCTATCGCATCATGCAGGAAAAGCGCAAGCAGGTCAAGAACCTAAAGCGCACCGAAAGACAGTTGGCGCGCGCCAATCTGGCCAAGGAGACATACATCTCGGAGTTCATGAACCTCAGCTCGAGCTATATCGAGAGCCTCGAGGAGTATAACAAGATGTGCCGCCGCAAGCTCACCGCCGGACAGACCGAAGACCTCATGGCCTATATCAAATCGGGCAAGGTGCTCGAGCAGGCCCGCAAGAAATTCTATGACGTGTTTGACGAGGCGCTGTTCCACCTGTTCCCAGACTTCATTGATCAGGTGAACCGTCTGCTGCAGCCCAACAAAAAGATCGTGACCAACGACCCCAACACGCTGACCACCGAGCTGCGTGTCGCCGCCATGAGCCGCCTCGGCATCGAGGACGCGGCGGTGATAGCCCGATTCCTCGGCATATCGACGAATACCATCTATACCTATCGCAACAAGCTGCGCACACGCGCCATCAACCGCGCCACCATCGAGGAGGACATCAGGCGCATCGGGTCGGTAGAATCGGCCTGAAAACATATCGTAAATCATACAATTATAGGTCGATTTCGCCTTGATTCGGTTTAGATAACCTGTTGGATAGGCAATATAGACACCATTGAATATCAGCGAGTTGATATTTATACTCCTTTTAGATTGTTTAGATATACTCCCAAAGGGCTTGCACAGAGGCTGTGCAAGCCCTAATTTTGCAGTACATCACGATGCCGGACCATCGGCCGGCCATCCTGACAAAGATTCATATAGCAGTTTATTGAGTAAAGAAATAAATCGAGATTATATCAAATCAACAAAAAGGTACAGGTTAGGGTAAAAAAGAATTCAGGTTTTAGATAGACAGATTTGATAAAGTTTTCACTTCGTTAGATTCAAACAGAGCCGCCCTCGCGATGAAGGCGGCTCTGCTGGTTAGTGTCGGTGTCGGGTGCGTCACTCGAACGGCTTGTGGTCGGGGTCGTTCTCGGCACACCACTTCAGATATACGGGATAGAGATCGAGCGGAGCGCGGTTATACCATCCATATCCGTTGCGGCGCTCATAGCCAATCTCGGCGAGCGACCTCTTGGGCTTGCCGTCGCGGTCGCACACATAGGGTTCGGTGTTCTCGAGGTCGTAGAATCTCGCCCACAGGGGCTGCGTCTCCGATGCATCCTCGACCAGACGGGTATCCATGATGCCGTCATCCTCGAAACGCTCGATGCGCACACCGGTCAGCTTGTGCTCGTCGAACCAGCGCATGGCACCATGCACGGCACGCCGCACGCGCTCGTCGGGGGCAGGCAGCGACATGAGCAGGGCGACGATCCCGGCCGACTCTGACGAGCAGTATGACGGAAGCTCGTATGACCTTGCCGGTGCAGGCAGGAAGCTCTCGCGGTCGTGCTGCTGACACCACACGGTCAGACGCCCCTCCTTGTCCCTGATCTGCGTGGCCAGAATGCACTCCACCCCCTTGGCGAAGGCCGAATCTATGCGCAGGGCGGTCTCCTTGTCAATCATGTCGGTGAACGGAGCCACCGATGCCGATATGTCGCGCAACAGATTCATGGTGTTGACCATCGCATGGTCGTTGTACGTGATGTGTATCTGATAGCCGTGGTTTTCGGGCCAGAACTGCGGCCATCCGCCGTTGGCATACTGGCCTGACAGCAGATAACCGACACCGCGCCTGAACGGCTCGAGCCACACGGTGTCGCCGGTGGCCTGATATAGACGGGCCAGATAGTTGAGCTGGCGGTTTGTGGCGCCATTGTCGGTGGTCGAGTCATCGCGACGGCATTTTTGGGCCCTGACGCTGTCGAGCTGCGCCTGAGTCATCGGCGCCGACATATTGATGTTCTTGGGCCATCCGCCGGTGACACGCTGGAATGCCACCACCTGATGCCCCACCCTCACGGCTTCCTCGGTCTTGAAGAAACCTTCGGGTGCATGCTTGAGCAGATCGGGCACTCGCGAGGCGCCATACGACGAGGCACAGAGTAGTGCTGAGGCTAAAAAAACAATGTATCTCATGGACAAGATTGGTTTGGTTGTACGCAAAGTTAGCAATTTTTTTCGTAACTTTGCACTCATATAACCAACCAATCTTCTAACCAACCATGAGAAAATCAGCCATCATTCTCGTAGCGTGGCTATTGGGTCTTGTGGCCACTGCCGCCGAAGCCCCGACTGCCGCCGAAGCATGGAAGACAATCTATCCTGCCGTCGAGAAGCAAATCAAGGCACCCCAGTTCCGCGACAAGGACTATCGCGTGTTCGACTATGGCAAGCAGTCGAAGACCGAGGGCTACCTCTACACCGAGCTGTTCAACAAAGTCATCGACCTCTGCTCGAGCGAGGGCGGCGGCCGCGTCATCATCCCGGCCGGAACATGGCTCACCGGCCCCATCACCCTCAAGAGCAACGTCAACCTGCACCTCGAGGAGGGCGCCACGCTGCTCTTCACCTCAGACCTCAGTGAATATCCCCTCGTCTACACCCGCTGGGAGGGCATGGACTGCTACAACTATCAGCCCATGATCTATGCCTACGAGCAGGAGAACATAGCCGTTACCGGCAAGGGCACCGTCGACGGCGGTGGCGAGAACGCCAACTGGTGGCGCATGTGCGGCGCCGTCAAGTATGGCTATGAGTTTGATAAGGGCATCATCTCGCAGCGCATAGGCCGCCCCATCCTGATGGAGTGGAACGAGAAGGGAGTGCCCGTGGAGCAGCGCAAGATGGGCGACGGATACGGCATGCGCGTCCAGCTGCTCAACCCCGTCAAGTGCAAGAACGTGCTCATCGAGGACGTGACCCTGCTGCGCTCGCCGTTCTGGGTGATACATCCCCTGTTCTGCGAGAACCTGACCGTGCGCGGCGTGCACATCGAGAACGACGGCCCCAACGGCGACGGCTGCGACCCCGAGTCGTGCAAGAACGTGCTGATAGAGAACTGCTATTTCGACACCGGCGACGACTGCATCGCCATCAAGAGCGGACGCAACCGCGACGGACGCAACGCCGGCATAGCCACCGAGAACGTGATCGTGCGCAACTGCCGCATGAAGAACGGCCACGGCGGTGTCGTCGTGGGCTCAGAGATCTCGGGCGGATTCAAGAATCTCTTTGTCGAGAACTGTGTCATGGACTCGCCAGACCTTGACCGCGTCATCCGCATCAAGACCAACTCGTGCCGCGGCGGCGTCATCGAGGACATCTTCGTCCGCAACGTCGAGGTGGGTCAGTGCAACGAGGCCGTGCTCAAGATTAATCTGGTCTACGAGCAGAAAGAGATCTGCCAGCGCGACTTCCCCCCCACGGTGCGCAACGTATTCCTTGAGAACGTGACCTGCAAGGAGTCTAAATACGGTGTCAAGATCGAAGGCTTCGAGGACCTCTGCAACATATATAACGTCGAGGTCAAGAACTGCGACTGGACAGGCGTGGCCACCGGCAGCAACTCGATCAAGGGTAAGACCCGCGACATACGCTTCGAAAACCTCAGCATCAACGGCAAGCCCGCCATCGAGACCGAGCCCATGTCGATGCGCATGAGCCTCTCCGAGCTCAAGCGCTGGCCCGAGAGCTGGCAGGTAGACCACAGCCGTCGCCCCAAATGGAGCTACTCGGTTGGCGTCGAGATGGACGCGCTCATGGCCGTGGCCAACAAGAACGGCCACAAGCCCATGCAGGACTACGTGATGTCTTATGTCGACACTCTGGTCACCTCGGCAGGCGAGATACTCACCTACAAGAAAGAAGACTACAAGCTCGACGACGTCAAGAACGGCATCCTGCTGCTCGATGCCCACGCCGTCACCTCCGACCCCCGACTGCTCACCGCAGCCGGCACGCTCTATGACCAGCTCACCACACAGCCCAAGACCAAGGAGGGCGGATACTGGCACAAGCGCATCTATCCCCACCAGATGTGGCTCGACGGCCTCTACATGTCGTCGCCCTTCCTGACCCGCTATGCCAACAGCCACCTCACCGGCAAGGCTCAGAAAAAGGCATACGACGACGTGGCACGCCAGTTCCTCACCGTGGCCAAGCACACCTACGACCCCGCCACCGGCCTCTACCGTCACGCATGGGACGAGAAGAAGGCACAGTTCTGGGCCGACGGCAAGTCGGGCCAGTCGGCACACTGCTGGGGCCGCGCGCAGGGATGGTTCTTCTGGGCGCTGACCGACGTGCTCGAGCAGTTCCCCGCCAATCACCCCAAACGCCCCGAGCTCGTCAAGCTGCTCGGCTCGATAGCCGACGGCATCGTCAAGCATCAGGACGCCGAGACAGGCGTATGGTATCAGGTGGTTGACGAGAGCGGCCGCGAGGGCAACTACCTCGAGTCGACAGCATCGGCCATGTACTGCTATAACCTGCTGCGCGCCGTTCGCCTCGGCCTGCTCCCCGACAGCTATCGCGAGGCCGGCATCAAGGCATACAACGGCATACTCGACAAATTCATCGTAACGGCCGAAGACGGCACGGTATCGCTCACCGAGTGCTGCGCCGTGGCCGGTCTTGGCGGCGGCTCGTCGCAGCGCCGCAACGGCTCGTTCGAATACTATATTTCAGAACCCAAGCGCGACAACGACGCCAAGGGCGTAGGCCCCTTCATCCTCGCCTCCCTCGAGATGGAGCAGATGAAATAATCCTGGACGCACAGTCACAAAAATATCGAGAGTCAAAGACCCGAAGTCTTTGACTCTCTTTTTTGTCATACCTTGAGGGTCTGGTTGCGGTATGTCAGGGGGGTCATGCCGGTGTGTTTCTTGAAGAGGCGGCAGAAGTAGGCGAGGTCGTCGAATCCGAGGTCGAAGGCTATCTCCTTGACTGACTTGGTCTCGGTGACGAGCCGGAGCTGGGCGGCCTCGATGCGGCGGGTGGCTATGTAGCGCGCGGGGGTGGTGTCGAGCTCGCGACGGAAGAGGCGTATGAGATGATCCTTGGAGAGGCCGACGGCGGCGGCGAGGGTGTCGAGCCCAAGGTTGTCTGAGGTGATGTCGGCCCTGATGATGCCGAGCACCTCGCGGATGCGCTCGTCGTTGGTGTAGGTCTTGGGCACGGCCTCGCGGATGAATCTCGACAGCAGCAGGTAGATGAGTCCGCGCGACTCCATGCGGGCCCACAGGTGACGGCTCTTGTTGAGGTCTATGCGGTCGGCTATAGAGCGGGTGTCGCCGTATGTGCGAGTGTCTGTCTGCATCAGCTCCATGCCGGGACACAGTTCGAGCAGCCGCTCGATGTTGCGCAGGTCGTCGGCACCGGCACTGATCTCGCCGGGCAGGTCCCAGTCCTCGAGCACATAGCGGGCCGACTCGTTGTAGAGATGGACGTAGTAATGCACGAACTCGCCCCGGCAGCGGCAACCGTGGGTGGTGAAGGCCGGGATGACGTACATGTGCCCTGCCCTGAGGGGCATGACACGGTCGGGCATCAGCACCTCGGCCTCGCCCGAGGTTATATAATATATGCGTGTGAATGGGCTGCAGACGTCGCTGAAGTTCCACTCCGTACCGCAGTGGCGCCTGCCTATGTGCAGCACCAGCAGCCGCAGCGAATCCAATATGTCGTTCATGCCGACAAAGATAGTCAAACGGAGGCATCCCGCGGGTGCCCGACAATATGTTATAAAACATAATGTCGATTTTGTGCAATCCAATCGCACGATTGTGCAACTCGGTGGCGGGTGGTGATGACTAATTTTGCAACATCAACAACAAAAACGACAACCAAACCACATTAAACGATGAAAACATATCCCAAGATAGGAATCCGTCCCACCATAGACGGCCGACAGGGGGGCGTCCGCGAGAGCCTCGAAGAGAAGACTATGAGTCTGGCACGCGCCGTGGCAGACCTGATCAGCACCAACCTGCGCAACGGAGACGGCAGCCCCGTGGAGTGCGTCATTGCCGACGGCACCATCGGCCGCGTGGCCGAGAGTGCAGCGTGCGCCGAGAAGTTCGAGCGCGAAGGCGTAGGCGCCACCATCACCGTCACCTCGTGCTGGTGCTATGGCGCCGAGACCATGGACATGAATCCGTGGTGGCCCAAGGCCGTATGGGGATTCAACGGCACGGAGCGCCCGGGGGCCGTGTATCTGGCAGCCGTTCTTGCCGCCCACGCCCAGAAGGGGTTGCCGGCATTCGGCATCTATGGCCATGACGTTCAGGACCTCGACGACAACACCATCCCCGCCGACGTGGCCGAGAAGATACTCCGCTTTGCCCGCGCGGCACAGGCCGTGGCCACGATGAGGGGCAAGTCATACCTGTCGATGGGCAGCGTCTCGATGGGCATTGCAGGCTCGATAGTCAACCCCGACTTCTTTCAGGAGTATCTGGGGATGCGCAACGAGTCTGTCGACCTCACCGAGATAATCCGCCGCATGACCGAGGGGATCTATGACCACGAGGAATACGAGAAAGCGATGGCATGGACCGAAAAACATTGCAAGGTCAACGAGGGACATGACATTAACGTGCCCGAAAAGACCAAGACCCGCGAGCAGAAGGACGCCGACTGGGAGTTCATCGTCAAGATGACCATAATCATGCGCGACCTCATGACCGGCAATCCCAAGCTCAAGGAGATGGGATTCAAGGAGGAGGCACTGGGCCACAACGCCATAGCCGCAGGCTTTCAGGGCCAGCGCCAGTGGACCGACTTCTATCCCAACGGCGACTATTCGGAGGCGCTGCTCAACACATCGTTCGACTGGAACGGCATACGCGAGGCATTCGTGCTGGCCACCGAGAACGATGCCTGCAACGGCGTGGCCATGCTCTTCGGCCATCTGCTCACGAATCGCGCCCAGATATTCTCCGACGTGCGCACATACTGGAGCCCCGAGGCCGTGAAGCGCGTCACCGGCAAGGAGCTGACCGGCCTCGCAGCCAACGGCATAATCCACCTCATCAACTCGGGCGCCACCACGCTCGACGGCACCGGACAGGCATCGGACACCGAGGGTAATCCCGTGATGAAACCCCACTGGGAGCTGACCGACGAGGAGGTAGACAAGTGCCTCAAGGCCACCACATGGTATCCCGCCAACCGTGACTACTTCAGGGGCGGTGGCTTCTCGTCCAACTTCCTCTCGCGCGGCGGAATGCCCGTCACCATGTCGCGCCTCAATCTGGTCAAGGGTCTCGGCCCGGTGCTCCAGATAGCCGAGGGATGGACCGTCGAGATAGACCCCGAGATAAACAAGGCCCTCGACGAGCGCACCGACCGCACATGGCCCACCACGTGGTTCGTGCCCAGACTGAACGACAAGCCCGCGTTCAAGGACGTGTATTCGGTGATGAACAACTGGGGAGCCAACCACGGCGCCATCAGCTATGGCCACATCGGTCAGGACCTCATCACGCTCGCCTCGATGCTGCGCATCCCCGTGTGCATGCACAATGTCGAGGACGACAAGATATTCCGCCCGTCGGCTTGGAACGCATTCGGCATGGACAAGGAGGGATCCGACTATCGCGCCTGCGCCACCTACGGCCCCATCTATAAATAAGCCCGCGCCATGCAGGGATATATCGCCAAGCAACACCACGGCCCCGTCAGGCGCTATTGCCGCTCGCTGCAGCTGCGCGACAACCCCGAGCTGATAGCCGCATACCGCGACCGCCACGCCGAGGGCAACATCTGGCCCGAGGTACTCGAGGGGATTCGCGAGGTGGGAATACTCGAGATGGAGATCTACATCCACGGCACGCAACTGTTCATGATTGTCGAGACTCCCGCCGATTTTGACTGGGATTCGGCAATGGAGCGTCTGGCCACACTGCCCCGACAGCAGGAATGGGAGGACTACATGTCCGTCTTTCAGGATGCCGGCCCGGGTGCCACCTCAGACCAGAAATGGCAGCCGATGGAGCGCATGTTTCATCTCTATGACTGACGGAAAGGTCTTATGAATCCTATAAAATGACATGCGGCCCGTGCCCCGAACGAGGAGGCGGGCCGCATGTGCGTTCATATCAAATTGAACCGAATGTCGTGTCTTGCGTCAGAATGACATCTGGGCCATGAGGCTGAAGCGTCGGCCCCATGCGTGGTCGCCCGAGAACTCGGCCCTCTTGCCGAATGTGAACTCGCCGCCAAACAGGATGCGGGGCGTGAGGTTGTAGAAGAGGTTGGCAGCGCCATAGAGACCGTATTTGTACTGGTCGGAGAAATGGCTCTCGGTGACACGGGCCTGACCGAATGCGAGCGTCGAATAGAGCTTGCGGTTGAAGTGGTATGTGGCGCCGACCAAATAGCTCCACGAGGGGAGCGTGGACATGCGTCCCTCGTAGCGCGAATCGCCCACGAGGTCATAGCCGCTCAGCAGGAAGTTGCCGGTATTGTTGGTGTACGAGCGTCCGAAGTTGAGAGTGCCGTAAAGCGTGAGCTGGCTGATGGGATTGAACACCGTGGAGAACTGGAACCCCCACCCCTTGGGCGTGTGGTTGGTGTTGTTCATGAAGTTTCTGTATGGGAGCCACCTCACGATGCCCGACAGGCGCACATGCTGGCCGCGCGCCCACTCGTACTGGGCCATGGCCACGATGTCGGGCACACTCTGCTTGCGCTTGCCGGCCGTAGGCTTGCCGTCGGGCTGCTCGACCGTCTCGAACGAGAACGACGGAGCCTCGAGCGAAGCGGCCACAGACACGCCAGAATTCTTGAACGTATGCAGATAGCGCACCAGCATGGTGGTATAGTCGAGGCTGAGTGTCGTGCCGTTTACATCGACCACCGGGGGCTCGGCGGGGCCGTCAGAGAACGTCGACATGGCATAGCCGACGGTCCAGTCGTTGAGGCTGACGTATGCCTTGTTGAGCTTGAAGTCATTGCCCGAGCCGCCGTTGAACTTGCCCTTGATATAGACCTGATATATGCCTATCTTGTCGGCGTGGCCGATGATGCGGAAATAGAGCGCCGTGCCCGCGGGCGAGGTGCCGAGATGATTGCGATTGAGCTCGTCGCGGTGCATGGGGATGTCGTATGGCGAGAATGTCGAGCCCGGCAGCGAATTGCCCGGGTCGAAGTAAGCCCTGACCTTGATGTCGCCACCCACGCCCATCGCAAGGTTGGCGTCTCGGCTCATGAAGAGGAAGTATGGCGCGTCGGGCTGGCGGGTATTCTCGAACTGGTTGATGTAGAACTGCTCGATCAGCTTGCGCTGCGACTCGGGAGCGGGGATGCCTTTGGACTCGTTGCCCATCAGTATTATACGGTGGTCATTCATGACCGAATCACGGGCTATCTGGCGCACGGGAGTGCGGGCCATGAGGGGAGCTGCAGTCAGACATGCCATGAACGCGATGGCTGCGAAGCGTGATGAACTTTTCATACTCAATAAGTTGAAACGGATTGTAGAATCGGAAAAATATGATTTTACATTTTATAACAATTCAATGACAAAAAAAGTTGAAAAAAACTTACGTTTCCGCGTAACGATCGGGGCATAATTCAGTCTAATAGATAGAATGGACCGGAAAGAGTTTACAGCTATGGCACCCGCCCTGCGGGAACGCATTGTCGGCATGGCGGCAAGGATTTGCCCGCCAGACATGGCCGACGATGTGGCGCAGGACACCCTGATGCGGCTGTGGACCATGCGCGACAGGCTCGACACATATACCAGCATCGAGGCGCTGGCCATGGTGATAGCCCGCAACAGGGCCATAGACCTGACGCGAGAGTCGGCGGTGGTGACCGGCCTCGACGGCGTGGAGCGGCAGGAACTCTATCCCGCACCCGACGAGGCCATGACCGCCTCGGAGGCCTCGGCCGAAATAGACTCCATACTGGCCACGCTCCCATCGGTGCAACAGTCGCTGCTGAGGATGCGACACACCGAGGGGATGGAGATAGCCGAGATAGCCGAAATCACGGGCTCGACCCCCGGAGCCATCCGCACCGCCCTGTCGAGGGCACGACAGAATGTCAAGGAACTCTTCATGAAACGCAATCTATGATAGACAGTAACAACTATAACGAATACATCAGACGTTTTCTCGACGGCGAGACCACGCTGGCCGAGGAGCGCGAGCTATACGAGTGGTTCGGCCACGCCGAGCTGCCCCCCGGAGCCGAGAAATGGAAGGAGATGTTTGTCTGGTACGACTCTCTGGCCCCCGAGGCCGAGCCCGCACCGGCGGCCACGCCCGTGAGGATGCTGCCGCTGAGCCGCCTGCAGTGGCTGAGCGTAGCCGCAATGGCCGCCATACTCTTCGCGCTCGGGGTGTGGCTAAGGCCCGCCGACAGAGTGGCCCCCGAGTATCAGGCATACGAGGGGAGCTATATCATGCGCGACGGCGAGAAGATAACCGACCTCGCGATCGTGGTGCCCGAGATACAGCGCGTCGAGGCCGACATCAACCGGCACCTCGCCGCCATGGACAGCCGCATCGACGGATATGACGAAGAGGTGGACGCCATGCTGACACGCACCATCGAGACCGAGAGCCCGCAGATACGCGAGATAATCAATTCATCACTCTGAAACAACATATCACAATGAAAATATACCGCATCATACTCATTCTCCTCCTCGCCATAGTCCCGTCCGTGTGCTTGGCCCAGACATCGCTCGTCAAGGTCCTCGACAGCCTCGAGGACTCGGACAAGGTGCGCGACGTAATCTATCAGGAGAAACGCGACCCCAAGACACGCAAGATATATGAGTGCAAGCGCATATTCACGTTCACAGACCAGAAACTTGCCCGCCGCATCATAGATGCGTTCAAGAAAGAGCGTCCCAACTCGGTCAACTATCAGATAAACGTCGACAACAACAGCGCCGTCTATCTGTCGGACTTCCGCAAGGACCGCCTGAAGACCCGCTTCACCCTCATCAAGGACGGACAGAAATGGACATTCATCTATCAGCTCGTCCCGACCAACAAGCGATTCAGCGACACCGGCCCCACGGACAAGTTCATCGACAAGATGAACGCCATGACGATGGGCCAGCTCGCCCTCCAACCCATCACCAATGGTCAGGGATGCCGACGCCTGTCCGGCCACGCCATCCACGCATACGACTGAGACAGACATACAGTTACATCATACCCCCGTGCCCCGGCCCGTCGTGCAGACAGTCCGGGGCACATCCGTATATGTTACGGCCACGGGCAAGTGCTTGCCCGCTGCGTTTCAAAACCATACATTATGGTTAAAATTGGCGTTAATAACTCTTAATTATAGGATTTTGATTGTGTATTCTCGCTAATAAAGCGTAATTTTGGAGGGGAAAATCAACATGACCGACCTAAACCGAATATCCGAAAATTCATTATCATTATAAATCATTTACCCCTTTATAATCATCCATGAAACGATTGATGCCATTGGCTGCGGCGGCGCTCATCCTCGCCACAGCATCATGCGACGGAAACCGCAAGGCCGAACTGACCAAGAGCGGTCTGGACCCCGAGGCGTTTGCCGATACCCGCGACGGCAAGACCGTCAACCTCTATACTCTGACCAACGACAACGGCATGGAGGTGTGCGTGACCAACTTCGGCGGCCGCATCGTGTCGCTGATGGCACCGGGCGCGGACGGCAACCTGCGCGACGTAGTGCTCGGATTCGACAGCATTCAGGCATACTATCCCGAGAACAACCAGACAGACTTCGGCGCAGCCATAGGCCGCTATGCCAACCGCATAGACCACGGCAGGCTCCCAGTCGGCGGCGACACCATACAGCTCCCCGTCAACAACTTCGGCCACACCCTGCACGGCGGTCCCGAGGGGTGGCAATACAAGGTATATGAAGTCGTATCGGCCACAGACTCGACCCTGACGCTGGCCATGGACTCTCCCGACGGCGACAACGGATTTCCCGGCAACGTCAAGGCGACGGTGACATACACGCTGCGCCCCGACAACTCGCTGGCCATAGACTATGCAGCCACCACCGACAAGCCCACGGTGATCAACATGACCAACCACTCGTATTTCAACCTGTCGGGCGATGCCTCGACACCCGTCACCGACAATCTGCTCACGGTCAACGCCTCGGGATACACGCCAGTCGACTCGACATTCATGACCACCGGCGAGATTCTGGCCGTCGAGGGGACACCGATGGACTTCAGGCAGCCCCGCGCGGTCGGCGAGAACATCAAGGACTTTGCCGACGAGCAGATCAAGAACGGCAACGGATATGACCACAACTACGTGCTCGACACCAACGGCGACATCACCGTGCCCGCGGCAGTGCTCACGTCGCCCGCCAGCGGCATCACCCTGAGCGTATATACAGACGAGCCCGGCATTCAGGTATATTCGGGCAACTTCCTCGACGGCACGGTCAAGGGCAAGAAGGGCGTGACCTACAACCAGCACGCCGGCCTCTGCCTCGAGACCCAGAAATATCCCGACACCCCCAACAAGCCCGAATGGCCCTCGGTGGCACTCACACCCGACAGACCCTACGAGAGCCACACCGTATTCGTGTTCACCAACGACAAGAAGTAACTACAGACATTATAATCAACAGCAATCAATTCTAAATCTTAATCCATGAGTACACTTGACTGGATCGTAATCGGTCTGTTCTTCGTCTGCCTGATTGGAATAATCTGGTGGGTGATGCGACAGAAACAGAACAATGCGGCCGACTATTTCCTCGGCGGCAAGGATGCCACTTGGATAGCCATCGGCGCCTCGATTTTCGCCTCTAACATCGGCTCCGAACACCTCATCGGCCTCGCCGGCTCGGGCGCGGCCTCGGGCATGGCAATGGCCCACTGGGAGATACAGGGCTGGATGATTCTCATACTGGGCTGGGTGTTCGTGCCATTCTACACACGCTCGATGGTCTACACCATGCCCGAGTTTCTCGAGCGCCGCTACAACTCGGCCTCGCGCACCATACTCTCGCTCATCTCGCTCATCTCATACGTGCTCACCAAGGTGGCCGTGACCGTCTATGCCGGCGGTCTGGTGTTCCAGCAGGTGTTCGGCATCGACACCCTGTGGGGCATCGACTTCTTCTGGATCGCCGCCATCGGCCTCGTGCTCATCACCGCTCTCTATACCATCTTCGGCGGCATGAAATCGGTGCTCTACACCTCTGTCCTCCAGACTCCCATCCTTCTGCTCGGCTCGCTCATCATCCTCGTGCTCGGCCTCAAGGAGCTGGGCGGCTGGAGCGAGATGATGAAGATCTGCTCGGCAGTCGAGGTCAACGAGTATGGCGACACCATGACCAACCTGATTCGCGACAACCGCGACGGCCAGTTCCCATGGCTCGGCGCCCTCATCGGCTCGGCCGTAATCGGCTTCTGGTACTGGTGCACCGACCAGTTCATCGTGCAGCGCGTGCTGTCGGGCAAAGACGAGAAGGAGTCTCGCCGCGGCACCATATTCGGCGCCTACCTCAAGCTGCTCCCCGTCTTCCTCTTCCTCATTCCCGGCATGATCGCCTATGCACTGCACTGGAAGACAGGCAACTTCCTGCCCGTCATGGCCAGCGGAGCGCTCAACACCGACGCCGCCTTCCCCACCCTCGTGGCCAAGCTGCTCCCCGCCGGCGTCAAGGGCCTCATCGTCTGCGGCATCCTCGCCGCCCTGATGTCGTCGCTGGCATCGCTGTTCAACTCGTCGGCAGCCCTGTTCACCATCGACTTCTATCAGCGCTGGAAACCCCAGACACCCTCCAAGCAGCTCGTGCGCATCGGTCAGGCCGCCACGGTGGTCATCGTGATTCTGGGCATACTCTGGATACCCATCATGCGCTCTATCGGCGACGTGCTCTACCTCTATCTTCAGGACGTGCAGAGCGTGCTCGCTCCGGGCATCGCCGCAGCCTTCCTCATGGGCATCTGCTGGAAACGCACCACGGCTCAGGGTGGCATGTGGGCCCTCATCTCGGGCCTCATCATCGGTCTGTGCCGTCTGGGCGCCAAGATATATTACAGCAACGCCGACATACTGCCCGGCGGCGACAGCTCGAACTGGTTCCAGTATCTGTTCTATGACGTGAACTGGCTCTTCTTCTGCGGATGGATGCTCGTCTTCTGCCTCCTCGTGGCAATAGTCGTATCCCTCTTCACCAAGGCACCCTCGCCCGAGAAGATTCAGGGCCTCGTGTTCGGCACGGCAACACCCGAGCAGATTGCCGCTACCCGCGCAAGCTGGGGCGCATGGGACGTGATACACACCATCATCATCCTCGGCATCACGGTGGCATTCTATATCTATTTCTGGTAAATCAATCCAAGATAGGGCCTGTAAGTTCCGTAAGACCTATAGGCCCTATTAAAATACTTTCAACGCAATGCTTGAAGAACTCAAAGCAAAAGTCTACAAGGCCAACATGGACCTTGTCAAACACGGACTGGTCATCTTCACTTGGGGCAACGTCTCGGGCATAGACCGCGAGAAGGGCCTCGTAGTCATCAAGCCCTCGGGCGTGAGCTATGACGTGATGAAGGCCGACGACATGGTGGTTGTCTCGCTCGCGACAGGCGAGGTGGTCGAAGGCGACCTCCGCCCCTCGTCAGACACTCCCACCCACCTCGCCATCTACAAGGCATTCCCCGAGGCCGGCGGCGTGGTGCACACACACTCGACATACGCCACGGCATGGGCTCAGGCCGGCATCGACCTGCCCAACATAGGCACGACACACGCCGACTACTTCCACGACGCCGTGCCCTGCACGCCCGACATGACAAAGGCCGAGGTCGAGGGCGACTATGAGCTGGAGACCGGCAACGTGATAGTGAACTGCTTCAACGACAGGAACATCAATCCCGTGCACACGCCCGGCGTGCTGGTCAAGAACCACGGCCCATTCACTTGGGGCAAGACCCCCGACGAGGCCGTGCACAACGCCGTAGTGCTCGAGCAGGTGGCCAAGATGGCGTCCATAGCCTATCAGGCCAATCCGGCGCTGACGATGAATCCGCTGCTGGTCGAGAAGCACTTCTCGCGCAAGCACGGGCCCAACGCATATTACGGACAAAAGAAATAACATAAGGCATAATCAGAATAACCCGATAAAAAAATAAAGACATGGCATTTGAAAATCTCGAGATATGGTGGGTCACAGGCGCCCAGTTGCTCTATGGCGGCGACGCAGTGGTCAAGGTTGACGCACACAGCAAGGAAATGGTCGAAGGGCTCAACGCCTCGGGCCGCCTCCCCATCAAGGTAGTCTACAAGGGCACCGCAAACTCATCGAAAGAGGTGCTCGACGTGATGCGCGCGGCCAACACCGACGCCCGCTGCGCAGGCATCATCACTTGGATGCACACCTTCTCGCCCGCCAAGATGTGGATACACGGCCTGCAGGAACTGCGCAAGCCGCTGCTGCACCTGCACACCCAGTATAACGCCCAGATACCTTGGGACGAGATCGACATGGACTTCATGAACCTGAACCAGAGCGCCCACGGCGACCGCGAGTTCGGCCACATCTGCGCCCGCATGGGCGTGCGCCGCAAGGTCGTGGTCGGCTACTGGAAGGATCAGGCAACTCAGGACAAGATCGCCGTCTGGGAGCGCGTGGCAGCCGCTTGGGCCGACTCGCAGGACATGGTGATACTCCGTTTCGGCGACCAGATGAACAACGTGGCCGTGACCGACGGCGACAAGGTGGCAGCCGAGATGCAGTTCGGCTATCACGTGGACTACTGCCCCGTCAGCACCCTCATGGAGTTCCATAAAGCCGTCAAGGACGAGGATGTCAAGACTCTCTATGACGAGTATCTCTCGCTCTACGACTATGACCCCGCCATCACCGTCGAGGGCACGCCCGAGCACAAGTCTGTGATGAACGCCGCCCGTGCCGAGCTGGCACTGCGCGCCTGCCTGAAACACTATAACGCCAAGGGCTTCACCACGAACTTCGACGACCTCGGCACAGCCGACATCAACGACCCGAAGTTCGAGGGATTCGACCAGATACCCGGTCTGGCCTCGCAGCGCCTCATGGCCGAGGGCTATGGATTCGGCGCCGAAGGCGACTGGAAGTCAGCCGCACTCTATCGCTCGCTGTGGGTGATGAGTCAGGGCAAGGGCTGCTCGTTCCTCGAGGACTATACCCTTAACTTCGACGGAGCCAACAGCGCCATCCTTCAGGCCCACATGCTCGAGATCTGCCCCCTCATCGCGTCGGCCAAGCCCCGCCTCGAGGTACACTTCCTCGGCATCGGCATCCGCAAGGCCCAGACAGCCCGTCTGGTGTTCACCTCCAAGCTCGGCGCAGGCGTCACGGCCACCGTCATCGACATGGGCAACAGATTCCGCCTCATCGTCAACGACGTCGAGTGCATCGAGCCCAAGAAGATGCCCAAGCTCCCCGTGGCCTCGGCACTCTGGATACCCATGCCCGACTTCGAGACAGGCGCTGGCGCATGGATCACGGCCGGCGGCACGCACCACAGCTGCTTCTCGTTCGAGATTGACGCAGCCTTCTGGGAGGACTACGCCGAGATGGCCGGCATCGAGATGGTGCACATCAACAAGGACACCACGATGCAGAGCTTCAAGCGCGACCTCCGCATCAACGACGTCTATTACATGCTCAATAAATAATCCGTAATGGACGCCAAGAACGCAATCGAATCCGGAAAAGCCATCCTCGGCATCGAGCTCGGCTCGACCCGCATCAAGGCCGTGCTCACCGACCCCTCGGGCAAGCCCATCGCACAGGGTAGCCACGAGTGGGAGAACAAGCTGGTCGACGGCCTCTGGACATACAGCACCGACGACGTGTGGCACGGCATGCGCCAGTGCTACGAGTCGCTGCAGGCCGATGTGCGCCGCCTCTATGACACGGACATTGAGAACCTTGCCGCCATCGGCGTGTCGGCCATGATGCACGGCTATCTTCCCTTCGACAAGGAGGGCAGAATCCTCACGCCGTTCCGCACATGGCGCAACACCAACACAGGTCAGGCCGCCAAAAAGCTCTCCGACCTGTTTGTCTACAACATCCCCCTGCGCTGGAGCATCTCGCATCTCTATCAGGCCATACTCAACGGAGAGGAGCATGTATCGGAGATCGACTTCATCACCACTCTGGCCGGATACGTGCACTGGCAACTCACCGGCCGCAAGGTGCTGGGCATAGGCGACGCCTCGGGCATGATACCCGTAGACCCCGAGACCGGCACGTATCACAAGAGGATGGTCGACGAGTTCGACCGTCTGGTCGAGGGCTCGCCCCTGCGCCACAAGCTGTCCGACATACTGCCCGAAGTGCTCAACGCGGGCGAGAAGGCCGGCGAGCTCACCGCCGAGGGAGCCATGCGCCTCGACCCGACCGGACACCTCAGGCCCGGCGTGCCGTTCTGCCCCCCCGAGGGTGACGCAGGCACGGGCATGGTGGCCACGAACGCCGTTCTGCCCCGCACCGGCAACGTGTCGGCCGGAACATCGTCGTTCTCGATGATCGTGCTCGACAAGGAACTCTCAAAGCCCTACGAGATGATAGACATAGTCACCACGCCCGACGGACATCCCGTGGCTATGGTGCACTGCAACAACTGCACGTCCGACCTCAACGCATGGATAGGGATGTTCAGGGAGTTCCTGACGCTGATGGGGGCCGATGCGGAGACCGGCGAGATATTCAGCCGCCTCTACAACAAGGCCCTCGAGGGCGACGCCGACTGCGGCGGGCTCGTGTCTTACAACTTCGTCTCTGGCGAGCCTGTCGTCGGACTCGAGGAGGGACGCCCCCTGTTCGTGCGCTCGGCCTCAGACCGTTTCGGCCTCGCCAACTTCATGCGCGCCAACCTCTATGCCGCCGTGGCGGTGCTCAAGATAGGCAACGACGTACTCTTCAACGAGGAGCACGTCAAGGTGGACCGCATCACCGGCCACGGAGGCTTCTTCAAGACTCCCGGAGTGGGCCAGCGAGTGCTTGCCGCAGCCCTCTCCTCGCCCATCTCGGTCATGGAGACCGCCGGCGAGGGTGGAGCTTGGGGCATAGCCCTGCTTGCGGGCTACATGGTCAACAATCCCGACGGCCTGACGCTGCCCGAATATCTCGACAAGGTGATATTCCTCGGCGACAAGGGCACCGAGATAGCCCCGACCCGCGAGGAGATCGAAGGCTTTGACGCCTACATAGCCAACTATCAGGCCGGACTCGCCATCGAACAGGCCGCGGTCAAAGCCAAGAAGATATGAGCGCCGCAGACGAAGACATGCGCTGGGACGTGCTGGGGACCGAGTATCTGTTCAACCGCCCGTGGCTCACGGTGAGGCGCGACACGGTGCGCCTGCCCAACGGCACGGTGCATCCCGAATACTATGTGCTCGAGTACCCCAAGTGGGTCAACGTCATAGCCCTCACGCCCGAAGGCAAGTTCGTGATGGTTAGACAATATCGTCACGGCCTCGGCATCGTGGCCACCGAACTGTGCGCAGGGGTGGTCGAGGATGGCGAAGACCCGCTGGACGGAGCCAAGCGCGAACTGCTCGAGGAGACAGGTTTCGGCGGTGGCGAGTGGGAGCTATCAATGGTCATATCGGCCAATCCCGGTAGCCAGAACAATCTGTCGTACTGCTACATAGCCCGCGGCGTGACCCGCCAATCCGAACAGCACCTCGACAAGACCGAGGATATTCGCGTCGAACTGCTCGACGAGGAGGAGGTCTATGGAATGTTGATACGCGACGAGCTCAAGCAGGCCCTCATGGCCGCTCCGTTGTGGAAATATTTCGCCCTCAAGAACAAATAACCACACTTTGAACAAACAGTGAGGCTGTGTCAAAATGAAGTGACCCCAAAAAGTTAGACGGGTTATTAACTATCCGATTTGAGAAAGAGTTCGGTATTGTACCGGACTCTTTCCTTTTAACCGGGATTTTATTCGTTTATTGTTATAGTAATCGATATATTCCTCTAAAGCCTTCATGAAGGCTTCGGACGATTAAAATTTCTCGGCATACAGAAGTTCGGACTTCATGATGCCGAAAAAGTTCTCGGCCATTGCGTTGTCAAGACAGTTTCCTTTGCGGGACATACTTTGTATGATGCTATGTTCCTCAAGTCTTTTGCGATAGCCGTAATGCTGATACTGCCAACCTTGATCGGAATGCAGTATAAGACCGTCAAGACAATCAAAACGTGCAAAAGCCTTGTCAAGCATATCATACACCTGTTCAAGATTTGGAGCTATGGAGATGTTATAGGAGATTATCTCTCCGTTGAACATATCAAGAATAGGCGACAGATATATCTTTTCAGACCCAATGTTTATTTGGGTTACATCGGTGGCCCATTTGCGATTTGGAGCTGATGCGCCAAAGTCTCGGTTGATAATGTTTGGCGCAATGCGTCCGACTTCTCCTTTATATGAGCGGTAGCGCACTTTTCGGATTTGACTTTTAAGGCCCATCTGTACCATCAGCTGTTGAACTGTCTTGTGATTCAGAATATGATTTCGGTTGCGCATTTCAGAAGTAACACGGCGATAGCCATAACGGCCTTTATGCTCATGAAAAATTGATTTAATAATTTCTTTCTCAGTTGCATACTTGTCTTTGGCTTTTAAGCGCTTCAGATGATAGTAGAACACGGAACGAGCCATCTTTCTTAACTTTAGAAGCAAGTCAAGAGGATATTCCGACCTTAGTTCGTCGATGGCTTTTGCCCACTGAGCCGTGCTCTGGCTTCCTGTTCCTCGACTAAGGCCTTTACTTTTTTTAGCAGCGCGTTCTCTGCCCTCAGACGGAGGTTCTCTGCCTGAAGTTTCTCGAGTTCGGTCTGTGGCTCTCTTTTCTTTGGTCTTGCCATATCTTT